>NZ_JAPZUB010000044.1 GCF_027533505.1 Flavobacterium sp. | reverse complement strand
CGAGACTGGAAACTTGTAGCTGATTGCGGGAAATTCCTTGTATATGTTGCATGGTTAAAGATACAAAATAACTACTCTTCTTCCTAGGTTTTTACTATATTTGTTGGGAAGGTTGTGAAGTTTTTTCACAGTCTGACGTTGTGCGTAATTCTGCCGTGTGACTAGATAATTATAACTTATATTCAAAATTTGAAATAAAATATTAACTTAATAAAATTGTATTTTGAAAAAAACTTAAAAAGATATGAAAACAGCTATTTTAAACAAAAATGATTTAAACATAGACATTAAAGAGCAAGTTTCTGAATTATTCCGTCAATTAAGTCCAAACAAAATTCAGTTAGATCTTGAAGAAATATTGAATGAGAAAAACCAAATTACAGTTGCATATTGTGAGGATAATAATAAAATAATTGGAATTGCATTAATGTGTACCTACAAAGTTATATCTGGAAACAAGGGTTGGATTGAAGATGTAGTTGTAGACTCAGCTTCACGTGGAAAAGGAATAGGAAGAAAACTGATAAACTTATTAGTTAAAGTAGGTGAAGAAAAAGAACTTTCTGAAATACTTCTTTTTACAGAAGACCATAGATTGGCTGCAATAAATTTATATTCAAGCATTGGATTTAAACTTAAAGACAGTAAGATATATTGTAAGAAAAAATAATAAGAACTACGCACAACAGCAGTAACTGTTGCACAACCCATTCAAAATAAAATTTTTCAAAATAATTCGTAAAAAACAACCTCGTTTAAGCTCCCGAAACTTCGGGATAAGCGAGGTTTATTTTTTAGTTGTAGTCCAAAACTCCAAAATTTGGAGGGCTGATAATGGCGTTTTTTAAGTCAAAAAAGAGGCTTTTTATCCGCATCAAGTCTTTTTCTTGTTTGAGGGTTATAACTTGGGCTAAACGGGAAGGTTTTTGGGTAATAAAACGTAGATATTTCTTGAGATTATAGGTTAGACTTGCCATCAAAACGTGTTTGTTAGCATTTTGTATTCCTCGGGTATTGACCCGTTTCATGTTGGTAAAATTGACTAAGGTACCAATGACGGGTTCTACTGTTTTACTTCTTACACGTACCATTTTCTTGGCGTAGTATGGGTTTTGAGTAAGTTTTTGGTGCATTCGATCGTAGTGTTCTTTGTGGATGCTGTCGTCTATCTTTTTGAACTTGGTGCTTTTACCACAGCAGGATTCGCGTAGCGGACAGTTTTTACAATCGGATTCACTACTTCTGTAGGTTCGTTTCGTGTAGCCTTTGCTGTCGGTCTTTTCGCCTTTAAAAAGGAGTTTGGCTTGGTTACCGCCTTCTTTAATGCATTCATACTGGTTTTGTTCTTTGTTGAAGATAAACCCATCGCGCTCGGGTTTGTATTGTCCAAAGTTTGGGATGTAAGCATCAATATTTTTGTCGTGCAAATAGGCCAAGGCTTCGCCACTGCTATAGCCACCATCGGCGAGTACTTCTTCGAGTTCAATATCGTTTTGAGCGAGGTTCTCTTGGGTGAGTTCGATAATTTGTTCCAAACACTGACTGTCCCTTTTGTCGGCAAAATCGGCACAAGCTCCGGTGATAACATGGTGTGCATCGTCTACGGCTATTTGTCCAAAGTAGTTTAATTGCCGGGCTTTACCGGGTTTGACGCTTATCTTGGCATCGGGATCGGTGGGACTGTAGTGGGTGTGGTTGGAGAGGTATTTGGGACGAATGATATTTCCAAATTCGTCTATTTTGTCTTTGCCTGTAGCATTAGGCATGCCTTTATAAGCTTCTTCTTGCCAGGCGTGGTGTTGTGCTACCAGTTTCTTACGGGTAGTGGTGACTTTGAACTCACTATTGGCTTCCAATTCGTTGACAAACGCACTGGCATCGTCCAACACTTCTTTTTCTACCAAACTATCCATTGAAGCATTGGCTTTAATAAATACGCTGTCCACGGCTTGACGTTTGCCGCGAACCATGCCTTTTTGAACACAAAGTGCCAATACATTTTTAAAAAGCGATAGAAATACTTCCTCGCCATACAAACTTCGGGTGCGGCTAATGGTACTATGCCAGGGCAAAGGCTCATGGACATCATAGCCCAAAAACAAACGAATGGATAAGCTATCACTACAAAAAGCAATCAATTGACGGTCGCTGTTGATATTGTTCAAATATCCCACCAACAGTATCTTAAAGAATACGACAGGATCAATACTCTCTTGCCCTTCTTTGCCATAATATTTTTGGGTAGCTTTATAAATGAAATGTAAATCAAGTTCGGTCAACAATTTTCTATAAAAATTATCTACAGGAACCAAATCCAATAAATTAACTGAAGTGAATAATTGCGGCTGTAATTGTTTCTTTCCTTGCATGAATAAATTTACTAAATAGTTATTATTCTTGCAAGTGTTTGTACATTTGAGTTGTGCAACAAGCACACAGGTTTTACGCTATTGCGGGTTTTGGGCTTAATTTACAGTTTGTTTTGTATCTTTGAAGTCAGTGCAAAATCGAAAAGTTTCGGCTTCTTTAATCCGCAACAGACGTAAAGCCTGGGAACGAAAAGTACAAATAAAAGTTGAACAAGATGATTTTTATTCTAAAAATGTAACTGAATGGTCAAAAAGAATTGCATTCTACGAAAACAATAAAATTGATGCAAGTACACTTGAAGATGCAATTTTACTAGAAATATTAAAGACAAATAGTGCAAACAGCACTATAAAATCTATTTTAGAGTTAAATAATAAACTTGCAGATTGGATGAACACAGGCGTAACTGCAATGGAGAAATGGAAGTTTACAGAAATAAATTATGAATACCAAGAATACTATTTAAGACCAAACCATAATAAAGTAAATGGTTTCCAAAACGGAGAAATTACATTTAAACCATTAATTCCAATACATATTTTCAATAATATTCGTGGAATGGATGGCTACAAACCTGTTGAAAAAACCTTAAATCCTGTTGGAACAAATATATTAATCAACCTTGTTGCTAACATCGATGATATTGTTTTAGGAATTACAGATACAATTGTCAGAGCAACGCCTAACCGAGTCGATGATTATGTTTGGGCTTGGTTTAAAAGTTATATGGAAGAAAATCTTTTTCCTACAATTAAAGCAATCTATGGAAAGATAAAAGAAATTGCAACAAGTATTTTAGATTTTATCAAAAAATTAAGTGGTATATTAAAAAATGAAGTCCGAGCAGAATTAGCAAAATTGAATGCTTTTCTGTGCGGTTTAATAAATGGTTTAATTTCTTTTTTGCAATCCATTTTAGCAATAATCTCTTTTGTTGTTGGTAATATTCCTTTTCTAGAATTAGAAAAACTATCGCCGAACGCAGTAGCAGAACATCAAGAAAAGTTAGAGTTTATTGAAGAAATGATTGATTTAATTTCTGAAAATGCCTCACAAATTTTTGAAGGAATAAAAACTTCAATATTGACATTTGGAGATGATATGTATAAATTTACATACAATATTGCTCAAAAAATAAAAGGCTATTCAGAATATTTTTGGGCGTATTTTGTTGGAGCAGTTGCTTTTGAACTCATACTTGATGCCGTTTTAGCTTTCTTTACAGGCGGAGCATCTATTGCAGCAGAACTAACTTCAAAAATCTCAAGGTTAGCGACAAAAGCAGAACAATTAGCATCAAAAGGAATAAAATTAAGCACGCAAGTTGGTAAAAAAGTTGCACAAACCGCAAGTGATTTAATCACTTGGTTAAAAACACAAATCGCTGAATTAATAGACGCAATCAAAAATGGAAAATTAGTTGAATGGTTAAAAGAAAAAATATTGTCACTTTTTGAAGGTAGTCTTGATAATATTGCAAGTGCAAGCGTTGATGATTTAATAAAAAAATATGGTAAAGAATTTATAGAAAAAGGCAAAGTACGATTTCGACAAGACTTTGAAAGTAAATTATACCATATTGGCAAAGATGCCGACAGTTTCTCAAATTCGATGCAATGGAAAAGAGATTTTCTATCTAAAACTCGCAAAATATCCGAAGAAGCTTATTTGAGATTACGCAAAATGCAATACATAAACTTTGAAAAAGGGAAAATTGCCGAACAGATTTTTGAAAAATTATATGGAGGAATAAAACAAACAGAAAGCATAGTAACTGCTTACACAAAACGTTTTATTGATAATGTTGCCAATAATACAGCCAAAGAAATAAAATCAGGTTTTATAAAAAACACAAAAGCATTTCAAAAGCAAGTCAAAAAAGATATTGACATTTTAGCTCGTAAACTAGATGATGATATTAAAGAAGTTGAATGGCACATTATGGAAGGCATCGACGAAAAAGCTCTTGATTTTATTGTAGATGAAATAAAAAGAGTTGAAAAAGTAACAAATGTAAATGTAAAAAGTAAGTTCAAAATAATACTTTATAAATAATGGAAAAATCATTAAAAGAGTTGAAAAACGATTATATGATTTTTCAACAAAAAATACCAAACTATTTAGAGCATTGTAAAACTCTTTTGAAAATTGAAAAACTATCATATTCTTATGAAGAAATAGAAACTATGTTTAAAATTTACATCGATAATTATGAAAAACCTAATAAACTGAATTTAACTTATGAAGAGTTATGTAATACTTTATACGCGTATTCAGGCGAGGCATTTATTTTTCATTTAGGTGGAGAATGGGCATTAGGAACAACCAAAAGCGACAAAGCTTATGGTACGCCAACTATAATAAAATGGGGGGGCAATGATTATCCTTGGAGTAGAATTAGCCCAATGATATGGAAAAGAAGGTTAGAAAAGTTTGGAATTGAAGATATGAACCCAAGATTAATTTTCGGCAAATGGTAGATAAAATGAAAATAATACTTTATAAATAATGGAGAAAGACTTTAAAAGAATTAAAACAAGATTACGAAGTTTTTTTGCAAAACATTCCAAATGCGTTGAGAAAAATTAAAGAGTTCAATCAATTAGAAGAGTTAACTTTTAGTTTTGAAGAAATCGAGAATATTAAATCTTTTATGAATTAAATTATAAAAACCCTAATAAAATAAATTTAACTTATGATGAATTGTGTAATATATTTTATTCATATCTCGGAGAAGCATTTATATTTCATTTGGGCGGTGAATGGGCTTTAGGCACAACCAAAAGCGACAAAGCTTATGGCACACCAACTATAATAAAATGGGGCGGAAAAGATTATCCTTGGGCAAGAATAAGTCCTAAAATTTGGAAAAACAGACTAGAAAGAGGAGCACTTGGGCCAGCAAGTGCTTTATTTGGAAAATGGTAAATAATTAAAATAAAAATTATGAGTGATTTTGGAGCAATAATAACATTTCAAAAGAAAAACGGAAGTTTTTCTGACGAAGACAAAGAATTAATTGTTAAAGAGTTAAAAAAAGTAATAAAAGATGGAAAATATCCTTCACACATAAAAGATGGAGATTTTGAAAAACTCAAAAAATGGGAAGAAGAAACCTATTGTAGTATGATCACAGAATATTTTATTGATGAAAGTGCAGAAGAAATAAGAGAATTTGCAGAAGTTGAAGATTTAGATGAAGCGGAAGAAATTATTAAAAAGTTACAGCTTAAACTTGGTGTTGAATTTATTATGGAAGCGAAATTTGAAGATTGGTAGAATTATTACTTCTGCCAACAGCCGTACCTGTTTCACAACTCATACAAAATAAAATTTTTCAAAATAATTCCTATAAACAACCTCGTTTTTAGGGAAGGCTACAAAACGGGGAAGGCTACATAACTATGCAGAAAAAACAAAATTCTGAATTGTTGAAACTGACACGGAGAGAATATTTATGGACCGCAAAATTAATATAGAAGAAGCAGTTAAATTAGTTCATGGCAAAATTAACGGCAAACAATATTAAACTGGTACTAACAGTGATTATACGCTGTAGCTAGTTTTTCTTGAATTGAACTTCTTTCCTCACGAAAATATTTTATCTTAGTTAAAATAAGTTATTCGCTGGCTTCGCTAGAGTCGGATAGCGGAACGTTGTGTGAAATTATTCCCCAGAACTATGAAAGAAGAATATTCCAAAAAGTGCTTTTTTTGCAATAAAGAAATTATCGACAAAAAAACACTCGAACATATAATTCCAAACAGCTTACTGGGAAAGTTAAATATTAAGGAAGCAACTTTAACAGGAGAATATTCTATTCAATATAGCAGAATCAAAGTTCCAGCTCATTCGAAATGCAATAATAACTTCGGTAGTGAATTTGAAAATCAAATATTATCGTTGTTAGAGGATACCGACAATTTACATAACATTATAAATAATGATGATCAAAGAAATTTAATATATGAATACTCATCCACTCCTATTCCATTAATCACAACATGGCTATCCAAAATATACTATGGTTTATTTTATAGTGATTTTCTAAAAACGAAAAATGAAGATTGGAGAAATTTATGTTTCGAAATAATTAATAGCCAAAATTTTATACTAACTCAAAAAGCATATCAACTCAATTCCGGTTTCAATTTACCATCAAGTTTATATGCATTTAAGACAATAAAAACAGACTTTAATCTAAAAACATTAATCTATCCATCTACTATTCTAATTAGCATAAATGGCTTAGTTTTGATATTATCAATTGCTGATGGTTTCCTTTGTAAAAACTACCTAAACTCTAAAAACATGACAAATTTGACAAGTTTTTTAATGGAAAACGATAAGCTTAAAGATTTTCCAACCGATTTATTTGCATTAGCTGAAATATCTGCCTTAAGACTTAATATTCCCAAAAGTCCATCATTCACATTTACAGATAAAAAGATGATAAACTTAAGTTTCAACACAATGGTCCAAAACCCAAATGAGTTTTATAGAGTTGACGCAAAACAGATTGAAAAAGATAGAAATAAAATATTGGAAAGTTTTGGTGTCAAAATATCATAACTGCACACAACAGCGGTAGCTGTTGCCCAACCCCTCCAAAAAACTAAGCCGTATAACTATCAAAAAAACTTGACTAGTGACCTGCCCACGCTGGCAGGCAGGCTGTTGACTCGCCCCCTAGCCCCCATAGGGGAATAGTGATTAGTGAGCCCCCTAGCCCCCAAAGGGGGAATAGTGATTAGAGACTGACTACTGACTACTGACTACTGACTACTGCCGACTGTAGACTGTAGACTGTAGACTGATAACTGTCGACTCCCTTCTTTTTCATACCTTTGCCGGAAATTCACCTACCATGACCACTTTCGAATCGTTGCAATTGCCCAAAGCGCTCCAAAAAGCGATAGACGAAATGGGACTCACCCAACCTACGCCCATTCAGCAACGGGCCTTTCCAGTCATTAGCTCGGGGAGGGATGTTGTCGGGATTGCGCAAACAGGAACGGGGAAAACATTGGCTTACCTCCTCCCCGTTTTAAAACCGTGGAAGTTTATGGCTTCCGAAACGCCGCGCGTGGTTATCCTTGTCCCTACCCGTGAACTTGTGGTACAAATTACCGAAGTGGTCACCCAACTCACCCAATACATGTCCATTCGCACCCTAGGCGTGTATGGAGGCGTTAACATCAATACCCAAAAGAAAGCGGTTTATGAAGGCGTTGATATTTTGGTGGGAACCCCAGGAAGGATTATGGATTTGGCCCTAGACAACGTCGTGCGGTTTGATACCTTGCAAAAACTCATCATCGACGAATTTGATGAAATTCTCAACCTAGGCTTCAGCGCTCAAGTAACCGCCATCCTCTCCATGATGCGCCAAAAACGCCAAAATATTCTCTTCTCAGCAACGATGACCGATGAAGTAGATGCCATGCTCGACGCGTATTTTGAGTTCCCCGAAGAGGTGAGCTTAGCACCCTCGGGAACCCCATTGGAGAAGATAGAACAGTATGCCTATCGGGTGCCTAACTTTTTGACCAAACTAAATTTGCTCAAACAGCTGTTGCACAACGACCCCTCGATGGAGCGCCTATTAATTTTTGCCAACAACAAAAAATCGGTCGATCTAATTGCACAAGCGTTAGAACCCGAATTTCCCGATCAATTGGGGATTATTCATTCCAACAAATCGCAAAACTACCGACTCAATACCATGGCGGCTTTTCAACAGGGTGCACTCCGTGGCATAGTGACCACCGATGTTATGGCGCGGGGTTTGGATATTTCGGATATTACCCACGTCATCAATTTTGAAATGACTGAAAGTCCCGAACAGTACATTCACCGTATCGGGCGAACAGGACGGGCCGACAAATCAGGTATCGCGATTAGTTTTGTAAGTCCGCGGGAGGAGGAAATCCAACTCGAAGCCGAAATGCTCATGGAGAAAGAACTCACGCTGCTCCCCTTTCCCGAGGATATTGAAGTGGTCAACCGACTCTTGGAATTTGAAAAAGACAAAAAGAAAATCAAATTGCTACTTAAGCGACCCAAATTGGAGGGCGGTGCGGCTTTTCAGGAGAAAAAAGATAAAAATAAGAAAGTTAATTTGGGCGGACCCGGCAAACGAAAACCCCGAAAAACGGCACCACGCAATCGCGCTGTAGAACGCAAAAGGAATGAAAAACGCAAAAAAGGATAAGCGCTAAATTCCCGTTAAAGGCATCTTACATCGGTTATTTTTGTTATTTTTGAAACCACAAACGTAAGTCCGACAATGCAATTTAAACATCCGGAAGTTCTCTATTTTCTCTCCCTTTTGGTGCTCCCGATTTTGGTGCATTTGTTTCAATTGCGACGGTTTAAAACGCAATACTTCACCAACGTTCGATTCCTCAAAGAATTAGTGGTGCAAACCCGTAAAAGTTCGACCCTCAAAAAATACCTACTGCTTGCGACCCGTTTATTGCTGCTCACCTTTTTGATTCTAGCCTTTGCGCAACCGTTTTGGGAGGCCAAAGAAGCGAAAAATGCGAAAAATGAACTCTATATTATTCTTGACAATTCATTTTCCATGCAAGCCAAGGGTAAAAAAGGGGAATTGCTCAAACGGGCGGTTCAAGACATTTTGGCGGAAGCCCCTGAAAGTGCCTCTTTTTCGCTCCTTACCAATACCGAAAGTTTTTGGAATACCGACATCAAGTCGATTCAACGGGAGTTGCAAAACCTTTCGTACAGCGCCACTCCTTTTGAGCCCGAACGATTGATTGCCCAAGTTCGCGCCCACCGTTCTGCTTTTCGCAAAGACATTGTGGTGATCTCCGACGGCGTAGGAACCCGCGCTGACGCCTTAGGGACCTTAAATCGTGATGAACAAGGGTACTATATTCCGGTTCAAGCCGAGAAAACGCAAAACATCGCTATTGACAGTGTGTACCTTGATCAGGCGCTCGATCAATTCTATGAAATTGAAGTAGCGGTACGGTCGTATGGCGCAACGTCTGATGCCGTGCCCGTGGCGTTGTACGACGGTCAAAAATTGGTCGCCAAAACCTTAGTCACTTTCAATCAACCGCGACAAACCCTGAAATTTACGCTTCCAAAAACCCAGTTTAACGGGTATGTTTCGCTCAACGACAACAGTTTGGAGTACGACAACACGTACTATTTTTCGCTTTCCAAGCCCGAAAAAAGTCGGGTCATGAGTATCAGCGAGTCGGCACCGGCTACTTTTTTAAATAAAATCTATACCCCCGACGAATTTGAATACACGGCTACTACCTTAGCTACCTTGCCCTATGCGCTACTGGAAAAACAAGATGCCCTTGTGCTCAACGAACTAGCGACTTTACCCACCTCGTTGCAAACCACCTTAAAAGCCTTTGTGGCGCAAGGCGGAAATTTGATTCTTATTCCAGCAACCGACACCAATGTGCGTTCGTACAACGCATTATTGAACGCGCTGGGTGGCGGTTATGTCTACCAAGATTGGAACGTAAGCGAACGCTTGGTGACCAAAATCAATTTCAATCACCCCTTGTATACGGGCGTTTTTGAAAAGAAAACAGAAAATTTTCAATATCCAACCTTAAAAGCGGGCTATACTGTACAAACCTCGTTTCCGACCGTATTGGAAGGCAACGATCAGCGCCCTTTTTTGAGTGCTGTCACCCGTGGGGCAGGAACGATCTATTGCTTTTCGACTCCTTTACGACAGGAATGGGGTAATTTCAAGAACTCGCCTTACTTGATTGTGCCTACGTTTTACAACATGGCTTTAAATGCTCAAAAAACGGGAGTGAAAGCAACCACGCTTGGCAGCAGTCGTCCATATATCGCTGATGTAGCGCTAGGAGCCGATGAAATTGTTACCTTACGAAAAGAGCAAACCGACGTAATTCCCGAACATCAACGACTGTATAATCAAGTGAAACTTACTTTTTCGACCCAACCGCAACGGGCAGGCAATTACACCCTTTTACGTCAAAAAGAGGCGGTCGACACCTTGAGCTTCAATTACCCCCGAACAGAGAGCGACCTTCAAGCCGTACCCACCAATTGGATGGCGGAATGGAAAGAGATAACAGCAACCGACCAATTGTTTGATACCCTACAAGCGGATCGAAGCGATACTGTCATTTGGAAATGGTGTATTCTACTCGCATTGCTTTTCTTGCTGGTAGAAATTGCTATTCAAAAAATAATCCGATAAACAACACAACAACTATGACTACGGTACTTAAATCGGTAACTATTGTAGACCCCAAAAGCGCTTACCACCTGCAATGCGTCGATATGCATCTCCATGCGGGAGTTATTGCAGCGATCGGCGAAAATTTAGCGCTCCCCCAAGAAGCAGAGGTCATCGAACTACCCCATGCGCAGGTCTCTCCGGGTTGGTTTGATACATCGGTGGTGCTGGGGGAACCCGGATATGAAGCCGCTGAAACCATCGCCAACGGATTGAAAACTGCGGCAAGCTCAGGATTCACCGAAATCATGGTACAACCGCACACGCTCCCTGTAGCCGACAACGCCGCTGTTCTTCATTTGCTGCATCAAAAAGCCTCGGGACATGCAACCTCCATTCATCCGATTGGGGCGCTCACGATGGGAAGTGCTGGGCAAGCCTTGGCCGAATTGTACGACATGCAACAAGCCGGAGCCATTGCTTTTGGCGATTTTAAAAAAGGGATGAAAAATGCCAATCTGTTTAAGATTGCCCTTCAATATGTGCAAGATTTCAACGGACGCGTGCTTGCTTTTTGTGAAGACGATACCCTTCGCGGGAATGGTGTGGTTAACGAAGGGATTGTGGCAACGCGTTTGGGACTCAAAGGAATTCCGAGTTTGGCGGAAGAATTGCAGGTGGCTCGCAACTTATTTTTGCTCGAATATACGGGAGGCGCATTGCATATCCCTACCCTTTCCTCGGCCAAATCGGTGGCACTTGTTCGTGAGGCCAAAGCGCGCGGGTTGAATGTCACCTGTAGTGTAGCCGTTGCCCATCTGGTACTTACGGATGCGGTTTTGGAAAATTTTGATACCCGTTACAAACTCTCCCCTCCCTTGCGGACAGCACTTGATCGTGAAGCGTTGTGGGAAGGATTGCGCGACAATACCATCGATTGCATCACGACAGACCATCATCCGGTGGATATTGAATATAAAAAAGTAGAATTTGACCTGGCGCAGGAAGGGTCGATTGGACTGGAATCGGCGTGGGGTGTACTCGCAGCCCTGCTTCCGACGGAATTGATTGTAGAAAAACTAACGGCAGGGCGGGAAATTTTTGGACTACCTCCAGCGGTCATTGCACCAGGAGCTGCCGTGAATCTAACCCTCTTCACCACAGAAGGAACGGGAACATTTACCACTGATCAAATTCGTTCTACCGCCAAGAATGCCGCTTTACTAGGGCAACCTACCCGTGGAAAAGTGCTTGGTATGGCTCGTGACAAACATATTATACTCAATTAAATATGGACGCAAACACCATCAAAGAAGGTAAATCTATGGCTATTTTGAGTTATGTGCTCATCATTGGCCCACTCATTGCTTTATCGGTCAATGCCGACAAAAAAAATCCCTACACTTCGTTTCATTTGCGCCAAGGGTTGGGACTCACTGCAACATTTTTGTTGATTGGACTTACGATGAGTAGTTATTTCAACCGTTCGAATTTGCCGCCTGAAACAAGTTTCAACATTGCTTTCCCGTTTTGGGTATTCATAAGTATCCTTACTTTTTACGGGATGTTTACCGCTGTTATGGGATACACACGTCCGATAACGCTGTTGGGAACTTTTTTTCAAAAATGGTTGAAACGACTGTAACAATCTCCCCTTTTTGGGACAAATGAGGCAATCAGAAACCTCTTGAAAGCAAAACCCTTTACGATTACCCCTATTCTTTTTGTATTCCTTAGTTTTTTTAGCTTCGGATTTCGTGCACAAGCGCAAACCGGACGCGTCAAAGGAAGCGTGCGTTCGGAAAAAGAAACGGCACTTTACGCGGCCTCTGTGGCCCTCTTTGATGCCGAAAACAAACTGATTAAAGCCGTCCTGACCGATGCTGAGGGCGCGTTTTCTATAGCACAATTGCGTCCGGGCACTTATAGTCTAAAAGTAACCTCTATAGGTTACGTAGATCAAATACGCAAAGGGTTGTTGGTGACCGAAAGCGAATTAATTTTGGACCCTATCCTGCTGAAAGAAAGTGCAGTACAACTGAATGAGGTTGTTATCAAAAAGGAAAAGCCGCTCGTGCAAGTCTTGGCCGATAAAACGGTTTTTAACGTCGAAAATACGATTAATGCTACTGGAAATACAGGCTTTGAATTATTGCGAAAAGCCCCAGGCGTTGTGGTTGACAACAACGATAATGTAGTCGTGGAAGGCAAAAGTGGTGTGCTTTTTTACATTGATGGGAAGCAATCGTTTTTGAGTGGTGCCGATATGACCAATTTCCTAAAAACCATTCAATCGACGGATATTGAATCGATTGAAATCATTACCCAACCGTCTTCTAAATACGATGCAGCGGGAAATGCGGGTATTGTCAATATCAAATTGAAGAAAAATAAAAACTTTGGTACGAACGGTACGGTTACTTCGGGGTACAATATCGGGCGCTTTGGCACCTCGGTGAATTCGATTTCCCTAAATAACCGCAGTAAGAAATTCAATACTTACCTCAACTACAGCAACCGGTTTGGGAAGAGTTACAACTTTATGGAGTTTGAGCGCCAACAGAACGGACGCGTTTTTAATTCTGATACGAAAACCGATTATATGACCAATGCCAATAACGTAAAAATGGGAGTCGATTACACCCATAACCGACGTCATTCGTTTGGAATAGTACTTACTGGGAATTTTAATAATGCGTATGGCGATGGCCGTTCTCGAACTCCTATTCGTCCACAATCTTCCAATATTATTGACAGTGTATTGGTGGCCCAAAATAAAGCGCACAACAAAAATTACAACTTGTATGCCAACGTAAATTATCGTTTTCAAGACACTACAGGCGTTTCGTTGACTTCCGATTTAGATGTAGGGCGTTACAATTCGGACCGTGACACCTTTTTACCCAACTTTTATTTAGACCCCACCGAGACAACCGTATTAAGTGCCATCATCAACAGCCAATACACGCCTGTCACCATTGCTATTGCCGCATTTAAATCCGATTATGAGCAACGCCTAGGTAAGGGAAAATTGGGACTGGGAATGAAAACTTCGTTAGTATCTACAGAAAATACCTTTGATGTATTTAATTATCCCGCCGGTCAACCCGTATTTAACACCACCTTGAGCAATCGCTTTACGTATAAAGAAAATGTGAATGCAGTGTATGTGAATTACAACCGTGTAGTAAAGAAGTTTAATTTTCAATTGGGACTTCGTATAGAAAATACCCATTCGGATGGTGAATTGAGTAGTTTACAGCAAAACAATGAGGCACGGGTAAAACGAAAATACACCGATTATTTCCCCAGCGGTGGTATTACGTATGCGCAAAACGAAAGCAACTCGTGAGCACTTACGTACAGTCGCCGTATCGAACGCCCGAGTTACAACGCATTGAATCCGTTTGAATACCAAATAGATGAGTTGTCGGTGAGTAAGGGAAATCCTTTTTTACAACCCCAATATGTGCATAACGTTAAAGTTGCGCATACCTACAAATACAAATTGAACACCTCGTTGAGTTACAG
The DNA here is from genome assembly GCF_027533505.1 of Flavobacterium sp. Lineage (GTDB taxonomy): Bacteria > Bacteroidota > Bacteroidia > Flavobacteriales > Flavobacteriaceae > Flavobacterium. Next base: position 5,967 of record NZ_JAPZUB010000044.1, on the reverse strand, counting down.
TTTTGTCTCTGATTTCTTTGCCCAAGTGACCGAAGCAGTGGGATTGAATAAGAGTCGCATGACGACCAAAAATGTGGCCAATCAGGAAACGATTAATTTGGGCATTTCATACCCTTTTAAGGTGAACAGCTGGTGGAATGTGTACATGAGTGTTAATGCCTTTCGCAACCGCTATATTCCCACCGACCCTTCGTTTGTGGCGCTTAAGCAGGAAACTTTGAACATTTATGGGCAAAATAATATTACGCTTCCTAAAAAAATCAATTTGGAAATTTCAGGATGGTTCAATTCGCCTTCCGTTTGGGGGGGAACCTATCGCACGGAAAGTTTGGGGTCGCTGGATATTGCGTTGCAGAAGAAGTTTTTGAAAGACAAATTAAACGTGCGCATTGCCGTTTCGGATGTATTATTTACCTCACCGTGGTCGGGGCGCACCGAGTTTGCCAATGTTATCATTAACGGTCGCGGAGGAAGTGACAGTCGCCAACTTCGTTTTAACCTCACCTACAACTTTGGGAATGACCAAGTAAAACGGGCACAAAACCGCAATACAGGGGTGGAAGATGAGAAAAATCGCATTGGGAATTAGTATCTTTGAGCCCAAATAAAGCCTATGGACTTACACTACCTTGTTAGAGCACCTCAAACAATACAATCGGGGCATCCGGTTTTGGTATTACTGCACGGCTACGGAAGCAACGAACAGGACTTGTTTTCGTTTGCGAGTGAATTGCCTCAAGAATATTATGTGATTTCGGTGCGAGCGCCTTACGACCTGATGTACGGAAGTTATGCGTGGTATGCCATCAATTTTGACGCCGATGAAAATAAATTTTCGGATGTAGTACAAGCCCGTCAATCGCGCGATCGTGTAGCGCAATGTATTGACACCCTAGTTGAACACTATCCTATTGATCCCAAACAAGTAACATTGATTGGCTTTAGTCAAGGGTGTATTTTGAGTTATGCCGTTGCCGTATCGTATCCCGAAAAAGTGCAACGTGTGGTGGGGATGAGTGGGTATTTTAATCGAGACATTGCGGTAGAAGGATTTGAAGGCAACGCTTTAGACAATTTGCAAGTCTTTGCCTCCCATGGCATTGTAGATCAGGTAATTCCTGTCGAATGGGCCCGAAAAGCAGTACCGCAATTGGAAGCCTTGGGCATTGCAGTTACGTACAAAGAGTACCCCGTAGGCCATGGCGTAGCCCCACAAAACTTTTTTGATTTTAGAAACTGGCTAGAAACTACGCGATAATTACTCGGCTTCTGGATCGGCGCTACCCGTTACCTTTTGTCCAATTTCACCATCGCCCGCATACAAGGTGGTTTCCCCTTTTTTAAAGATAAACCCTTTCCATGCCACCAACTGATAGTCGTTTTTGACCCAAGGACTGCCCTCACTAGCACGGGTAAGCACCATGGATTCTTGGTTGGGTAAAAAGACTTCGGCTTGCTTCCGGTCTTCGCTAAATAAGACATAGGCCGCTAGGGTTTCGTCTTCGGTATTGGCCTGGTCTACGGGGGTTAATTGCAATCCCGTAAACATCCGCACGCACTCTTTATTAAGTTTAGACCATGTATATCCTGCTGAGGCTAAGCAACCGTTTTCGTCTTTATCCGAACCTGTAATTGTGGAGTCTTTGACTTGTCCTTGAGCCGCAGTTGTTTCCTCCGATTGGGGTTTACAAGCGCTGACGAGTACCAAAAGTAGGAGTGAAAAAAAAGATGTTTTCATGTTGACATTTGAACGTTAGTATTCCTCTTTGGGATAGATGTAAGAGTCCATGGTTTGAAAGGTAGCTTTTCCTTTTTCATCGACAAAATATTTGATCAACACATCGCCCCAGTACGTTCCATCGCTGTAGTTGGCAATGATCCAGCGGTGGTTGAGTACTTTCATGGAATTAATAATAAACTTTTGCTCCCCTAACTTCTCTTGTCCCGTATACGGATTCCCTTCGGGCTTATCGTTAAAACTCAATAACTGTTCCTTGATGGAAGGTTCTAATTTTTTGACATCAAAATTGGCAAAATAATTTTGCGCATATTCGTTTTTCAGTAACGAAAAGGAATCGGCATTGGCCAACTGCTGTGAGAGTTGTGCAATACTATCGCTTTTCGCTTTTAAGTCGGCGGTTGCCTTCTTTTGTTGCATTTGCACCTGTTTGCTGTAGTACACATAGGTAAAAGAGGCCAAAAGTGCAGCGATGATAAATAGATAAAGATAAAGTTGTCGTGCCATGCTTATTCGAGTGTTAAAACTAGGTTATCGTATGCCAAAAAAACCGAGGTAGGGAGTGTTTTTTCCCGTTCCGCGTGAAAGCCCATGTGGTGACTGATATGCGTTAAATAGGCTTCTTCTGGTTGTACCAAATTTACAAAATCTAATGCTACCTGCAAATTGAAATGGGTGTCGTGTGGTGCTTCACGTAAGGCATTCACCACCAATACTTTCAGTCCTTTCAATTTTTCTAATTCGGCCGTTTCGATGGTTTTTACATCGGTCAAATACGCAAAATCACCGATTCGAAATCCCAAAACCGCCAAATCGCCGTGCCAAACACGAATGGGCTGAATGGTGACGTTCCCTAGGGTAAAAGGTACCTCGGCGTCAATTGTATTGATCTGTACAGACGGTGCTCCCGGGTACCGATTTTCGGTTGCAAATATATAGCCGTAGCGTTGCTTCAAATTGGCAATAACACGCGATTCGGCATAAACGGGCATGGGACCGTGTTGAAAATTAAACGGACGAATGTCATCCAAGCCGGCGGTGTGATCGGCATGCTCGTGGGTAAAAAGCAACCCATCAATGCGGGTACAGCCTGAAGTGAGCATTTGTTGTCGAAAATCGGGACCACAATCGACTACGAGGGACTGTCCTGCTACTTCAACCCAAATAGAAACCCGAAGTCGCTTGTCGCGCGGGTCTTGACTTAAGCAAACGGGATGGTCACTTCCGATGACGGGAATCCCTTGTGAAGTCCCTGTTCCTAGAAAATAAATTTTCATGTAGCACGATTTTTGTGGTAAGCGAGAAATACCCCGCGGAAATAAGGCGTAATTTAATACAAAATTAGGATTAATTCCCTTTACATACCGCAATCGTTTTATTAACTTTGCGTGGCATACAAGAATTATGGCTAGTAACGAATTAAACATCAAGTTAAAAGGGGATCGTGTCATAACACAGATTCCAACAACTAAGGACAAGGCCCTTCGGATTAACCTGAACGAAAACATTTACGGAACCTTTGCTGAAATTGGCGCTGGGCAAGAAACCGTGCGTCATTTTTTCCGTGCAGGGGGCTCTTCGGGAACCATTGCTAAGGCGATGTCGGCCTACGATAAGGACTTCAGTGATGCTATTTACGGCAATGAAGACGATGGTCGTTATGTGACCGAGAGCCGTTTGAAAAAAATGTTGAATCACGAAGTTCGCTTGATTGAAGAGCGTTTGAAGCGGGACAAACACCCGAATAAAATGTTTTTCAGTTATGCCAACACCGTTGCTACCATTGATTTTGCAAAACAATTCAAAGGGCATGGTTGGGTAGGTATCAAATACCAAGTCGAACCCGATGAGGACTATAATGAAATCACCTTGCACATCCGTTTTAAGGAAAATGATGCCCGTTTGCAACAAGAAACGTTGGGTATTTTGGGTGTGAATTTAATTTACGGCGCCTTTTACAAATACAATGACCCTAAGAAACTATTGCGCTACCTCTACGACCATTTGGACAAAGACCAATTGGAAATCGATACCATCAACTTTTCGGGACCTCGCTTTGCCAACGTTGACAACCGATTGATCAGCTTGCAATTGGTACGCAACGGCATGACCGATGCCGTTATGTTTGGTCCTGATGGAAAAAATATACTTCCCGCCGCGGTTTTATACAAGAAAAATATTTTGGCAATTCGCGGAAGCTTCCGTCCGGTGACCAAAGTGAACATGGACATGTACGAGAAATCGTTGGAAATGTTCTACCAAGAGAATAAAGTTGAAAAAGAAAATACCTTTGTTGTTTTTGAAATTACGCTTTCTAACTTACGTTCGGAGGGCGAAATTGATGAACGCGACTTTATGGACCGTGCCGAATTGCTTTGTAAACTAGGGCAAACGGTAATGATCTCCAACTTCCAAGAGTACTATCGCGTTGTGGAGTACTTCTCCAGCTATACAAAGGCCCGCATGGGATTGGCGATGGGAGTCAACAATTTGATTGATATATTTGATGAAAAATACTACCGTCATTTGAGTGGTGGTATTTTGGAAGCCTTTGGTAAACTATTCTACCGCGACCTGAAAGTATACCTTTACCCGATGGAGGAAAATGGGGAAATTATAACTTCCCAAAACTTAAAAGTACATCCGCGCATGAAAGAGCTGTACAAGTTCTTTGCGTATAATGGCAAGGTGGTAGATGTCACCGACTTTGACCGAGGGAATCTCAAGATTTTCTCTCGTGAAGTCTTGAAAATGATAACCAATGGTACACCGGGCTGGGAAGCCATGTTGCCCGAGGGTACAGCGGACTTGATCAAGCAGCATCATTTGTTTGGATACGACCCCAATCGCGTATTGGAAGAAGCATAAATCAAAAGCCCCGAGTTAATTCGGGGCTTTTTTGTTAGGATAAGATTTGAGCCGCGTGGGCTTTGGTTTTCACTTCGGTGATGACGTCATCAATAATGCCCTCTTCGTTAATCACAAAGGTGGTGCGGTGAATACCGTCGTATTCTTTCCCCATAAATTTTTTGGGACCCCAAACCCCAAACGCTTGAATCACCGCTTTATCTTCATCGGCCAGCAATGGAAATGGGAATTCATACTTATTTTTAAAACTCGCTTGTGCTTTTGCCGAATCAGCACTGACGCCGAGTAAGGCATAATTTTGGGCTTCAAAACGGGCATAGTTGTCCCGTAAGTCACAGGCCTCAGCGGTACAGCCGGGGGTATTGGCTTTGGGATAAAAGAACACAACTAATTTTTTACCCTTGTAATCCGCCAAGGTATGTACATTTCCATCTTGATCTTTGCCTGCAAATGCTGGAGCAGCATCGCCTTTTTTTAATGTGGTCATCGTATTTTTTATTTGTATGAGTTTGACGTAAATTTATACTTTTAAAAATACAAAAATGACTCAGAAGGAACGCGCAACGTTTGTTATAAATACGTTAAAAGACCTCTACCCTACCATTCCTATCCCTTTGGACCATAAAGATCCGTATACCCTTTTAATTGCGGTATTGCTTTCGGCCCAATGTACCGATGTACGCGTAAATTTAACCACGCCTCACCTGTTTGCGAAAGCGGATAATCCCTATGCTATGGTAAAATTATCCGTTGAAACGATACGAGAAATCATTAAACCTTGCGGACTCTCACCGATGAAATCGAAGGCGATTCATGGCTTATCGCAAATTTTAATTGACAAATACAACGGTGAAGTTCCCCAAAGTTTTGAAGCCCTTGAGGCCTTACCGGGTGTGGGACACAAGACTGCCAGTGTGGTGATGAGTCAGGCCTTTGGTGTACCGGCATTTCCGGTGGATACACACATTCACCGTTTGATGTACCGTTGGGGATTATCCAATGGGAAAAGTGTGGTCCAAACCGAACGCGATGCCAAAAAACTATTTCCCGAAGCATCATGGAATGATTTGCATTTACAAATTATTTGGTACGGAAGGGAATATTCGCCCGCACGGGGTTGGGACCTTGAAAAAGACCTCATTACCAAAACCATCGGGCGAAAATCGGTACTGAAAGAAGCACAAAAAAAATCCCGATAATTTTTCGTACTTGGTAATTTATTATTTAGTCATTCCTTAAAAAGCCACTATTTTAAATTTCGATTAAAATAGTGGTTTTATTTTTAGTGAAAAAGTTGAACAATAATTGTAACCAAAAAATAATTAGTTCTTTAATTTGGTTAAATCGGAGCTTTAGATTGT
>NZ_JAPZUB010000041.1 GCF_027533505.1 Flavobacterium sp. | reverse complement strand
TGTTGAAACGTACTGCAATCTCAACTTTAAACTTCGCATTGTACTTATAGTTAGACAAGTTATGCAAGTATAAATTACGCAATACCATATCCACAATTACTTGTGTTCCTGGGATTTCAGAATCATCCGCAGGGTTTACTTGGGTTACACGGTAACGATACCCTTGTGCACCCGAAACCAAACTCGAGTATACAATGCCTCCGAAGGCAACTTCAGTACCGCAAACCGCAGTAGGAATAGCACTCACAATAGGCGTACAACCTCCTGGTAAACCTAAGTTATCGATGTTACCATTACAGTCGTTATCGATACCATCGTAACATACATCAACCGCACCCGGACGAATAGAAGCATTCGCATCGTTACAGTCGGTGTTGAAGGTTGAATAACCCGCAATCGGGAAACATGAGTTGAATGCAACCGCACCTGCTCCAAAACCATCATTATCGGCATCCAAATAATAGGGCTGATTTGAGAGAATAGTAATCGTAGCAGCACCCGAATTACCCGTACCCACTAAGGCATTAGCATCAGTAACCGAAACTAAGGTATAGGTTGTAGTGGCCGTTGGAGAAACTACGATATTCGTTCCTGAAACGTAATTGGTTTCTGTAAAGTTGGTCGTTCCATCGGTATAAACCAACGTGTAAGGACTTTTACCTCCAGTAATATTTACAGCAATAACTGCACTATCACCATCACATACTGAAGTTGTTCCATTGATCACAGAAGCAGTTGGTGGCGTTGGATCAGTGGCTATTCCTATAACGGTAACATCATCCAATCGGAAAGAACCTGTACTAGAAGCAGCTCCTGCCCCTAAATCGGCACGTTGGGTTCCGTAGGGATAGATTCTGAAAACTACTGACTCGGTTTCAAAATCTGGAAAATTCCAAGTAGCAACGGAACCAGAAGTTGGTGTTAAAGGCGCTGCACCCCACGTAGTGAAGGTCGCAAAACCATCGGTACTATAACGCACTTCTATTTGATTAGGAGCTGTGTTACTTGCTTGTCTAAAAAATGACAACGCTTGAACATTTAACACTTTTCCTGAATTAGCGGTAATAGAAAACTCGATGTAAGAGTTTGAATTTACAGTAGCTGTTGCATTCAAAGTATTTGAATTAAACACGTTTGCAGCGTTAGTACAAGTAATTGTACTGCGGGTCAAAGGGGTACCTGTTGCATTACTTGAAACCACGGGAACATTTCCGTTTGTAGGACAAGCAGCTGCACCCGAAAACTGATTCAAATACAATACTGGCTGTGTAATGTTGGCACTCAAACCTGAGGGTTGTGTTAAGGTATAATTTCCAGCATCAGTTCCCGCCAAAGTAGCCGTAGATGTCACTGGAATAGCGGTTCCTTGTGCCGCAGAAGCAAATACTCCTGTTCCCACTAAAGTTACATTATCCCCCGAAACAACACCTGTAAGCGTTCCTGTTATGGTCGCTGCAGTGGTACCATCAAAAGGTTTGTTTTGTGCTACAGCGCCAGTAATCGTTAGATTTTTAGCCGTAATAGAGGCGGTTAATCCAGACAATGGAGTGACAACATAGTTACTAGCATCCGCTCCGTTTAAGGTTAGGACTACGGTTACCGGTTTTGCAACCCCCACTACTTTGTTAGCGAAAGTTGCCGTAGCGGTAAATGAAACTACATCGGTGTTGAAAATTCCATCCAAAAGTCCGCCAGTGGTAGTGGCTACAACGTTTCCATTATATTCTTTATCATTCACCGTAAGCCCATTCACCGTAAGCGTTTTGGGGGCCACAGTGAGTACTAATGACGCGGTACCAGAACCTCCCCCATTTGTAGCTTCCAAGGTGATGGTATAATTGCCCGGAACAGCAGTTATGGTTCCTGAAATAACGCCACTAACCGTATCAACAGTTAGACCTGCTGGTAAATTCAAGGCATTGAATGACGTAGGTGCATTAGAAGCAGTGATTGTATAACTGAAAGCCGTTCCGTAAGTCCCATTGGCAGTCAAAGCACTAGTGATTACAGGGGTAGGCTCAGAGGTAATATCAGCAACCAAACCGGCGGGTTGTGTTAAACTGTAATTCGAAGAGGCGCTTCCTGAAAGGGCATACCCTGATACCGTAACAGGAATATCAGTTCCAACGGCTGAGGATGTGAAGGTAGCCACAGGAGTACCGCCTAAAACAACATTTGCTTCATCACCAGTAACCACACCTACCAAAGAAGGCGTTCCTGTGATTGTCGCGTTGGTATTTCCGTCAAAAAGTTTGTTGGCAATAGTTATACCCGTGATGGTTAAATTCTTAGCCGTAACCGTACTGGAAGTTGTAGCCACATTGACAGGAGTTGCATTAGTACTCGTCAATACAATGTCTCCACTGTAAGGCGAACCCGCAACCGGAGCATTGGCGGCCAAACGAACATACACAGGCACATTGGTAATGTTGCCAATGGCACCAATCGTAGTAGTAGCACCAAATCCTAAACCAGAAGTAGCAGACACTTCAAACCCAGCTGGAGCAGTAACCGTAACGGCACTTTGTAAGAACGTCCCTGAAACGGTAAAAGACGTTTCAGAAGATGCCGTTCCATATTGGGTAGTTAGCGCGGCAGGAGTTCCAGTAACAGTGATCGAAGGAGCAGGTGCTAAGGAAGTGAAACCATTAAGTACAACGTTGGGCTGAACAGCAGCAGCGACTGTATCAAAACCACCTGTTCCTCCTGTAGCAGTTGCACCAGTCCCATACAATCTAAAAGTAGTTGTTCCTGTTAAATCTGAAACTCCAGAAATTGTAAGTGTGGTAAAATTTGAAGTATTGGATGTTGCCAATCCTGAAACAGAACCAATGTTGTTGGTAAAACCATCAACAGAGGAGCGTAGCGTTAAGCCATTAGGACCTGTGTTTGAACGATCCCAAATAAAGGATAAAGAAGTAGGAGTTACAATGTATCCTGAGGCTGGTGTCAATGTAAACTCAATGTAGTAATTGGAAGTAACCGCTTGTGAAAGTGTTGTTGCAATGCCTGTACTTGAATTTGGAGACCAATTATTACCCCCAAAACGATTTGGATTAGTCGCTGGACTTACAACATTCACAGCACTACCAGACAACGATAAACTTGAAGAACTTACGTTAGCATTATTGGCAACAGATGGCTCACTTCTTTCATCTCCAACATTACCTGTTGTATTCCATTGTAGCAACGCCACCACTGCTGGCGTAATATTCGCCGTTAATCCTGTAGGTTGTGTCAGTGTGTAATTAGGAGCATCAACACCCTCAAGGGTAGCAGTAGAAGTTACAGCGATGTTATTCCCAACAGCCGAAGAAGCAAATGTTCCTGTTCCGTTGAACGTTACCGTATCGCCACCAACTACGCCGTTCAAAGTTCCTGTAATAACGGCATTAGTATTGCCATCAAAAACTTTATTTTGAGCCGTAGCACCATTAACAGTCAATGGCTTTGTAGCGATCGATACTGTAACTCCCGTAGGTTGTGTTAACGTATAATTGCCCGCTTGTGCCCCATTTAATGTCAGCGCAAACGTAACAGGCTTGTTAGCCGCAGCAGTTTTTGTAGCTACAGAGGCCGTTCCGGTAAATGAAACAGCATCAGAACCAAAAACACCATTCAACGTTCCTCCTGTAAAAGCCACAGAAGTTAATCCATTGTATTCACGATCAACAGCCGCAATACCATCAACAGTTAACTCTTTTGCCGCTAGTGATAAGCTCAAAGTAGCCGTGCCATCACCACCAATGTTTGTGGCAACTAATCCAATGGAATAGGTACCAGGAGCTGCTGTGGGCGTACCACTAATTTCTCCAGTGGTTGTATTTACAGTTAAACCAGCAGGCAAATCAATCGCATTGAATGACGTTGGAGCGTTATCGGCTGTAATTTGATACGTAAACGAAGTTCCATAGGTAGCCGAAGCCGTCAAGGCACTGGTAATCGAAGGCACGGGTGACGAAGTAATGGTAATCGTACCATCGGCAGGAGTAAACGTATAATTAGTTGCAGTCAAGCCACTCACATTAGGTGTAATCGTTACCCCTGGGGTACCCGCTGGGGTTGTGTCTGTATAGGTAGTCGTATACGTTGCCGTTCCCGAAATAACCGATGCATTTTCACCATTGACAAATCCTGAAGCCGTATACGAGCCCGCTGCAATAACTGTCGCAACAGGGGTTCCAAAAGCGACGGATTGATTGTTGGCTGTTACCGTTAGTGTCGCTTTTGATACTGTACTAGAAATCGTAGCAACATTTTGTGTTGTCGCCCCTGTGCTAGTACATTCAATATTTCCTGAATATGGAGAACCAGCGACTGTTGCCGTTGAAGCAAGGCGCACATAAATCGTAGTCGAAGCTACATTACCTGAAGATGGAGTTATCGATAATGAAGTTGAAAAACCAGAACCTGAAGTAGTAGAGACCTGAAAACCACTAGGTGCAACAATATTTAAATCATTTGACAATCCAGATCCAGCCACAGTGAATGATGTTTCACTTGATGCAGTTCCATATACCGTACTTAATGCCGAAAGTGTACCAGTTGTTGTAATAGAAGCAGAACTTGTAGAAGTAACTGAAACGTTATCAATACTTATTTTCGGTCTACTTCCTGAAGTACCAGCAGCAGTACCATTATAATTATAAAACCGCAACTTAACGGCAGATTGATTGTTTAAAGCAGCTGGCAAGGCAATATTGATTGTTGCACTTCCTGCAACATTATTGGTGGCCACATAAGGTAAATTTGTACCTGTCAATTCAGCCCAATTTGTACCATCAATTGAATAATATACTTTCAATGAGGCAATTCGGTCACCTGTACCATTGTTGACTGTGGCTGCATTAAAACTTAAATTACCCGCATTTCTTCCTGAAAAATTTAAATTTAAATCCAATGCTACAGCATTGGAGTTGGATGTTGCACCTGTTGACAAAAACTGTATGTTTGTAGAACCATTTTGAACCCCACCTGAAGTTCCGCTAGTAAACGTAGCAGAACTTACTGTTGTTCTTGTAGCAACAGGTATTGTTCCTGTACTAAGCACTCCAACTGAGGACCAATTCGTACCCGTTGTTGGAGATATCCAGTTTGTAAAAGTTTCTGAATAATTACCAGACGACATTGGATAATACGTCTGCGCAATTGATTGCTTTGTAAATAAAAGTGTTACAAAACAAATCAGAATCTTAAACTTAAGACCTAAATGTAGATTTTTACACATAATTTTTTGATGTTTGATTTGCCACAAAATTAAAAACTAAAACCCTGAAAACCGACATTTTATGTTAGCTTTTTGTTAACATTAAGCTCCTCTTTCATTCGTCGGATAAATCGGTTTTTAGTCGGATTTTTTGGTTTTTTTTAATAAAAAAACTCCGCTATTTCTAACGGAGTTTTGGTGATGTAATTACGCTTGTCCTGTCGGCCCGAAATTCAACGGGACGGGAGGAACATCGGTCTCTTTGATGACACCATGAGCGGCTTCAAAACGATGAATGTTTTCGGCCATCGCATTTAAGAAACGTTTGGCATGTTGTGGAGTCAGTATAATTCTGGACTTCACTTTGGATTTAGGCACACCAGGCATGATGGTCACAAAATCCAATACAAACTCTGAGGGAGAATGATTGATGATGGCTAAATTGGAATAAATCCCTTCTGCCGTTTTCTCATCCAACTCGATGTTGATTTGTCCGGGTTGCAATTCTTCACTCATGACTAGTAAACGTATTCTTCTTTGTTGGCCATTAACTCATTGTAATCGTCTTTCGAACCAACAATGATATGATCGTAATCGCGCATACCGGTACCTGCTGGAATGCGGTGTCCTACAATAACGTTTTCTTTCAAACCTTCAAGGTTATCGACTTTACCTGCTACAGCCGCTTCATTCAATACTTTGGTCGTTTCCTGGAACGAAGCCGCCGAAATGAATGATTTGGTTTGCAACGAAGCACGCGTAATCCCTTGGAGTACTGGCGTAGCGGTGGCCATCACAGCATCACGAGCCACTACCAAGTTTTTATCATTGCGCTTCAACACAGAATTCTCATCGCGAAGATCACGTGGACTCACAATTTGTCCGGGTTTTAGATTTTCGGAATCGCCTGCATCTTCTACCACTTTCATCCCGTATAACTTATCGTTTTCGATCATGAAATCGCTGGTATGTACCAATTGCTCCTCCAAAAATAAGGTGTCTCCTGGATCTTCAATTTGTACTTTACGCATCATTTGACGAATCACCACTTCAAAGTGTTTGTCATTGATTTTTACCCCTTGTAAACGATACACTTCTTGGATTTCATTCACCAAATATTGTTGTACCGCAGAAGGTCCTTGAATACGTAAGATATCTTCAGGAGTAATGGCCCCATCCGACAATGGCATACCCGCTTTTACGAAGTCATTTTCTTGTACCAAAATTTGACTTGATAATTTCACTAAGTACTTACGGATTTCCCCAAATTTCGATTCGATGATAATCTCACGGTTACCGCGTTTGATTTTACCGAAAGAAACTACCCCGTCAATTTCAGAAACTACCGCTGGATTTGAAGGGTTACGCGCCTCTAACAACTCGGTAATACGTGGAAGACCTCCTGTAATATCGCCTGCTTTCGAAGAACGACGTGGAATCTTCACCAAGATTTTACCCGCTTTAATTTTCTCGCCATCTTCTACCATTAGGTGTGCTCCTACCGGTAGGTTGTACGAACGAATCAATTCGCCATCTTTTCCGTAAATCAATAAGGTTGGAATCAATTTCTTGTTTCTTCCTTCTGAAATTACTTTCTCTTGGAATCCGGTTTGTTCGTCGATTTCAACTTGGAACGTTTGTCCTTGTTCTAAATCTTCGTAAGCGATTTTACCTGTAAATTCAGATACAATCACCCCATTATATGGATCCCATTTACACAAAGTTGTTCCTTTTTCAACGACATCACCGTCTTTCACGAAAATACTCGATCCATAAGGAATGTTGTGTGTATTTAACACGATACCTGTAGTAGCATCGATTAATTTTAATTCGGTTGAACGTGAAATAACGATATCAACTTCATTTCCTTCTGTATCTTCCCCTTTGACGGTTTTTAAGTCTTCAATTTCAAGACGACCCCCAAAACGTGCTACAATCGATGATTCCTCAGAAACACCTCCTGCAACCCCTCCAACGTGGAAGGTACGAAGTGTCAACTGTGTACCAGGCTCCCCGATCGACTGTGCTGCAATAACTCCAACCGCCTCCCCTTTTTGGGTCATTTTACCGGTGGCTAAGTTTCTACCGTAACATTTAGCACAGATTCCTTTGGTAGCCTCACACGTTAATGGAGAACGCACCTCTACTCTTTCGATCGGTGATTCTTCGATTTCACGAACTACAGCTTCGGTGATTTCCTCTCCTGCAGCAATAATTACTTGGGAAGTCAATGGGTTCACTACATCTTGCAAGGTTACACGTCCTAAAATACGCTCCCCGAGTGTTTCCACTACTTCTTCGTTTTTCTTCAACGCTGTAACTTCAATACCGCGCAAGGTACCACAGTCAACTGAGTTCACAATTACATCTTGCGATACATCGTGTAGACGACGCGTTAAGTAACCCGCATCCGCTGTTTTCAACGCCGTATCGGCAAGACCTTTACGCGCACCGTGGGTAGAGATGAAGTATTCCAAAATCGAAAGACCTTCTTTAAAGTTGGAAAGAATCGGGTTTTCGATAATTTCTCCACCACCTGCTGTTGATTTTTTCGGCTTCGCCATCAAACCACGCATACCGGTTAACTGACGGATTTGCTCTTTCGAACCACGTGCTCCAGAATCCAACATCATATAAACCGAGTTGAACCCTTGTTGGTCTTCACGGATATTCTTCATGGCCAATTCGGTCAATAAAGCATTGGTTGAAGTCCATACGTCGATTACCTGATTGTAACGCTCGTTATTGGTGATAAGACCCATGTTATAGTTCATGGTAATACCATCTACTTGCTCGCGTGCATCGGCAATCAATTCGTCTTTTTTCTCAGGAACTTTAATATCCCCTAAAGAGAAGGATAAACCACCTTGGAAGGCGAATTTATACCCCATATCTTTAATATCATCCAAGAATGCAGCTGTAGTAGGTACATTCGTAGTGGCTAAGATTTTACCAATAATATCACGTAACGATTTTTTCGTCAAGACTTCATTGATATATCCGGCCGCTTCAGGCACCACTTCGTTGAACAATACACGTCCTGCAGTGGTTTGGATGATTTTGTATACCAATTCACCATTTTCGTTAAAATCTTTGGTTCTGATTTTAACACGTGCATTTAATTCTAAGCGGCCTTCATTCAAAGCAATGTTTACCTCTTGTGCCGAATAGAACGTTAAGCCTTCTCCTTTGATTGGCATCTCTGGAGTAGACAAACGTTCTTTTGTCATATAATACAGACCCAATACCATGTCCTGAGAAGGAACGGTAATTGGCGCACCATTAGCAGGGTTCAAGATATTGTGAGAAGCCAACATTAACAATTGTGCTTCCAAAATCGCTTCTGGTCCTAATGGCAAGTGAACCGCCATCTGGTCCCCGTCAAAGTCGGCATTAAACGCCGTACAGGTTAAAGGGTGTAACTGAATTGCTTTACCTTCAATTAACTTAGGTTGAAACGCTTGGATACCCAAACGGTGCAAGGTAGGAGCACGGTTCAGTAATACAGGGTGACCTTTGATTACATTTTCAAGGATATCCCATACAACAGGCTCTTTTTTATCGATGATTTTCTTAGCTGATTTTACAGTTTTAACGATTCCACGCTCAATCAACTTGCGGATAACGAAGGGTTTGTACAATTCAGCTGCCATATCTTTTGGCAAACCACATTCATACATTTTCAATTCAGGTCCAACGACAATTACCGAACGCGCTGAATAATCCACACGTTTACCCAATAAGTTTTGACGGAAACGACCTTGTTTCCCTTTCAATGAATCTGAAAGTGATTTTAAAGGACGATTCGATTCCGTTTTAACAGCAGACGCTTTACGTGTATTATCGAATAAGGAATCCACGGCCTCTTGCAGCATACGTTTTTCATTACGTAAGATGACCTCTGGCGCTTTGATTTCCATCAATCGTTTTAAACGGTTGTTACGGATAATCACACGACGGTACAAGTCATTCAAATCGGAAGTTGCAAAACGACCTCCATCGAGTGGCACCAACGGACGTAATTCGGGTGGGATAACTGGAATTACTTTCAAGATCATCCATTCAGGACGGTTCTCGCGGTTCAAGTTGGAATCACGGAAAGACTCTACTACTTGAAGACGTTTTAACGCTTCTGTTTTACGTTGTTTTGACGTTTCGTTGTTGGCCGAGTGACGTAATTCATAGGATAATGCATCTAAATCGGTACGCGCTAACAAGTCCATAATACATTCAGCACCCATTTTGGCGATGAATTTATTGGGATCGGTATCGTCTAAATATTGATTTTCCATCGGAAGGGTATCCAAAATATTCAAATACTCTTCTTCCGTTAAGAAATCTAATTTTTGTAACGGTTCCCCATCTACATTTTTAGCGATACCGGCTTGAATGACCACATAACGCTCGTAGTAGATGATCATATCCAACTTTTTGGAAGGTAATCCAAGGATATAACCAATTTTGTTGGGTAAGGAACGGAAATACCAAATGTGTGCAATAGGCACTACTAAATTGATATGTCCCACACGGTCGCGACGTACTTTCTTTTCAGTCACTTCCACCCCACAACGGTCACATACAATCCCTTTGTAACGGATGCGTTTGTATTTTCCACAAGCACATTCGAAATCCTTTACAGGTCCGAAGATACGCTCACAGAATAACCCGTCACGTTCGGGTTTGTGTGTACGATAATTGATGGTTTCAGGTTTTAAAACCTCACCTCTTGATTCTGCCAAAATTGACTCTGGAGACGCTAGTCCGATCGTAATTTTGTCGAATCTTTTAATGGTATTTTTATCTTTATTTCTGTTGTTCATCTTAGTCGTTTTTAAAATAGTTACAGTTAACGGGGCCGATCCTTCTCAGCATCGGCCTTCCGGTACTGATATTATTCTTCTAATCGGATATCTAATCCAAGACCTTTCAATTCATGCATTAATACATTGAATGATTCCGGTAATCCTGGTTCTGGCATCGCTTCACCTTTAACGATAGCTTCGTAAGTTTTAGCTCTACCAATAACGTCATCCGATTTAACCGTCAAGATTTCACGTAAGGTACTTGATGCACCGTAGGCTTCAAGTGCCCAAACCTCCATCTCTCCAAAACGCTGACCTCCGAATTGAGCTTTACCTCCTAACGGTTGTTGCGTAATCAAGGAGTATGGACCGATTGAACGTGCGTGCATTTTGTCATCCACCATGTGACCTAATTTTAGCATGTAGATTACCCCTACCGTCGCCGGTTGGTGGAAACGTTCTCCTGTACCTCCATCATACAAATAGGTATGACCGAAACGTGGGATGCCTGCTTCATCTGTTAATGCATTAATTTGGTCTAACGTTGCACCGTCAAAAATTGGGGTTGCAAATTTCTTCCCTAATTTTAATCCAGCCCAACCCAATACGGTTTCATAAATCTGGCCGATGTTCATACGCGAAGGTACCCCTAGTGGGTTCAATACGATATCCACTGGTGTTCCATCTTCTAAGAATGGCATATCTTCTTGGCGAACAATACGCGCTACGATACCTTTGTTCCCGTGGCGACCTGCCATTTTATCTCCCACTTTCAATTTACGTTTTTTCGCGATATACACCTTAGCCAATTTCAAGATACCCGCTGGTAACTCGTCACCTACTGTAATGGTAAATTTCTCACGACGTAACGCTCCTTGAAGGTCGTTTAATTTGATTTTGTAATTGTGGATTAAGTCATTAACCAAACGGTTGGTGTCTTCATCCGCAACCCATTGACCTTTGGTTAAGTGGGCAAAATCTTCCACAGCTTGAAGCATTTTCTTGGTGTATTTTTTACCTTTTGGCAATACTTCTTCGCCTAAATCATTCATTACCCCTTGAGATGTTTTACCATCTACGATAGCGAATAATTTTTCAACCAATTTATCTTTCAATTCCACGAAACGCACTTCAAATTCCATTTCTAGTGCCGTCAAATCATCTTTATCTTTCGTACGTTTACGTTTATCTTTTACCGCACGAGCGAATAATTTTTTATCTAAAACAACACCACTTAATGATGGGGAAGCTTTTAATGAAGCATCTTTTACATCACCGGCTTTATCCCCAAAAATCGCGCGAAGTAATTTTTCTTCTGGTGTTGGATCGGATTCTCCTTTAGGCGTAATCTTACCAATCAAAATATCACCAGGCTTCACTTCAGCACCGATACGAATCATACCGTTTTCGTCCAAATCTTTCGTTGCTTCTTCCGAAACGTTAGGAATATCATTGGTTAATTCTTCGTTACCTAATTTGGTATCACGAACTTCCAACGAATAATCATCAATATGGATAGAGGTAAAGATATCGTCACGAACTACTTTTTCAGAAATTACAATCGCATCCTCGAAGTTGTATCCCTTCCATGGCATAAACGCCACTTTCAAGTTACGTCCGATGGCTAATTCTCCAGCTTGTGTTGCATATCCTTCACAAAGTACTTGCCCTTTTACAACGCGATCGCCTTTACGAACAATCGGCTTCAAGTTGATACAGGTACTTTGGTTCGTTTTTCTAAATTTAATTAACTGATACGTTTTCTCATCGGTATCAAAACTTACCATACGCTCTTCTTCTGTACGGTCGTATTTGATCGTGATTTTGTCGGCATCCACATACTCTACCACACCATTGCCTTCAGCATTGATCAATACACGAGAATCTGAGGCAACTTGACGCTCTAGACCGGTACCGACAATGGGGGATTCAGGACGTAAAAGTGGTACGGCCTGACGCATCATATTGGATCCCATCAACGCACGGTTCGCGTCATCGTGCTCCAAAAACGGAATCAACGAAGCCGAAATCGAGGCAATTTGGTTCGGCGCAACATCGGTATAATGAACAGCGGTTGGTTCTACTACAGGGAAGTCACCCTCTTCACGAGCAATAACTTTTTCAGCAGTAATAGTACCATTATCGTTCATATCGATATTGGCTTGTGCAATCAATTTACCTTCTTCCTCTTCGGCACTCAAATAAATTGGCTCAGAAACTAAATCAACTTTCCCGTTTTCTACTTTGCGATAAGGAGTCTCAATGAATCCCATACCATTCACTTTGGCAAAAACACCTAACGAAGAAATCAAACCGATGTTTGGTCCCTCCGGGGTTTCGATCGGACATAAACGGCCGTAGTGCGTATAGTGAACGTCACGAACCTCGAAACCAGCACGCTCTCTCGAAAGACCACCAGGACCTAAGGCCGATAAACGACGTTTGTGCGTAATCTCTGCCAATGGATTGGTTTGATCCATAAACTGAGATAACTGATTCGTTCCAAAGAATGAGTTAATGACTGAAGATAAGGTTTTAGCATTAATCAAGTCGATGGGCGTAAACACCTCGTTATCACGCACATTCATACGCTCACGAATTGTTCTGGCCATACGTGCTAGACCAACACCAAATTGTTGTGAAAGTTGTTCCCCAACGGTACGCACACGACGGTTGGACAAGTGGTCGATATCATCAATCTCCGCTTTGGAGTTGATTAATTCGATCAAATATTTCACGATGGTGATGATATCCTCTTTGGTAAGCACTTGCTTTTCCATTGGGATATCTAAGTTTAATTTTTTGTTCATACGGTAACGACCAACTTCACCTAAGTTGTAGCGTTGATCCGAGAAGAACAATTTATCGATAATACCACGAGCCGTTTCTTCATCAGGTGGTTCAGCATTTCGCAACTGACGGTAGATATGCTCCACGGCTTCTTTTTCAGAGTTGGTGGGGTCTTTTTGTAACGTATTGTGGATAATCGCGTAATCCGCTTGATTGTTATCCTCTTTATGAAGTAAAATCGATTTTACATTGGCATCGATAATTTCTTCAATATTGTCTTTATCCAAAATCGTATCACGATCCAAGATAATTTCGTTACGTTCAATAGACACTACTTCACCGGTATCTTCATCTACGAAGTCTTCATGCCAAGTGTTCAAAACACGAGCGGCTAATTTACGACCTGCGTATTTTTTCAATCCGGTTTTGGAAACTTTGATTTCTTCAGCAAGGTCGAAGATTTCCAAAATATCTTTATCGCGTTCAAATCCAATGGCACGGAATAAAGTAGTTACCGGTAACTTTTTCTTACGATCGATGTAGGCGTACATCACGTTATTGATATCGGTAGCAAACTCAATCCATGACCCTTTGAAAGGAATTACACGAGCAGAATATAATTTTGTTCCGTTAGCATGGAACGATTGTCCAAAGAACACTCCAGGTGAACGGTGTAATTGCGATACAACTACACGCTCAGCGCCGTTAATTACAAAAGTACCACTAGGGGTCATGTAGGGAATAGTTCCTAAATACACATCCTGTACGATGGTTTCGAAATCTTCGTGTTCTGGATCGGTACAGTAGAGTTTTAAACGGGCTTTCAGAGGCACGCTATAGGTTAGACCTCTTTCAATACACTCTTGGATGGTGTAACGCGGTGGATCCACGAAATAATCGAGGAATTCCAACACAAATTGATTTCTGGTATCAGTGATTGGAAAGTTTTCCATGAAGGTGTTGTAGAGCCCTTCGTTACCTCTTTCGTCAGATTTCGTTTCTAATTGGAAGAAATCTTTGAACGACTTAATTTGAACATCCAAGAAATCGGGATACTGTGGAATGTTCTTCGTCGAGGCAAAATTCAATCTTTCAGTCTGATTAGTTATCATCAATGGACAAAATTTTGATTTTTAAAAAAAGTACTTTTTTGTGTAAAACACGTTGATTTTGTAACTTTTCTTGAGTAAAATAACCGTTACATCTTTTAAAATAAACCAAGAAAACCGTTTATTTCTTTCTTCGTAATGGCTATAGTTTGTATAGAATTTGAATGTGAATATGCACACTCAAAAAAAGATAAATTTATTATACGAAAAAGGGTTTAGGCCGCTGAGCGCTTACTCAGGACCTAAACCTAGTTCTTAAACCGTAAAAGAATTATTTCAATTCAACTACAGCTCCAGCTTCTTCTAAAGCTTTTTTCAAGCCTTCAGCTTCTGCTTTAGAAACCGCTTCTTTGATGTTAGATGGAGCTCCGTCTACGATATCTTTCGCTTCTTTAAGACCCAATCCAGTTAATTCTTTAACTGCTTTAACTACAGCTAATTTAGAAGCACCAGCATCTTTCAATACTACGGTGAATTCTGTTTGCTCTTCAGCAGCATCAGCAGCACCTCCACCAGCAGCAACGACTACTGCAGCAGCAGCAGGCTCGATACCGTACTCCTCTTTTAAGATTGTAGCTAAATCGTTAACTTCTTTAACGGTCAAGTTAACTAATTGTTCTGCGAATTGTTTCAAATCTGCCATTTTTTCTATCGTTTAAAATGTTTTTAAATTTATTTTATTTATTAAGTGCGTTCAATTATTCTGCTGCTTCGCCTTTTTGCTCTGCATTGTTTAACAAAGCAGAAAGTACGCGTTTTGCAGGAGATTGAAGTAATCCGATGATTTCTCCAATAACTTCTTCTTTCGATTTTAACGCTGCTAATGAATCCAACTGGTTATCACCGATGTAGATTTCTTGGTTGATGTAAGCACCTTTTAAAAGAGGCTTATCCGACTTTTTACGGAAATCTTTGATGATTTTCGCAGGTTGATTCGCCACAGAAGCAATCAAAATTGAAGAGTTCCCTTTTAGGATGGTTGGTAATTCACCGTACTCGTTTTCAGAAGCTTCCATTGCTTTCTCCAACAAGGTGTTTTTTACCACTTCTAATTTGATTCCTGCTTTAAAACAAGCTCTGCGTAAGTTAGATGTTGTTTCAGCATCTAAACCTGACGTATCTGCAATGTAAAGGATGTTCGCCTCTGCTAATTTTGCAGTTAAGTCTTTTATCGCGATTGATTTTTCTTCTCTAGTCATAATAAAACTTTTTAACTACCCAATTAAACTGCTTTAGGATCTAAAGCAATAGCAGGACTCATTGTACTAGACAAGTGGATAGACTTGATATAAGTACCTTTAGCTGCAGTTGGTTTTAATTTGATTAATGTTTGAATAATTTCGTGAGCGTTATCGACAATCTTGTCTGCATCGAAAGATACTTTTCCGATACCAGCGTGTACGATACCTGTTTTATCTACTTTAAAGTCGATTTTACCTGCCTTCACTTCTTGTACAGCTTTCCCTACTTCCATAGTTACTGTACCTGTTTTAGGGTTAGGCATCAAACCACGAGGACCTAAAATACGACCCAATGGACCTAATTTACCCATCACTGCTGGCATGGTAATGATCACATCCACATCGGTCCAACCGTCTTTAATTTTTTGAAGAAATTCATCTAAACCCACGTAATCAGCACCTGCTGCTTTTGCCTCTGCTTCTTTATCTGGAGTAACCAAAGCTAATACACGTACATCTTTACCGGTTCCGTGTGGTAAGGTAACTACACCACGAACCATTTGATTTGCTTTTCGAGGATCAACGCCCAAACGAACAGCAATATCTACCGACTCATCAAATTTTGCATAAGAAACCTGCTTCAATAAAGCAGACGCATCTTTCAAAGAATACAATTTATTCTTCTCGATTTTAGAGGCAGCTTCTTTTTGTTTTTTCGTCAATTTTGCCATAACTCATTATTTTTTTAGCGGAGAATCCCCGGTTACGGTAATACCCATTGAACGAGCAGTACCGGCAATCATACTCATTGCTGATTCAATCGTAAACGAATTCAAATCAGGCATTTTGTCTTCGGCGATCGTTTTGATTTGATCCCAAGAGACATTAGCTACTTTCTTACGGTTCGGTTGCCCTGAACCCGATTTAATTTTAGCAGCATCCATTAATTGCACCGCAGCTGGAGGAGTTTTGACGACAAAATCAAACGATTTGTCTTTGTACACTGTAATTTGTACAGGTAATACTTTGCCGGGTTGATCTTGAGTTCGCGCATTAAATTGCTTACAAAACTCCATGATGTTAACCCCAGCAGCTCCCAAAGCAGGTCCAACCGGTGGCGAAGGATTCGCAGCACCTCCCTTAACTTGTAGTTTAACTACTTTACTAATTTCTTTTGCCATTTTTTACAAAATTTAGCACATCTAACAGTTGGAAGCGTAGATGTAGGATTATAATTAATTGTGATTATACTTTTTCAACTTGCATAAAACTCAATTCTAACGGTGTCTTTCTACCGAAAATTTTCACCATCACTTCAAGTTTACGCTTTTCTTCATTGATCTTCTCAATCGTTCCGTTAAAACCATTGAAAGGACCATCGACCACTTTTACCGTCTCTCCTGTTTTGTAAGGAATAGATTGGGTATCCACATTAATCGCCAATTCATCAACTTTACCAAGCATTCGATTGACCTCAGATTGACGAAGGGGCACAGGATCACCACCTTTAACTTCCCCCAAAAAACCAATTACACCTGTAATCGATTTGATGATATGTGGAATTTCACCCGTTAAATTGGCTTCGATCATCACGTATCCTGGAAAATAAACACGGTCTTTAGATATTTTTTTCCCATCACGGATTTGAACTACCTTTTCGGTAGGTACCAAAACCTGGGAAATATAATCCGCCATGCCTAAACGGTTAATCTCAGTCTCAATATAGTTTTTAACTTTATTTTCCTGTCCGCTTACTGCACGTACTACATACCATTTTTTCACACTCGTATCAGCCATTTTACTAACGTGTATTATCCTTTAATTAAATTGAAAAAACCAGTAATGGCACGAGAACACAATTCGTCCACGCCCCAAGTAGCCAAAGCAAAAATTACAGAGAACAACGCCACGATAACGGTGAACTTTTGTACTTCTGCCCATTCTGGCCAAGTTACATTGGTTTTCAACTCCTCAAAAGACTCCGAAAAATATTGAAATACTTTCATCGTATTATTTCTTATTTGCACGGGTGGAGGGATTCGAACCCCCATCAACGGTTTTGGAGACCGCTATTCTACCCTTGAACTACACCCGTTTCATTAAAAACCAGCAGAGTAATCCGTAGACACTCTGCTGGCTATATCCTTTAATTCGTTAGAATTAGTCTAAGATTTCAGTAACCTGACCTGCTCCTACTGTACGACCACCCTCACGGATAGCGAAACGTAAACCTACGTTAAGAGCGATTGGGCTCAACAAATCAACAGTGATTGTCAAGTTATCCCCAGGCATTACCATCTCTACACCAGCAGGTAAAGAAATAGTACCTGTTACGTCAGTTGTACGTACATAGAACTGTGGACGGTAGTTATTGTGGAATGGAGTGTGACGTCCACCTTCTTCTTTTTTCAAGATATACACCTCAGCTTTGAATTTAGCATGTGGCTTCACGGAACCTGGCTTACAAATAACCATACCGCGACGGATATCTGCTTTGTCAATACCACGTAACAACAAACCTACGTTGTCACCCGCTTCACCGCGGTCAAGGATTTTACGGAACATCTCAACCCCTGTAATGGTAGAAGTCAATTTGTCAGCACCCATACCGATGATTTCAACTGGATCACCTGTGTTAGCAACACCTGTTTCAATACGTCCTGTAGCTACAGTTCCACGACCTGTAATCGTGAATACGTCCTCCACAGGCATCAAGAATGGCTTCGCATTGTCACGAACTGGTTCTTCAATCCAAGAGTCAACAGCTTCCATCAATTCAAGAATTTTTGGAACCCAGTTTGGATCTCCGTTCAATCCACCTAAAGCAGAACCTTGAACTACTGGACCATTGTCTCCATCATACTCATAGAAAGACAATAAGTCACGGATTTCCATTTCAACCAACTCTAATAATTCCGCATCATCAACCATGTCCACTTTGTTCATGAACACAACGATTCTTGGAATACCTACCTGACGTCCTAAAAGGATGTGCTCACGTGTTTGTGGCATTGGTCCATCAGTAGCAGCTACAACCAAAATTGCACCGTCCATCTGAGCAGCACCAGTAACCATGTTCTTTACGTAATCCGCGTGACCTGGACAGTCAACGTGAGCGTAGTGACGGTTAGCAGTTTCATATTCTACGTGAGAAGTGTTGATTGTAATACCTCTTTCTTTTTCCTCTGGAGCATTGTCAATCTGGTCGAAAGATTTTGCTTGACAGTAACCAGCATCTGCTAATACTTTAGTGATTGCAGCAGTCAATGTAGTTTTACCGTGGTCAACGTGACCAATCGTACCAATATTAAGGTGTGGCTTGGTACGACTAAAATTTTCTTTTGCCATTTTAATTAATTTTTAAACTTAGTTATATTTATTAGTGTTCAAATATTCAATTTTGAGCCAATGACGGGATTTGAACCCGTGACCTCTTCCTTACCAAGGAAGCACTCTACCCCTGAGCTACACCGGCGGTAAAGTTTTCTGTTTCAGGTTTGAAGTTTCAGGTTTAAAACCACTTGAAACTTGAAACTAGTAAACTTTCAATTGTGGGGAGAGCAGGATTCGAACCTGCGAAGGTGAAAACCAGCAGATTTACAGTCTGCCCTCGTTGGCCGCTTGAGTATCTCCCCTAGCCATGTTTCGGTACTACCAAAACAATACATTCACTATTTCAAAGAGCCGATGGAGGGACTCGAACCCACGACCTGCTGATTACAAATCAGCTGCTCTAGCCAGCTGAGCTACACCGGCAATATGCAATAAAAAAGTCCGCTATTTCTAACGGACTGCAAATGTAGGCAATTTATTTTTCTATCAAAATATTTTTTTGAAAAAAATTTAATCAAATATGGGAACGTATTTTCTCCTTGCGTTTTACCAACAAACGCTCTAAAGATTCAGCAGCCAACTCGACCGCTTCCTCAAATGTTTTGCATTGTTTTTTGACCAAAAAATCATCGCCGGGAACGTGAATTTTAACCTCCACGATCTTATTCTCCTTTTCACTCGTATTGTCAACCTTCAAAAAAACATCCGAACTTACTATTTTATCAAAATACTTTTCCAATTTATCCAAACGAACCTGAATGAAATCAACCAACTTTCGATCTACTGAAAAATTTACAGCATTAACATTTACCTTCATACTTCAAAATTTTAAATTAAACGTTGCGCTATTTTCGATTCCGTGGATGAGCCGCTCGATGAACGTGCTGCAACTCCGCCAAACTGCTGTGCGTATACACTTGTGTCGACGCCAAACTGGAATGCCCCAACAGCTCTTTTACTGAATTTATGTCTGCTCCCTGATTCAGCAAATGCGTCGCAAAGGTATGCCGAAGCACATGCGGACTCTTTTTTACCTTCTCGGAAACATTACTAAAGTACGAATTTATCAACCGATACACAAACGATTCGCTTAATTTAACGCCTTTTAACATCAAAAAAAAGTAGTCTGTATCAATAAGGTTTTCTATTCCAGCGCGTTCCTTTAAATACACCTCCATTTGTTGCACCACCACAGGCAACAAGGGTACCATCCGTTCTTTATTACGCTTGCCCAACACCTTCAACATTCCGCCTTCAAGATCCACTTGATGCATGCGCAACCCGATCAACTCCGCCCGACGAATTCCTGTAGTATAAAACAAATCAATAATTAACTTATCTCGAACCCCCTCAAACCCTTTCGGAAATTCAAGTGTATTCAATACGTTATCCAACTCCACTTCCGAAAAAGGAACTTGCACTTTCTTGGGCGTTTTAAGCGCCTTATGTTGCGCCAAAGGACTACTTTGCAACACCCCCAACTTCAATAAAAATTTATAAAACGCTTTTAAAGAAGAGACTTTACGGTTTACCGAAGTCGTACTCATCCCGTCATCGACCATCGAAACTATCCAACTCCGAATCATCGGATAATGCGCCGCCTCCATGGCCTCAAGCTCATAAACCGATTTTAAAAACTGCTGAAAAAAAAGCAAATCATTGTGGTACGCCAAAACCGTATGCGGAGAATACTTTTTCTCCAACGCCAAATACTCCTGAAATGCTTGCAAATAAGTCATAAAAAAACTGCTGTAACAAAGTTATGAAAACTTCCTTACAGCAGTTGTATTTTGATGAGAAACGAAGTACTATCCTTCCATCGCATCACGCAAACCTTGGATATACTGTGCTTTCTGGATTTGTGCACGACGCACTACAGAAGGCTTCGTAAACGCTTGACGCGCGCGTAACTGACGAACCGTTCCAGTTTTATCAAATTTTCTCTTGTAGCGCTTTAAAGCTCTATCAATGTTTTCTCCGTCTTTAATAGGTATAATTAACATAAGCAGGACACCTCCCTTCATTTAGTGGGCGCAAAAATAATCATTATTTTGAATTATAAATTATAAATTTCAAATTATTTTGGGCGTGCCCCCGAAATAATGGCACAACTCCTATCCAGTCCGCGTCGGGGTCGGGTCGTCCGCTGCAAGTCCGTTGCTCCGCAGCCGGGCTTTCCACTTCCACCCCTCACGCATTCCCTGCACCTATCCAAATTATTTTACCGCCGGTTGATAGTCTTTTTGATCGATAATCATCTTTGATAAAATCTCGCGTAATATCTCGGATGTTCCCCCACCAATCGGACCCAAACGGCTGTCCCGCAACAAACGAGCCAACGGATATTCTTCCATATAGCCATAACCACCCAACATTTGTAAACAACTGTAAATGGTTTCATCGGCTACCTTCGTCGACTTCAATTTGGCCATCGTCGCTTCTTTGACCACATACTCCCCTTGATTCAACCGCGCCGTAGCCGCATAATTGAAAATCTTACAATGTTCCACATCGGTAGCATGATTAACCAAGGTATGACGTAAGGCTTGAAATTTATTTATCGTGGTGCCAAAAGCTTCCCGTTTGGACATATAATCAATGGTATAATCCAAAGCATATTCCGCTCGCGCATGGGCATTTATTGCCATAATCAAACGCTCCAACGCAAAATGCTGCATGATGTAAGGAAAACCTTTGCCTTCCTCACCCATCAAATTCTCAGCGGGGATTTCAACATTATCAAAAGCAATCTCAGCCGTGTCTGAAGCACGCCATCCCAATTTATCCAATTTGGTTGCCGAAACACCGGGAGTAGTTGTATCCATTAAGAAAATACTGATTCCTTTGTTGCCTTTCTCGGGACTCGTTTTGGCCGCTACCACATAATAATCGGCATACACTCCATTCGTAATGAAGGTTTTGGAGCCGTTTATAATATACTTATCCCCTTGTTTAACGGCTGTAGTTTTCATGCCCGCTACATCACTTCCTCCAAAGGGCTCTGTAATACATAACGCTCCAATTTTTTCACCCGCTATACTTGGGGCCAAATAGTCTTGTTTAATGCGCTCACTTCCCTCGGCATTCAAATGGGTCATCGCCAAATACGCATGCGCCCACATCGCTGCCGCAAATCCCGAAGAATGTATTTTTTGCAATTCTTCCAAAAAAACGACCGTGTAGAACAAATCCAAATTCATCCCTCCATACGCCTCAGGATAAGACAAGCCGAAAAATCCCATTTCGCCGAACTTTTTCCAAATAAACCGTTCAATGGTTCCCGTCTTTTCCCATTTCTCAATATGTGGCACTACTTCTTTGTGCAAAAAATCCTTAAAACTCGCACGAAACAATTCGTGTTCTTCGGTAAAGTAAATTGAACTCATAGAGGTCTTTTTTTTGTCTTTTTTTTAGAATTCCAAATATAAGGCAATAATTTTTATTTTTTCCACACTTATCCCCTTTACATTTGTTAAATCCTCAAAACGAATGGGACCATTCATACTGCGGTAAGCTACAATATTACGCGAAACAGGATACCTAAAATACGGAAATGCACCTAACTCCTTGATTGTCGCATCGTTAATTTTAATTTTCTCCAAAACAGGAGGCTGAACTACCGCAAAATGCTCAAGTAAAGTTTCATAGACTTCTTCCTTTAAACCATACACTTCTTGCAATTGCGACATGGCTACAAAAGCACCCAAAGCTACTCGATACTTTAAAATTCGTTCTGACAAAACAGGTCCAATGCCACGTACAAGAATCAAATCTTCAGCCGTGGCCGCATTTATGTCTTTTTTTACGATCTTTTTTTGGACCGCTTCCGCCAACATAAAACGCTGTGTCTTTGACTTTTTAAAAGAATTAACCCAAGCTGGAAACTTAAAATAAGGCGCCATTTTTTTAAGAATAGTATCGGGAACTTGAGTGACTTCTTGAAACTCTCGAGTCGAGTTGACAAATTTTCCTTGAGCCCGAAAGGCTTGTAAACGCTGGTACGATGCAACACTCATGCCCCACCGAAAGGCTTTGTATTCGGTGATAAAATTGGGATTGAAAGGCTTAATCGGGTAAGGTTTATAGGTATGAACCAAACGTTCACTTGCAGTATCTTGCAGCCAAACGCGAGCCTCTTTAGGAAGGGGTTCAGGAACATACCATAGCGGTTGATACCAAAGGATGGCTTGCAAAACTACGATAAGACTGATAAGTGTAAATAATCCGAGGCGTTGACTTTTCGTAAAATGTAGGTATGGGCGTATAAAAAATAATTTCATGTCTAATTCAAAGATCGAAAACAGAGGATCGTTTGCCCCGAATCAAGTCTTTTAACCGAATGACAAAAGCCATGGTCAGGTACAACCCAAATCCCAGGCCTGCAGTGACAAACGATATATAAATGAAAAACAAACGAACATTAGAGGCGCGCATTCCCAACTTATCGGCCAACCGCGAGCAAACGTAAAATCCGTGTCGTTCAAAAAAATGACGTAATTCAGTAATCATATCCCTCAATTTTCAGGGTTTAAAGTTACAACTTTCTTTTTAACAACTCCACGCCAATGGCGCAATTCAAGCATTGCTTCCGATCACAATACTGCTGCTTCAATTGCAAAATGGCTTGCGATTGTAGGGCATCTTGTGCTGAAATTCCCCAAAGCTTAAATTTTTGAACAATACCATTCTGCTCAGGAGGAATCAAGTGGAGCAAACCCATTTGCGCTTCAGCATCGGGGCGCCCCAAAAATTGGGCATAAGCAAAACGAATGGGCACAAGCGCATTGATTATCAAAAGTTGTATAAACGCCTCCGACACCCGCTTACTGCGTTTTCGCGAAGATTTATCCAATTGATAATGGGTTTCCCAATACGGACTCGTGGAAACCCCAAATAGCGTATAAAAATCAGGAATCGATTGCGCTTCCCAAACGGATTGAAAAAGCTGCTTGCGTTGGTGGTATAGCATAGCCAATTGGGCCAATCGAATGGTAGGAAAATTATCAGGTCGTAATTTGAAAAAACGAACTGTAATTTCGGGAGGTTGGAGATGGTATTTTACTTTTAAATAATCATACCAAGACTGCAATTCCACAGTATAGGTGTCTAAAGGATGTTCGGGAATCAACCCTGCCTGTCCCAACAAAAGGGCCTCCACCAAATGCACCTCCAAAATTTCCTTTCGGAAAATGGAAAAAGAAATCGATTGTGCCAAGGCAGCAAAGGCATCCCCGTTGGAATTAAGTCCGAAGTTTTTGGCTAAAACTATAAATAAAACCGCCTCCCAATCGTTTTGATACACCGCCAGTAAATCAAGAATAATTGCTGCTTTATGTTCAAGCCGCTCGATGTATAACTTTTCAAGCCAAAAAGCAATCAGTTGCTGTGGAAGTTGGGGTAAAGAATGAGCACAATACAACCCTTCTTTTCGGGCCATTAATTTTTCGTAATTACGGATTAAATCAGGAGCAACAATTCCTTTTAATTCCAAAACCGGAAGTTCACTATTGTCCTTGCGAAATACAGGACAATCATGTTCCCACACCACATGCAATATGACATTATCATAGCGAGAATCGCGTTCGTGATGATGGGCATACCAATCGGATGAGCGGAGGTGAATTTCTACATTTCCGACCCACTTTTGGGTTCCAATTTGGAGATGCGCATTAAAAAAATCTGGCCCTTCCAATTGAAGGTAATCACCACATCGAAGGAGAACAATAGGTTCGCCGACAGTGGTTTGTAATCGGGTGACGTCAAAACAGGTAAAACGCCACACATAGTGAAGAAAATCTTCTTTCATAAGGCATATACAATTCGGTTTGGTGGAGATGATACGAAGATAAAAAAAATTCAATACAGGGACTAATTTTTATCTTTGTAAAAATAAAATTTATGAAAAAATGGATGCTTATCGGACTTCTTGCCGTGCAATGTATTTCCGCTCAAACGTTTCGTATTACCTACCAAAAATCATCCAACGGAACCATTATCCCCAATCAAGATCCTGTAATCGTTTTGGCAGCACCGCATATGACCTTAATCAGTTCGGCGCAAATGTTACAACAAAAAGCCAGCTACCCCAGAGAAGAAACTTTTGTTGACCGCAAACGAAATACGCTGGTTCAAAAAGCACAATTGAATGCGCAACGTTTTATCGTTAGTCTTGACAGTATTAGTCTTGAAAAACAACAATTCGAATTAACATCCGAAACCAAAACCATCCTTGGCTATGAATGTAAAAAGGCCGTAACCAGCATCAACTCCAATACATTAGAACTTTGGTACACCGATGCGTTGGGTGTTAAAGGCGCACCAACAGTATTGGGTCAAAACTTAGGAATGGTTCTTGAAATTGTACGCAACGGCAATTTTGTGACTACGGCGATATCTATTGAAAAGGAAAAACAAAAAAATGCTATTGTGCTTCCCGATACTAAAAATGGAGTCGATCTACTTTCCTATCGGGATCTTGTTTGGAAAAGCCGTTTTATTACCCTGCCCATTTTTGAGAAAGAAACAATACACTTCTCCGACCAAGCTCAATCGAATGATAGTATCTTTCGATTTGCCAATGGTACGATTGCTGTACGAAAAATAAAGTTCCCCATAATTCCCCCGGGCAGTAAAGTTTTTATTGATTTAATCGAACAATCCAACGGCGATGCTTATGATCGCACAGGTTCAGTCTTTTTAATTCCAACAGACAAGGCCAATACCTTCTGGAACGGTCTGACTCAAGGAGCCAACTCATTACCCCTTTACGAAAATGGCAACGGTAAGAAATACCAGGGTGTTGTTGCTACAAATTCCTACATTCCTTTGTTGGAGTTAATGCGATTCTTTACTCCTTTTGGGATTTCACATTTCAATCATATTAGCCTCAAAGACAAGACTTGGCAAACGCAAGTGCCCTATCGCCAAGATATAAGTGAACTCACATCGTCATTTTCGGGTAAAGAAGTTTACCTTGGTGCTTTTATCGGAAATTACGACAAAGGCGGACATCGCATTTCGATGAATATTACCCTTCATCCTGAAGCGCAAAGTAGTGCAGCGTCTCCTTTGGTCGTGCCGCTTTTCAATACAGTGAATGTGATGGAGATGGCCGGACAAGAATACGGGACGATGTTTAACCATGA
Source organism: Flavobacterium sp. (assembly GCF_027533505.1). Lineage (GTDB taxonomy): Bacteria > Bacteroidota > Bacteroidia > Flavobacteriales > Flavobacteriaceae > Flavobacterium. The sequence continues at coordinate 80,317 of NZ_JAPZUB010000041.1, read as the reverse complement.
AAAAGGACTTGAAGTTACCTTTACGCTGACACAGGACCTTCGCGGGGCGCGTTTACGTTACCTCACCACAGGACATGGCGGTTGGGAAAACGGAGACGAATTTGTTCCCAAGAAAAACACTATTCTATTGGACGGCAAAGAAGTTATTAGCATCGTACCTTGGCGAGAAGATTGTGGGTCATACCGTTTGTTTAATCCTGCTTCAGGGAACTTCCCCAATGGATTATCTTCTTCCGACTACAGTCGATCCAATTGGTGTCCCGGTATGGTTACCTATCCCTATTATATCGATTTGGGCGATTTGAAAGCGGGTACTCATACGCTTCAAGTTAAAATCCCGCAAGGCGCCCCAGAAGGAAGCAGTTTTAGTGCTTGGAATGTTTCGGGCGTGCTATTAGGTTATTAAAAAAGGGCTGTCGATTTGGACAGCCCTTTGTTTTTATTTGATCGAACCTATAATATCGTATTTGGTGATAATATGGTATTTTTGATTCCCAAGAACGACCAAAACAGCTTGGTTATCTTTGGTAAACAATTTGGACACCTCTTCAATAGGAGTCGTTGCTTTTACGATTGGATAAGGCTGCCCCATCACTTCACGAACCGGTTTTTGTGCCACCTCTTTATCGGCAACATAGCTTCGGAACAAATCGGTTTCATCCACCGACCCTACAAATCCGTGAATATCTACAACAGGAATTTGTGAAATTTTGTATTTCCGCATGCGATCAATGGCGTGAGATACCAATTCTTCAGTGCGAACAGTAACCAAGGGTTTGTCTAAATGGTCTTTAATTACATCTTCGGCTTTGGTTACTTCTTCTTCCAAGAAACCGCGCTCCCGCATCCAATCGTCATTAAACATTTTACCGACATACCGACTGCCAGAATCATGGAATAATACGACCACAACATCCTCAGGTTTGAAATGCTCTTTCAATTGGTGTAATCCTTTGATACAAGAACCGGCTGAATTCCCCACAAAGATTCCTTCTTCCAAAGCAATTTTTCGGGTGTACACGGCAGCATCTTTATCGGTTACTTTGGTAAAACCGTCAATCAAACTAAAATCAACGTTCTTGGGTAAAATATCTTCTCCAATTCCTTCTGTGATGTAGGGATAAATTTCGTTTTCATCAAAAATTCCAGTTTCGTGGTATTTTTTAAACACTGACCCATACGTATCAATGCCCCAAACTTTGACATTAGGATTTTGTTCTTTCAAATATTTAGCTACCCCAGAGATGGTTCCCCCGGTTCCAACACCAACCACAAAATGGGTCACTTTTCCTTCGGTTTGGGCCCAAATTTCGGGACCGGTTTGCTCGTAATGCGCTTGGGCATTGCTCGGATTATCGTATTGATTCACATACCATGCATTGGGTGTTTCTTCTGCTAAACGACGGGAAACAGAGTAATACGAACGAGGATCATCGGGTTCGACATCGGTGGGACAAACGACTACTTTGGCACCAACAGCCCGAAGTATATCCATTTTTTCTTTTGATTGTTTGTCCGTGATGACACAAATGAGCTTGTACCCCTTAACGATAGCTGCCAAAGCAAGGCCCATACCTGTGTTACCTGAAGTTCCTTCAATAATGGTGCCGCCTGGTTTCAATCGGCCATCAGCTTCTGCATCCTCAACCATTTTGAGTGCCATTCGGTCTTTCACGGAATTACCAGGATTGAAAGTTTCTACTTTGGCCAAAACCAAGGCATCAATTCCTTCCACTACCTTATTCAATTTAACCAAAGGGGTATTTCCGATGGTTCCCAATATATTTTCAGAATAATTCATTATTATGGAAAATTTAGGGCACAAAGATACTTTTTTTACCCTAAATACGGTATTGAATTGCCGGTATGATTTTTTTTCCTATTTCTTTTTGGTTGAAAACAAAAAAACGACGCGTGTTTACAATGGGTTGGAAGTTTGGTTACTGGAAAAAGTTCCAAACCAACCCAAATCGGATAATAAAATCGCGATAGGGCATGCTGGGCGACGCATAAAAGTTATTATTACGGAGAAGACCGTTAACATGTTCGGCAATCAAGAAAATACGCGTTTGTCGTACGCGAGCATTGAAAAAAACATCAACTACGGGAAAATCCCCTACTTGCTTTTGCGTTTGCACAAAAAACTCTCCAAGCACGGGATTGTAATCGTCGGCAAAATAGGAAGTAAAATAATTGACGGTGGCCCCGGTTTGGATAAACATGGCTTTTTTGAACCAATGGTCTTGGTAATAGAGACTTCCTCGTGCCGTAAGTTCAGGAAGGTTAAGGATGGCTTGGCTTTGCGTTACATTTTGATACAAAACGGTGGCCTCGAGTCCGAAACGTTTATAACGAAACTCGCGCGCTACTTTTACCGCAAGATAATTGATACTCCCCGAAAATTGTTGTGGAGTAATTAATTGTTGATTGGTCACATTTTGAACATCGGTAAAATATAATTTATCGGTGCTATTTGACCATTGCATTGATGCATTGAGCCAAGGTGTTTGCGCTTCGAATTGGAATGCATTGTACTTTTCGTTTCTAAAATTATTCGCCCAATTATATGCAACGTAACTACTTTGATGCAATAAGAAGTTGTTGTTGGGCAATTTACTTTGATTCGTGTATTGAAAGTTGACATGCGTACGCTCGTTAAACGTGTACCTTGCTTTCACTTCGGCATAGCGTACCGTTTCCGTTCCGAGCGCATTGGCTAAAGTAGCGGCTCCACGCCAATTTCCTTTACGGTATTCGTAAACTCCTCCAAGGGTAGCGACATTTACATCCCGCTTGCGTGGAATAACAAGAGTATTTACGGTACGTTCCGATTGAAAACCAAAACGGTTGAAGAAATGTTCGATGTAAAAGCGAACCGTTCCCAAGGTTTTATTTTCATAAGCGACCCCAGCGCGATTATAGAATTTATCGTAATTCGTATGATCATTGATATTGGCATTGACAACCGCATCCCCAAAACGGTTAAATGTTTCCGATTCAACGGTAGTGGCTAATGTTCGTTGATTAAATTCAAAAAACTTATGCTCATAATTGAATTGATGAAACACAGCGAGGTTGTTTTGACTATCCTTGGGATTGACTCGAAAAGCGTGATCAAAGAAGAAGCGTTTACTCTTTAAAACCGATTGGGCATCGGTAAGCATGACTTGCAATCGGGCTCGATTGTTAAAGATAGCTTCGCCGCTTTCAAATTCGGTTGGATTGGCCAAGCCACCATTTTCTCCATTCAAAAAATCCTGCCCTGTATAGTGAAAATTAATCGCATAGCGCCCTGAGGGCGTTCTGTAGGAGGAGGTCAGCCTAAAATTACCCGTACTGGCCAGTTGATTGGTGTAGCGCCCTAATGACCGTAACCCTTTGAAGGCAATTGAAATGTTGAAATTTTTAGAGGTATTCAAGGCCACCAAGGCGTCAACATTTTGACCTTGTTCCATCACCGTTTTAAAATAAATATCGGAATAAGGGGTAGGTACGTGGTAATACCGAATATCTTCGGCTTCTAAAAAAGCATAATGCTTGGCTTGATAGCCCATAGCGGGAAAAACAGAGGATTTAACCTGAGTATAATCCAACAAATTAAACACCTGACCTTCATTAGGGTACTGCAAATGTCCAAAACGATCCTTTCGCAAGTAGTTGTATTGATAATACCGTTGCAGCGTCAAAGAGGTATCGGCGATTACCGTATCTTTTTCAACCGTGTAAATTTTGTACCACGCAATAGGGGCTTTTCGTGCGGCTTCTTTGGCTTTATCTTCGGCGGTTTTAATCATACTCTTGGGAGGCTTATCCTCTATTTGTTGGGAAAAAGCACCATAAGTCATGCACATAAAAGCAACCAAAAAAAACAATCGCATAATTAAGGGATTCAAAGAGGCAACAAAAATAGAGAATGTTTGGACGTTTACATGAAAAACGATAAAAAAACGCCCTCAAAAGGAAGGCGTTCTTTTCTATTTTATTTCGTTGGGATTAATTTTTGGTAAACTTACGCACAAAAGTTGTCCCTTGTGAAGCGATTTTTACCATATAGACTCCACTTTGCAAACGGGATACATCCAACGTGTTGTTGGAAACCCCTTGCGCACTTAACACCATTTTACCTGTGATATCAAAAATAGACACTTCATCCAAATTGAATCCTTTGGGGTTATTAAAATGAATCTCATTTTGTGCTGGATTTGGATACACAAAGAACGTGTTGTCAGCGTCAAAGCTATTATTTGACAAAGTTAATCCTTGAGAACCAGAGGCAATTAATGAATATTCTTGTAACCCATTGGTTAAAGTTCCTTTATGGTTAATTTGTATAGTATAAACACCTGGCGTAGCATTGAATATTTCAACACGTTCTATATTATCTACATTATTATCAGAGTTATTTGAAGCTGGTGCAAAAACATCCGTAGGGTCTAATCTCCATGGATAGTAGATTATACCATCTTTAATGACTTTGATGTCAAGGTTATTTACCAATCGAGGAGTTCTCACATCGGCAGTTGTACCACTATTAACTAAACCTGCTGGATCAGTCCACGCTAAAGTTACATTTAAATCTTGAGTTTGAGAAATTGTAAATGTTGTTGTATAGGTTTGATTATTATTCAAAACCCGCTCATCTAATATTGAACTAGAATTACGATTACTTATTATTTGTGCGGCTGTAAATCCATCTGCTAATCCCCAACCAAACTCATAATCGGGTCCGGTATTTAAACCAGCTTCACGAGCTGAATGACAAATTAATCCCCGAACTGTAGAAGCTAGCATATAGGTGCTCGGATTCAACTGGGTATAATGGTGTTGCAATAAGGTAATTAAACCACTAATTGCTGGAGCAGACATGGAAGTACCAGACATTGTTGTGTATGAAGCATCGCCCCCAGAATTACATGAATTTACTTCGAAACCCATTGCAGCAATATCGGGTTTGATGCGGCCATCATCCGGTGGCCCAAAGTTGGAGAAATTTGTTATTTCAACACTCTCTGGTCCAGAATAACTAGTTTGTTGTTTTACTGCTGCAACCGTTAAGTTGTTCTTAGAACACGACATCCCCGTCAACAAATCGTAGCCTTGTTTTTGCTGTACTTGCGCTAAAGTGGTTGAAGACCTATCATTTCCTGCTGATTTAACAACAATATAGTAAGGATAATTGTAGATGAGTTCGTCAACATTGGCCGCTTGAGAATTATATTGACCAAAGAAATATGTGGGTAAATTACCTGCAATTAATCCGTAGGAATGATTGGAAACTAGATTTCCATCACCTGCAAAAGCATTCATTTCACTGATATCAGAGTTGAACTCGTAACTTTTGGCATTGGCTTGATAGGCAAAGCCTTTGCGCGAAGCACTCACACCGGCTGCGAGAATAGTACCCGTAACGTGTGTAGCATGTGCACTGAGAACATTAGCATTGTCGCCACTTGTAACCCTTCCACCAAATTCCTGGTGGGTAAAACGTACTTTTTCGCCGTCCCAAACCCCAACAGTTAATCCTTGACCAGTTGCGTTTATACCTAATGTTCCACCCGGGTACATGGTTTGGGCGCGTAAAGTTTGCACAGAGGCCTCATTGGAATCAATCCCATAATAAATCGGTTTTCCGTCTAAAATAAATTGAATATTATCGGGATTGGGTGTATTGGGATTTTGAAGCAAATAGGCTTGAACTTCTTGCTTATTTTTGGCTTCAAAACCAGCTAACTTTTGTGTTAATTCCGCCGTATTCCGTGTAGATTTTTGTAAAATTATTTGGCGTTCTTTGGTAGTCTGTGCTACTGCCAAAGAGGAGGTTAACAAAATGAGTAAAAATGATTTCATAGAATATTTTTTTCAAATATAAAAAAACTGTCTCAAAATCGACGTTAATAAAAACAAAAAAAGGCCGAAATAAATCGGCCTTTTCTATTATTTAAAATTACTTGATTAATATCCAGGATTCTGTTGAATACCACCGTTACCATTAATTTCACTTTGTGGGATTGGCATTGTCAACTTATAACTATTTAAGGGCAAATTATTTGGATTCGCTCCAGGCAAACTTAACCCATCATAATCCATTGGATCTCTGTCTAAAAGTGTTACTCCTGCCAATGAAGCAAGACGTCTTAAATCAACATAACGATACCCTTCAAATGCAAATTCAATTCTCCGTTCATCCAAAACACCTTTCCAAGCATCCTGAGCAGTATTGTAAACTGGTGTTGGTACAGTAATATTATTTCGAACAGCGCGGATAGCCTGTACAGCATTTGCAGCACCAACAAAATCTCCAGCTGCAGCACGGGCTTCAGCTTTGATCAAATACATTTCTGAGATCCGCATTACTTTAATGCTGTTGTTATTACCATTTTGAGTAGTTACAGCCCAAGTTGTATTACCTGACTCATTACCACCATGTTTGTGAAGTACTAATCGGTCGGAATTTAAAAAGTCTGCATTATTTTGATAATTATTATCAATAGTTGAGGTATGCGAAACTACAGTATGTAAACGTACATCAGGCTGAGATGACAACTGAGCACCAGTAAGAGTAGTAGAACCAGTGGTATTTAATTTGTTGAATAATGCTCTGCTGACTTCATACCAAGGAGCTCCTGAGGCATTTGGTCGAAGAGAACCAAAACCATTATGAACATTTGTAGCTTGATTGTTCTGAATTGGAGTTCTTCTATTTCTGAAGATTACTTCTGTATTTGCTGCTTCATTTTCAGACCAAAATACTCTTTTGTATTCTAATCTAGGTGCTAGAACAATACCAGAGGTATTTATTACATCATCAGCCCAAATTTCTGCATTGACATAATCACCTTTGTATGAATAAGCCCTTGCCTTCAATCCTTTTGCAAAAGCAATTCCAACATAATTAGTTCTGTCAGTAGCACTAGGGAGAACTGATGAACTTAAAGAAGAATACAATGTAATCGCGGCATCTAAATCTGAATGAATTAAAGAATAAAAAGCACCATTAGTAGATCTAACAGGAGTTTCGCTAGTTAGTATAACTCTGTCAGATAAAATACCTGCTAAAGCATTATCATCTTTCATATTAGTTGAGAAATAGGAAAGTACTTTCAAATGTGCAAAAGCACGTAACATTAGCGCTTCAGCTTTTACTCGCTTTATACGTTCTTGGGTAGTTGTATCAGGAGTATTTGCTAAAATCTCGTCTGCTTTTGCTAAAATACGATTAATACGTGCTAAAGCAAAATAGTTAGACTGCCAAATGGATGAGGGTCCAGTTGATGAAGGAAACATAAAGAAAACATATTCTGAATTTACTCCTTGACCTCCATTAGCAAAACCTTTACTTGCTTCATCGGTAAAAATTGCATTAAAAACAATTTCTTCACGTGTAAATAAATTAGCATAGGAGGAGTTTAGTAATTTATTTAAGTCATCAAAATTTTGCAAAGCAATCTCCTCAGTTTGAGAACCTGGTGCATAGATGTCTGTCAAATCTTCGTCACAAGAGACTAGAGACATTGATGCAAGGATTAATAAATAAAAAGATAATTTTTTCATAGATTTTTTTTTTAGAATTTAAGATCTAATGTAATGGTGTAAATTCTTGGTGTTGGATAGTTATTGAAATCAAAATCCCTATCACTCTCAGGATCAAAACCTTTCCAATTAGTAATATTGAATAAGTTCTCACCTTGGGCCATAATTGAAGCATCCTTAATAAAAGTCTTTTCTATTAATTTTTTTGGAATACGGTACCCAATTTGTAAGTTACGTAGACGAACATAAGATGCATCACGTAAAAAACGATCTGAAAAATCATCAGCACCTAAATTAGAAGCATTTAAAGCTGGTACATTTGTATTTGTATTTGTTGGTGTCCATGCGTTTAATAACTCTGGGGAAACATTGAATTGTGAAATACTTCCTGGATCCAATAGACTTTCGTAATCATAATCAAATCTCCAAACATCAAATGCATATGTAAATGTAGCTGAAGTAAAGAAACCCTTGTAGTCGAAATCAAAACCAAAACTTCCTTGGTATAAGGGTAGTCTATTCTTGTTTGTAGCTCTTTGATCAGCATTTTGTAATGGATCTTCTGTGATGTTGTTACTAGCATCTAAAAATAACAATTCACCATTTGTCTGATTAACACCTACATAAGGATATAGGAAATATTGGTCTATGGGCCCACCATTTTGATTTATAGTTACTCCATCAGGATTAACTAAACGTCCATTATTTTGTTTAATTCCATCGATTGTGTTATCATTATAACTTCCAACAATACGAGCAGTCAAGGTCATGTCTTGCTTTCTAAAAATGTCATAAGCTAAATTTAATTCAACCCCTTTATTGACAACGAAAGCATCTGAATTTCGTAATAGCGAAGTAGTTCCTGAAGAATTAGTAACTGCCTGAGTTAAGTATAAATCAAACGTTTTTCTATTATAATAATCAAAAGTACCACGTAATCGTTTTTTGAACATTTCAAAGTCAACACCTATATTATATTGGCGTGTAGTTTCCCATCGCAAATCATCGTAACCAAAGTTAATTCCATAACCAATTTGACCATTATAAACATTATTCACATTGCTATAAATATCTCTATTACGTGGAGGATTTAAACCAGCAAAAACAGAACCATCAATAATACGCTGGTTCCCAACTGTACCGACAGAGCCACGTAATTTCAACATATCTATAAAATTCTTTGCGCCTTTCATAAATGGTTCTGCATCAATATTCCATCGAGCTCCAGCGGACCAAAACACTTCTGTAGTATTTTCAAATCGATTGGTGGAATCTTGACGTAATGTACCAACTAACCCATATTTTCCATCATAATCGTAATCAAGAGATCCAAAATACGACATTAATATTGACCGCAATTGTACTGCTGAAACTGAAGGCACATAGAAATCATTTACACCAACATCAGCAATGTAACCCGCACCGGTATTTGGAACAAAAGTACGAGGATCTAGACCACGTTGTGTAAAGTTATTACTATGAAGGTTGGCTTGGTTATATTCTGCACTTGCTACAGCACTAATCGTATGCTTTCCAAAGGTCTTTTCATAATCCAATTGATACAATTGATTAAAAAGAAAGGTTCTAGATTGATTAATGGTTTCAGTTCCATTGAAATTCCCTCCCTGAGTGGAAGGCACACCTTGAGTACTTGAAAACAATAATGCGTTAAAAGAATCAGGGAAAGTAGATTGGGTGAAACGAGTTAACAATACCTCAGCAGATGTCTTACCTCTCAAAGTCAAATTTTTTGACAATTTGTAAGAGTAATCAGTAGCTAAGTTAATTTTTGTCTCATCAGTTAAATTATAAAATTTTTGTAATTTGTCTATTAAAAATAGAGGTGTATAGAGCAAAGTACCATCATTAGCATATAAGGTATACAAATCAAAAGAATTTCCATTATATTCACTTGGGGAAATAAAAGGAGCTGCAGTATAAGCACCTAACACATAGTTTTGATTAACAGCACCCGAACCCAAATTTGTGGCCTCATTATTTTTTGAGAATCCAACAGCAGTACCAATAAAGTATTTAAACTTTTCGTTATTTGACTTTCCTGATAAGTTGTTACGCATTGTAAAGCGCTTTAAGCCAGTTGTTTTTAAAACACCTTCTTGTTCAAAATAGTTAACAGATGTAAAAGCATTTACATTTTTAGCACTATTTTCAATAGCTAAGTTGTGGGAGTATGAAGCTCCTATTCTAAAGAAATAATCCACCCAATCAGTATCTATGTTGTAAGCAGAAATCTCTGCGTCAGTTAGTGTCGAACCGCGTCCTTGTCCAAAATTTTGTTGAATTTTCAACAACTCTCTAGCTGAAGAATAGTCATATCTGGGGGTTTGAAGCTCCGTCAAACCAACAGTAGACGTGTAACGGAAAGATGTTTTACCTTCACCATAAACCCCTCTTCTTGTCTTGATTACAATAACACCGTTTGAACCTCTAGCACCAAATTCTGCAATAGCCGAAGCATCCTTTAAAACATCCATAGAAGCAATATCATTTGGATTAAGTGATCTAAAGTTATCACTATTTGAGGGAAATCCATCAATTACATAGAGTGGATCAGAATTTCCAGTTACAGTACTCAAACCACGAATAATAACTGTAGGCTTCGCACCAGGTTGACCTGACCCTGTTGAAATGTTAACACCTGCAACTTGTCCCTGCAAGGTATTTAAAACATTTGCATTTGGCCTGTTTTCAATTGTTTTAGAATTAACCGTTTGAACAGCAGTTACAGCATTTCTTTTGGCCACAGACCGATACCCTTGAACCACAACCTCATCTAAAACTTTAGATTCTTCTACAAGAGTCACCTTGTAGGTGTTTGCAGTTGTAATTTTAACTTCATTTGTATCATACCCCTGGTACGACACCACAAGAACATCACCTTGTTTGGCTTTGATGGAGAATTTACCATCCATGTCGGTTTGCACCCCGTTTTTGGTACCTTTAATTACAACGTTGGCCATAGGCAATGATACCTTACCATCCGAAACAGTACCCGTTACAGTTTTCTCCTGTGCAAATGAAAACTGCATTGTAAACGCTAGTAAAAGCGTAAAAATCCATTTGAACTTCGATCTCATATTAAATTTATTTGAGTTAGTTATTCAGCAAACTTCTTAATAATTTCTTAAATAAACAAATAATACTTCGGAATATTAGCGTTTACGTTTGTTAAAGTTCAACGGCTTTGGTGTAACTTTGTGATTGCAACCCATTTTACAGATGCAATCGTCATCAAAAAGTTGCGTTAACTTTAAATTAATTTTTATTTAACACGATGTTGGCCAAACGTTTTTCGAACCACATCTTGGAATGTGGAACCGATGAAGCCGGTAGAGGATGCTTGGCTGGACCCGTTACGGCAGCCGCTGTCATTTTACCACGTGATTTTGAGAACGCTCTTTTGAATGATTCAAAAAAACTTTCCGAAAAACAGCGCGCTGCTTTGGCGCCTATCATTGAAAAAGAAGCTCTCTGTTTTCATGTGGTTCATTTAGAACCAATAATTATAGATGATATAAATATCCTGAATGCTTCTATCCAAGCCATGCAGGAAAGCATTCTTCAACTTACACCAGAACCCGAGTTTATTATTGTTGACGGCAACCGATTTAAACCTGTTGGAAAAATTCCTTTTCAAACCATTATAAAAGGGGATGGAAAATATTTAAGTATTGCCGCTGCTTCCATTTTAGCCAAAAACTACAGAGATGCCTATATGGACCGCATTCATGAAGAGTATCCCATGTACCAATGGAATAAAAACAAAGGATACCCAACCCAAGAACATCGTGAAGCTATCCAACAATTTGGGATTACCCCTTACCATCGCAAGAGCTTTCGCCTTTTACCAGACCAGCTCTCACTTGATTTTGATTTCTAACCTACAATTGTAGCTTCAAATAAGTGCGAAAAATAATGCAGCACACGTTGCTCCACCTCGCGTTCATCAACAGCGCGTTGCAATTCAACATGCAATGACGTCACCCCTTTGCCACGAATACCGCAAGGGATAATATGATCAAAATAACCCAAGTCGGTATTTACATTCAAGGCAAAACCATGCATGGTCACCCATCGACTCGCACGTACCCCCATGGCGCAAATTTTTCGCGCAAATGGCGTTCCTACATCGAGCCAAACTCCAGTTTCGCCTGGACTTCGTTCCCCTTTCAAACCATATTCTCCCAAAACAAGGATAATGGTTTCTTCTAAAAGTCGTAAATACTTATGTATATCGGTAAAAAAATTTTCTAAATCCAAAATCGGATAACCAACCAGTTGCCCTGGCCCATGGTATGTGATATCGCCCCCTCGATTAATTTTATAAAAGGTAGCGCCTTTCGATTCGAGTTGTTTTTCATTCAATAATAGATTGGACAAATCACCGCTTTTTCCCAAAGTATACACATGAGGATGCGACACGGTCAAAAAATAATTATCCGTGGACTGTTCAGGGTTTGTCCGTTTTTTTATTTTATCGGCTACAATGTCCGCAAATAGTTTTTCCTGATAATCCCACGTCTGTTTATAGTCGCGTATGCCCAAGTTTTGAAAATGCACTTTTTTATTCATCCCGAAAAAAGTCGTTTTTTAATCCCACAAAGATACAAAGGAGCTAATCAATGGACATGAATTTCAACAGGTTTATTAAATCGATAGGGCAGTTGGTAGTTTTTGAACAATAAATTATCTTTGCCCCCTTAATTTTCCATTTATGCAACTGTCCGAACAAGAGCAAATTCGCAGAGAAAAACTCCATCAATTACGCAACTTAGGTATTAACCCTTATCCTGCCCCTCTTTATCCTGTTGACCACACGTCGAAACAGGTCAAGGAATCCTTTGTAGAAGGCAAAAAAGTAGTTGTGGCGGGACGAATAATGAGTGTTCGTGACCAAGGAAAAGCGGCTTTTGCTGAATTACAAGACAGTGAAGGGCGAATTCAATTGTACTTCAATCGGGACACGCTTTGTCCTGGTGAAGATAAAACATTATACACAACCGTTTTTCGTAAACTTACTGACTTGGGTGATTTTGTAGGGGTGGAAGGTGAGTTATTTTACACGAAAGTTGGAGAAAAATCAATCTTGGTACAGCAATTTACCTTTTTAAGCAAAACACTTCGCCCCTTACCTATGCCCAAGACGGATGATCAGGGAAAAACATACGATGCCTTTACTGACCCTGAACTTCGCTACCGTATGCGGTATGTGGATTTGGTCGTGAATCCGCAGGTGAAAGAGGTTTTTGTGAAACGAACCAAGCTGTTTCAAGCCATGCGAACTTTTTTTAACGATGCTGGTTATTTGGAAGTAGAGACTCCGATTTTGCAATCCATTCCTGGAGGTGCTGCCGCGCGACCGTTTATTACGCACCACAATTCGCTGGACATTCCTTTGTACATGCGTATTGCCAATGAATTGTATTTAAAACGACTGATTGTAGGCGGTTTTGATGGCGTTTATGAATTTTCCAAAAATTTCCGAAATGAAGGGATGGATCGTACCCATAATCCTGAATTTACAGCTATGGAAATTTATGTCGCCTACAAAGATTACCATTGGATGATGGAATTTACGGAAAAATTGCTAGAATACTGCGCATTGCAAGTCAACGGAACAACACAAGCCACCTTTGGAGAACATACGGTCGATTTTAAAGCACCCTATGCACGTGTATCCATGACGGAAGCCATACAAAAGTTTACAGGCTTTGATATTACAGGCAAAACAGAGGAGGAATTGCGTGAAGCTGCGCAATCAATGGGCATCGAAGTCAATGAGACTATGGGGAAAGGGAAACTTATCGATGAAATTTTTGGCGCAAAATGCGAAGGCCACTTTATACAACCCACTTTTATCACCGATTACCCCAAAGAAATGTCGCCCTTGTGTAAATCGCATCGCGACAATCCTGAATTGACCGAACGGTTTGAGTTGATGGTGTGCGGCAAAGAAATCGCCAATGCGTATTCTGAATTAAATGATCCTATCGACCAGCGGGAACGTTTTGAAGCGCAAATGAAATTGGCCGAAAAAGGAGATGATGAAGCTATGTTTATTGATCAAGATTTTTTGCGTGCGCTTGAATTTGGAATGCCTCCCACTTCTGGTTTGGGTATTGGTATGGACCGCTTAATCATGTTCCTTACCAACAATGCCTCAATTCAAGAAGTATTATTTTTTCCGCAAATGCGACCTGAAAAGAAAGCCCTTGAGCTCACTGAGGAAGAAAAAGTAATTCTGCAGCTCCTCAAATCTGAAGACGGTCAACCCTTAGCCCAATTGAAAGAGCAATCCCAGTTAAGTGGAAAAAAATGGGATGCTGCCATGAAAGGATTAAGTAAATTAGGTGTGGTTAAAGTCATCGTTGATGGTGAATCAAAAAGCGTTCATTTGACTTAATTGCTTGAAACCGATGGATAGTACGAAATATATTGTTATATTCGCTTTTTAAATTCTAACATTATGAAAAAAATTGTCTTTGCATTATTCGCTTTCTTGGCAGTTCAGTTGAGCATGGCTCAAGATAAACAAAACACGGCTGCATTACAGCCTAAAGAGATAGCCGCTACCGAAATGGAGGCTTTATTAAAGGTGGTTAAATTAGACGACAACTTAAAAACGAGTTTTACCCAACTTTTCATCATGCGTGCAGAACAAGTTCAAAGTGCTACCGATGAATCGACAAAAAAAGCAATTTATGAGCGTTATGGTTCTAAATTACTTTCTGGTTTAAACGACGAGCAACGTCAGGCGCTGAAAGCCAACACAGAATTGTATCAAAAATTGATTTTCTATAAAGGATAAAAAAAGAGGTCAGCTGACCTCTTTTTTTATAATGCATAATTAATATTCAGGGCGAAGCGAAATTTAGCTTCTACATTGCCTGCAATTAAATTTTGCCGCAAAGGCAGTAACAGATTACTTCCCAAAGACCACTTCCCTATTCCCCATTCAAAACCAATTTTCGAAAAAAGAATAGAACCGGCGGTTTCCTGAACCTTTTGTCCGTGTTGAACATTAAATTCATACACTTCTCCATTGAGTCCAAATTGCGGTGAGAAAGTATTTTGCTGACGTTCCCACAAGTAAAAAACGGTTCCCCCGTAATTGAATTGGTTTCCAAATCGATAGCCTTTATCATTTTCTGATTTAAAGGTATAATTCGCCATTAGATTTAAGCCAAAAGCTTTTTTTTGGAGTGTATATTCGGTTAAAATTAAGCCATCCCAACTCCCCGTACCCAACTGATATCCTGGATTGATACTTCCGTTGTTACGCATATCATAAGTTCCTGTGGGTGCTTTTACTCCCCCTCCCAAATGCCAAGTATGGGAAGCAACGGTAGAATCTTTTTTTACATTTTGGTACACCTGATACAGTCCCATAACCGTTACATCGCCAAGGCCCGAGATAGGTTGTGTTCCGTTTACGGTTTGTCGTTGATGAAAATGATAGGGTACAATGGCAGAAACTTGAATCTTTGACGTTATGGGAATACGTGTCCACAATTGCGTCGTTTGATAATACTCATCATACCAAGGCGAATTAGAGTACAATCCATCATTGGTTTTATAATGTTGGTAAAAATACCGCACCCCAATAAAATTGGAATTCAACAACGAGGCAAATCCCAAACTTCCCCCGCTTGCCGAACAACCACAGGAATCACAATCGTCAAGTGCGGCAGTAGGGAACCTAAACACATGGGTCCAACTCGGTGATGGCAAGGTATCCTTTGGTGATGCCATGACAAAGGTTGAAATCAGTAAAAAAACTATATTTTTCATATTAAAATTCTGCAAATCGGGGATCATTTAAATACTGATGATCGGTCAACGTTTTTAAGAACGCAATAAGCTTCGATTTTTCATTGGTTGTTAGTGGAATTCCCAGGGTCGTTCCATTCACTAACAATGGATCTAAATTTGGCGTTTGTGCCACGCCCGAACTATAGTGGTCCAATACTGCTTCAAGGGTAAAAAATCGCCCATCATGCATGTATGGCGCTGTGAATTCGATATTGCGCAAACTAGGTACTTTAAACTTATAGCGGTCTTGTTCTAATTCGGTAACACGGTAACGTCCGACATCATTGATTTGAGGATTGATAGGAAGACCATTATTTCGAAAAGAATTGTCCGTAAATAAGTCCGTTGCATGACAGCTTGCACATTTTTGATTAAAAATTGCATACCCTTCCAACTCAACAGAGGTCAATATGCCACCACTTTCGCCACGTCGGTAATGATCAAAACGCGAATTAGAGGAAACCATCATTGCCATAAATTGTCCTAGGGCTTTTAACATATTTTCGGCGTTTATTAATCCATCAGGAAAGGCTCTTTTGAATAGCGTTCGATACGTATTGTCTTGACGCATCATATTTAGGGCTGTTTCAAAATTACCATTCATTTCAATGGGACTTGTAAAGGGAATGATAGAAAGTAAATCCAAATGATTGGTAGCGCCATCCCACATGTAAACCGATTGAAAGGCCATATTTTGTATAGGAGGCGTATTTCGTGTGCCTTCCAAATTATCTACCCCATGACTCACACTGTGTCCGTGATGGGTAAATGCATCCGCTTGAATATGGCAAAATCCGCAAGAGACTAGACCGTCAGAAGACAAACGCCCCTCATAAAACAGTTTTTTTCCTAGCTCAAACCCCGCCTGTGTTGGTGGGTTATTTCCATAATTGTATACCGCATCTGGAAAATTACTGGGTTTTGCGGTGTCGAGTGGGACATCAATATATTGCGCTTCCTCATCAGTAGCACAAGCCGTTAAAAGTCCAAGGGCTAACACCCCTATGATCACCTTTTTCATAGTATAAAGAAGATAAAAAAGGCGCCCGAAAGTCGAACGCCTTTGGATTTATTTAATCATTATGAACATGATCAACGGTAAACATGTTGGCGATGTTGGCGGTAACAAGAGCTAAATTTGGTCCCCCCATAACATTGGCTGCTGCGCCAGAACCTTTGGCTGCTGTCAACGAAATTTTGTTGGTACCATCAATTAAATGCGATACATCTGCCATAATATGCACTTGTGGCGTGATGTTGGTGCGAACTAAAGCATTGGATGGTAAGTTAAGCGTCACCGTCGTATAGTTGTAATCTGTTCCTGTTTGTCCAGTATGTACCCTGAAATTCGTGTCCGTCGTTACTGTTGGAGAAGTAAAAGTACCTTCAAAATTGACAAATTTATAACCCGCACTCCATGACCACATCATACCGGCATTTTGGGCTTGGGTTAGGAAATCGCCTTGTCCTGCAGCTCCAAGATTAAACTGCTCTTGATCAACTCCAATTCCGAAAGTTACTTTGGTATAGTTCCCCGCTGGAATATTAGGTAAATCAAGTACTAGTGAAGCAGCTGTTAATTCGTCTACAATAAAATAACTCTGACTTTTAGGATACGTAA
Source organism: Flavobacterium sp. (assembly GCF_027533505.1). GTDB lineage: Bacteria > Bacteroidota > Bacteroidia > Flavobacteriales > Flavobacteriaceae > Flavobacterium. The sequence continues at coordinate 63,333 of NZ_JAPZUB010000041.1, read as the reverse complement.
ACACGGTGCCATCGTCTTTAGTAAGCTTAATATTACTCACGATGTATTTCATTTTTGACACCTTCACTACCTCCCCATTCGTATTGGTATAAGGAGTATTCATAGCCAAATTGGCTGTTTTATAGATATTATCAAATTCTAATTTTAATGTCCCCTCACCGGTGATGTTGTTGTTTGTATCGTCGTCATTTGAACAAGAAGTTAGCGACAATGCAGTAAGTGCAACCATACAAAGAGCTGCTTTTTTTAAAATATTTTTCATGATTTAATTTAAATTTAAACAATAGTAATAGAGTGATGCATTTTATAAAAAACACATCAAGAAGTACAGCACAACACTGTAACTATCGAAGAAAGCAAATTAAACCGTTGGGGGATGAAAAACGCCAATTTCGGCTGAAAATTGGTATAAATTGGAATACGAAAAGATTGAAATTGTATGGGCCATTGAATGAAAAGCAGTGCTACTTTCGTGAACATTTGCTTGCATGAATGGGAATTCCCATTCCACTTTGACTTGGCTTTTATTGTTTTTTTGATTGGAGTCTTCTTGTTCAGAGGCTTTTGCTAATTGTTTCATCAAATGACATTTACCGTTACAAGACAACTTCGGTTTGGCTTTATTTTCACACAAAACAGTACGAATATAATCGTAATTCAATATGTAGTCAACCACTGGCATTACAGGGCGAAAAAGAAAAACAAAAACGATAAAAATTACACCGATTTTCACATTACAAAGATATAAATTCTTGGCGCAAATTAAACCTTATTTATTATTTTTGGTCCTTATAAAAAATGAGTTCAAATGAAAGCTATTTTTACTTTAGTACTATTCCTTTTTTTACTCCCTGTTTCCGCTCAATTGCAAAAATCAGGCACTCCACAAAAATTAACTTTTGAGGAAAAAGTGACTGTTCTCTTCAATCGTTTAACCAAGGATATCGTTTTGGAACCGGGACAAGGGGAAAAAATCAAACCCCTTGTAGAAAAGATTGTTCGTGACCGTGAAGCCTATGTTGCCGAGTTGAAAGGAAAGAAAGACGATGGCCGATTAATGACAAAGGAACAATTACAAGCGCGCCGTGAGAAGAGACAAGCTGAAGAGGATGCTTTTAAAGCCGAGATGAAAAAGATACTTACGGAAACACAATACCAAAAATTTGAGGCGGGATTAAAGCGTAAACGAACACCTGAATCTGAAAATTCACTTGAGATTAAGAACTAATTGTTCAATCTTTTGATTTTTTTGGATTTATAGCAAAATAGTTTACCTTTGATTATCAATTTAGATTTTTATAGTTATGAAAAAATTACTCCTTAGTTTTGCTTTTTGTATGATGGCCACATTAAGCATGTCGGCTCAAGACAAAGAATTATCTGTACAAGCAAAAGCAAAAAACGATATGGTTGCTTTAGCCCAAGTGGTAAATTTACCAGAAAACCAGCGAGAAGATTTTTTCAGACTTTTCGAAATGAAATACGAAGTATTGGACAACAAAAATCTTTCTGCTGAGCGAAAGATTGAAATGAGTCGTGTGATTGAAGCAAAAATTCGAGGCACACTAACACCACAACAAATGGCCCAATTGGAAGCCAATCCAGAACTTTTAAATCGACTTGTAGGTAAGAAAATAAAATAAAAATAAAAAGCTCCTTTCGGAGCTTTTTTTATTTCAATACTGAAGTTACTTTTCCGACAGCTTCAATGGTCCTGTCTAAATCATCGTAGGTTAGCGCATCGGTGATAAACCAGGTTTCATAGGCAGAAGGAGCAATGTAAATACCCTCCTGTAACATGCCGTGGAAAAATGCTTTAAACCGTTCGTTATCCCCTTTTTTTGCGGTTTCAAAATCGATGACTGGAGTTTCATCAAAGTGAACTGAAATCATAGACCCTAATCGATTAATCGTATGTGGTAGTCCTGTTTTTTGTATCACGGTTGCCATCCCCTCGTGCAGATAGGCTGTTTTTTGATCAATTCGATTAAAAACATCCCTATCCTCGTGTAAAGCGGTCAACATGGCTAGACCAGCAGTCATAGCTAATGGATTTCCGCTTAGCGTTCCCGCTTGATACACAGGACCAACTGGGGCTAAATAATTCATAATCTCTGCTCTAGCTGCAAAAGCCCCCACCGGAAGTCCACCACCGATAACTTTCCCAAAACAAACGATATCGGCAGCAATAGACAAGCGCTCTTGTACACCCCCAGCAGCAAGTCGGAAACCCGTCATGACTTCATCAAAAATCAACAAAGCTCCCTGTTGGGTACACAACGCGCGAAGTCCTTCTAAAAATCCGGGTAAAGGCGGCACGCACCCCATATTTCCTGCAACGGGTTCGACGATAATAGCGGCAATTTGTTGCGGATTGGCAGCAAATAAATCGGCAACCGCTGCTACATTATTGTAAGGCGCTAGCAAAGTATCTTGGGCGGTCCCTTGCGTGACTCCGGGGCTGTTGGGTGTTCCAAATGTGCTCGCACCGCTACCGGCTTGAATTAAAAAAGAATCCGAATGGCCATGATAGCACCCTGCAAATTTGATAATCTTATCGCGTTTTGTAAATCCACGCGCTAAGCGAATGGCGCTCATACAGGCCTCTGTTCCTGAATTTACAAAACGAATTTTATCAATATTGGGTACCATTGCAACGGCTAGCTCCGCAATTTGTGTTTCCAATTCGGTCGGCATTCCAAAAGAGGTTCCTTTTTCAGCGCGTTCTTTGATAGCAGTGATCACGGGTTCATAAGCATGCCCTAAAATCATTGGCCCCCATGAATTAATGTAATCTATCAAACGACGGCCGTCTTCATCATACAAATAGGCTCCTTTGGCCGATTTAACAAAAATTGGAGTACCCCCTACTCCTTTAAAAGCGCGTACTGGGGAGTTTACGCCTCCTGGAATTACTTTTTCAGCGGCTGCAAACAGCGCACTACTTCTTTGGTATATCATTTTATTCTAAGCGTAAGATTTGACCGATGGCTAATGCGGTATCATTTAAATTATTTTTTGATTTTAACACCTCAACAGGGATACTGTATTTTTTGGAAATGGAATATAAGGTATCACCTTTCGCTACAACATGCTGTTTTTCAGTCGTGTAATCACTTTTAATTGGGAGTGTTGCACTTGAATTAATCGTATTTGTTATTGAACTTGCTCCGAGTACTTCGACATCAAAACGCTGCAATTGGTAGCGTTCAATCAATCCAATTAACTTAGTAGGATACGCTGGATCAGTGGCATACCCTGCGGCTTTGAGTCCTTTGGCCCAGCCTTTGTAGTCGGCAATATCCAAGCGAAATAAATTGGCATAGCGTTCACGGGTCACCAAAAAAATTGAATGATCTTTAAACGATTCAAAAGGATCACTGTATTTACGAAAACATTCACCTACTGCATCATCGTCATAACTAACACTAGGTCCTTTCCATTCCTTATGGCATTTGATTCCAAAATGATTGTTGGCTTGAACGCTTAGAGGCCCTGTTCCAGCCCCCGATTCTAATATTCCTTGTCCTAAAGTGATACTTGCAGGAATCCCGTAATCGACCATTTCTTTTTTGGCAATTTCCTTATACTTTTCAATATAATCCATCACCATCGCTGTAGTCACTTTGACGGCTGTGGTGGCTTCCAAAACTTCAATTGTAGGCTTATCCGCTTGCGAAGATGGAGCGGGCGTAGGATCGATTTGAACCGGTCTTGAGGGTGACTGAGTTGTCGGTGAAGTGGTTGCAACGGGTCGCTTGGTTTTTCGCGGATCAGTTTTTGTGGTTTGTGCGGTAGGTTTGGTCGTTCGTACGACAGGACGCGAGGAACCACAAGCCGTTAGGACTAATAACACGACAAAAATACAAATGAATCTATACATGAATTTGAAGCGTAATTTGATTTTTTTGTTTGAGCCTTTCATTCATGGCGGGGATTCCTTGTAACCCTCCTGTGTGAATGGCTAGTATATTTGCTGATTTTGGGAAAAAATCGTTTGCCAATAAATCTACTAAACCATACATCATTTTACCGGTGTAAATCGGATCCAACGGCACCTGATGTTTTTGATAAAATTGATTGATAAAACGAATTAATTCGGGACTTGTTTTGGCATAACCTCCAAAGGTATAGCCTTGAATCAATTCCCAATTCTCCTTTTTTGCAAAATTACGAATATCTTCTCTTAAAAAATCCCCAATTAATGCAGGAAATCCTAAAATTTTTTGATGGGAAAAAGCCCCTTCACTCAATCCTGAAAGCGTGCCTCCCGTGCCTACAGCACACACAATGTGCGTAAATGATTGGTCTTCGGGCAGGATCATTTCGGCGCATCCCTGAACGGCCAATGCACCAGTACCCCCTTCTGGTAAAATAAAATAATTGGGATACGTATTGCACCAGTAAGTTGGGTCCGATTTCAAAACCCGAAAAGCATCTCGAGACAAAAACTTGAATTCCATACCCCAATGTTGTGCCGATTGGAGTGTTGGACTCCATGAAGTGGTATGTTGAAGTTCATCCCCACGGATTATCCCTATTGCTTTAAAACCGAACTTTTTAGCAGCATAGGCTGTTGCAGCGATATGATTGGAATGTGCGCCACCAAATGTCAGCACACCTTCATAACCCTCTTGAAGAATGTGTTGGATATTGTATTTGAGTTTTCGCCATTTATTACCCGAAATCGCTGGAAAGAGAAGGTCTTCCCGACGCAGGGTGACGGAAATGGTGTCGTGTAACTCGAGTTTTTGCGAAATCGCTTGCATGGAACAAAAGTACATAAAAAAAGGAGCCTTTAGGCCCCTTTCATATTAGCGAACACGCTCGATAACGACTTTTTTACTGAGCGAATGCCCCTCTATTGTTTTTATACGGGCGATGTAAATTCCTTCTGCCAGTGAACCCGTAGCAAATTCATATTGATTTTGACTACCCAATCCTTTTTTGGTAAATACATTTTTTCCAAGCATATCATAAAGGCTCACTTCTGAAAGTTCGTATTGCGTTGGGTTACTGATGACTAAAAGCTGTTCTTGATTGTTTTGTAAAATATCCAATCGTCCTCCATTAAACTCGCCATTGGAAAGGGCTTGATCTGTAAATGTGATTTGATAACGGTTGTTATTTACCCCGGGTTGTAAAGTGAATGCATACGGTTGATTTTTGATGTCATGATACAATCCTGTTTCGGCATCATAGAGGAAAATATCTTCTGCCATATCAAAGTTTACGATATCTTTTACCATCATGGTGAAGGTGGTTGAAGCATTGCATTTGAATCCAACATTGATTCGTTTGCTGCTATCAAATGCCGTAGTAGCGTGCACATAAGGCTCATTCTCCAACACTATGTACATATCCATCGGTAAGTTGGCTGTTGTGTCTGGAGATTTCGAATCGGCACGATCGACACCGTCAATGGCATTGGGTAAAAAACACAACGCGACTTGTCGTACAGCATTTCCGCCCAAGGAGGTATTGACGGTAAAATGCGGTGTAGGAGCGGCACTTAATTGTGTATAATCAATACCCGCCACATTTGGAATATTGCCAAAACTTGCAATACCAGCTGAATTTGCTTCATTACTAAGACGTTCAAACTGGGAGAAATTGGCAGCTCCCTCTTTCACAAATACCCGATGAGCATTTCGCATTATCGCTGAACCATTGGAAACGCCTCGTACCATAAAACCTTGTCCTATCGGGGAAAATCGACGTTGGTACATGTTGTTGGGGGAACTGAAAACGGAGCCTTGGTTACCTCCCAAATCATAGGTGTAAAAAGTAGCTGGAGTGTAAACACTTGTGGTACCGTTGTATACACCATAACCTCCACGGTAATCTACAATGTTATGTGAGTTGACAGTTTTGTCGTGTTCCCAAAACAGAGCCGTTCCGTCTAAAGAAGAATTGGCGGGATCATTCAAGAATAAATTTAAGTCAATCGCTGAAGGATAGGGATTACCTGTAAGGGTTGAAGCCCCATTGGCAACATTGATTACAATGGTTCCATCATTGGGTTTTCCCCGAAAATCATAGCGCTGGGCATTCCCAGGATTATTAGCAACGGTTTCTCCAGGATTGGTTGCATCGGTACCCGAAACCCCTTTCATGGTAAAACCTTCGCCAGGTGCGATATTGGTTGTTCCTGCGGACTGCACCCATTGTGAATAATTGTTAGAAGATAAAAATCGCCAAATCCAATAGGTCGCAATAGTTAGAGCAGCTGCAGACGACGACCCATTGTAAGTTGCTGAAGATAAGGCAGCAGGAATAGTGGTTGTTAATGTTGTGGGGGTACCTAACATACTCACCCCAAAATTTTCATTTCCAGAACCTGCTGAAGCATTTCCTACGGGTGCGCACCAATAATTGTAGGCAAAAGCATTGCTTGTACCCTCTTGAAAAACCGACAGTCGGCCCAAACCTCTATTGGTTGATGATCCGGCAGTTCCTTGAAGGAATTGCGCCTCATTCCGTAGATATAAAAAACTGTTGGCTCCATTGAGCTCTAAATTTCCACGTGCAAACAACAAAGCACCTTTGTTGAAAACATAGCTATTATTAGACACATACAATTGTGCACTAACATAGGTCGCAGACGACACTAAACAAATAAATAATAGTACTATTTTTTTCATAATCAAAAAGTTTATGTTGTAAATGTAGGAATATACTTCTTATAATCGACGTAAATACCAAAAAAATCGATGAAATGCATGTTTTTTTAACAAAAAACTTGGGTTTTTCAACTTTCCTTATGTAACTTCGATTTCAAATTTAACAAAATAAGGATTGAAAATGAAGGTTTTATCCGATTTTATATTCCCTTTTTCAATAATCGAGGGACTTGAGGTAAAAATGGATGCCATTGGAAAAAACTGTTCACAACAATTTTTACGTAAATCAAAATGAAAAATCTATAGTTAATGATTTTAGTTCAACGAGTGCAAAAACAACCAAAGAAGTTATCCATTGTTTTTCAGCAATTTAGTAAAAAACAAATGGTTGTATATCGACTTTTTTGTGAGAAAAAACGTATTTTTTGCATTTCAACAGAAAATCTAACAGTTAATCGACTTTATCATTGAATCCCAATTTTTTGTAGAAATTTTGTAATCGAAAAAAGCACAAAAAACAGCAAGGTATGAAACAAATTTACAATTACTTAATGCTTATTACTCTTTTGAGTTTTACTCATGAGATAAATGCACAGAATAACTGTGCTGTGGCATTACCTATTACTGTCAATGGCCCATGCCTTAGCGGGTCGGTTTCAAACGGTACTGATGATGCCCCGCTGATAAATACTTGTAGTACTGGGCTAACTTTTCACAGAGATCGTTGGTATACTTTCACTGTCAGTGGTGGACCCGCATCTGTTACAATTGTGGGTACCACAACCAATCAAAACTTGTTATTACAACTTATTGGATCAACGGGTTCATGTGCTGGTTTATCGACTATTTCGTGTGCCAATGCCAATAATGCAACCAATTCAGCTCAAACAGAAACGATTACTACAGGACCTTTAGCCAATGGTATTTATTACATTAAAGTTGTAAACATTGGAAACAACAACAACATGAATCTATCCTCGCTGTGTGTTACCGCCAGTCCTCCTTCCAATAATAGTTGTATTACCGCTACTACACTCCCATGTGGCACTACAAATATGAACGGAACCACTTTTGGTACAAATGGTTCAACCAACCATAATACGGGATGCAGCATGAGTAACAATGGGGTTTGGTATACCTTTACAGGCGACGGATCAACAACTACAATCACATCAACTGCAAATGGTAGTTTTGATCATGAAATGGCCATTGCAAGCGGATCATGCCTCGGCTTAACCAATATTACTTGTCAAGATTCTGGATTTGGTGGCGGAACGGAAAGCTATACTTTTAATACTACACTAGGGACCACTTACTTTGTATATATTGCCAATTGGGATGCTGCCTCTAATGCAACAGGGAGTTTCACCATTTCAAGAACTTGTGTGACACCCCCTGCAAATGATAATTGTAGTAGAGCCATAACACTAACCCCCGCAACGAATTGCACTTACGCAACTTACACGACCCTTGGTGCTTCTGATTCTGTTGGACCTCCAGCTCCTGGCTGTGCAAGTTATGCTGGCGGTGATGTGTGGTTTCGCGTAACGGTTCCTGCTTCGGGTATTTTATCTATAGATACGCAAACAGGCGGTATTACCGATAGCGGTATGGCAGTATATTAAGGAACCTGTGGGGGGTTAACCCTTGTCACCTGCGATGATGACTCTAGCGCTAATGGTTTGATGTCTAGTATCAACTTGACCGGTCAAACCCCTGGGGCTACCTTATTTATTCGTGTTTGGGAATATGGCAATGACAGTCCTGGCACTTTTGGTATTTGTGTGACTACTCCTGGCCCCCCTGTAAATGATAGCTGTGCTACGGCTGTAGCCTTAAATACAAATCCAACCACCTTTTGTACTTCTTCTACCAGTGGAACAACTGTACTTGCAACGAATTCACTAGCGGGTTGCGTTGGTAACGCCGATGATGATGTTTGGTATACTTTTGAAGCTTACGAAACGTCACATACAGTCACTGTTACTCCAGGCACACTAGCAAATGCGGTACTTCAAGTGTATAGTGGCTCATGTTTGAGTTTAACCTCTTTGGCTTGTATAAACGCTACTACGGGGAGCTTGAACGAAACCACGACACTTACAGGTCTCACGGTTGGAGCTACCTATTATATTCGAGTCTATAGTTTTGCCAATGGTATTGGTCAAGGAACTTTTAGTATTTGTGTTACTACCGCATGTACCCCTGGAGGTGGAGTGGGAACAAATTCTACAGGATGTCCGACCAACGTCGCTGGAGGTTTAGGATTAGGGGGCGTCGACCCCGCGCCCATTACAACTTGTGGCGCTTCTACTTGCACCACTTTGGAAGCTACCTATAAGAACTTAGGCGATACCACCAATTATACGGTTGAATCTATACCCTACGCCCCCCCTTATCAATTTGGTTGTTTAGCCAATTCGGTAAGTATTAACGTAGATGATGTTTGGTCAGGTTTGGTATCTATTCCGTTCAACTTTTGTTACTACGGAAACACCTACAACCAAATGTTGATTGGTTCCAATGGGGTTGTTTCGTTTAACACCACCAACAATACCCCTGGAGGCTATAATAACTGGGCCTTTAGCACCAACTTGCCAAGCCCCTCCCTATTCTTAAATACAATATTTGGAGCTTATCACGATATCGACCCCAGCGTGGGTGGAGAAGTAAGTTGGGAATTGGTCACTATGCCTTCGGGATGTCGTGCCATGATTATTGGCTGGAGCGAAGTACCCATGTTCTCGTTTGCTTGTAACAATTTAATGTATACCGGAATGATAGTTTTGTATGAAAATACGAATATCATTGAAGTGTACATTAAAGAAAAACGGGTTTGTGCCTCTTGGAATAGTGGTAATGCCGTTATTGGAATTCAAAACAATACGGGAACTGCAGGTGTGGTAGCTCCTAATCGCAACTCATTGGATCCTGATTGGACCACCACAAACGAGGCTTGGCGTTTTATGCCTGCTGGACCTTCGATTACAACGATAACTTGGTTTGAAGGTGTGGGAACATCAGGTCCTGTCGTGGGAACCTCTCCCACCCTTACTGTTTGTCCAAACCAAACAACTACTTATACCGCTCGTATTCGCTATACTTTCTGTAATGGTGTGATTATGGATGTCACCGACGATGCAACCATTACAGTCAATAGTCGTAAAATTTGGAACGGTTCGGTCGATACGGATTGGAATAAAGTAAATAATTGGACTCCAAACACGAGTATCCCTAACAATGCCGATTGTGTTATCATCCCTGTTACTGCAAATAATCCTGTCATTTCAGGCAGTTCTTATCATGCTTTTGCTGGAAACTTGATTGTACAAACAGGAGCTACCTTAACCGTAAATGCATCGAATACCATTACGGTTACCGATTGGGTTAATGTTCAAACAGGGGCGCAATTCAACCTGTTAAACAATTCTAGTTTGGTACAAATCAACAACGTAGCCAATACGGGCTCCATCAACTATACCCGCAATGCCAACATTCGTCGTCAAGACTACGTGTATTGGTCCTCCCCTGTAGCCGGTTTTAGCACGAGTAACATTGGTGCGCCTACCACCTCGGGATTAATCTGGCGTTGGAACCCTACCATTGCTAATCCCAACGGTGGGCAAGGCAACTGGGAAATGGCTGTGGGCAATACGATGACTGCGGGTAGAGGGTATATTGTTCGGGGTCCTGACTCCTTTGGTAATGTGACGCCACAAACGTTAGTCAACACTTTCACGGGCGTTCCCAATAATGGAAATATCACTACCGCTATAGCGCGGGGCTCTGACACCAATACGGCTTATCATACAGGATTGAATGGGACTGAAATCACCAACTACAGTGACAACTGGAATTTGGTTGGAAACCCCTATCCTTCGGCGATTCGCGCAAGTCAGTTTTTGTTCAATAACCGAACAAAAATCATGGGGAACATCAAAATTTGGACCCATGGTACTTTACCGTCACAAATCGCGAGTCCGTTTTACAATACGTATATTTATAATTACAGTCCCGGGGATTATTTGACGTACAATTTTACCGGTACATCGTGTTGTCCTGCTGCTTCTAGCGATTATTTCATAGGTGCAGGCCAAGGATTCTTTGTTCAAATGATTGACGGCCCTGCGACGACCGACACCGTTGCTTTCAACAATGGATTACGAAGCAATACCTTTGACAACACCAACTTCTACCGAAGCAGTGACTATATCATTGAACCTCCCGTAAATGTTGAACTTGAACGCCATCGCTTCTGGCTCGACATTGTGAACAGCAGCCGACAATCGGAACGAACATTGGTGGGGTATGTACAAAGCGCCAGCAATGGAAAAGATAACTTCTTTGACAGCAACACAGCGATTTTGGGATCCATGAGTATCTTTTCACTCATCGATACTGAAAAATTCCAAATTCAAGGACGGGCTTTACCGTTTAACCCGATGGATGAAGTTCCCGTTGGATTCCATGCACCCGCCGCAGGACAATATCACATTGCCCTGGCCGCCGTTGACGGAATGTTTGCCGATCAAGATATTTTTATCCGTGATAAGGATTTGAATGTAGTACACAATTTAAAAGTAAGTCCGTATCGCTTTACGACCACAGCGGGAACTCGTTCAAATCGCTTTATCATTATTTACAACAACGGTATGAAACAATCAGTAGCGGCTGAAGATGAAGTAACCGTTATCACTCAAGAGACTATACAAGTAAGTTCTGCCCGCGAAGTAATTGCCTCCGTCACCGTTTTGGATATGTTGGGTCGCGTTATTGGTCAATATGATCAAATCAATGCTTCACAGTTTGAAGTTCCCCATCTGACACGCAACCAAACCCCATTGCTAGTGCAAACTCGATTGGCCAACGGAATCATTACCGCTACAAAGATTATTTTTTAAAATAAAATAAAAAGGAATACAACGACCTTCGCTTGAGATAGTGAGGGTCGTTTTCGTTTGCATAAGCCTCACGTTCAAAAGAAATGGCTCGGTACGCCTCCGTTCGATCGCGCAGCACCATCCAACGCCCTAAAAACTCCAGGACATACCAGACATAAAAAAACACCACGAGCAATTCGCGTTGTTGATGGATATGTATGCGCTCGTGAGAAAGCAAATGCGGATCCAACAAAGCATCTTTTGATCGCACGATAACAAAAGGGAAAATGGTAATGGCCCGAAATCCAACAGGCGTTAAATATTTGGCAACGATGACTTTCATTCTTGCAAAGTTGTTAATTTTGTAGGTATGAATGACGCTCTCCATCCGAATAATCTCAAAGAAGGCGAAGATTTTTATCTCAGTCCCGAAGGATTTCGTGTTTTTACCGAACGCTACCATTTGAAGCGTGGGTATTGTTGCAAATCGGGTTGCCGTCATTGCCCTTATGGTTTTGATAAAAGTACGGGCGACATTCGACAAAACAAACAAACCAACAAACCAAGACATTAGATTAATGACCTTTCACGAACAACTACTCGAGGGAATCCCTAAGGTTTTACCCCAACCGAAACCGTATGATCCGGCAATCAATCACGCGCCCAAACGCAAAGAAATCTTAAACGAAGAAGAGAAAAAGTTGGCGCTCCAAAATGCCTTACGTTATTTTGAACCGCAGCATCATGCCGAGCTTATTCCTGAATTCAAAGAGGAGCTCGAAACCTACGGCCGCATTTACATGTACCGTTTGCGTCCCGACTACCGCATGTATGCGCGTCCGATTTCGGAATATCCTGGCAAAAGCGAGCAGGCCAAAGCCATCATGCTCATGATTCAAAACAACTTGGATTATGCTGTTGCACAACACCCGCATGAATTAATTACCTATGGGGGTAATGGTGCTGTGTTCCAAAACTGGGCACAATACCGCCTTACTATGAAATATTTGGCCGAAATGACCGACGAGCAAACGCTTGTCATGTATTCCGGTCATCCCATGGGACTCTTCCCGTCGCACAAAGATGCCCCGCGCGTGGTGGTGACCAACGGTATGATGATCCCCAACTACTCCAAACCCGATGACTGGGAAAAATTTAACGCACTGGGCGTTACCCAATACGGACAAATGACAGCGGGGAGTTATATGTACATCGGACCCCAAGGTATCGTACACGGAACCACCATTACCGTACTCAACGGTTTCCGCAAAATCAAAAAGAGTCCGAGTGGCAACTTGTTTGTGACCTCGGGGTTGGGAGGCATGAGTGGTGCGCAACCCAAAGCAGGCACTATTGCGGGTTGTATTACGGTTTGCGCTGAAGTCAACCCCAAAATCACCCGCATCCGCCACGAACAAGGTTGGATTCACGAGATTATCGAAGATATCGACGCACTTGTAACCCGCGTTCGTACAGCCCAAGAAACCAAAGAAGTGGTATCCATCGCTTACCTTGGGAATATTGTGGATGTATGGGAACGCTTTGATGCCGAAAACATTCACATTGATTTGGGTTCTGACCAAACCTCGCTACACAATCCGTGGGCGGGCGGTTATTACCCGATGGGATACAGCTTTGAAGAATCCAATGCCTTGATGGCCCACCAACCCGAGAAGTTCCGCGAGGAAGTCCAAAAAACACTCCGTCGCCATGCAGCAGCCATTAACAAGCACACGGCCAAAGGCACTTATTTCTTTGACTATGGCAATGCGTTCTTACTTGAAGCGTCTCGTGCTGGGGCTGATGTGATGAACGACCATCCGACGTTGGGTCGTGAATTCAAATTCCCAAGCTACGTGCAAGACATTATGGGTCCGATGTGTTTTGACTATGGGTTCGGCCCCTTTCGTTGGGTTTGTGCCTCGGGCGATCCCGAAGACTTAAAGAAAACCGATGCCCTAGCTTGTGCGGTGTTAGAAAAAATCATGGAAACCGCTCCCGAGGAGATTCGCCAACAAATGGCTGACAACATCCAATGGATCAAAGGAGCACAAGAGAATAAATTAGTGGTCGGTTCACAAGCCCGGATTTTGTATGCTGATGCCGAAGGGCGTATGAAAATAGCCGAGGCCTTTAACCAAGCGATTGCGCGTGGCGAGATTGGCTACATCATTCTTGGCCGCGACCACCATGATGTTTCAGGAACGGATTCGCCGTATCGCGAAACGTCCAACATTTATGACGGTTCCCGTTTTACCTCCGACATGGCGATTCACAATGTGATTGGCGACAGTTTCCGAGGGGCGACTTGGGTATCGATTCACAACGGTGGCGGTGTCGGTTGGGGCGAAGTAATGAACGGGGGCTTTGGTATGGTTCTTGATGGGACTGCCGATAGCGATAGACGCCTGAAATCCATGCTGTTCTGGGACGTGAACAACGGAATTTCCCGCCGCAGTTGGGCCCGCAATGAAGGCGCTATTTTTGCGATTAAACGCGCCATGGAAGTGGAACCGCTTTTGAAAGTGACGCTTCCCCATTTGGTAGACGAAACCTTGTTGTAGCCTATTTCCACTTGGAAAGAAGCTGCACTTTAAATACCAATTGTTATGAAAAAACTATTTTTACTCACCGCAGTTTTGGCGTTATGCTTAACGTCCTGTAGTACCATTCGGGTGAATGCTGACTATGATAAGAATGTCACATTTAGTCAGTACAAGACCTATGCCTATCAAAAAGCGGCCATTGACAAAGCGGCCATTTCGGACTTGGACAAGCGGCGTATTTTACGTTCGATCGACGAGGTGATGGCTACGAAAGGCTTTACCAAAAGTGAGACGCCCGATTTAATTGTGTCCATTTTCACTCAAGAGAAAGAGCAAGTCGATGTTATCCAATCACCCATGTGGGGCTGGGGTTGGGGCTGGGGCTGGGGCGCTTGGGGTTGGGGCGGTGGCTTCAACAATGTGTACCAGTATGTCGAGGGAAAACTGACCATTGACTTCAGAGATGCCAAAACAAAAGAACTGATTTGGCAGGGCGTCGGCGAAGGCGAACTCACCAAACGTACGGAGAAAAAGGACGAGAACATTAAGGAGTTTGTGACTCAAATCCTGGCGGAATACCCCCCGCAGTTAAAAACCAAATAAGTACAATACCAAAGAGCAACCGAAGCACACCCCTGCTTCGGTTTTTTTTGTACTTTTAAGTACCCATTCCACGCCATGAACAAACGCCTGATTTCGCCTGTAGCCCTACCCCGCTCAGAAGCATAGAAGCTCAGTAGCTCAGCCACTTATTTCCTTATGCAACGCTCTTGGTAATTTTTAACCACCTTCTTATTCAGAAAACAATCTTTTGTATATTTGAACAAAGTTACTCATGACAACAAAAGAGCACATATTAAAAACGTTGAAATCCAACAAATTAAAACTTACGAAGTTTGGTATTCGTAGCGTTGGCCTTTTTGGTTCATACCTCCATGGAGAACAATCAAAAGAAAGTGATATCGACTTGTTGATTGATTTTGAACCAGAGAAAGAAAACTTCGACAACTATATGGCAGCCTGTGATTTGTTTGAAAAAATATTCAAGAATGAAAAAATTGAAGTGGTAACTAAAAATGGATTGAGTCCCTATATTGGTCCGAAAATCTTAAATGAAGTTCTATATGTCTAAAGAACCAAAAGAATACCTAAGACATATTCTTGATGAATGTACCTATATCATTTCTGTTAGTAGCGATTTGGAATACGATGTTTTTTTAAATGATGAAACCCTTTAAAGAGCTATTGTCAGAAGCTATGAAATTATTGGTGAAGCAACTAAGAAAATCCCTGCCGATTTTAAAGTTAAATCGAATACAATCCCATGGAAGAATATGGCAGGAATGAGAGACCGCTTAATTCATGATTACATGGGGGTTAATTATACTATTGTTTGGGATGTTATAAAAAATAAAATACCCAACATGAAGCAACAAATTTCTGAAGTCCTTACCTAATACCACCCCGCCCACCCGCTCTGCGAAGTCTCCCGCGCTGATAAGCAACCCACCCGCTCAGAAGCTTAGAAGCTCAGTAGCTTATCAGCTCTAAAAAATCCCAGTAACGATTGTAGAATTATTGTTAATTTACAGAAGCAACTTATCCAACCACTATCGGTGATTTTTCAAAAACATCTGATTTAATTAAAACAATTAATTTTTATAATGATAGTGTTAAGCAAAAAAACAACAATTGTAATAGAGAAATTACGATCGTTAAAAAATTACCTAGCTAGATGATTGATTAAGAGAAAGTAATATATTTGCAGTATGAAAAGAATAGTCACAAAAGAATCAATAATGAAATCTATAACCAAAATGGTTGCAGATAAAACTATTGTTCGTTCTTTTTTGAAAGGAAATACTTCTATTGAAGCAGTAACTCAAAAAGGTATCAAATTTGCCAAACCGTTATAGCTACACTTTTAACGAAGATACAAGCACTTATAATTTTACTACTAAAAACAACATCGAATATAAAGTTGTATTTATAATTGATGAAACTCTTGATTCTGTATCTGAAAATGCTATTGAAAATGTATATCAGGTAATTATAGAAAAAGTTAGTGATGCTATTGAACCCTTTGATAGTGCTGTTGGACGAACAATTGATAACATCATAAAATCTTTCTTTGAGAATGCTCAAAATTCATTAATTTATATATGTTCTGAAGATGAAGAAAAGGCAGAAATTAGATTTAATGTATTTGATAGATGGTATTTAAATAGCACTTTCAACAAATTTGTAACGAAAATTGATAATGTTATTAATTTTGAAGTTAATGGAGAAACATACTTGCTTTATACTTCTTTATTATACCATAATGACAACCCAAATATTGAGTATGTCCTAACTGCATATAATAGTATTGAAGAAGTTTTAAATTCAAAATAAAAATCACCCCCAACATCAGTAACTGTAATACTCTCCATACTGCAAAATCACCCAACTCCCCAGCAATCCACCCACTCAGAAGCTCAGCAACTCAGTTTCTCAGCAGCTTAGCAACCCACTCTGCGAAATCTCCTGACTTCGTAGCACCCCACCCACTCAGAAGCTTAGCCACTCAGAAGCTCAGAAGCTCAGCAGCTCAGCAACTCAGCAGCTCAGCAACTCAGCAGCTTAGCAACCCCTTTCACTGTTAGCTCCTATCACATCGAAAAAACGAAACGGAACTCAGTCAATGCAAAAAAAATATAGTTCCTCCCAACGCGTTTTTACCGCATAACGAGTCATCATTTTTCGATGGTTTTTTATGCTTTTCGAGGGTTTTTGAGGGTTGTTTTTAAAATAATTTTCATGGACTCCTCATGGACTATCTATGGCGTATCTATGGCGCATGGTAGGAGGAGGATAGGCGCACCGCATTTTGAGTGCTAGGGCCTCGGAATTTGGTATACATAACAGGCCTACGCGCTGCACACCATGCCACAGTATTTTACGCTAAATCCTATCCCAACTTTACACCGTACTACTTCATCCCGAAATAGGATTACACCCACCTCCCCAAATCTTTTATTGCCCTTTTGCGGAAACCCGCAAAATTACTCCTTAACCACGTCTTATTTTTGAGGTATAGGAAAAATACTTACGTAAAACAGGAAAAATCCTAGTGACGGTTGTAGAATTATTTTTAATTTGCGATTAGATTAAGAAAATCAGACTTAGCCAGCCGTTATGCCTTTTTATAAAAAACAGACACTAAAACACATATGCCTATACTGAATGACATAATAGATTGGGTAGTTAACAAGCCTTTATTTTGGCAAGTAGCTGTTGACCGATTAATTAGAAATAATGAACTTACTGAAACCGATATTTCTGAATTAAAGGAAATTTGTAAGGTTGATTTTGGACTTTCTCATTTTGAGTTTGATGTCGTTGACTTTGATGATTTAAGAGATTTTGCTGACAACTCTACAAATGCTGACAATATCATACTATCCAAAATCACTAACATAGATAATATAAATGCTTTATGTAAGTCAAGTGAATTAAAATTCGCACCAAGTGGACTAACTATTGTTTATGGAGATAATGGCTCAGGTAAATCAAGTTATGTTAGTATTTTAAAGCATTCCTGCAACACGAGAGGACTCAAACCTAAAATAAACTCCAATTTATATGACCCAACTAGTGCTGGAAATGATAAAAAAGCAAGCATAGAATATACTTCTGATGGAATAAATTTCTCAACTGTTAATCTTATCAATGAAGCAGTAAGTGAAAACACTTTAAAAAAAATTGATGTATTCGACACATACAGTGCAAATCATTATATAGAGGGTGAAGATGAAATAGCTTTTATACCTCTAGGTCTCTCAATTGTGGAGAAATTGGCAGAAGCTGTAAAAAATATTGAAACACAACTAACCCAAGAGCTTTCCAATCCATCCATGCAAAAGTTTGATTACGGACTTTTACAAGTTCCAGAAGAATCAACTGCAAAATTATTTCTTGATAACCTAAATGCAGACTCAACTTTAGATGAATTAAGAGCTGAATCAAAATGGAATGCTACAAAAAACGAAAGAATTGAAACTCTTGTTAAGGATGTAGAAAAATTAAAAGCAACAGACCCGAAGACAAGTTTAAAATCTAATGAGGAGAAAATCAAGCGATTTGAAATTTTGAGAAATAAATATCAAAATTTAGAGAACAATTTAACAGGTCAATCCCTTAACAATCTAACTCAGATTTTAAATGGTTTTTGTATCGCTAAAAAGGCTTTAGAGGAATCCTCAAATACAGCATTTTCAGATTTACCAATACAAGGTGTTGGAAATAATGCTTGGAAAATTTTATGGGAAAGTGCAAGGAAATTTTATAACGAAAGCACTCAATCAGAAAACTTTCCAAATGTGTCAGATAATAGTAGTTGTCCTCTTTGTCTTCAAGCCTTGGAAGTCCAGGCACGAGAAAGGTTCACAAAATTTGAAGATTTTGTAAAAAATGACATTCAAAAAACATTTGACGAAGCCAAAGAAAGGTATGATTTAGCAATTGAAAGTTTGTACAAACTTGATTTTGATTTTGAAGAACAAGCCCCTATTTCTCTTGAATTAGATGAACTAATTAAAAATTATTCGGAAATGCAATTAGATTATTTAACCTTACTTTCACAGCAAAAGGCGTACATAGTTGGATTATTTAATTCAATGAAAACCATTGAAAACATTAATGCCATTGAGGTTGACATCACGCCAAAGACTTTAATTCAAGACTTAATTAACTCCTTATCTGAAATAAATGAAAAATTGAAAGTTCAATCTATTGACGAAGATTTAAAGCCTTTATTGAAAGAACTTAATCAATTATATGGTGAAAAGAAAATTTACGAGCATAAACCAAAATTAGGTCGAGAAATTTATCGACAAAAAAAGGTTGCCTTGCTTAATCAATGTATCAGTAAATGTAATACCCGAACAATTACCACATTAAGCAATGAGCTGACAACACGTTATGTAAATCAGAATCTTAAGCAAAATTTTAAAGAGGAATTAGGTAAACTCGGTTTTAAAAACATTAAAATAGAAACTGAAACAAAAGGACAAAGAGGAAAACAGTATCACTATTTAAGACTTGATGAAAACAACTCAAATAATGTTGCTTTAAAAGATATTTTAAGCGAGGGAGAACATAGATGTATCTCTTTAGCTACCTTCTTTTCTGAGTTATCTATTTCAGAACATAAAAGTGCAATCATTTTTGATGACCCTGTTTCTTCGCTTGACCACAAATGGCGAAATAAAATATCGAAAAGAATTACAGAAGAAGCTCTAGAAAGACAAGTAATAGTGTTTACGCACGATATAACCTTTCTTCTAATGATTCAAGAACATTCGGAAAGTATAAATTGTGCGTTAGACATAAAAAGTCTAACAAGGAAAAAAAAGGAAACAGGGTTAATAGCCAGCAACCCACCTTGGGATGCTTTACCTGTTGGAAAACGTATTGGACTATTGAAAAGTGCATATCAACAACTAGAGAAAATTGAAAGAACCGAAACAGAGGAAGTATATAAAGAACGAGCTAAAGCTCTCTATGGTAAGCTTCGAGAAACTTGGGAACGATTTATAGAAGAAGTCTTTTTAAATGGTGCAATCCAACGATTTGGTAGAGCAATTCAAACTCAAAGGTTATCAAAGATTATTGATTTAACAGATAATGATTACAAAATAGTTGATGACAATATGAGCAAATGTTCTACTTACTTTACTGGTCACGATACAGCAGGATCTTTGATTGAAGAAATGCCAGACTCTGATGAATTTCTTGCGGACTTAACTATTTTAGAGAATTATGTAGCGGAAATACGAAAGCGAAGAAAATAGCAAGGCATAACAGCAGTTTGGCAAAATGGCGGGTTCAGCAGTTAATTGAAGATTTAATCTCACTTCAACTTTTGTGGTATATTGACAGTTTTATGCTCTGAAATCTCCCTCTCTGAAAATCTAAACATTACAACAAATTTTAAATCAAACTTATGAGTAATATAGACCAAATAACACTAAATATTTTAACGGCAAAATCACAAGCTGACAAAGCAATTAATTCTTTAAAAGGAATTCTAGTAGGTATAAATCTCGATGGTGAGGTAAATGAGAAAGAAATAAATGAATTAAAAAAATGGGCTCAAACTCACAATAATTTAATTTCGAGAAATCCATTTAACGAGTTCATGTCAATAATTGCAGCTACAAGCACCAATAGCATACCTTCATCAGAAGCCATTGAAGACTTGTATTGGCTTTGTCAAAAATATGAAGCCGATAATTATTATTACAATGTAGTAACTACTGACCTTCAAACTCTACAAGGACTTTGTCATGGAATTCTAGCCGATGGAGAGATAAATGAAAGAGAAATACATGATTTACATAAATGGTTAGAAGATAATGATCATCTCAACACATATTACCCATATGATGAATTAAGAAGTATAATTCTCTCAATTGTATCTGATGGAAAAATTGAGGAAGAAGAAATTCTTGTACTTAAGGCTTATTTCAATCAATTCATTAAAATTAATGATAAAGAAGTTTCTGAAAAAATTAAAAATGAAACATCAGGTATAAATATTTTTGGTCTTTGTTCAAGTGAACCTAATGTAGAATTTAAGGGTAAAACATTCTGTATTACTGGTGTACTAAAAAGAGGAAACAGAGAATCATTGCATAATGACATCTTAAAACTTGGAGGAATCCCTACAGAGTCTGTAAATAAAAAAACTGATTATTTAATTGTTGGTGATAATGGTAATCCTGCATGGGCATTTGCTTGTTATGGTAGAAAAGTAGAGAAAGCACTAAATATGCGAAAAGATGGACATACAATAGTTCTAATTCATGAATTTGATTTTTGTGATATAATTGATGACTTGTTGTAAAAATGTTAGATTTAGATGTGAGTTATGTTAGATATTTTTAAAATAAATGTTTAAAATTCACAGGGAAAGTTTTAAATTAGACAGGATACTAATTATCTCTTTGCCCACCTAATCAGGTTTGTGGATTGAAATTATGTCACAGTATATGAGATTTAATATAAATTAAAGTAGAAGCCCTTTTGGATTTGCATGACTCACAAAACAATGCATAATAAAAACTAAACAGCTAATTTTATTCAACGCACTATAAGACTATATGGAATTAACAGAGAAACTTTTAACAGAACTACAAAGACGTTTGAAAATTGGTAATCGCAGAGGTGTTCACTTAAATGCTATTCCTGCAAATTCCAGATATAAGTTCGATTTAAATAGACTTTCTCATATTGATAAAAATTTACCTGACAATTTCATTAAGGCTTTACTTTCTGAACAGCCATTAAAATTTAGAATAAGTTGGAAAGATAATGTGCCAGACCTTAACACTTTATTTGAAGAAGAGCAGACGCAATTAGTTAGAATTACAAAAGCTTTTGAAAATCTGATTAATCAAACTGAGTGTAGCCTTCCCTAACATTTTTAGGGAAGGCTACATAAACTTTTACCCTCCTCCACTAATCCACAGGCATTCATATAACACAACAACCTTAAATTTTAAAAAAAACAAAATTCAAAATTCCAACCGATAACTGAAGAACGATCAAAACAGGACGGTTTTCAGTGTATTCGTGCACATACGTTTGTAGGACGTCCTCGGCCTAATAGAAAAAAGCGTATCTTTTCAAGGGTTGGAGCGGCAAGGAGCAACCCACATTTTTATAATTATGAATGATGAATTATAAATTATGAATGGTTTCAAGTTCAAAAAACAGCATCTGCATAGGAGCACCGAATAAATGAATTGAAGCATCTAGATTTATTTAGCAATACTGATTTCTGAATACTGCAACTGTTCACTGCAAATGCCTTGACTTTTTTGTTACTTTTTGTGTCAAGACAAAAAGTAAAAACCCCACTAGAACCACATACCTCCCACCAACCCACCAACCTAAAACTTTAAACTTGAAACCTGACACGAGGCTTTAGCCGACTGATGGAGCGAAGCGGAATAAACTTGAAACCTGAAACAAAAAAATTGTTTTTATAAAAAATAGTTTTATTTTTGTTACCTATTAACGCCACCTCATAATCTCAGTATTATGAACCTGCTCCTACTGGGAGCTTTTTTTTTATATGCACTTATGACTGAAGAAATAAAACAAGCTGAAGAAATCCAACAAATACCTCCCAAAAAAGTGGTTTTTTATTTTGATGGATTTAATTTTTACCATGGGTTTCAATCGTTGCGTGAAGAATGGAATGGGATTTCTCCTATCGTCGAAATGAAACAAACAGGACGTTGTAGAGCTCCTTAGTAATCGAAACGACAATTTACTCCATTACACTTTTTTAAACTTTTCCTCCCGCAATCCCACATACGTCCTCATTACACCCCAACCTGAAACTTGAAACTTGAAACTTCAAACCTGAAACTTACCAAAAGCGCAGCGCCTTCCTCCCCTTTAAAAACTTCGCGAACTTTGCGAATTCTTTGCCACTTTGCGGTTAAAAAAAGTCGCTATATACTAAATTAACCATTAAGAGAATTAAGCTTTTACACCACAACTTGAAACCTGATCCCGAAATTCCGGGATAAACCTGAAACCTGAAACCTTAAACTTTAAACTTTAAACAAAAACAAAACCCCGAGAACAACCACACCTGATCATCCTCGGGATTCTATACGTTCCAAAACTTGAAACTTGAAACCTGAAACTTTAAACTAATACCGTAAAAGTTCTTCAATCTTCACCCGCACCTTTTCCGCACTAGGAATCATCGTTTGCTCTAGCGTACTGTTCAACGGTATCGCCGGAAGATTTTCCGAACCAATCACCATCACCGGCGCATCCAAGTCACGGAAACACACCTCTTGAATACGACCCGCCAAACTCCGTGCAAACGAATTGTTCACCGGCTCTTCCGTCACCACCAAACATTTCTTCGCCTTACGTACTGATTTGAAAATCGTTTCTTCATCCAGAGGATACAGCGTACGCAAGTCCACAATCTCCACCTGTGTTGCCATCCCCGCCGAAGCGTTCAATGCCCAATGCACCCCCATCCCGTAGGTAATCACCGTAACGGTCTCTTGGGTTTCTTGCGGCCATATTTCTTGTACAATAGTTGCTTTTCCAAACGGTAACACATAGTCTTCCGAAGGTTCGTTCACCCGCGCCATCTCCGTGCCTTTCACCTTACTCCAGTACAACCCTTTGTGTTCCAAAATCACCACCGGATTCGGGTCGTAGTAAGCCGCTTTCAGCAAGCCCTTCAAGTCCGCCCCGTTACTCGGATACGCAATCTTAATCCCACGAATATTCGTCAACACACTCTCCACAGAAGACGAGTGATAAGGTCCGCCGCTACCATACGCCCCAATCGGCACCCGCAAGATCATACTCACCGGCCACTTTCCGTTGGTTAAATAGTTGGAGCGACTCACCTCGGTAAACAACTGGTTTAAGCCCGGCCAAATGTAATCGGCAAACTGTACCTCAACAATCGGTTTTAAGCCTACCGCCGACATCCCCACGGTCGAACCCACAATAAAGGCTTCTTGAATGGGCGTATTAAATACCCGGTTGTCGCCAAACTTCTGCGCCAAGGTCGCCGCTTCACGGAATACACCGCCCAAGCGTCCACCTACGTCTTGTCCGTACAACAAACATTCGGGATGCTGTTTCATCAGTTCTTCGACGGCAAACAAAGCACAATCCACCATCACCACTTTATCCTCCCGCTCTGGACAGCGCTCGCCCACTTCCTCCGTAATCGGTGTAGGGGCAAAATCATGCGTAAACAAATCCTCCGGGCGTGGATCTTCTGCCGCCAACGCCTTTTCGTAATCCGCTTCCACTTTTGCTAAAACGGCGGCTTCAATCGCTTGCAAATCGCTTTCCGTGAAACCCGCTTCCCGCATTTGTTGCCATAGCACCGGATATGGATCCCGCGAACGCGCTTCGTCCAAGTCGTCCCGGTACCATTCCATGCGCACCCCAGAAGTGTGGTGGTTCAACAACGGCACTTTCGCATGTACCAAAAACGGACGACGCTCGGTACGTATCGTTTGAATGACCTGCTCCAGTGCGGTATAACTTTCTATAAAATTCGCGCCATCAATGCTAATCGCCTCCAAACCATGGAAGCCCTTCGCATATTCAAACGCATTTTGGGCACGGGTTTCTTTGGCATTCGCCGAAATATCCCAGCCGTTATCTTGTACTAAATATAAAATCGGCAACTGCTTCAACGCCGCCATTTGAAACGCTTCCGCAATCTCTCCTTCTGTCACCGAAGCATCACCCAGCGAACAAACCACCAGCCCCCTTTCCCCCAACGGGGGTAATTCTGCTTCGAATCCGCCCCCTTCGGGGGTCGGGGGGCAATTCTCTTTGTACCAAAATCCCATCGCAGCGCCCGTCGCGGGAATCGCTTGCATCCCCGTCGCAGACGACTGGTGCGGAATCTTGGGTTTGTCAGCATCGCGCAAACTCGGGTGACAGTAGTACGTGCGACCCCCAGAAAACGGATCGTCACGCTTCGCCAGCAATTGCAACATCAAATCATAGGGCTGCATGCCAATCCCCAACAACATCGCGTCATCACGGTAATACGGGAAGGCATAATCTTGGGGACCCAATTGCATCGCCACCGCAATCTGAATCGCTTCATGACCGCGTGATGTTGCATGCACATATTTGGAAACGGTTTTAAAATTCGCTTCGTACCATTCCGCCATTGTTTTGGCAGTCACTAAGGTCGTAAACGCTTTTTCAAGTATTTTTTTATCTAACATAATGAGGGGGCGCGTCAAGCGCGAATTAACGAGCGGGCACAATCCATCCAAACGGATCGGCTTCCTGTTGAACTTTAAGGGCATTCAAGGTGTCATTGACCATATGCGAAACGGGATTGGCTTCGGGCAAGGTCAACGTGAAATCATTATTCCCGATTTCCTCCACCATCGCAATACCCACAGCAGTTCCCGTACCAAAGGCTTCTTCTAAAAGTCCGGCCGCATGAGCCGCTTTGATTTCATCCATCGTAATCGGACGCTCCGTCACCTCATAGCCTTTGTGACGCAACAAGTCAATCACACTCATGCGCGTAATTCCATTCAAAATAGAACCACTCAAACTCGGGGTGATGAACTTCCCATCCACTTTAAAGAAAATGTTCATGGTTCCCACTTCTTGGATATAATTAAAATCATGGGCATCCAACCACAAGACTTGGTCGTACCCTTTTGCTTTGGCATACTCAGTTGGACGAATCGCTGCTGCATAATTTCCAGCCGCTTTCGCTTCTCCAGTTCCTCCGTTTACGGCACGAACGTATTTCTTCTCCGCATACAGTTTAATCTTGCGACTAAAGAAAGGACCCGCCGGTGAGGCCATGATGATAAATTTATACGAGGTAGCCGCACGCATCCCGATAAACGCCTCATCCGCATACATAAACGGACGTAAATACAAGGCGCTACCTTCTTGTGTCGGAATCCATGCTTTCTCAATAGCTACATATTGTTTTAATGCTTCCACAAACAAATCTTCAGGAAAGGCAGGCATCCCCATACGATCAGCACTGTGGTTTAACCGCTTGGCATTCTCCTCCGGACGGAACAACAACGGTGTACCGTCTTGACCCAAGGTGGCTTTCATACCTTCAAATATCGCCTGTCCGTAATGCAACGCCATGGCGGCTGGATGCGTCGGAATCAAGGCTAAGGGTTCGATACGCGGGTTGTGCCACGCCCCATTTTCATAGTCACAAATAAACATATGGTCGCTAAAGCGCGTGCCCATCACGATGTTGTGAAAGTCCACACCGGCCGCTTGCGACTGGGCTACTTTTGTAATTTTAATTTCTTGCGTCATTGGTATCATGCTATTTTAGTAGGTTGTGTTGGTATCAAATTGTTCGAGATAATCGCCCACCTTGCGTAGGAACGAACCCCCTAAGAAGCCGTCCACCACCCGATGGTCAAACGAGAGCGAGAGAAACATCATACTGCGAATCGCGATCTCATCTCCTTTTTCCGTAGTAATCACCTCCGGACGCTTTTTGATAATTCCAAAGGCTAAAATCGCCACTTCCGGTTGGTTGATAATCGGTGTACCCATCAAACTTCCGAAGGTACCCACGTTGGAAATCGTGAAAGTGCTCCCCTGAATCTCTTCGGGTTTTAATTTATTATTGCGCGCACTTTCCGCCAAGTGATTGACCTCTTGCGCCAACGCGGCAAGGGATTTTTCATTGGCATTACGCACGACCGGAACAATCAAATTCCCAGTAGGAAGTGCGGTAGCCATCCCGATATTAATCTCTTTTCGTACATAGATTTTGGTGTCCTCTACCGCCACATTAATCAACGGATACTCCTGAATCGCTTTGGCAACGGCCTCCACAAACAAGGGAGTAAAAGTCAACTTCTCCCCAGTCTTCGCTTGAAACGTATCTTTATGAGCGGTACGCCATGCCACCAAGTTGGTCACGTCAATCTCCAAATACGAAGTTACGTGTGGTGAGGTTTGCTTCGAATACACCATATGGTCGGCAATCATCTTGCGCATACGGTCCATTTCGATGATATAATCTTTCCCTTCGGTATAATTGATTTTCGGTTTAGGGTAAGAAGACGTCGATGGGTTGGCAACCACCGGTTTACTTTGCACGGGGTATTTGCGGTTGCTCAAATACTGATACACATCGCTTTTTTGTAAACGTCCGTCAGCACCCGACCCCGGAATCAATTGCAGTTCCTCAATCGAGAGGTTTTCCTTTTGTGCAATGCTAATGATCAGCGGAGACAAAAAGGTAGTCCCCCCCTGACGCAGCTTCGCCTGAGTTGGAGCCTGCGCCTGCGACCTGCCTTGATCGGCTGACTGTTTACTGTTTACTGTCGACTGTTCACTGTTTACTGTCGACTGCTCACTGCTTACTGAAGACTGTTCACTGCTTACTGTAGACTGCTCCGTCGCTTCAATCAACGCCATCACGGTGCCCACGGCAACCACATCGTTTTTTTGAAAACGAATTTCTTTAATAACTCCCGAAACGGGTGACGGCACCTCGCTGTCTACTTTGTCGGTAGCGACTTCCAAGAGGGTCTCTTCGGCCGCGATATAATCCCCGACATTTTTCAACCAACTGATAACGGTGGCTTCTGCAATACTTTCACCCAGCTTGGGCATTTTGAATTCAACCATTGTTTTTGTTTCAGGTTTCAGGTTTCAAGTTTCAAGTTATTCTCCTATTGAAGGGATAACGATTACAATTGGAACCCGTATTTATTTCTTTTTAAATTCTTGTAAGGTGGCATAAAACGCTTCTTGCGTGGGTCGGTCTTTAGGGATTTCTCGTAAAGGTTCAACCGCCTGTAGCGTTTCATAACATTCTTGGGGCAACTGTTGGTACAACTTAGTTCCTTTGGTTTTCCAAGCAATCATTTCATCCGAAACGTCTTTAATGATTTCAGCCGGATTCCCCACCACCAGCTTCCGATTCGGAATCTGCATCCCCGCTTTGACAAACGCCAACGCCCCGATGATACATTCATCGCCTACGTTTACATCATCCATCAACACGGCATTCATCCCAATCAAGCAATTCGCACCCACATTAGCACCGTGAATAATGGCACCGTGACCAATATGCGCACCCGCTTTCAAGACCATCGTCTTTCCAGGAAACATGTGTAGCGTACAATTCTCTTGCACATTGCACCCGTCTTCAATGATGATTTCGCCCCAATCCCCACGGATAGCAGCCCCGGGTCCAACATATACGTTTTTCCCAATAATCACATTCCCCGTCACCGAAGCCTGCGGGTGAATAAAACTACTCTCGTGAATAACGGGGATGAACCCTTTGAATGCGTATATCATAGTAATGATTGGTTATTTTTTGTGATTAGTGATTAGTGATTAGTGACTAGTGATTAGTGACTAGTGATTAGTAACTAGTGATTACTACCAACTAATTACTGCTTATTGTCCACTGCTTACTGCTTACTGTCCACTGCTTACTGCTTACTGTTTACTGTTTACTACATACTGTTCACTGTTTACTATTTACTCCGTCCATTGTTTGAAAACTAGTCACTAGTTACTCAAACGTCTAATGACTAACGACTAGTCACTAATCACTAGTCACTTTTTACTCTAACGACTAAAGACTAGTCACTAGTCACTAGTCACTCTTACTTAAACTTCTCCAATTTTTGCTTCGTAAACTCACTCAATACCAAACGGCCACTGATGGCTGCGCGTTCGGCGAGTAAGGTATCCCAATCGTCGGTGCCGCGCCAGAAGACTTTCTTCATCTCCAGCATGGCTTCGGGATTGTAGGTGCAAAGGTGTTGTGCAAATGCCCAAACGGCGGCATCCAATTCTTCCAACGAAGGAAAAACTTGTGCAAACAAACCTTTCTCACGCGCCCACGAGGCTTCATAAAAGGTATTGGCATCAATGGCGATCTGCGAAGTTGCGGAAACGCCCATTTTGCGTTCAATGGCGGGTGACACCACAAAGGGTCCGATCCCCACGTTGAGTTCGCTCAACTTAATCGCGGCAAACTGGGTGGCCATACAATAGTCGGTTGCCGCAGCAATTCCAACGCCACCACCTACCGTTTTCCCTTGAATACGTCCGATGATCAACTTCGGACATTTGCGCATCGCATTGATGACATTCGCAAAACCCGAGAAAAATACTTTCCCCGTAGCCGCATCATTGATGGCGATGAGTTCCTTGAAACTCGCTCCCGCACAAAACGTACGGTCGCCACCGCTTTGTAAAATAATGACTTTCACCTCGTCGCGGTGGCCCACTTCGGTAATCGTTTGCGCCAATTCAGCTAATACCGCTCCGGGCAACGAATTCTGCTCCGGATGAAAAAACTCAATCGTAGCTATATTTTCTTGTAAGGTATGTTTTACGTAAGGTTCCATTTCTTTCAGTGTTCAGTGTTCAGTGTTCAGTATACAGTATACAGTATACAGTGATCAGTATTCAGTATTCAGTATTCAGTATTCAGTTAATAGCATCTATCTTCTTGCTTCGCTAAAGCATTAGCCCCGATAGAGCCGATATCCTCGCAGCGGAGCGGAGAGACCTGCCTGACGGCAGGCAGGTAAAGGCGAAAGCGGGAAATAGCTCCCAATTCTTACAGTAGATCAAACTGTTCAAAATGGTGGTTCAAATGTTTGCGTTCGAGTAAATAACTCTCGTAACGGTTCAAATGACCGAAGACCCTATTCTTCATCACCGCTTCGGGGTTTTGCTTGAAGAACGCGACATACGCCTCGCGCGCTTCCCAGAATTTGGCTTTGGCTGTCGCTAAATCCGGATGGATTAAGTCTTCCAACTCGCCTTTCTTCATCGTTGGGTAAGCGGTTCCTTTCGGGAACGGTTCGTAATTGTATAACGAGTGGTGCACTTTATCCAAAATCTTCTCTGGTGTCGCAATCTCGAAATCTTGCTTTTCACCCGATAGGATACGGTAGCCTTCTTCCAAATGTTCGATCAAATGTTGGGCCGTAAGAATCCCCCATTTCGGTTGCGAGGCTTCCGTTAATTTGTCCAAACATTCTTGGATTTTAGCGGAAGTCATTTCGGTAAATACGGTTTGTTTTTTCTGCACCATGGTCAGAATCGTAGCCACCGCTACCAATTCGTCTTCACTGTCAAAGACTTCAACAAACCATTTTACAATCCCACTCGGATGTTCGGCCGAAGCCACATCCCGCTCGATTTTCTGTTTGCACGTGAGTCGTACATACACTGTATCATTATGGTACAACGGACGTAAGAAACGGCATTCTTCCAAACCGTAATTGGCCGCCACCGGTCCTTTGTTGGGGTAGACGAACAAGCCCGCTGCCGCTGCCAATATAAAGTAGCCGTGGGCCGTACGCTTTTCAAAAATACTTCCATCCAACGAGGTGATATCGGTATGGGCATAGAAATGATCCCAGGTTAAATTCGCAAAGTTGATGATATCGGTATCGGTAATCGTACGCTTGTGCGTTTTCAACGACATTCCGGGTTGGATATCCTCCCAATGGTATTGGAACGGATGTTGGTCGGCTTCTTTGTACTTCGCATTCGCTTGGTAGATTCCGGTGATTTCGGTTAATGTGGTGGGCGAACCTTGAATCGCACAGCGTTGCATATAATGCTTGATTCCGCGCACGCCTCCCATTTCTTCCCCGCCACCCGCACGACCGGGACCGCCATGTACTAATAGCGGAAGGGGCGAACCGTGACCCGTGCTTTGTTTGGCGTTTTCACGGTTAAGCACTAAAATACGTCCGTGGTGTGACGCAGCATTGACTACATAGTCTTTCGCAATTTCATCGGAATTAGTTACAATAGAAGACACTAACGAACCTTTCCCCATTTGGGCCAATTCGATGGCTTCATCCAAATTTTTATAGGGCATAAGCGTCGACACCGGACCGAAGGCCTCGATTTCGTGTACTGCAGTATGTTCGAAAGGTCGGTCTTGACGCAACAAAACGGGCGCCACGAAAGCCCCTTGTAAATCGGCACCTTGAAGGGCAATGTTATCCCAATCGCCACCGTACACCAACTGACTGTGTTGCGCCAGTTCGTTCACACGACTTTTGAGTACTTCAACTTGGTGTTTGCTTACTAAAGCCCCCATGCGCACTTCTTTGAGGCGTGGGTCACCAATCGTTACTTTATCTAAAGATTTGGCCAAGGCATTTTGTACCTCATCCATCAAGTTTTCAGGAACAATCATACGGCGAATGGCGGTACATTTCTGTCCGGCCTTCACCGTTATTTCGCTACGCGCTTGGTTGATGAATAAATCAAATTCGGGGGTTCCCGGCACGGCATCTGCGCCTAAGATAGAGGCATTCAACGAATCCGCTTCCATTGTAAACGGAACGGCTTCTTCGATGATGCGTGGATGGGCTTTCAACTTACGTCCGGTAGCTGCCGAACCCGTGAAAGTAATCACGTCCTGACTTTCAACCGTATCAAAGATGTTCGTAACGGTACCACAAATGAGTTGCAATGCACCTTCCGGGAGGATGTTCGATGCAATAATTTCACGCACCACCGCTTCGGTCAAATACGACGTAGAAGGAGCGGGTAAAACTACCGCAGGCATTCCCGCCATCCAGTTGACCGCGCATTTTTCCAACATTCCCCAAATCGGGAAGTTGAACGCATTGATGTGAATCGCCACCCCTTTTTTGGGCACCATAATGTGATGCGCCATAAAACGACCGCCACGCGATAAGTCGATGGGATCGCCCTCTACGTGGTAGGGTTGATTCGGGAATAATTTACGAAGGGAAGCATTGGCAAATAGGTTTCCAAATCCCCCTTCAATATCAATCCAGCTATCGACACGCGTTGCCCCGGTGCGGTAACTGAGGTCATAAAATTGTTCTTTGCGTTTGTTTAAGTAGAGCGCCAAACTTTTGAGCATATTCCCGCGCTCTTGAAACGTCATTTTACGCAATTTTTCACCGCCTTTGGTACGACCATAGTGCAAAATTGCCGGAATATCCAAGCCTTCTACAGAGGTTTCTGCGATAAACTCGCCCGTCACCGCATCGTAGGTAGGTATACCCGAACCGGTGGCGCTGGTCCACTGACCTAAAACGTAATGTTGAATTTTATTCATATCATTTTTTTTTGACGCTGAGCGTCTTTATATTTTTTTTGAAGCACAAACTCCGGTGCTTTTGGGTATGTTTGGTCCCGCTGTTCGCTGTATCCCTTCACTGCGTTGCGGGGATGCCGCTGCCATCGGGGCTAATATGAACGTTTATCTTTTTAAGCGCGCTCAATAATCACGGCATACCCCTGTCCTACACCAATACACATGGTAATTAAGGCGTATTGTTTACCCGTTTGCTGCAATTCTAATGCGGCAGAATAGGCAATTCGCGCACCCGTTACCCCTAGTGGGTGACCGATTGCAATAGCCCCTCCATTCGGGTTGATGCGTGGATCGTTATCGGCTAATCCCAAAGCACGGATGCACGCAATACTTTGTGCAGCAAAGGCTTCGTTCAATTCGATAATATCCATTTGTTCTACTGTTAAACCCGCTTTCGCTAAGGCTTGCTTACTCGCCTCTACGGGTCCGATACCCATAATACGCGGTTCAACCCCAACTACGGCCGAACTCACGATTCGGGCTAAGGGTTTTAATCCGTATTCCGCAACAGCTTCACTCGAAGCCACAATCAAGGCTGCCGCACCATCGTTCAATCCAGAAGCATTTCCAGCGGTTACGCTACCGTCTTTGCGGAAGGCAGGACGGAGTTTGGCCAATCCTTCTAGGGACGAACTGGGTTTGATGAACTCATCCTTGGCAAACACGATGGGATCGCCTTTGCGTTGCGGAATCGTTACGGGAGCAATTTCTTGTGCCAAGCGACCGCTTTGTTGGGCTGCGGTGGCTTTCTGCTGACTATGTAAGGCGAAGGCATCTTGGTCTTCGCGCGAAATTTGATACAAATCCACTAAGTTCTCAGCGGTTTCCCCCATGGCGTCGGTGCCGTAGATTTCGTGCATTTTGGGGTTGATGAAACGCCATCCGAAGCTGGAATCATACATTTTGCTGTCGGTCCCATAAGCGGCTGAAGGCTTGGACACGACTAAGGGTCCGCGGGTCATATTTTCCACACCACCTGCAATAAACACTTTTCCGTCACCGGCTTGAATGGCGCGGTGTGCGTGAATGACTGCTGAGAGTCCGGAGCTACACAAACGGTTGACGGTTTCTCCCGGAACGGTATAGGGTAAGCCCGCCAACAATAACGCCATACGCGCTACGTTGCGGTTGTCTTCCCCGGCTTGGTTGGCACAGCCTAAAATCACATCGGCATAAGCGTCTGTGGGGATTTGTGCATTGCGTTCCACCAAGGCTTTGATGACGTGAGCCGCTAGATCGTCTGGGCGCACGGCTGCAAGCGTTCCTTGGTAATTTCCGATGGGCGTTCGAAGGCCGTCGATGATGTAAGATTCCATATATTTTTATTCCTGGATTGCACAAGGCAATCGATTTTAGTGTTTTACTTCATTTGAGCAGGAGCCCCTAGCCCCGACCTACCTACGGCAGGCAGGTTTCGCAGGGAATAGCTCCAAAAAAAACTACCATTCGCGTTCGCTACGGAAAACCGTTCCTTTAAACAGCGCGACGGTGGTTTCGTTTTTGGTTAGGGCAACGGCATAGAATCCGAAGCGGTTTTTGAGGGCTTCCTCGGTGGCGGTGGCGGTGATGACATCCCCGGCTTTGAGGGTTTCCACATGGTTGATGGACGTATCGATACTTACCGATTGGCGTCCGTGCGAGTTGGCAGCAAACGCTAGAGCACTATCGGCCAACGCAAAGGTGATGCCTCCGTGTGCGATGCCAAAACCGTTGAGCATTTCTTCGCGAACGGTGAGTGACAGCGTACAGGTCCCGTGATCAATATGTACCAATTCGATCCCTAGCCATTGGCTAAAGGCGTCTTTGGAGAGCATGGTATGGACGATTTCGGCAGGCGTCATGGGAGTTATGAATTATGAGTAATGAGTTATGAGTTGTTAGTGATTAGTGACTGGTGACTAGTGATTAGTGACTAGTGATTAGTGACTAGTGATTAGTGACTAGTGATTAGTGACTAGTGATTAGTAACTAGTGACTGGTGATTAGTGACTGGTGATTAGTGACTAGTGACTGGCTAGCCCCGAAACTTGGGGGTGACAGGTGGTTTGTATTTTTACCATTCTTCATTATTTTCAATAGTTTATCCATCCAACTAATTACTAGTCACTAGTTACTAATCACTTATATAAAACCGCTGGTTGGCTTTAGCCATTCTACGAAGGAGCGGACTGCAGCGGTAGCGGTCTTCGCGGTATTCGTCGTAGAGGGCATCGAGTTTGTCGACGC
The DNA here is from genome assembly GCF_027533505.1 of Flavobacterium sp. Taxonomy (GTDB): domain Bacteria; phylum Bacteroidota; class Bacteroidia; order Flavobacteriales; family Flavobacteriaceae; genus Flavobacterium. Next base: position 29,363 of record NZ_JAPZUB010000041.1, on the reverse strand, counting down.
ACCATTGCAATCCGAGTTCGTCGGCCCAAGCGAGGAGACCTTTGGGATAATTCACCCCTTTGGTCATGGCATTGTCGATGTCTTGTACCGAACCTACATTCAGGAAATGGGCATCGGCAGCCTCATTGATAAGCATGACGATGACCCGTTGAAAAATACATTGTGCCATTGCTGTATCTTCTTGGGGAAGAGGCATTGCTGCACTGTAATCATAGAACCCACGACCGGATTTTCTTCCGAAGAAACCGGCTTCCGTTAGCCGTTTTTGGGTAAACGCCGGTTTGTACCGTGGATCAAAATAGAACGAGGTAAACACCGATTCGGTTACGGCATAGTTCACATCATTCCCGATGAAGTCCATGAGTTCGAACGGCCCCATACGGAAACCGCCTACGGTTTTCAACGCCCAGTCGATCGTAGCAAAGTCGGCCATTCCCTCCTCATAAATCCGCAAACTTTCACTGTAAAAGGGTCGGGCCACACGATTCACAATGAATCCGGGCGTGTCTTTGGCTACGGCTACTACTTTTTTCCAAGAACGAATGGTGTCCACGGCGGTTTGCAACACGGCTTCTGAAGTTTGTACGGCAGGAATGACTTCCACCAATTGCATTAACGGTGCGGGATTAAAAAAGTGAATCCCGATGACGCGCTCCGATTTTTGGCAAGAAGCTGCAATTGAGGCAATCGACAGTGAGGAAGTATTGGAGGCTAAAATAGTTGTTGGCGCCACGATGCTTTCGAGTTCGGCAAACAACTTGCGTTTTACCTCTAGATTTTCCACAATCGCTTCAATCACCAAATCCGCATCGGACAAATCGGACAACGCAGTCACATACGCAGTTCTACTTTGAATACCGGCTTTCGTATCGGCGGTGATTTTTTCTTTCTCCACCAATTTTGACAAAGTGGCTTCAAGTGCGGCTTTGCTTTTATCCAATGCGCCTTGGTTCACATCAAACAATTTGACGGCACATCCGGCGGTAGCCGCCACTTGTGCGATACCACTGCCCATGGTTCCCGAACCGATAATCGCCACATTGATTAACGAATGAAGATTAACGATTTTTGATTTTTGATTTTTACTTTCTATCATGGTATTGCTTTTTTGAGGAAGCGGTTTTAATACTCGCTACAAATATTGAGACTAACTCATCATTTTCATTAATTAATCGTCTCAAATCTTCCTCTTTTTCAATTAAAGCTGCTCTTTGTTGTATTTTCAAATTGATCAAACTCTCTCTAAGTTCTTTCAAAACTATTTTCATTTTGTGAAGAAAATCATTGGGTGACTCTCCACTTCTTGCTTCACCATAATTCAGTGCTGCTGATGTTGAGGAACGAATTAGTTGTTTTGTTAAATGTTCTGAAGCGAAAGTAGGATTCTTCTTTTGCGTAAGATGTATCACATCAACTGCAAATTGAATTAATCGTTCTTCTAAACTACTCGGCTTCATATTCATCAATCAAAAATCGTTAATCTTCATTCGTTAATCAACAATCGTTAATCTTTAGTTTCCTTTAAATTCTGGTTTGCGTTTTTCGACAAAAGCGGCTACGCCTTCGCGGTAATCGTTGGACGAACTGGCTTCGATTTGCAAGTCGCTTTCCATAGCCAATTGTTCTTGAAGGTTATTGATCATGGAACGGTTCAACAATTTTTTGGTAAGCGCTAGTGCATGCGTTGGCATGTCGGCTAACGTTATGGCTAACTTTTGTACTTCCTCTTCGAATAAAGCGTTGGGATAACATTTATAGATCATTCCCATTTCATAAGCTTCGGTCGCCGACACTTTATCGCCGAGCATCATCAAGGCGGAGGCCTTTTGGAATCCGATTAATCGAGGTAAGAAAAAGGTTCCCGCGCTATCGGGCACGAGACCGATTTTGCTAAAGGCTTGGATGAAAGCAGCATGTTCGTTGGCCACCACAATATCACAGGCCAAAGCGATATTCGCTCCTGCTCCTGCGGCAACACCGTTAACGGCAGCCACGACGGGTTTTTCGATCGCGCGTATGCGTTCGATAATGGGATTATAGTGTTCCTCTAAGATTTTTCGGAATCCCGGATTGAGTTCGGGTGTGGTCACTTCTTTCAAGTCTTGACCGGCACAAAAAGCTTTCCCGTTTCCGGTAATCACAATGGCGCGCACTTCAGGGTCTTGGGCCACTTCATCCAAAGCGGATTGCATGGAAAGAGCCATTTCGCGGTTGAAGCTATTGAATACTTCGGGTCGGTTCAAATGTAGGTACGCGACCTTGTTTTCAATCTTTTTTTCAATTGAAGTTGTACTCATCGGTATATTGGTTAGTTGTAAGCGAACTTACGTTATGGTTTATTATATAAACACCTGCAGCAACCGAAATTGTGCAGGTGGGCATTATTTTAAGCATTTAAAATAGTCAAAGGGTTCGTGGCATTCCTCGCATTGAAACAAGGCTTTGCAGGCGGTCGAACCAAACTGACTGACTAATCGAGTGTGGGTGGAACCGCATTGCGGGCACTTTACTATTTTTTTATTTCCGAGTAAGGCTTCTTTGTCGGCTTCCTCGGTTAAGGGCGCTGCGATGCCATAGGCTTCGAGTGCTTTTCGTCCGCGTTCGGTAATCCAGTCGGTAGACCATGCGGGGGCTAATACGAGTTTGACCTGCGCTTGGTACCCTTCTTTGGCGAAAGCCGCTTTGATATCATCGGCGATGGTATCCATGGCGGGGCAACCGCTGTAGGTGGGTGTGATTTTGATGAAAACCTCGGTTCCCTCGACCGCCACATCACGCACTACGCCCATGTCCATAATGGAGAGGACGGGAATCTCAGGATCGGAAACCGACTCGAGAATGGCCGTTATCTGCGGTGTAATGGTCTTCATTTCAATCAGCATAGTCTTACCAAGTCATGTTTGGATACGTGCGTTGCATGTATTGCATATCGGTCAAAATAAAGCCCATGTGTTCGGAGTGCATTCCCTCTTTACCTCCTTTTAAGAAATACTTCAAATCAGGCACGGTTAAGGTCGCTTCTGTCAACAAGGCGGTAATTTCTTGCATCCAAGTGTCTTTCAATTGGGACACATCCACCCCTACTCCCGCTTCAACCATGGCGGTGTCATCAGCGGTCATTAGGAATAATTCGTTGGTGAACGTCCACAAATTGTCGAAGGCTTCTTGCATACGGTGATGACTTTCTTCGGTTCCGTCGCCCAAGCGTTTGATCCAATCGCCGGAGAAGCGCTTGTGGTAACTTACTTCTTTGATGCTCTTTTTGGCAATGGCAGCAAGTACCTCATCGTTGCTGTTTTGCAATTGTTCCAACAACAAGAGATGGAATACATCAAACAAGTATTGACGGGCCATCACATAGCCGAAATCGGTGTTGGGTTGTTCAACCAACAAGACGTTTTTGTATTCGCGTTCTTTGCGCAAGAAGGCCAAGGTATCTTCGGTAGCTTCACCCCCTTGGAGTTCGGCTGCATATTGATAATAGCTACGGGTTTGACCCAACAAGTCGAGTGCGATGTTGGTCGTGGCAATATCGGTTTCCAAACTCGGTCCGTGCCCGCATAATTCACTTAAGCGTTGGCCAAGGTTGAGTGCGTTGTCGGCGATTCCGAGGATGTAGTTGATTTTTGAATTGCTCATGTTTTTTTTAGTCGTTAGACGTTGGACTTTAGACTTTAGACGTTGGACGTTGGACGTTAGACGTTAGACGTTGGACTTTGGACTTTAGACTTTGGACGTTAGACGTTAGACTTTGGACTTTAGACGTTAGACGTTAGACTTTGGACTTTAGACTTTGTAATTTAGATCTACTCCTTTACGTTTCTAAAGACTAACGGCTAATGTCTAATGTCTCATTTACATATGCTTTAGCTCATCCGGCAATTCATAGAATGTGGGATGACGGTATACTTTATCCAAAGCGGGTTCGAAGGTCTCTCCGTTTTGCTCTGGATTGGAAGCTGTAATTTGACTTGAGGGTACGACCCAGATACTTACCCCTTCGCCGCGGCGGGTGTAGACATCACGAGCGTTTTCTAAAGCCATCGTAGCATCGGTTGCGTGTAGGGAACCGCAGTGACGGTGTTCTAATCCGTTTTTGCTACGGATAAAGACTTCCCAAAGAGGCCAGTTGTTCATACAATTATGAGTTATGAATTATGAATTATGCGTTGTTACACTGCTTTTTCGAGGTTGCGTTGGGTTTGTTTTTCGGCGTAGGCCATGGCGGCATCGCGCACCCAGGTTCCTTTTTCCCAAGCCGAACGACGGGCTTCCAAACGTTGTTTGTTGCATTTTCCGTGGCCGTTAACGACTTGCCAGAACTCTTCCCAATCGATTTCACCGAAGTCGTAGTGTTTACGCGCTTCGTTCCATTTTAGGTGCGCATCTGGAATTTTTGCTCCCAAGATTTCGGCTTGCGGTACCGTTTGATCCACAAACTGCTGACGGAGTTCGTCGTTGGTTTTGCGTTTCAATTTCCACTTCACCGATTGTTCGGTGTTGGGTGATTCGGCATCGCGGGGTCCAAACATCATTAAAGACGGCCACCACCAGCGGTTTAAGGCATCTTGCACCATGTCTTTCTGTTCTTGCGTTCCTTTGGACATCGTTAATAAGATTTCGTAGCCTTGGCGTTGGTGAAAACTTTCTTCTTTACAGATGCGAATCATCGCACGAGAATAGGGTCCGTAAGACGTTCCCATTAACGCGACTTGATTCATGATGGCGGCACCGTCAACCAACCAACCGATGGCACCGATATCGGCCCATGTGAGCGAAGGATAATTGAAAATGCTGGAATATTTGGCTTTACCCGTATGCAATTGTTCATACATTTCATCACGGGAGATTCCGAGAGTTTCAGCGGCGCTGTACAAGTACAACCCGTGTCCGCCTTCATCTTGGATTTTGGCCAACAAGGCTACTTTACGGCGCAAGGATGGTGCGCGGGTAATCCAATTGGCTTCGGGCAACATCCCCACGATTTCGGAGTGGGCGTGTTGTGAAATTTGACGAATGTGCGTTTGGCGGTATTTCTCCGGCATCCAATCTTTGGGCTCAATTTTCTCGTCGTTATCGATGCGACGTTGAAACAGTTCTTCTAAGTTTTTAATCTCTTTTTCTGACATAGCTGTATCCTTTTCGTTTGACAACTTGATGATCCCGAAGGCACATCGTTTTTTTGTTTTTAATTATATCCCTTTTTGGGATTTTATGTTTTGAAATTCAGTATTCTTATTTAGCCCCGGTGGAAGCGGCATCCCCGCAACGAAGTGGAGGGATACAGCGGACGACGGGACAGTGCTTCTTTTGAAACCAAGGGTTCTTGCTCCCAAAAATTACACGCCAAAATCGACCACTACTTTCTTGGAGGTTGGCACGGCTTGGCAGCTCAACGTATAGTTTTTGGCCAATTCGTCTTCTTCCAGCGAATAGTTCAGTTTCATTTCGACCGATCCTTCTTTGACGATACAACGGCAGGTGCTACACACCCCTCCTTTACAAGCATACGGTAAATCGGCACCGGCGGCAATGGCTCCGTCGAGGATATTGTCAAAATCATCGCCCATCACAAAGTGGAATTCTTTACCGCCATCGATGATAGTCACTTCGGTACCTTCGACTTTTTTCTCGACAATTTTGCTGATGCGTGCTTTGTCGGCTTCGGAGATTCCGGTGTTAAACAATTCGAAATGAATATATTCTTTAGGTAAACCTGCTGCCGTGAGTTCGTCACGCAACAAGTGAATCATCTCTTCGGGCCCACACAAGAAACAATCGTGTGTATTGGGAATATCGATGATTCTTTCGGTTAGGGTTTTAATTTTTTCTTGGGTAAAACGACCGTTGAACAATTCGGCGTGGCGGTGTTCTTTGGTCAAGAAATGAAAAATCTCAAAACGGTTGAAATAGGTGTTTTTCAATTGTTCAATTTCTTCTTTAAAGATAATGGATTTTACGCTACGATTCAGGTAAAACAGCTTAAAAGTACTGTGGGGTTCGTTGGCCAAGTGCGTTTTGATAATCGACAACATGGGAGTTATTCCACTTCCTGCGGCAAAAGCGATGTAATTTTTGGCTACTTCAGGTTGTGTTTCTACATAAAACTTCCCATCGGGTGCCATCACTTCGATTTCGTCCCCGGGTTGCAACTGTTCGTTGACATAGGTAGAAAACAAGCCCCCCGGAATTTGTTTGACGGCCACTTGCCATTTGTGCTCGTGGGGTGCGGAACAAAGCGAGTACGAGCGACGCACTTCTTTTCCTTCTAACTGGGTTTTGAACGTGAGGTGTTGCCCTTGTTTGAATTGAAAAGCCGGTTGGATTTCGGCAGGAATGTCCAAGGTCACCACGGAACAATCTTTGGTTTCCTTGTAAATATCGGCAACTTTTACCTTGTAAAACTGAACCATAATTTGCGTTTCTTATTTAACTAACAAACGTTAGTTTACGATACAAATTTAGTGATTTTTTTTAAGGGTAACGAAAACGTTGTAAATTTTTAACGTGCGTTTACGGTGATGCCATTGAGCAATACGTTGCGCATATCGTCGCGTAAGGTGTTTTCGCTGAGGCTTTTGGTTTTGTTGTACCAAATATAGAGTGTTCGGAGTGTAGATAAGATAGAAAAAATAATTACCTCAGGATTACGGTGTTGAATTTCGCCATTATGAATTCCTTTTTTTACGATTTGACGAAAATTCTCTTCGTAATCGGTGCGCATTTTCAGGAAATATTTGAGGTCGGCTTCGTTTTCCAAGTGCATCCAATCGTTATTTAAACAAGCGAGTGCATCGGGATTGCGGAGGGTGATGTCGATGTGCAATTGAATAATGCGGTCGATTTTGGCGATTGCGGTTGCGTCACTTTGTTGGACTTCTTCCATTACGTTAGTAAATTCTTCAGCGATGGTGATGACGATGAGTACGAGAATTTCTTGTTTGGAAGCGATATGATTGTATAAACTGGCCGCTTTAATATTTAGAGCTTGGGCGATATCGCGCACAGTTACGGCGCTATACCCTTTCTCTTTAAAGAGTCGGGCCGCCACATTAATAATTTCGGTTTTGCGGTCGGAGGGTTTCATGGGAGTCAAATGTACACATTTTTGGGTTTGGTAACTTGAGTTACCTTGTGTGAGGCACGGGTCGTTTACCTTTGGTCAAAAATAACAGTATGGGATTATTCAACATTTTAGGTTTTGGGAGCAAAGGAGAAAGTGTGAAAGATTTTTTGCAAAAAGGGGCTGTGATTATTGACGTACGCACCTATGAAGAGTTTGCTTCGGGTCATATCCAAGGTTCGAAAAACATTCCGCTACAAGTGATCAACGGGAAAGTTGCCGAAATCAAAAAACGCAACCAGCCCGTCATTGTGTGTTGCCGTAGTGGTATGCGCAGTGCACAAGCTGCTTCATTATTGAAAGCACAAGGTATTGAGGTGATGAACGGCGGTGGCTGGGAACGTTTGGAAAAGGAATTGGGTTAGTCCTTGTTATCGAGAACAAAGGAAATGCATATCGTAGGATATTTTTGTTGAAATGTTTCGATTTTTTGGGATAAGTGCTGTTGAAATTTTCTCCAAGCCTGCGTATGTTCACGCTGTGGACGATGCTGTAATGCCCGTTTTAATTCAACAACCTCTTTCATAATAGGATGGCTTTCACTTGAAATTGCCTCCGTAGAGAATCGTTCCCAGATATAATCAATGGCAAGGGCATTGGGATGAATGAGGTCAGCCGCAAAGAAGCGGTAATCGCGCAACTCATCCATCATGATTTCATAGGCAGGAAAATAATACCACTTGTTATCGTTTTGTTTTAGGTTGTAAATCGCTTGCAACAAATTTCCTTTGCTTATGTGATTTTCTGTAAATCCATCTTTGGTATGACGCACGGGAGAAACCGTAAAAACAAATTGAATTTTTGGATTTATTTGCCGAACTAAACGCATGATTTCGGCTAGAGCTCCTTCTGTATCTTCGGCTGTAAGTAATCGCTTTTCAAATTGGGCATTGGGCACTTTATGGCAATTGGCTACAACCTGATTGGCAAAGGTATACACCCATGACGTTCCCAATGTTAGTATAAAATGAGTGGCTTGCACCAGTTGTTCATGAGCGGTAAAAAGAAGCGAATTTAACTGATGAATATAGCGTTCGGCCTCGGTTGTACTCCAACGAGAATGCACTTCATAGGATTGCCAGAGTTCGTTGTGAAAAAAAATATCTGCTTCAGTAAACGCTTGCTCCTGAACGATACGTGCCACCAAACGTTGCATGGAAAGCGCATTAAAAATAATTCCAAACGGATTCGCATCACTATCAAATCCGTAGTAGCGCAACTTTTCATTCATGTGTTCAGCAAAACACGACCCCATACTAAAGACTTTCGCTTGGTAACTGAGGGGGTTTTCGATAGGGTTTACAGGAACAGGAGTGTGTAATTGCATGGATTATTTTTTTTCAAAAATACGAATTCAGGGGTCAAAAAAAACCTCCCGTGTGGGAGGCTCTATTTATTTTATAAAATCGATTGCTTTGGAAAGGGCTTCTTCTATACCCGCCGGATTTTTCCCTCCAGCGGTAGCAAAAAACGGCTGTCCACCGCCACCGCCTTGGATGTACTTACCCAACTCGCGGACCACTTGTCCTGCATTTAAGCCTTTGCTATCCACCAATTCTTTCGAAATATAGCACGTTAGCATAGGTTTATCATCGGTTACAGTGGCCAAAACCAAGTAGATATCGGTTTGATTTTGCCCCAATTCATAGGCTAAATCTTTGGCTCCGTTGGCATCTAAATCCACTTGAGTCGCCAAAAACCGTACTCCATTTACCGATTGCAATTGCAAAGCCAGTTCACCTTTTAGATTTTTAGCCTTATCTTTTAATAACTGCTCGATTTGCTTTTTCAATTTGGTATTTTCATCCTGCAAACTCACCACGGCTTTCAACGCATCTTGTGGATTTTTCAACGTTTCTTTGATTTGAGCCAAGGCTGCTTCTTGCTGAGCAAAGAAATCAGCTACTGCCGTGCCGGTGATTGCCTCAATACGACGAATTCCCGCTGCGACTGCTCCTTCGGAAACAATTTTGAAATGCCAGATGTCTGCCGTGTTTTTCACATGGATTCCACCGCACAACTCCCGACTTTCACCAAATTCAATCATGCGAACGGTATCCCCGTATTTTTCACCAAACAAAGCCATCGCGCCTTTGGCCATCGCTTCTTGAATGGGTAGATTACGGTATTCTACCAAAGCCAATTGCTCGGCAATACGCGCATTGACAAAGTCTTCTACCTGACGAATTTCTGCATCGGTAACTTTGGCAAAATGTGAAAAGTCGAAACGCAAATAATTGGGATTTACCAACGACCCTTTCTGCTCCACATGTGTTCCCAAAACGGTGCGCAATGCCAAATGCATCAAGTGCGTTGCCGAGTGGTTTTTGGACGTTGCGGTGCGTAAATCGGTATTTACTTTGGCAACAAAAACGGCATTGACATTTTCAGGTAATGATTTGGCAAAATGTAAAATAAGATTGTTCTCTTTTTTGGTATCAATGATTTCAATGACTTCGTTGGCGGAAATGAGCGAACCTTTATCGCCCACTTGTCCCCCTCCTTCTGGGTAAAAAGGCGTGGCATCTAAAACGATTTGGTATAACAATCCGTCTTTTTTGGAATCTACCTTACGAATACGGGTAATTTTTACTTCATTTTCGGTTTGATCATAGCCGACAAAGGTTTCTACATTGCCTTCGATCAAAACCTTCCAATCCTCGGTTGTCACTTCGGAAGCCGCACGCGAACGCGCTTTTTGTTTGGCCAACTCCGCTTCAAACTCCGCTTCTTGATACGTAAATCCTTTTTCTTTTAAAATCAATGCTGTTAAATCTTTGGGGAAACCGAAGGTATCATACAGTTCAAATACCTTCTCTCCCTTGACTTCTTTGCCTTGGGTTTCGGCTACCACTTTATCGAGCAATTGCAACCCTTGATCGAGGGTTCGTAAAAACGAGGCTTCCTCTTCCTTGATTACATTGGTCACTAGATTTTGCTGCGAACGGATTTCGGGGAAGAATTCGCCCATTTGATCGGCCAAAACCGCTACTAATTGATGAATGAAAGCTTCTTTTTGGTTTAAAAAAGTAAAACCATACCGAATCGCACGGCGAAGAATGCGGCGAATCACATAACCGGCTCCTGTATTGGATGGCAATTGTCCATCGGCAATAGCAAAGGCTACGGCACGGACGTGATCGACAATGACCCGGATGGCAATATTGATTTTATTTTGTTCCTCTGAAATGGACTTGATTTCGTTGTTGGTGTAGTGTAACCCGGTAATATGTTCCACTTTTTGGATCAAAGGGGTAAACACGTCGGTATCGTAATTGGAGGTTACGCCTTGCATGGCCATACACAAACGCTCGAATCCCATTCCGGTATCCACATGTTGTGCGGGTAGTTTTTCGAGCGATCCGTCGGCTTTACGGTTGAATTCCATGAATACATTGTTCCAAATCTCCACCACTTGCGGATGATCGGCATTGACCAAACTGCGTCCTGAAACGGCAGCACGCTCGGCGTCGGTACGCAAATCGATATGAATTTCAGAACAAGGACCACAAGGCCCTTGATCGCCCATTTCCCAGAAATTATCTTTTTTATTCCCTAAGATGATGCGATCTTCTGCAACGTATTGTTTCCAAATATCAAACGCCTCTTGGTCGAAGGGTACATTTTCGGAAGGGTTGCCTTCGAAAACCGAGACGTACAAACGGTCTTTATCCAATTTCAAGACTTCGGTGAGAAACTCCCAAGCCCAGGCTAAGGCTTCTTTTTTGAAGTAATCGCCAAACGACCAATTGCCTAGCATTTCAAACATGGTATGGTGGTAGGTGTCGAACCCTACGTCTTCTAAATCGTTATGCTTTCCCGAAACGCGAAGGCATTTTTGGGTATCGGCAATACGGGGACTCTTAGGCGTGCCGTTGCCTAAAAAGAATTCCTTAAACTGCGCCATTCCGGAGTTGTTGAACATCAAGGTGGGATCGTCTTTTAAAACGATGGGCGCGGAAGGCACGATCAAGTGGTTTTTACTTTCAAAAAATTGGAGGTACGCTTTGCGAATGTCCTGCGATTTCATGGGCGAATTTCAATTGGTTTATGGTTTGGTTTTGGCAAACGGATGTTCGATATAGCCCTGATACCGCCCTTGTTGGAGCTCTTGGGAGCGTAGCGGACAAAGCGACGGGCGGGAGCAGGAGGAGGATGACATAGCACTCGGGGGTTTATGCTCCTGATAATCAAGCTACCACTGTGGAACTGCAACAAAATTTAGGTTTGCGCGAAACATTTCCTAAATTTGTTCGTATAACTACCGTTCGGCGTTTACCGCCACAAAAATAGTAAATTACCGCATGTCGAAGAAAGTAAAATATTATTATGATACCGAGAGCTTGGCCTATCGCAAAATCAAGCCTAAAAAACGCACGAAAATTGCGTATGTGCTCTTGTTTCTGGTCGCTTCGGCATTGTTTGGTTTTTTGAGCTTTGTGTTGGTGATGAATACCTCGTACCTAGAGACGCCAAAAGATAAAATGATGAAACGGGAAATTGACAACATGAAAATCAGCTACTCGATTTTGAATAAAAAAATTGAACAGTTGGATGCGGTGTTGACGAGTTTGGAGGAGCGAGACAACAATTTGTATCGGGTGTATTTTAATGCCAATCCGATTGCTCAAGCCGATCGAAGAGCGGGAATCATCACGCAGGATCGGTACCGCGAGTTGGAGGGGTTTAACAACGCTGACTTGGTCATAAACACCCATAAAAAAGTAGATGAGATTGCCAAAGCGTTGGTGGTGCAGTCGCGCTCGTTGGATGCGATTTTGAAAATGGCGAAAACCAAAGGGCGGTTGTTGGCTTCGATTCCGGCGATACAACCGGTGAAGAATGAGGACTTGAAGCAGATGGCCTCGGGATTTGGGTACCGCACGGATCCGTTTACCAAAGCGCGAAAAATGCACGAAGGCATGGACTTTACGGCGCGCACGGGAACTCCGATTTACGCTACGGGTGATGGCGTGGTGAAACGGGCAGACAACGGCTTATCGGGCTACGGAAACCATATTCAAATCAACCACGGGTACGGTTATCTCACACTGTACGCCCATTTGAGTAAGATAAAAGTTAGACCCGGACAGCGGGTAAAACGGGGCGATGTAATTGGCTTTGTAGGCAGCACCGGTCGTAGTGAAGCGCCCCATTTGCATTATGAAGTGCACAAAGGCGGGAAGCCAGTAAATCCGATTAATTTTTATTACGGCAATATTTCGGCGGCAGAATATGTGGTCATTTCGAAAATTGCCAACCAAGAGAACCAATCGCTTGATTAACCATATAAACACAAAGAACTATGCATATTGAACTATCAAAAGATAAATTGTATTTCAGCATTGGGGAAGTCGCCAAAGCCTTTGGGGTCAATGCTTCGTTGATTCGTTTTTGGGATAAGGAATTCGATATTTTGAAACCCAAAAAAAATGCTAAGGGCAACCGCATGTTTACGCAGGAAGATGTCAAAAACCTGCAATTGATATACCATTTGGTGAAAGAGCGCGGATTTACCTTGGAAGGAGCCAAAACCCATTTGAAAGACAAACAGAAAAAAACCTTGGACACGTTTGAAATCATCGCCAAACTCGAAGCGGTTAAAACAGAATTGCAGAAAATTAAAAACGGATTGTAAGACGTAACAATGCTTACGATTTTTGGACTAATTGTAAAACTCTAATTAATATAAACAACTATGAATGCATTAAAAAAATGGATTGTACCGATCGTTATTGGAATTCTATTTCTTTTTGGAATTGGATCGTACAACGGTCTCGTAGGTAAAGAAGAAAATGCAAAAACCGCTTGGTCCAATGTAGAGAGTGCCTACCAGCGCCGAAATGACTTGATCAGTAATTTGGTAAAAACGGTGCAAGGCGCAGCCGATTTTGAAAAATCAACTTTGGAGGCTGTGGTAAATGCACGTGCGAAGGCGACTGATGTTACGATTGATCCACAAAACATTACCCCAGATCAATTAGCAAAATTCCAACAAGCGCAAGCAGGAGTTTCGAGCACACTTTCTCGTTTATTGGTGAGTGTAGAAAAATACCCAGACCTGAAAGCCAATCAAAACTTTTTGGAATTACAGTCGCAATTGGAGGGTACCGAAAACCGCATCAATGTAGCACGTGATCGCTACAACGAATCGATAAACGTGTACAACAAAAGCACGAAAACCTTCCCATCTGTTCTGTTTGCCAAACTCTTTGGATTTGATGAAATGGCGCGGTTCAAAGCCGAAGAAGGCGCCGAAAAAGCACCCGAGGTGAACTTTGATTTCAACAGTAAGAAGTAATTCTGACCTATGTCAACGGTAGAACAATTTTTAACCCCCAACGATGAAAAAGCGGTGGTCATGGCCATCCAAGAAGCGGAAAAAGCGACTTCGGGGGAAATTCGTGTGCATTTGGAAAAAACGCTCACTAAGGAAGCGATGGAACGCGCTTTGGAAGTTTTTTACGAATTGAAAATGGAGGCTACCGCACAACGCAATGGGGTACTAATTTATGTCGCCGTTGAAAGTCGCAAGTTTACCATTTGTGGCGACCAAGGCATACACGAAAAGGTGACCGATACCTTTTGGGATAGCACCAAAGAGGTGATGCAAAACTACTTTCGAGAGGGAAAAAATGCTATGGCACTGTGCGAGGGCATCCGCCTTGTAGGAGAACAGTTAAAACATTATTTCCCTTACACGGAAGAGGACACCAATGAATTAACCAATGAAATTTCAAAAGGATGATCAAATTGGCCTATAAACTCGCTCAGTTCCTCCTTTTGACGGCTATGTTGGCGGTGCATCAATGCAGTTTGGCGCAGGTTACCATACCCAAAAAACCCGGATTTATTCCGCCCATCATCGATAGTACCCAAACCTTGTCGAAAGCGGAATTGGCCTCGTTGTATGAAAAACTTAAAGTGTACTCCGACAGTACCTCGACCGAGATTTTTGTGATGATGGTAAAAACCACCCAAGGGGAATCCATCAATCGGTATGCTACCGATTTGGGACAAGCATGGGAAATTGGTCAAAAAGGAAAAGACAATGGCGTCGTCCTTCTTATTGCGCTTGAAGATCGGAAAATGACGATTGCCACGGGCTATGGCGTTGAGCATTTGCTCACTGATGCTCAGTCGCGACGTATCATTGAACGAGACTTGAAACCTTTTTTCAAAAAAGGGGATTATTACGGGGGCATTCAATCGGGAACTGAAGCGATATTCAAAACCCTCAAAGGCGAATATAAAAACGATCATAAAGGCAAATCGGGCGACACCTTAGTGGGTGGCATCGTCTTTTTTATCTTTTTGATTGTTTTCATTATTATAATCGCGATTGCCTCGCGAAATAAACGTGGCGGCGGGGGCCGTGGTGGCAGCGGATTCAGTGGTCCTGACCTGGCCGACATCATCATTCTTAGCAGCTTAGGACGAGGTTCCGGCGGCAGTTGGGGGGGTGGCTCTTCCGCTGGAGGATGGGGAGGCTTTGGCGGTGGCGGCGGCTTTGGTGGTGGTGGCGCCAGCGGTGATTGGTAGATGCTCCCTTAATTTCCATTGACGCTTATCTTCAACGTTTAATAGTTATATCTAAAACATAAAAAAAGCCTTTCGAAATCGAAAGGCTTTTGTTTTTGTGGGTCATACTGGAATCGAACCAGTGACTTCTACCCTGTCAAGGTAGCACTCTGAACCGCTGAGTTAATGACCCATACAAACTACAGAACGAAGTCCATAAAAAAAGCAAGTCATAGGACTTGCTTTGTGGGCGATGAGGGGTTCGAACCCCCGACCCCCTCGGTGTAAACGAGGTGCTCTGAACCAGCTGAGCTAATCGCCCGATTAGTGCTTGATTGCGGATGCAAATATAAGACTGTTTTTTGTTTCTGCAAGGAAAAAATTAAAAAAAATCAAAAAAGTTCCGCGACTACAAAAGTACTCCCTCCCACATAGATCACATCGTCAGAACCCGCTTGTTTTCTAGCCTCGTTATAAGCTTCTGAAACGGAAGCGAATACCATTCCTTTACACTGAAATTCTTCGGCTTTTTGTCGTAAAACTTCGGCATCTAACCCTCTTGGCACATTGGGTTTACAAAAATAATACAACGCATTTTTTGGAAACAAAGGAAGAATTTCATTCAAATCTTTATCATTGACCACGCCCAACACCAGATGTAATTGCGTAAAGGGTTCCGCCAAAAGTTGTGGCATGACTACCCGAAGTCCATGTGCATTGTGTGCTGTATCGGCAATGATCTTGGGTTGATGCCCCAAAATTTGCCAACGTCCCCGCAGTCCGGTTCGCTCCATTACCTCCATGAATCCCTTTTGTATCGCTTCCTCAGAAATGATAAATTTCCCTTGCGCTTGAAGAACAGCCAAGGTTTGTTGTACCGTTTTTTTATTTGCTTCTTGATAAGCACCCTTCAATACGGAGGGATAAGTTGACGTTTGCAAAACCCCTGCATAATATAAAGGCGCTTGAAGGGCTTGTGCGCGGCTTTCAAAAACCGCCTGTGTTGCGGCCTCCCACTCGCCCACAACGACCGGTACGCCCGCTTTGATTATCCCTGCTTTCTCAGCTGCAATTTCAGGAAGTGTTGTGCCTAAAAATTGCGTGTGGTCCAACCCGATATTGGTAATCACTGCGACTTCGGGAGTAATAATATTGGTTGAATCCAAGCGCCCTCCCATGCCTACCTCAATAATGTTGATATCGGTTTTTCCTGCAACAAAATACGCGAATGCCATTCCTACCGTCAACTCAAAAAAACTCAATTGCTGTTGTTCCAAAAACGCACGATGGGTAGCGATAAAATTCACTACAAAATCAGCTTCAATCGGTTCTCCATTAATTCGTATGCGTTCCCGAAAATCGTTTAAATGGGGTGACGTATACAATCCTACTTTATAGCCTGCTGCTTGTAAGACGGAGGCGAGTAAATGCGACGTTGAACCTTTACCATTGGTGCCCGCTACATGAATGCACGTTAAGGATCGCTCGGGATGGCCCAATACTTCGGCAAAGGCAAGCGTATTGGTTAGATCTTTTTTATAAGCAACCGCTCCCACCTGTTGGTACATCGGTAAACGGGAAAACATCCAAGCAACAGTTTCGGCGTAGTTCATTTCTTTTGTGATAACTAATTTTGAGATAAAATATTTTTCTAAAATTTTAGTTTAGTATTGTAACTGCTTTTATCTTTAGGGCAAATTTGAGAATAATTCCACTATTATAAAACTAAGGAACACTATGAATTTATTTTTTCTTCAAGTTCAAAACGACAGTATCACCCAAGCGACTGGGGCGGTCATTGAAAACACGGTTGCCGTCAAAGAAATTTCCGTTTTGGAGTTTGTTACCAAAGGAGGTTTTTTTCTCATCCCTATTGCACTTTTACTATTTTATACCTTATTCATAATCATTGAGCGTTGGTTGTATATCCACAAACGGTCAAAAATTGACCCTAATCTCACCCGTGATGTGCGTGAGGCGTTAAATTCAGGAGAATTACAACGTGCTGTAGCCATTACCGAACGCAACAACACCGCTTCGGGTTATGTGTTGCGCGAAGGAATTTTAACGATTGGTCGACCAATTTCTGAAATTGAATCCAATATGGAGCGTGCGGCCAATATTGAGGTAGGTGAAATGGAGAAAAAACTGGGACAGTTAGGTTTAATCGCGGGTATTGCACCCACGTTGGGATTCATCGGAACGATTTCTGGAGTAATAAAAATTTTCTATAGCATTTCACAAACAGAAGATATTAGTATTGGTAACATTTCGGGGGGGTTGTACGAAAAAATGATCAGCTCAGGAGCGGGTCTTGTTGTGGGCATCATCGCCTATGCAGCCTACCACTTGTTTAATGGTAAAATTGATGGCTTCGTGTTAAGCATTCAAAAACAAGTTTTAGAGTTTGTCAACATAATTCAACGACCCAATGGTAAGACGAAATAAACGCTTTCATGCTGAAGTCGCGACTTCCTCGTTAAGCGACATCATGTTTTTCCTTTTGTTGTTTTTCTTAATCATTTCCACCTTGGCGAATCCGAATGTGATTAAAATGACGTTGCCCAAGTCAAAAAATAATGAGAAAACGAACAAACAATTAATTAGCCTTTCGGTTACCGAGGAAAAGAGATACTTTTTGGATAAGGAAGAAGTTCCATTTGACCAATTGGAATCGGTATTAATGTCCAAAATCACGCCCGGTTCAGACGAAACCATTGTGGTTCGTATTCCGTATAATCTTCAAGTACAAGATTTAGTCGATGTGCTCCAGATTGGAGTGAAAAACAAACTCAAGTTTGTTATTGCTACAAGTAACAGTCAATAGCAATCGGATTCTATAAAAAAATCCTGCTTTATCGAGCAGGATTTTTTGTATGTATCAATTAATTTTTTAGGCTAACATAGTGACTGGATTTTCCAAGAAAGTGCGTAAGGTTTGTAAAAACGCAGCTCCTGTTGCTCCATCGACGGTTCGATGATCACAGGCTAAGGTTACTTTCATGGTGTGTCCTACTACAATCTGCCCATCACGAACAACAGGTTTTTGAATAATGGCTCCTACCGACAAAATAGCGGAATTAGGCTGGTTGATGATCGAGGTGAACTCCGTGATTCCGAACATACCTAAATTGGAAACGGTAAATGTACTTCCTTCCATTTCGGAAGGTTGTAACTTCTTATTACGCGCTTTCCCTGCTAAATCTTTAACCGCATTTCCAATTTGTGACAACGTCATTTGATCGGTAAACCGTACGACTGGAACAACCAATCCATCCTCTACGGCCACGGCTACACCAATGTGCACGTGGTGATTGATTGTGATGGCTTCATCGCTCCATTGCGAATTTACTTTTGGATGTTTTTTCAAAGCCATCGCACACGCTTTAATCACCATATCGTTGAACGACACTTTGGTATCGGGTACTGAATTAATCACTCCGCGCGACTTCATCGCTTCATCCATGGCAACCTCGATGGTTAAATAAAAATGAGGAGCGGTAAATATGGATTCTGACAAACGACGTGCAATCGTTTTACGCATTTGGGAATTTTTAATTTGCTCTGCAAATTCGGATCCCGCTGGAACGAAAGGTTTCACTTCGGGAGCCGCGGCCGGTGCTGGTGCAACTGGTGCAGAAGCTGTGGCAACAGGAGCCGCTGTAAATTGCTCGACATCACTTTTCACAATACGCCCGTTTTCGCCTGTCCCTTTAACTTGACCTAAATCAATGCCTTTTTCTTTCGCAATTTGACGCGCTAATGGCGATGCAAAAATGCGACCTCCTTCCTGAACTACCGGAGCAGCTACAGGTGTGGCAGAAACTGAAGTTGGGATTTCAGCGGGTGCAGAAGTCGGAGTTGCCGCAGGAACTCCTCCTGATTTCAACGACTCAGCATAAGCAAGTACGTCGGTGCCCGCAGGCCCAATAATCGCCAAAACACTATCTACGGGAGCTGATTCTCCTTCCTGAATGCCTATGTATAATAGCGTTCCTGAATGGAAAGATTCAAACTCCATGGTAGCCTTATCGGTTTCGATTTCAGCCAAAATATCGCCTTCTTTTACGGTATCGCCTACCTTTTTCAACCAAGTGGCCACGGTACCTGTAGTCATGGTATCACTCAAACGAGGCATCGTAATCACTTGAATACCCGCTGGAGCCGTCGCAACAGTGGGTGAGGCCGCCGGAGCATCGGCAGTACCGTTGGAAGCCGGAGCAGCAGTTCCCCCATTCAACAAAGCACTAATGTCTTCCCCAGCCTGACCAATAATGGCCAATAGCGAGTCAACAGGAGCTGACTGACCTTCTTGAATACCGATATGTAAAAGAACCCCAGCGTTGAAAGATTCAAACTCCATGGTGGCTTTATCGGTTTCGATTTCAGCTAAAATATCACCTTCTTTGATCGTATCACCCACTTTTTTCAACCATGTTGCTACCGTTCCTTCGGTCATCGTATCACTCAAGCGGGGCATCGTTACTACTGTTGCCATAATTGCTTATAATTTATGGGGAATAAATGGATAATTCGGTTCTTCATACACCACATCGTACAATTGTTGTACTTCGGGATAAGGGGACTCTTCGGCAAAACGTTCGCACTCGTCCACTAAATTTTTAACACGCTCATCAATCGCTTCGATTTCAGCTTCGGTAGCGTATCCTTTTTCTTTGATAATATCTAAAACTTGCGTGATAGGGTCAATTTTTTTGTATTCCTCTACCTCGTCTTTGGTTCGGTACAATTGCGCATCCGACATCGAGTGTCCTCGGTAACGGTATGTTTTCATTTCTAAAAACGTAGGTCCATCGCCGCGACGTGCCCGCTCAATGGCTTCATGCATGGCTTCGGCCACTTTTACAGGATTCATCCCATCTACGGGACCGCAAGGCATTTCATACCCTAATCCTAATTTCCAAATATCGGTATGATTTGCGGTTCGCTCTACAGAAGTTCCCATGGCGTACCCGTTATTTTCACAAATAAAAACCACCGGCAACTTCCAGTTCATCGCCATATTAAAAGCCTCATGAAGTGACCCTTGACGCGCTGCACCGTCTCCAAAATAGGTTAGCGTTACCCCACCTGTTTCAAAATATTTGTCGGCAAAAGCGATTCCGGCTCCCACTGGGATTTGTGCTCCAACGATTCCGTGTCCGCCATAAAACCCATGTTCTTTGGAAAAAATGTGCATTGAACCTCCCATTCCTTTGGATGTACCTGTCACTTTTCCATACAACTCTGCCATAACTTTACGAGGATCTACGCCCATTCCAATGGGTTGCACGTGGTTACGGTAAGCGGTAATCATTTTGTCTTTGGATAAATCCATCGCGTGCAAGGCACCGGCCAATACCGCTTCCTGTCCGTTATATAAGTGAAGGAAACCTCTAACTTTTTGTTGAATATACACAGCAGCGAGACGGTCTTCAAACTTTCTCCAGAACTGCATATCTTCATACCATTGCAGGTAAACTTCTTTGGTAATTTCTTTCATTTTGACTGAATTACTGCGTTTTACAAAATTTTGTGGGCACGATTATGCGAAATTGTTTACATCACGGAATAATCGGAATGCAAAAATAGAATAATGATTGTAGAACTAAAAATTAAATCCCCTAAAAATATAGTTTTTAGCAACCGTTTAGAGGGGGAAATATTAACTACATCGTTTTAGCTTACAAGGCGGTTTTATCAAAAGTCAACGGCAACAAATTGGCAATAGACTCGGATTGATACACTACCCCTTTTTCACCCATAAAATAAATGGCTATGGGTGTATCTTGTCGAAACTCGTACTCGGCAATCGACTGACGGCATGCCCCACACGGCGGAATTGGCGACAGCGTAGGATTGGTCTCAGAAGCAGCGGTGATAACCAGCGTCGTGATCACGGCATCAGGATATAATGCACCGGCTTGAAATATAGCGACACGTTCAGCACAAAGTCCGGAGGGATAGGCTGCATTTTCCTGGTTGGAACCCACAACTACTTCACCATTATCCAAAAGCAAAGCAGCTCCCACACGAAAGCGTGAATAAGGGGCATAGGCTGTATTTCGTGCAGCAATCGCTTTTTCCATCAAAGCTTGCACTTCGCTCGGCGTTTGGTCAAGCGCATCGTAGACTGTAAAAACCGTTTGAATGGTAAGTTCTTTCATAAGGTATTGCGGAAAAAAAATCCAAACTTCAAAGTGAAATTTGGATTGTATCATTGGTAATTAAAAACGATTAATAATCTTCATATTTGTCGCCAAAATTAAACGTCAGCGAAAAACGAAGTGTATTTTCTAGAGGGTTTCGAATGCGGGAGGCGGAAAATAAGTAGGAAACATCTACGCGTACGATATTGTACTTAAATCCAGCACCAAGAGTAAAAAACTTACGTCCTCCTTTATCTTTACTTTCATTGAAATAACCCAAACGCATAGCAAAAGCATCTTGGTAATTGTACTCGGCACCTACCGAATAACTCACTTCTCGTAATTCTTCGGAAAACCCTCCAGGGGCATCCCCAAAGGAACGGAAAATACCCGACACCCAATTGATCCGTTTGTATTCTTCAGTAGCCAATTGCATATCGACAGAGTCTATTGTCCCGTCATTATTCATATCCGTTCCATTGTATGTTCCATTATCGAAACCCACTTGAGGCGTAGGAACCAATAATTTTTGGGCTTCAACATTCAAAGATACTTTATTGTATTCGTCCAAAATGAAATCAAATCCACCTCCCAAACGCATGTTGGCGGGAATAAAATTGGAATTTAAATCACTTTGATCATTGTCATAACTGATTTTAGGTCCTAAATTTTGGAAATTGAATCCCAAACGATAGCGCCCGTTAAAATCATCTAGTGCAAATTCTTCCGACTGAAAAAAACCGGCAACGTCGAAGGCAAAAGTGTTGGCTGCACGAGCATCTGTAGTCGCATCAGGAATTCGTAAATTGGAGCGAATATAGCGTCCGGCCACCGCCATACTGAAACGGTCACTCAACTTAAGGGCATACGACCCATCTAAAGCCAACTCATTCGGTTTGACCACATTGGCGGGATCGTCAAAACTTTGGCGCAACTCGATTTCTCCCAAACTAAAAAATCGTAAGGAACCGGCAAAAGCACTTCGCTCATTAATACGATTGTAATAGGTCACTTGTCCCAAAGAAATGTCGTTGACCAATTGCGTCAAATAAGGGGTATACCCTAACGAGAACCCTTGTTTATCGGTAGCAAAGGCAAACTTGGCAGGATTCCATTGTTGTGCATAGGCATCCGCAGAAGTGGCCACCCCTTGATCACCCAAGCCAGCCGCTCGGGCGTCGGAGGCAATCATTAAAAAGGGAACGCCAGTAGTGATAACTCGTTGTTGTGCGTTTATTGTAGTTGTGATGCTTAGGAGGCTCAGCGCCCATAATAGCTTCTTCATTGTTGCAATTTAAAAAAGTTAACAAATATAGTATTTTTTACAGTATAACCAATTTTTCAATTTTTTCCGCAGTATTCCCATTGAGGGTCGATCGTACCGTTAGTTTGTATACATACACCCCTTTCCCGATTTTTGAACCAAAATCATCGAGTCCATCCCATTGAATTTGGCGACTTAAAAAACCTTCTGTGGTTACTGTTTGGTTGATCGTTTTTACAATTTTACCTGTGATGGTAAAAATCTGAACTTGAACTTCTAAAGGTTCAAAAGGGCGGTTATGATTGAACCAAAACTCGGTGTAATTCACAAAAGGGTTGGGGTAATTTAAGACATTCGTCAAGGTAATCCCATTACCGTCTGCCACCACAAAATGAATCTCTACAGTTACAGGGTTGTTATACACATCCCAAGCTTTGAAAACAATGGTATGGGGCCCTTTTGCTAAATCACGAAAGGGAAAACGAATTTTTCCTTTGGTAAAATCATTCAGCTCCGTTTCGTAGTAATCATTCAGCACAAATGGATTCATTTCATCGCCATCCAAAATTGCAATGATATCATGTCCGATTCCACTTGCTGTATTAATCCCATGTTCATCCTCTAAAAAGGCTAATAAAAATGGGGATGCATTAGTAATTCCACCGTCGACAAAACTTTCATCATTCATATATAAGCGGGCACGGGGACCTAAATTATCGGCCACTGCAGCTGTATTGACACCACCCACTCGAATATCAAAACTGTGTCCCGTACGATCGGTGTTGACTTGAGTACCTTTGGCATAAAAACTCACCCGCCCGGGTCCCAAAGGAATACGAATATCACGAGGCACAACAAAGGTGACCTCAAACTGGCCATTGACCACACTCACATTCCCTCGAAAAATGGTTTCGCCTAAATTCTCAAAAGTGAGCGGAGTGGTAAATCCATCGTTATTTAATGCATTTTTGGTAAAGTTTTTATCAAAAACATTGATGGCTAATTCTCCATTGTAACTGGATAAAAGCTGGCCGTTTTCATCTTGCACCTCACCGCTTAATTTGATGGTAGCCAGCGCTTTTAAATCGTCGGTAGGTTGCGTTATAGGAACGTCATTAATTTTGGTTAAAACTACTTTAGGTTGGGCGATGGCCAATTTCAAAGCAGGATCGCCCAAATAGAAAACTACCCGTGTCGCCGAATTATTATTGGACATATTTTTTGCTTGACGCAAAGCCTCGGCAATTGACACATACGTATTCGAACCGTACGCAAAGAGTTTACTCGACAAGTTATCGTTGAAATTTTCAGCCTGAAACTGCCCAATAGAGCGAATGGTTGTTATCAAGGAAATCGCCCCCCCTCGAGGATTCCAATAAGTATATTCCCCTGCTGTGGGTCGTAAAGGATTGTCAAAACGCGAAAACTCACAGGTAATTGTGATAAATAAAGGGTAACGAAAACGGTTCTGATAATTAAATCCGTCAAATTTATCCCACAAGCGCTCTGCGGTTAAACCGTCTTCTCCTCCATGGCCTAAATAATTAAACACCAAGGCACCTTTTTCAAAGGCATTACTCAAATCCAATTTGGCTTGCGGATATCGATCGCCTCCCGAAGAGGTTTGTTGCACATAGGAATCCAAAAATATCTTTCTGAAGTTGATAAACGGTTTTTGGGTGTAAATGGCATCGGTGAGTATGTTTTGACGCACTTGAAGGCTAGCATCAGGATCTTTGTCGGCGTCATCAGAGATGGAAACATAATTATTTCGCCAACTCCCATAGGATTGTAAATCGTGATATTCAATCACTTTATTCACCATTTCAGCGGCTTGCTGTGGAGTAGACACCAACATACGTCCCACCGCAAAGTCAGCCGCAAAACCTGACAATGGATCGCCCTCTGTTGCATCCATCAACGCAAAAAAATCATCGGAGGCAAAAGAAGTTTCTCCCGAAAAATAACTACTTAACGCATGGTAAATAGGAACTATATTGGTGTTGTTGGAAATTCTATTTTTAAAATCATACGATGCATCGCCAAATAAATTCAAATATTTTACCCGATTGGAAGGCTGCGAAGCATTGTGATAGATGTAGCGCATTAGGTTGCGAATAGCCCCAATATCTTGCTTTCCGCTATTAAATTCCTGATAAATCATGGGCAATGTTACGACTTTAACATTGTAGCTATGGTAGGAACGATGAAAATTGGCCAAAACTTCGGCCTGACTCTTTAAATTTTCGGGCGTTACAATGACGTAATCAATATCACGAAAAGTGCCGTTATCATCCAAGAACAAAGTGCCTTTCAAGTTTTGATTGGCAACTCCTGGATTAGATTCACGCAAAGGTGTGAAATAGTCTGCTTCAGAAACCGCAATGAATCGTTTGGGTGAACCCAATGCTGTTTTGAATGAAAACGAAGCTCCAGTAGTATTGGAAACTTGCGTTACATTATAGATATCGCTGATGTCCCAAACCTGTTGTACCGTAGAAGCATTGCTGATTTGAAACTCGCCAATTCCTGTGGTGAACGCTGCATTCTCATCGGTAAATCGGAACTGTTTGCCGGTTCCCGTTAAATTAGAGCGAGTCTTTATAATTATATAATCCAAAAATCCACGAGCTGTTGGAACACCTTCATTATCGTAAGTTAGTTTCACCGTGTAATTTTGAGTGGTGGCAATAGTGGTGTTTAGATAGTTGTGAGAAGCTTCGGTTCCTGAATCGGGTATCACGGCCGACAGGTTGAGGGTACCTGCATTTTGACCATTAACGGCGACCTTAAAGTTGGATGTAGCAAACGAATTACCCCCTGCATGAATGGTTAAACGGGTTATGGCTGAAGGGGCAATAGTTGGAAAAGAAAATTCAAACTCTTGCTCATTATCGGTACTGAAATTTTCACCAAACCAAACCCGTCCCAATCGCCCTATGTTATTTAAATCGACTTCATGGTAGCGATAATCATCAAAAGTGGTAAATACTTGCGTAGGCGCTCCAGCAGGTTGGGTCATTGGAGCCATGCGTTTTCCATTATCAGCACCAACCACCACGTAATAATACGACCGATCTGCATAAAGATTTAAATGGGTTTCGTTTTCAGCACTCCAATTGTCCATTCCTTCACAATACATGAGGATGTAATCTTCATTATCAAAACTTCCGTCGGCTTCTCCTACAAATTGAATGGCATTTTCCTCGGGATCAAAAGGAAAATCGACTTGATTGGATAACGGTACCATTCGACCCCCATGACCAAAAATTTTAATTTTTCGCGGATCCGTGTTCACAGGCACACCCAAACTACTCAAGAAACTGCGGGTAAGTTTGTATACGCCCGATTTTTCTACATAAAAACGTCTGATAGATCCCGAAGACAACATTGAATTAGTTAAAGAGGGAACACTATTGGTTTGAAGTGGTGCGGCTTTATTGGAATTTTGAAGCACATAATTAAAAGAGAGTAATTTCTGATATTGCCCGTTGACTTTCACAAAAGGAGACAAACGCACCTGTACCATTGGAGTTGTTCTGTTGAAGTAGCTAAAAACTTCTTTCTGTAATGTTTCTTTTATGACAGATTTATCCAAAATCCCCAATTCAGTTTCAGCCATAGGGGTATATACCGGATTTTGAATGAGGACATCAGCATTGAGCAATCCTGAAGATGAACTTAATTTAAAGGTAAAATAAACCGCTTTTTTTTCAGCGTCAAATTCAAAACCATCATTGGAAAAATGAGGTATTGCAATAGAATTCAAGCCTTGTTTATAGTTTTGCTTGGTCGACCAAATAAGAGTATGCTGCCCTGAATTTTGGGCATACGAAAAAACTATGGAGAAAATTCCAAGTAGAATAGCAACTTTTTTCATCAGTATGCAAACGTTATAATCAAAGGTTTATTTTGAAAAAGTAAAATTAATTTTTTCAAAGGTATACAATATCAAAAGAAATGTTACGTTTTGTTAAAGACGAAAAAAAATACAGTTTCTTAAAAAAGTTGTTGCAATATCAAGGTTAATGCTTATATTGCGCCACTAAAATTAATTACCTACTAACGAGTATGAAAGTAAACAAATTTATGGCAATGCGATGGTTTTTTGCGGTAATTTTGCTGGCCGGATTCTCCAGTTGTAGCAAGAAATCGAGCTCCAACACCGGATCGAAAGCCACAGGCTGGAAAATTAACGACAAAAAAGGAGGGTTTCAATATGCCTCTAAATTCAAAAAACAAGAAACCGGTCCCGGATTGGTTTTAGTGGAAGGCGGTACTTTCACCATGGGTAAAGTGGCCGATGATCCGATGCACGACTGGAACAACACCCCAAATCAACAGCACGTGCAATCGTTTTATATGGACGAAACCGAAGTAACGAATCTCATGTACATGGAGTACTTGGATTGGTTAAAACGCGTTTTCCCTCCAGAAGAAGAAAATTATAAAAACATTTACGAAGGGGCTATCCCTGATACGCTTGTTTGGAGAGATCGTTTGGGTTACAACGAAACGATGACCAACAACTATCTTCGTCACCCTTCCTATGCAGAATATCCTGTAGTGGGTGTAAATTGGATTCAAGCCACTGAATTTGCAAAATGGAGAACCAATCGTGTAAACGAGGCTATCCTTGAGCGTGAAGGTTATTTGAAAAAAGATGCCAAGGTGACTGAAGCCAAAGCAGATGCGACTTTTGACACTGAAACATATTTAGCAGCACCTACCAAAACTTTTGGGGGTAACGAAGAAGTTGTTTTAAAAGGTCGTCGTGGAGCCAAAGCTAAAGCTACTACCAATGCTAAAGGTGAAACACAAGAAGCTAAAAACGTGTATGCGCAACGTACCTCTGGGTTAATCTTACCAGAATATCGTTTACCCACTGAAGCAGAATGGGAATATGCAGCTGCTGCTGATATCGGACAGCGCGAATACAACATCTACAAAGGACAGAAAAAATATCCATGGTCTGGTGGTTATACCCGCTCAAGCAAACGACAAATTCGCGGAGACCAATTGGCTAACTTCAAGCAAGGTAAAGGGGATTACGGTGGATTGGCAGGATGGTCTGATGACGGTGCTGACATTACCAACAAAGTAAAATCGTACCCTCCAAATGATTTTGGATTGTATGATATGGCTGGTAACGTAGCCGAATGGGTTGCTGATGTATACCGCCCTATTGTAGACGATGAGGCCAACGACTTCAACTACTATCGTGGAAACGTATATACCAAAAACAAAATTGGTGAAGATGGTAAAGTAGAATTAGTGACGGCTGAAACACAACGTTTTGACACCTTACCAAATGGAAAAGTAATCTCTAGAAACTTTATCGGACAAATTGCTCAAGTAGCGGTTGATGAAAAAGAGACATATTTGCGTCAAAACTTTGACAAAAGCGATCACAGAAACTACCGTGATGGGGACAAACAATCGACACGTTATTTCGATTTTGGCTCTGAAGGTGGTACCGAAGCGAAGCTAAAGGATGATCAACGCATGTATGATTCTCCAAAACATAATGTAAGTGTGGATTCCATAGGGAATATGATTCGTAAATTCGACCGTTCTAACAAGCGTTCGACGCTTATCAACGATGATGTTCGTGTTTACAAAGGGGGTTCTTGGAGAGACAGAGCGTATTGGCTTGACCCAGCGCAACGCCGTTATTTCCCTCAGGATATGGCCACAGATTATATTGGTTTCCGTTGTGCGATGTCACGTGTTGGACCCAAATCAGATCAAAAGAAAACTGCACGCAATAAAAAGCGTTAATCACAATATCATTTAGACAAAAGAAGCCCTATTTTTAGGGCTTTTTTTATATTTTTAAAACATGAATATAGCGAACTTGTACGAAGCTTTTTTAAGCTGTGCTTCTCTTAGTATTGATACGCGTACCATTGGCCAAAACAGCCTATTTGTGGCTTTAAAAGGAGAGCGTTTTGACGCAAACACATTTGCCCAAAATGCACTTAAACTTGGAGCATCTTATGTCATCATCGATAATGCAGACTACTATATTGACGAACGCACCCTTCTTGTTGAGGATAGTTTAGTAGCATTACAAAAATTGGCGCAATTCCATCGCAGGAAATTAGGTATACCCATTGTCGCACTTACCGGTAGTAATGGAAAAACGACGACAAAAGAACTTATATTGGCTGTACTTTCGAAAAAATACAACACTAAAGCTACCAAAGGAAATTTAAATAACCATATCGGTGTTCCCTTAACGCTTCTTAGTTTTACCCAAGATACAGAAATAGGCATAGTAGAAATGGGAGCTAACCATCAAAAAGAAATCGAACTCCTTTGCGAAATTGCTGAACCTGATTACGGTTACATCACTAATTTTGGTAAAGCACACTTAGAAGGATTTGGTGGTGTTGAAGGGGTGATCAAAGGAAAAAGCGAAATGTATACCTATTTATTCACCCATCAGAAATTGGCCTTCATCAATGGCGATGATGTGATACAAAGGGAAAAATCTAAGACACACCCTCGCTTCATCTTTACTGCAAAAGAAATCAATGCTAATGTTACTTTTGGTCCAATTGAAGCCAACCCTTTTGTGACCATTGCATATCAAAACACTGTGATTTATTCTCATTTAATTGGCTTGTACAATGCCACCAATATCTGTGCAGCAATCACCATAGGAAACTACTTTAAAGTGGACACAGAAGCGATTAAAGAAGCCGTTGAAGGGTACATCCCAGAAAACAATCGTTCGCAAATCATTCAAAAGAATAACTACGAAATCATATTGGATGCTTACAATGCGAATCCTAGTAGTTTGAAATTAGCTTTAGAAAATTTTATGCAATTAACCAAAACTCCGAAAATTGCTATACTAGGCGACATGTTTGAACTCGGCTCTGAAAGTGAAGAGGAACACCGACAAATAGTACAATTAATTCCTGATTCGCCTGAATTAGTATGTCATTTTATCGGAAAATGCTTTGATAGCGTTAAAACCATCCAAAAAAACCTTCACTTTTACCCTGATTTTGAAGCATTCAAAGCTCAATTTAAAACCCATCCCCCTGCTGTAGTCTTGATTAAAGGAAGTCGTGGCATGGCCCTTGAACGTGCCTTAGAATTGTTTTAAAAAAGCTTAGTAAATTTTATTTGCTCCTTTATGGAAACTCATAACTCATAACTCATAATTCATAACTCATAATTCATTTGCGCCGCACCGATAAAAAAAATGAGGCCCTTCAACTTGAAGGGCCTCACTAAAAACAAGGCGGCGGTTCGACCGTAGGGACACGCCGCACCGATAAAAAAAAGAGTC
>NZ_JAPZUB010000012.1 GCF_027533505.1 Flavobacterium sp. | reverse complement strand
CTTAACGGTACATCCTTTACCGACTTTGGTACAACCTGTGGCCGATTACCAAGAGTGTGATGATGATACCGACAACATCACCACCTTTAACTTAACGGCATGGGGTGAGGCCAACTTGCTCACAGGCAATACCCCTCCGCTTTCCAACTACAGTTTAAGTTTCTATAGCGATGCGGCCCTCACCCAGTTGATTGCCAATCCGAGCAGTTACTCAAACACGAGCAACCCCCAAACGATATACGTGGTATCGGTTAACAGCATCACAGGTTGTCGTTCGGTGGCCGGTAGCTTTACCATTTTGGTGAATCCAAAACCCTTGGCTACGTCACCTACGCCTACGAGACCTGTGATACGGACGGTACCAATGATGGGTTGTTCAGTGTGGATTTGACCCAATACCTTCCCACGATTCTCACGGGGCAACCCGATACGGACTTTACCGTTAGTTTCCACTTAACGCAAAGCGATGCGCAGAACGATGCCAATGCTATTGCCAATACAAGCGCGTATATGGCCAGCACGGGGACCTTGTGGATTCGGGTGGAGAACAACCTCACGGGCTGTGCGCGTTGGGTTCCCTTTGCGTTCTTAATTGAGCGTTTGCCTGAGCCGGTGATTGTCACCGACACCAATTCGAATGTGATTTGTGTGGACTTTATCTCGGGGCAAGTGGTACGCGACTTGACCTTGGAGGTGGATAATGACGTACCGGGAAGTTATACCTATGCATGGTATTTGAGTACCGATTTAGTGAATGCCATCAGTACGGATCCAACCTACACGGTGGACACGGCCGATCCGAATGGGGCTACGCGCACGTATGTGGTGGTGATGACCAGCACCAGTACGTTGAGCTGTAGTCAAGCTTCGGCGAGTTTTGATGTGATTCAGTCCGGGCAGGCGGTAGTTCCTACGGGGCAGATAGGCTATACGGTTTCTAATGCGTTCTCGGACTTACAGACCATCACGGTAACTGTGGACGGATATGGCACCTACCAATACAGTTTGGATGACGGACCGCGTCAGGATTCGCCGGTGTTTACCGATGTACCGATGGGAGAGCATACCATCACGGTGTGGGATACCGAGGGTGGTTTGGCCAACAGTTGTGACCCGCTGATTTTAACAGGGGTGTCCATTATTGACTATCCGCATTATTTCACGCCCAACGGCGATGGTATCAATGAAACGTGGAATATTGTAGGATTAAGTAGTCAAATAAACGCAAAAATTTATATATTTGACCGCCAAGGTAAACTCTTAAAGCAAATCAGTCCCACGGCAGCAGGATGGGATGGTACCTACAACGGTGCCTTGATGCCTGCCACCGACTACTGGTTCTTGGTAGAGTACTTTGAGGGGAATACTGCGAAAGAATTTAAAGCCCATTTCTCATTAAAACGATAATACAATGAAATTGAGACAATTGTTCCTTGTAATAGGACTATTAATTGCAAAATCTACTAGTGCTCAGGAAATTTTACCGGTGTATTCCGATTACCTCTCTGACAACTACTTTTTGTTGCACCCTTCTATGGCGGGGGCTGCAAATTGTGCTAAATTACGTATGACAGGACGCCAACAATGGTTTGGACAGGAAGATGCACCTGCACTTCAAACCTTAAGCTTTAATGGAAGTTTGTCTGATCGCGACGGTATGGGGATTATTTTAATCAATGACCGTAACGGGTACCATTCACAAAAAGGGTTTCGTCTAGCTTATGCGCATCATATTATGTTTTCGAGAGACAATGTTGATTTGAATCAGTTGTCATTCGGAATCAATGCGGGGTTTGCTCAAAGTTTGTTGGATGAGACCTCATTTTTAGAAAATAATCCCACGTATGATCCTATAATTGATGGGACTATTGTGCAAAAAGCTTCTTATTTCAATGTTGATATTGGAGCTTCCTACAATTTCTTAGATTTTTACGCCCATTTAACGGTTAAAAATGCAGTAGCGAGTAACCGTAGATTGTATACTGATCGTGAGCCAACCAATTTACGTCGATTAATCTTCAACATGGGGTACACCTTTGGCGATTCAGAGACGATTCAGTGGGAGCCTTCATTTATGTTGCAACACGTTTTTCAAACTAAAGAAACTACGTTAGATTTAAACATCAAAGCGTATAAAAATTTGGAATTTGGTAAATTATGGGGAGGGCTTTCCTACCGTAGGAGTTTGGATGGTGCTGAATACATTGAGGGTATCAACTCTAGTTTAGTGGTAAATGATCAGCAGTTGCAATACATTACTCCGATTGTGGGAGTAAATTATAAAAACTTCATGTTGTCTTACACCTACTCTCATTTATTGGGCAACATTCGCTTTGACAACGGTGGTTTTCACCAAATTACCTTGGGGGTTAATTTGTTCTGTAAACCTGAAAAATACCACTGTAACTGTCCAGCAGTTAACTAATTATTTTACAATAAATATCCCGATTCGTCGGGATTCTTTTTTTATGAAAATTATAAAAGCGGTTCGAGGGAAATATCCCGTAATTCCAGATGATTGTTTTATTGCAGCGAATGCAACAATCGTTGGAGAAGTTACTTTGGGCACTTCATGCAGTGTTTGGTTTAATGCAGTAATACGTGGAGATGTGCATTCGATAACTATCGGAAATAAAGTTAATATACAAGATGGTGCGGTCATTCATGCCACTTATCAAAAGCACAAAACAGTTATAGGAAGTAACGTTTCGATTGGACACAACGCGATTGTACACGGATGTACTATTGAAGATAATGTGCTGATAGGAATGGGTGCCATTGTCATGGATGGATGCGTTGTAAAGTCCAATTCGATTATTGCAGCAGGTTCGGTGCTCACTCAGAATTCCGTTGTCGAATCGGGTACAATTTATGCGGGAGTTCCTGCAAAAATGGTCAAAGCGCTGAATGCTTCCGAGTTTGCAGGAGAAATCGAACGAATATCCAATAATTACGTAATGTATTCGGGATGGTTTAACAATTCTGAAGACCTTTAGTTGGGCAACAGTACTCGGGCATTTTCAAGTACACGAGGGTTGATGAGTACAATGCTGAATACGCCCAATACAATCAAAAACTTTAATATTAGGTGTAAAATTAAATAGTCTTGTTTGCGTTGGGACATCGGTATGCGTAAAGCAAAGGCAATAAGAGCCAATGCAGCACCATAAAAGTAAAAGTCCATATATCCAACATCATAGACGTCAATTAGAAAGTATAACGGAATTACGGTAGATATTACGAGTCCCATAACAACTTGATGGGCAATTTTCTCGCCATATTTTACGGGTATCGTTTGATATCCATTGGCTAAGTCACCTTGAATGTTTTCCAAGTCTTTAATAATCTCTCGGATTAAAATGAGTATACCTAGAAATGAGGCATGAGCTACAATTTCGGGATAGAAATTTTTATAATAGAGTAAAATGGCAAAAAAGGGAAGAATGGCCAAGATAGCTGCTGTTAAATTTCCAATGATTACCATTCGTTTGAGCTTATGAGAATAGAACCAAATAAGAAAAATATAGGTCGAAAAGAAGAGTACCGCTCTAAAGGATACAAAAAAAGCAATGAGCGCCACAAAAAAGTTCAAACTAAAATAAACATTCAGCTTTGTTTTTTGACTCACCAAGCGGTCGAGCTTTGATTTTTGTGGTCGGTTGATTAAATCTTTATTACTGTCGTAAAAATTATTAATAATATAACCCGAAGCAATCGTTAGCGCTGAGGCCAAAATAATGACAAACAAATTCGCATCCAATAGGATATGCAAGGCACGTTTTTCAGGCGCAAAAATGTAAATAGCAGAAAGGTATTGGGCTAAAACTACTACAGGTATATTGTATCCGCGAACTACAGAAAACATACTGATGATTTTCATCATCGTAAGTTTAGTTTGTCGACGGACCATACATTCTAAAATTGATACACTACTTCAATTTTGTAATCTTTGAGGGACTGTTGTGCTTTTTCTAAATCTTGTGTAAAGCCCAAAATATAGCCGCCACCGCCCGAACCACAAAGTTTTAAGTAGTAATCATCCGTTTCTAAACCTTTGCGCCAAATACCATGAAATTCTTCTGGAATCATGGGCTTGAAATGGTCTAAAACAACATTAGATAGTTTCTTTGTATTGGTAAATAACGATTTGAAATCGCCGCCTAAAAAGTTCTCTACACAAGCATCCGTGTATTTAACAAACTGGTTTTTTAGCATTTTACGAAAACCTTGGTCTTTTAGACTTTCCATAAAAATGTTGACCATTGGAGCCGTTTCTCCTACAATTCCAGAATCTAAAAGGAAAACTGCTCCTTTCCCTTCTGTACTTTGCGATGGAATGCCTGTAGCTTCGATATGATCTTTGGAATTGATTAGTATAGGAATGCTTAAATAACTATTTAAAGGGTCTAATCCCGAACTTTTCCCATGGAAAAAAGATTCCATCTGGGAAAAAATTGTTTTGAGTTGCAACAACTTTTCTCGGGTAAGATTTTCTAAAACTGTTATTTTTTCTTTGGCGTATTTATCGTAAATCGCGGCTACTAATGCCCCACTACTACCTACTCCATAGCCTTGTGGAATGCTGGAATCAAAATACATCCCAGCAGCAATATCGGCATGTAAGGCTTCCATTTGAAATTGTACTAATTCTGGTTGATCTTGTTGCAATCGCGTAAGATAATCCGCAAACTTTTGAAGACTCGCATTCGACTGTTGGGCCTCTTGAGAGGGATTGTCCTCAATTTTTAAGGCACCATTGTAGAAATTGTAGGGAATCGATAAACCTTTGGAGTCTTTGATGATTCCATATTCACCGAACAATAAAATTTTAGAATAGAATAAGGGTCCTTTCATAGCTTTACAATTCAGTTACGGAGTTAAATTCTGAGCACCGTTTCCAATAGCGTCACAAATATACTGTTCCTTTTGACAATAGCCAACTAATTCGTTCTTAATAAATTGTAAAACAGTAGCTTTATCGTTTTCGGGATACAAAACATGCACATTAGCGCCTGCATCCAGCGTGAAACACACCGGAATTGAGGTGGTTTGACGAAATGTCCAAATGCGATTAATGATTTCCAAGGTATTGGGCTTCATTAAAATAAAGTAGGGCGTTGATGTCATCATCATGGCGTGCAATGTTAAGGCTTCACTTTCAGTTATACGAATGAAGGCCTCGAGGTCTCCTGTTTTTAGCGCTTCGACAAGAAGACTTAAATTTTGTGGGGCTTGTGCAAATCGTTCAGCAGCAAAAGGATGTCCGTGCATTAAATCGTGGCCGACAGTGCTTGATACCTGCTTTTCACCCTTGTCTACAAGCAATATGGTGTCTTGGTAATTTTGAAAAATAGGATGAACAGGATCTTCAATTGCAACACCATATTCAGGTGTACTTCCCATGATTTGTTCATGTTCGCCCCAAACGACTATCGCCCCTTTTAAACTTCGGCAAGCACTTCCTGAACCGAGTCGCGCCAAAAAAGAAGCTTTTTCCCAAAAATAATTGTCCTCCATTTCAGGTTGTAGTAACCGTTCCAAACTCATAATATTCACAGCTAAGGCAGCCATGCCAGATGCAGATGAAGCAATACCCGAGCTATGAGGAAACGTGTTTTGGGTGTCAATTGTAAAATGAAAATCGGTGATATAACTGCAATAGGGGAGAATTCGTTCAAAAAACTGCTGTATCTTAGGGTGAAACGACGGTTTGGGTTCTCCTTCAAATTGGAATTCGAAAGAGATAGTTCCCTTAGCTGCTTTTGGTTTAAAATCCAATTGAGTGATTGTTTTACACTGATTTAAAGTGAAACTTAGCGAAGGGTTGGCGGGTATTTGATTCTCTTTTTTGCCCCAGTATTTAACTAATGCGATATTGCTGGGTGCCGACCATCGAAAAGAACCGTTACTTAATTCAGGGATACTTCCCTTATAGGTAAAATCAGTGGTAATGTGCATGCGCTATTTTTTTTACAAAGATAAAAAGAAATTCAGGGGTACATTCGGCTTTAGTATCTTTGTAACAAAAAAGAATATGCAACGATTTTTACGCATTAGTGTAGCTGTGATGACCTGTTTGGTAGTGGGTTATCTTTCTGGAATGGCTACAAAACAAGGGATTGACGATTGGTATCCCACCTTAAACAAGCCTTTTTTTAATCCCCCCAATTGGATTTTTGCTCCAGTTTGGACCCTTTTATACGTAGGAATGGGCGTTGCTGCCGGTTTAGTTTGGACACAAATGGAGAAAAATGAAGCGCTGGTCAAACGTGCTCTTTTCTTTTTTACGGTACAATTAGCGTTAAATGCCCTTTGGTCGTTTTTGTTTTTTTCGTTGTGGAATCCCCTTCTGGCCCTGCTCGAAATTATCGTATTGGAGCTAATGATTTATGAAACGTATGTTCAATTTAAAAAAATTAACCGCTGGGCAGGATTTTTACTTATTCCTTACCTAGCTTGGGTTGGTTTTGCTACTCTCCTCAATGGGGCAATTTGGTGGTTAAATTGATAAAAAAAGCCGTTCGATGTAGAACGGCTTTTTTGTTTAAAAATTAATTACGTTACTTTTTGATCAGTTTTTGGGTAAAATGTTGCCCATTTACAGATTCAATTTCTACAAAATAAATACCTTGCTGTAAAGTAGAAATATCCATGCTATAATTTGCAGCATTAATTTGTCTAGTAGATAACATCGTTTTACCCAACGCATCATAGATACGTATAGTCTCTAGGGTTTCACCATTGGCATTTGCCTCAAAAGTTAGTGTATTCGAAGCGGGATTAGGATACATCACAAAGGCCACCCATTCCTGTTCGTTCACTCCAAGAGGAGCCGTAAATTTAGTCGTCCATGTGTTGGTTACAATGGCGGGATTGGAGTCAAAGTAAATCGAAGCAGTATTTGGTACGATGGTTCCCACTTGGAAGCCTGGATTCAATTTGATACGGAAGGTTACATAGCCTTGGCTCGCTTGCGGACTCACTATTTCAGGAACGAGTTGAATGTTGGTAAACAACCATTCCACATGCGTACCTTCGCGTGTCATGACATAATTATGACTTGAGCTAACCATTCGAATACTCTCTGCATCTAATAGTGCATCTAAATCATCTTCAATGCGAACATCAATCGCGTTGGCTGTACCCATGTTTTGGAAACGAATGGTGTAGAACAAATAGTCATCTGCAGAAAAGGCGCTGAAAGGAATTTTGTCCCCATGCGATTCCATTTTATCATTAGGATCCCATGAATTTACCACAATTTGCGATAAGCTAGCCGTATTGTTTCCAGCATTGATATCATTGCCAGAAACTACTGTAGCGGTCGCATTTAGTATATCATTCATATTGACTGTAGGGGTTGTAGGAACACTCATCGTAACCATAAATGCAATGGTTTGGTTGGGCGCAAGATTGGTGTATGCATACGTGAAACCATTGGCATTGGCCGTTGTTCCGGCAGGTGAAATAGTGGTTATGGTTACAGGCGTCGGTTTGTTATAGGTCAACGTCCCTGTTGCGGGAGCAATACCTAAATTTTTAATCAGTACGCGCTGCATATAGGAAAGTCCAGGTCGAGGAGGTGCACCTATTGGAGAAATACTAACTTCTACATCACTAAAGGGTTGTGTATTGGTGATAGGGAAGTAATAGACTTGTGTACCACCGCTAGTGGGTATGCTTACATCATTAACGGTAAAGCCGTTGCCCGAAAAATAAGGTAACGCTTCGGGTAAAATTTGATAACTTATATCATACGTGTTTGATGGATTGGCATCATAGATGGAATACATCCCTGTGGGGGCATAGACCAACATATCTGTTCCAGAGTTGTTTTGTTGAACTACAAAGTTTCCACTCGGGAAGTTCGGTTCGCCCTGATCTTGTACACCATTCGTATTGGTGTCGACAAAAGCAATGACTACAATTTTTGGAAGGTCAGGTGCACAACTTACATTGGCTACCCATCCCGCAGCATTCACAGAGGCATCACTCACAAAGCGGAAGGTCAAACAACCATCGGGACTGCTTGAAGTAAAAGGGCCAGGAATTGCCGTTCCCCAATAACCACCAGCTAAACCACCAGGGACATTGGCAGCGGCATTGGTGCTTGGAATCATAGGAGCTGCGGTTGAGCTTCCATTGAAGACATACAAGGCATCCCAATTCGCTTCAGTATTAAAAGCGGTAAATGTTACGGTTACAAGATCACCTGCATTAGTAGGACAAATCGTGTAAGTTTCATTGGAATTGTTTGCATAGCTGCCGTTTACTCCCCCGTTGTCCGTAAATGTACCGCCGCATTCGGGAGGGGCAATTAGGGTTGTACTATTCGGAGTAAAGTCACAAATACTTACATCATTGGCACCACAAACGGTACGAACGTAAATGCGGTAACAGGTGTTGGGAGTTAGTCCAGTAGCATTAAATGTTGGTGTTGAGACCAATATACCACCTGTAGTTGTGGCCGTCGGTGCAGCAGCAGTACACGGTAATACAAATACCTCCCACTGTGTATCAGTTGCCAAAGCAGGCGTCCAACTTACGGTCATAGCCGTTTGTGTTACATTGGAAACAACCGTATTGGTGGGTTTCAAACAAGTGGGTGCAGGACCACAAGTTACATTGGCTATCCACCCCGGTGCTGTTACAGAGGCATCACTTACGAAACGGAAGGTAAGGCAACCGTCGGGAGAAGAGGAGGAGAATGACGGTAGATTTGCACCAGTCAACGTGCCCCAGTAACCTCCCGCTAGGCCTCCCGGTACATTTCCTGCTCCATTGGTGCTGGGAATTTGGGGCGCGGTTACTGAATTTCCGTTGTAAACATACATTGCGTCAAAGTTGGCTTCCAACGAGAACGTAGTAAAGGTGACAGTAACGATTTCTCCGGGATTTGTGGGACAAATTGTTGTTGTCGTATTGGTGGAATTGGCATAATTTGCGTTGGGTCCCCCAGCGTCTACAAAAAGTCCCCCACAAGTCGCGGGAGCTTGAAGCGTTGTAACAGAGGCTGTTGAAACTGTCCAAGCACTTGTATCGCTTGGGCTACAAATGGCTCGCACAAATAGATTGTAACAGGTCCCTGGATTAAGTCCTGTCAGGGTAAACGGATTGCTCGTTGCTAAGGTTGCTGGGAAATTGGGAGTAGGCGCAGTAACTCCACAGGGCACGGCAACGACTTCCCATTGGGTAGCATTTTGAGCGGTATTGCCCCAATTTACTACCACGCTAGTTGAAGTGACATTTGAACCTACCACTGTGGTAGGAGCACTACAGGTGGAAGGAGCCGCACAAGTTACATTAGCCACCCAACCTGAACGATTGACCACATTATCACTCACAAATCGGAAAGTTAAACATCCGTCATTGGCACTCGAAGTAAAGGGGCCAGGGATGGTTGTGCCCCAAAAAGCTCCCGGTAATCCACCCGGAATACTATTTCCATTGTTTCCGCTGGAAATTTGTGGAGCCGATGTGCTATTTCCATTAAAAACATATAGACCATCCCAGCTCGTTTCAATATCAAAGCTTGTAAAGGCAACCGTAACGACTTGTCCAGGCGTTGTAGGGCAGATGACATAGGTGTTGTTGGAATTGTTGGCATAATTGGCATTTGCACCTCCATTATCTACAAACAGCTCGCCACAGTTGGGGGAAACTACCGGCGATTGCGTGGTTTGAAAATAGGTGCCTGCCGACCAAGCAGAAGTGCTATTGCTACATAACGAACGAATGAAGAAGTTGTATTGTGTGTTGGGCGTTAACCCTGATGCCAAAAAAGGACTCAAAGAAATCACTGTTCCAGTAGTATTGGCAGTTGGTAATCCAGCCGATTGGGGTAAAACTACCACTTCCCATTGTAAGGCAGTTCCTTGAGCTGTCCAAGCAAAAGCAGCTCCCGTTGATGTAATCGTGGAAACGCTAAAGTTGGTGGGTAATGCACAAGTTTGAGAAGCGCTTACAACAAATGTCATTGGAATTGACCAGTCGCTTAAATTTCCCATACACAATGTTCGAATAAAAACATTGTAAGTGCCCGGTTGTAACGTTGTCGTGTAAGCAGGTGATGTCACTAGGACTCCTTGAGAATTTGGAGTGGGAACCGATCCCGCGGGAAGAATCAAAACTTCCCATTGACCGGCAGTATTGTTTGGATCTATCCACGATAAAGCAACTTGTCCAGCAATACTAGTATTGGGGGTGATTAGTGTTGGGGGGAAACAATTGGGTTGCATACACTCTACTAATCCCATCCATCCCGAAGCCGTTCCAGTGCCGTCAGAAACAAATTGAAGGCTAAGTATTCCCGACGGGTCACTAGCCACAAATGTAAGTTGTTCATTGGTTACATCAGAAATTTCTCCCAAAATTGGATAATTGGGCGAAGGACCATCGTAAACAGTCAGTACATCTCCGGGTGCAATTGTAATCGAAGAAAGGGATAAAATAACCGTTTGGCCAGGCATTGAAGGCGCAACGGTAGTTATGTTGTTTTCATTCGATCCATAGTCGCTGTTGGGACCACCGGAATCATAAAAGGTTTCGCCGCAGGTGTAGGTATTTTGCGCGATTAATGCAATTGGGGCTACCAGTAAGGCGAAGAACGCCCATAGTAGTTGTTTTTTCATATTTGGTTAGGTTTTAACTAATCAAATATACATTGATTTTTAAATAATTAACTATAGTGAATGATTAAATTAACGGATTAAAAGAGAATTTTTAAAATTATACCTTAAAAAAATAAAAAAAATTGAAAAGTAAATAAGAGGATATATTATGGATTTAGCGGTATTAATTGGCATTCGTTCTTAATTTTTAATCAACTTTTGATAAAAAATAAGGCCGCCGTAGGTATTTATTTCGACAACATACATCCCTGTTTGCAGTGCCTCTATATCTATCGATGGGGCCGTTGGGTCAAAAGAATTTATTGCTCTAATTCGTTTGCCCGAAAAATCATATACAATAACTTTTTGAATTTCCAGCTCCTGCAACGGTTTTAGGTAAACTTTGGTTTGAGCAGGATTGGGATACAATAGAAAAGCATGAGAATCAAACGATTCCATAGTCAACGGAGCCACAAATTCAGTGATCCAAGTATTGGTAAGTACCGCTGGATTGGTGTCAAAATAAATTTCAGCCGTATTTGTAACTTGTGTTCCCGCTTGAAATCCGGGGTATAACTTTGCTTTAAATTGTAAACTTCCCTGACTTAAAGCCTCGCTAAAGGTTTTTGGGGGTAAATGAATTTGATCCAACTTCCAAACCAATTGATTTCCTGTGCGTTCCAATACATAAGGGTGCGTAGCATTGACCATTTGAATACTTTCAGGGATAATCCCGCTTTCTAATGTGTCTTCAACACGAATGTTAATGGCATTTGCCGTACCTTCATTTTGAAAACGCAAGGTATAATACAGATTGTCCGTATTACTGAAGGTTGTAAGGGGTATTTGTGGGCCGTGTTGCTCTGTTTTTACATTGGGATCCCATGAACCCACCACCAGTTCTGAAAGTGAAAAAACGTTGTTGGAAGGGTTATTGTCGTTTGTTGCAACAGTGCTTGCTGAAGCAGTCAAAATAGTATTGATGTTTACCACGGGGGGTGTCGGTATAGTAAGGACAACTTCAATCAAAATGGTTTGAAAAGGAGCAAGGGAATACGGATACGTAAATCCATTGGCTGTTGTCGTTGTTCCTTGAGGCGATACGCTAAACGAGGTGACTGGACTCGGTTTGGTATAGGTTAAGATTCCCGTGGTAGCTAGTGTGCTGTTGTTTTTTAAAACTATCCGATGCCGGTGCTGAAAACCAGGTATAGGGGATTTATAGGGGTAAATGGTAATTTCTACATCACTAAAGGGTTGCGTTGCAGTTACGGGAAAATGTACAAATTGGGTTGAGGTATTGATTGTCGTATCGTTTACCGCAAAACCATTTCCTGCAAAATAAGCTGCCGCATCCGCATCGATTTGATAGCTGATATCATACGTATTGTTTACGTTGGAATCAATCAAAGTATAAAAACCGCTGGACGTACTTACCATGGTATTTGTTCCCGAGTTGTTTTGTTGAATGATAAATTGGCCACGGTTAAAATAGGGCTCGCTCACCTCTTGAATCCCATTGGCATTCCTATCCCAGAATGCAATGGCAACGAGCTTCGGTTGTATTGGATTACAGGTCACCTGAGCTTCCCAACCATTGGAAGTGACCGAGTCATCCGTGATAAATTGAAACGTCAAACAACCATCGGGACTGGTTGAGGTAAACGGACCCGGGATCGTGGTTCCCCAATACCCCCCAGCCGGAACATTATTATAAAAACCTGGCCCATTATTGCTAGAGAGCATAGGGGCTTGCGTTGAATTTCCATTAAACACAAACAAGGCATCAAAGTTGACTTCTGTGGTAAATGAAGTAAAGGTCACGGTAACACTTTCGCTTGAGGAATCGGGACAAATGGTTGTAATGTCATTGGCATTATTACTGTAGCCGTTGCCAAATGCTCCGGGATAATCCGTGAATATGGCACCACAACTAAGGTCTGGAAAATGACTTGTAAAAGTTGTGCCAATAGCCCAAAGGGAATACCCCCCGGGCGGAAATGGACATAGACTACGAACGTATGGGGTGTAACAAGTATTTGGAGTTAAGTTTGTAAAGGTATAGGAGTTGGTGTTAACAAGAATTCCATTTGTACCGGCTGAGGGAGGTGCACTGGCGCACGGTACATAAAGTACTTCCCATTGGGTAATACCACTTGGCGGTGTCCATGTTACGGTCACTGAAGTGTCTGTGATTTGAGTAGCCGTTATAGCCGTATTGAGTTCATAACAATTAGGATCGGGAATGCAATCTACTTGGGCGTTCCATCCACTATCTTGCAACGAACCGTTACTTCGAAAGCGAAAGGTCAAACAGCCACTACCATTTGTAGCCAAAAATGGTCCGGGTAATGCAGTTCCCCAATAGCCCCCTGCTAAACCTCCTGGCACATTGCCCGCTCCGTTAGTGCTTGCGATTTGAGGCGAATTAATGTCAGGACCGTTGAAAACATAAAGGGCATCCTCTTGTGGCATAACATCAAAAGAACTAAATACTACACTCGCAAATTCCCCTGGAAAAGCGGGGCAAATGGTCCAAACACGATCTTCATTGGGAGGATAATTGTTGTTCAATCCGCCAGCGTCCGTAAATGTGGTGCCACAACTTGGGGGATTGGCTGGATTGAGTACCGTTAACGGTGTACTCCACGGACTCAACTCACCGTTGGAACAATGGCTACGAACGAATAATCTATACAAGGTACCCGGGATTAAGTTGTTTAGGGTATGTTGTGGGGTGGATACCAGCGTTCCGGTGCTATTTGCGGTAGGTAGCCCTGTATTGGAAATGATAAAAAAGACTTCCCATTGTGTGACAGCAGTATTGCTATCATTCCATGAAAAAGTTACTGAATTTGAATTTTGATTGACAAGCGTCAATTGTGTCGGAGCAGCACAAGGTGCTATGACTGTCTTCGCGTTTGCGGTAAGTATTGACAGAAAAAAAATGCAAAATAAAACGCGGCAGACTCTTTTTTTCATAGCTAAGAGGTTTATTGTTAGGCTTAAAAATAAAAATAGTATTCCAATAAACGCCCTTAAAACTAGAAAAGAGTGTGTTTTGTCGAGAATTAAAGCCTATCTATACGTTTACAAATTGTTGGCAATGATAAATCCGCCCGTCCATGCATTTTGAAAATTAAATCCTCCCGTAATG
This sequence comes from Flavobacterium sp., assembly GCF_027533505.1. Lineage (GTDB taxonomy): Bacteria > Bacteroidota > Bacteroidia > Flavobacteriales > Flavobacteriaceae > Flavobacterium. The sequence goes on along the minus strand of NZ_JAPZUB010000012.1, from coordinate 30,171 downwards.
GCGTCGATGTTTACTACTTCACCGGCAAAGTAAAGGTGGGGTAACAATTTACTTTCCATCGTTTTGAAATTCACTTCCTTTAAATCAATACCTCCTGCCGTTACAAATTCTTCTTTAAATGTACTTTTTCCATTGACTTGAAATTGACCGTATGTGAGTTGTTCAGCCAATTGGTGTAGTTGCTTGTTGGTTACATCGGCCCATTTTTGTTCATCTTCAATTCCAGCGGCTTTCACCAAATTGTCCCAAAGTCGGTTGGGTAAGGCCACAGGAGCTCTTCGGGCTACATTTTTTTTGGATTGCTCCTTTCGAATCGTTTTTAGCAAAGCCATACACGATTCCCGATCTTCCTCAGGTAGCCAATTGATAATCACTGTAAATTGGTATTTTTTTTCAGCTAAAATGCGTGCCCCCCAGGCTGATAACCGTAAAATTCCTGGGCCACTCATTCCCCAATGGGTGATCAATAATGGCCCCGAGGCTTCGAGTTTTGTGCCTGCTACCGATACCGTAGCCGGTGTCGATAACCCCATAAGGTCTTTGATGCGACTATCTTTGATGTTAAAGGTAAAAAGCGAGGGTACCGCGTCAACGATAGTATGTCCTAATTGCGCTAAAAGTTCCCAAATTTTGGGGTTGCTGCCTGTTGTTATCACCACTTTTTCAGCGGAATACTGTTCCGTTTGGGTTTCTATTTTCCAATAATTTTCTCCCTGAAATAACGATTGAACACTTTGTTGGGTGAGCACTTGTATGCCCAATTGCTGGGTGGCTTTTAGAAAACAATTGATGATGGTTTCCGATGAATCAGAGGTGGGAAACATACGGCCGTCGTCTTCAATTTTTAAGTCAACACCATGTTTCTCAAACCAAGCTATCGTATCGCCGGAACAAAATTGATTAAAAGGACCCAATAATTCTTTTTCACCACGAGGATAATTTTTCACCAAATCGGCAGGCACAAAGCAAGCATGGGTAACATTGCAACGACCGCCACCAGAGATACGAACTTTGGACAATACCTCCTTGCCGCGTTCTAAAATCGCCACTTTTAAATGCGGATGTTTTTCAACCAAATTGATGGCTGTAAAAAATCCAGCAGCGCCGCCACCCACCAAGATTACATCAAAATGTTTCATAAACGATCGGGAAAATCGGAAATAATGCCCTCTACGCCCCAGGTTTTTAACGTTTTTATTTTTTCTGACTCGTTTACCGTCCAAGGAAAAACTTTAATACCGTGGTTTTGTATCGATTTGACTGCCTCAAAAGTAAGTAAATTATGGTCGGGATGTAGACTGAATGCCCCCAACTTTTGCGCAAAATGTAGGGCTTCCTCCAAATTTTCTTCGGTCAAAACACCCAATCGGTAGGTAGGGTGCTTGACGCTAATTTCATCCAATATATGCCAGTCAAAGGACGAGATGATAAAGTCGGAATTTGTTGCTGTATTGGCGTTAATTCGATGTTGAAGAAGTTTAAGCACAGGGGCAGTTGCAGCATTTTCTTTGATTTCAATATTAAGTAAACAACGGTTGGCCACAAGATTGCAAACCGCTTCGAGTGTGGGAATGCCCCATTGTTGCAAAACAGTGCTGTTGTAGTCTTTTACCCAACCCGATACAGGGGTCGTTCGATCTAGGGTAGCATCGTGAATCACCACAGCCTGTTGGTCTAGACTCACATGTACATCGAGTTCGATACCCTCTACTCCAAGGGCCAACGCTTTTTCAAAGGAAGGTAGGGTGTTTTCTGGAGCATACCCACATGCCCCCCGATGTCCTATACGCCACATTAACGAACGAGGGCATTGGTGCGACGGAAAGCTTCTTCGTCTTTGTAATCCAACCAAGCTTGTCCTTTTCGTTTACGCATCCAGTTGTCGAAATTTCGACGAAGAAAAACATTGGTAAACGCTTCCGCAAGATTGCCGGGTTTGTGCGCCAAAGAGCGAAGACTTAAAGAGAATCCGGGCGTTAGGTATTTCATGTAGTGCCACCAACCCTCGGGCATATACAACATTTCCCCGTGTTTGAGTTGAGTGATATAGGGTTTTACTTTTTGTAAGGCAGGGAATCTTTCAAAATCGGGCTGATCAAAATCAATGTCTTCGTTGCAAATCCAGGAATAGGGGAGTCGGTACATGTATTTGGATTCCCGCGGATCGACCAGCACACATTGTTTTTCACCATTAAAATGAAAATGAAAAATATTGGCTAAGTCAATATCATAGTGCATGAATACTTTGGAATCTTCGCCCCCAAAAAACACTAAAGGAAAGCCTTTGAATAGCCGAACACCGAAGTCAGGCCATTTAATATCGCTCTTTAATTGGGGGGCGTCTTTAAATAAATTATACAAAAATATACGTAAATCAGTGGGACCTTTTTCCATGATGTCCAAGTATTCATTCATGGTCATCGTAAAATCGGGCTCGTTGACTTTTTTGGTATAATCGGTTTTTCGGCTGTCATATAAAGGAACGGTCGTATGTCCCGCTTCTTGACGGATGTAGGCTAAATTCCATTTTGAAAAGGCAGGCCAGTCCTCTATTTGGTTGGTGATGACAACGGGTTTTTGTTTGGCGTAGTAATTTTTTAAAAACTCCTCTTTGGTTAATTTCTCAACCCGTTCTATTTCAATATATTCAAATCCCATAGGCGTTCGGATTATAATACAGCACAAAGTTATCGAAATGTTAAATCGAAACTCTTAACGAAATGTGAATTTTACCCATAAAAAAACCGACTCAAAAGTCGGCTTTCCCTATAGCTTCTCTAAAAGGAGTATCATATAATCGGTGGTCAATGTGATTTTTCCATCGGTTACGGTCGCTATTTTTCCAGAATAGGCATCGCGCAAGCGGGTTCCATTGGCAAATAATTGTCCCACAGGAATCGTTTTGGTGCCCGTATTCAGTTGTAAGCCCACTACCACACGGTCTTCAAACGAATCTTTTTGAAAACTACGACTGAACACATAAGGCGTAGCTGAAATTTGTTGGTGAACGCCAGCACCAATGGCGGGATGGGCTCGTCGGAAGCAGCCGAGTTTTTGCCAATGCTCTAATACTGCTTGACGGTACACATCGGTTGTCATTTCTTTCCAATTCATAAACGATCGTAAGGTAGCGTCGCCTTGAGTGCCCGGAATGTCGAGCGGACGGACACTTTCATCACCATAATACACCTGAGCAATACCTGGCGCTAGAAGTAATTTTGTTCCACTTTCAAAAGGACGAACTCGTTTTTTATCAAACGGCCAACTGTCATCGTGTGAAGAAACGTAGTTCATCACGGTGTATCCTTTTAAATCATTTTGTAAAAGGGTATTATACTTGGAAAAGAGCGATTCAAAATCCATATTGGCTTCGTTGTGAAAATCAAAGTTGATTAAACCGTCAAAGCCATTTTCAAAGTAATTTACTTTTCTATCGCCATAGTCGTAATACTGCTTGCCTCCGATGTAATAGCCATAGACTTCTCCTACCATAAAAAAGGGATTGTTGTCTAAGACTTTTTTGGGATTGTTTTTCTTGTAGGTAGCAAAGGCTTGGTCGCATACTTTTTTAAAATCAGCCCAAACATCCTCGGTCGTGTGCTTGGCCGTATCTACGCGGTAGCCGTCGATACCAAAATCAGTAATGTAATCCGCGAGCCATTTCATGATGTAATACCGCGGCGCACGAGGATACCCCGTTTGCTTGAAAAAAGCATCCAACTCGTTCATTTCTTGTTCATAACGCCCTTCTTTTTTCCATTTTTCAACCAAAAAAGGAGGCAATTCGACAGTGGCTTTGCTTTCCGTTTTTACATCGGGAAGGTTTTCAACCAACGTACAGTTGATATTGGAATCGTAGGAGTTGTATTGGCATTTCGGACTTGTACGTACCCAATCCGATGGGTAAACGGTATCTTCAGCGGTGACCGGTCCTGTATGATTAATAACGGCATCCAAAATGATTCGAATACCACGGGCATGGGCTTTGGTTACCAATTCGGCCAATTCTTTTCGGGTGCCAAAATTGGGATCAAGTGCCGTCCAATCCCGTGTCCAATACCCATGAAAACCATACGAGAAACCAGTGCCCTCATCGACACCATCATGGATTTGTTCCACAATAGGCGTCATCCAAATGGCGTTGATGCCAAGTTTGTCAAAATACCCTTCGTCAATTTTTTGAATTACACCCCGTAAATCGCCACCTTCAAATCCTCGTAATTTACCCGTTGGTTTTGTGCGGTTGTATTGCTTGTCGTTGGTACGATCGCCATTGTTAAAACGGTCGGTCAGCAGAAAATAAACATTGGCACTTTCCCAATAAAAGGGCGTTTTTGGTGTGGCGGGTTTGGTTCGGTTTTGGGCCGAAGTTAAAGCGTTAGCCCCCACCAAAAGGGCAAGAGTGAAAAGGATTTTTTTCATAATTAGCGTACAATCGTTATACTCGTTTTACTTTGATTATGTTGGTACAAGAACGTGAGTTTTTTGGTTTTTGCATCCCATTGAAAAGGAATGTTTACCGCATTTTGAGTTACTTTTTTGGGTTTGATGGCTACGTTATACATCGTAATGCTTCCCTTTTTTTCAGAAACGTGCGGGGTAGAATTTGGTTCGTTTTGCGAAAAGGTAAGCGTAATTTTTTTGTCGTCTGTATTCAAATTGGCGCGAAGCAATTCATGATTTTGGGATAGGTTGTTTGCGTTAGGCGTCATGCCATCGTCAAAATACAACGTGCGTTCAGACATACCTTTTCCGTCAATATAAGCGATAAAGTTAAGTGCGTTGTTGTGGTATAAAGTCGTGTTTTGCACCACTTCGGTCATAGGGACTAAAGTGTTTGCGCGAACGAAAGTTGGAATGTGCTCTTCGGTAACTTTTACCGTTGCTATTTTACCGCCAGTAAACTTTTTATGCGTGTAAAAATCATACCAATTGGCTGTTTTAGGGAAATAGACTTCGGTTTGGGTTATGCCGGGCTGTACAATGGGTTTGATCAAAAAATCTTTTCCCCACAAATAGGTGTCCGCCACGGTTTGCAGCGATTCATTTTGGGGTTCCTCGAAAAATAACGGACGCATTAAGGGCATCCCCGTAGTACTGTTTTCATAGGCTAAGGTGTAATTATAGGGTAATAACTGATAGCGTAGTTCAACTGCTTTTTTGGCTTTGGCTTTCGTCACAATATCTTTACGTGCCACTTCTGAAGCCACCTCGTCTTGGGCATGAGGGCGGAAAATTGGATTGAACACACCGTATTGCAACCAACGTAAATACAGTTCATTGTCAAAATAATCGCCGGCAAATCCCCCAAGGTCGCTATGCATATAGCCTAATCCTTGCATGCCCATTTGTAGGGCAATTTCCATCTGACTCTGTAAGCCGCCCCACGTGCGATTAACATCACCACTCCAAGGAATCATTCCGAAGCGTTGCGATCCTGAATACCCTGCTCGCATTAAAATAAAAGGACGTTGTTTTGGGAAATCGTTTTGGTACCCTTCTGCAATGAGTTTGGCCCAATTGTGCCCATAGATGTTGTGCACTTCATCGGCTTTTCCTGCTGCGGTCATCACTCCAGAGGGGAATACTTCGGGTTCGCCCAAATCGCCCCAAATACCGCCCATGCCTTGGTTGATCAGCCGTTTGTACACAGCCCAGAACCATTTTTTACCTTCGGGTTTAAAGACATCGACAATCCCCGTGTTGCCAAAGTAAAAGTCCCAAACCGCTGGAGTTCCATTGCTACGGGTAGCCAATACTTTAGTATCGACGGCTTCTTGCCATTTTTGAGAGGTAGTTAAAATGAAGGGTTCGGTGATAAGTACCGTTTTTACTCCTTTGGCATTTAAGTCGGACATCATTTTCTCGGGTTCGGGAAAGGTATCTTTGTCCCAATCCAAATTGCCCATGGTACTTTTGATGGTTTTGCCAAACCAATACAAATCGAGGATAATGGCATCTACGGGAATTTTATCGGTTTCAAACTTTTGAATGGTTTTTTCTACTTCTTCCTGGGAGCGGTAACCGAAGCGTGAGGCAAAATTACCAAAAACCCAACGGGGTGGTAAAGGTTGTCGGCCTGTGAGTGCAGTGTAATTTTGAATCAATTCTGGCCAAGTCGCCCCTACAATTACTTGATAGGTTTTACGGCCTGAAATCGTTTCATACTGTAGGCTATTGTTTTTTTGGCTATCCAAATCCAAATGTCCGATAGCAGGATTGTCAAAATGAACTAGGTATTGTTTGGAGGAAAGTACCACAGGGATACAGAAATTCATCAATTCGGCTCGCGTTTCATACCCATAATGCGCACGATTGTAGAGTGCCAATCGATTACCGCGGCGGTTCATACCCAGCGCACGGGCACCCCCTCCATAGAGTTTTTCGTCAGGCGTTAGGTTGAAATCCAAGACTTCGGTTGAATCGTTCTTTACATAGCCCAAACGTTCCGAGAGAATCCGTTCGTGGGTTGGGGTAAAGTATTGAATTTGAAACGGTTGTTTGGTAATCACTACGTTGATGCGCGGGGTGGTGAGGTTGAGTTCATTGCCCGAATCGGTAGCGGTATATTTTGGGTTGTGTGACGACAATAGGGTTGCATGCGAGGTCGCATTGAAAGTTTCTCCGTTGGGGATAAACGAGGTTTCAATGATTTGGTCGCTGAGTACTTTGATTTGATAACGGCCGTCGGTTACTTCGATGGCAAGGCCGTCGGTTGTCGATTTAAAGTCTTTGAATTTTCGGTTCGGATTTTGAGCCCAAGTCAGACTTACGGTCAAAAAGAAAAAAAGTGTCTTTTTCATACGTTAGTTTTTAGCCCCGATAGTAGCGGCATCCTCCCGACGAGAGGAGGGAGATACAGCGGATAGCGGGAAATAGCTCCTCATTACTCTAATTCCAAAATGATTCCTGATTTCGGTTCAAGCTCAATCGGTTTTAGGATATCGAACGATTTTTGGGTTAGAATATCTTTACCTTGGGTAAATTTAGCTAGGTTTTCGGCAAAACGCTCCGGACTTACCGTTTGTTTTTCATTGCTGTTGTTGATAAGGACCATCACACTTTCTTGATCATTGTGACGAAAATACACGTAGACATTATTTTCGGGAACATAGTGCGTGGTTTTTCCGGTATGGATGACTTTCTTGGTTTTTCGCCAATTGAACAATTGAGAGGTAATGGCAAAATACTTCTGTTGTTCGGGGGTGCGCCCCGCTTGGGTAAATGCGTTTTGCGTGTCGCTGGGCCAGCCGCCAGGGAAATCTCTACGGATATCGCCATCGCCTTTGTTTTTATCGCCGGTCATCCCGATTTCGGAGCCATAATAGAGCTGTGGTATCCCGCGCATAGTAGCAAGAAGCATTAGGGTAAGTTTGTATTTGTCAAATTCGGGATAGAATTGGTTGAGTCGTTGGGTGTCGTGATTTTCAGCAAAAATGAGCAGATTGTTGATGTTGGGGTACAAAAAGTCGCTGGCAAGACTGTTGTACACCCGAACGATTCCTTTTTGCCAATCGCTTTTGTCTTCGTGGAGCACTCCTTCGTTGAGAATGCTTTGGAGCATGAAGTCCATTACAGACGGCAAGTAGGAATTGTAACTTTGAATCGCGGCCACTTTGCTGTCTTTTTGCCAGTAAGCGATTTGTGCGGTGCTGTACAACCAAGCTTCTCCAACAATGTTAAAATGGGGGTATTCGTCCATTATCGCTTTGGTCCATGTGGCGATGGCATTTTTGTCGGAGTAGGGGTATGTATCTACGCGAAAACCGTCAAGATCGGCATATTCAATCCACCACAAGGCATTTTGAATCAAGTAATTCAGCACCAAGGGATTGGACTGATTCAGGTCGGGCATCGATTTGACAAACCAACCGTCCATACAGATTTTGGCATCCAAGTCGGACGCATTGGGATCAAATTGCGTGGTCATGCGGTAAGACGTTTGTTTATACCCAGGAAATTGGTGGATCCAATCGTAGGTGGGTAAATCGTCCATCATCCAGTGCTTGTAGCCCCAGTGGTTGGTGACATAATCTTTGATGAGTTTCATGTTGCGTTTGTGCAATTCGTTGCTTAAACGAACATAATCATCATTGGTACCAAAGCGTTCGTCGATTTTGTATACATCCGATTGACCGTAGGTGTGATAGGACCCTTTTTCGTCGTTGTCTTCACATAGGGGTGTTGGCCAAATGGCGGTAGCGCCGAGTTCTTTGATATAATCCAAATGTTGGATGATTCCTTCAATATCGCCCCCATGACGACCGTCTTTATTCGCGCGATCGGCTTTTTCGATGAGGTTGGGCGAGGAGTCGTTATTGGGATTTCCGTTGGCAAAACGATCCGACATGATGAGGTAAATCATATCGGAGCTGTCAAATCCTTTGCGCAGTGCGGAATCTTTTTTACGTGCTTTGAGGGTATAGTTTTGGGTAAATGATTTTTTACCGTTTTTGAAAGTAAATACGAACGACCCCGGTGCTACATTTTTGGTGTCAACGGTTACAAAAAGGTAATTGGGATTTTCGGTTTTTTGTACGTTTTTGATGATGAGGTTGGCAGCACTCACTTCATTTTGCGCGATATTTTTACTGTAGAACATGATTTGCACTTCGGAACGGTTCATGTCACTGTACCAGAACGGGGGTTCGATACGTGTGATTTGCGCGAGGCTTGAAAAAGAGAGGAACAAGAAAAAAATAAGTTTTTTCATATTTAAACATTAAGAGTTTTAGAAGTGGTTAAGATTCATTAAGCGCATAAAAATGTTCATTAACGAATGGTTTGGTTGACTTTGTTATATTTTGAGTAAAAAATTAATTAATAAACCTTGGGGTTTCTTCATTAATCTCATGTAAGTTAACAGTTGCGCTTCATGAATTGGCAAAATACTTTCAACACTTTTAACTTCAACACTAACGGTGTCGTTAACAAGTAGGTCCAATCTTAGTTCACTATTTATAATGCAATTTCTGTATTCAATTTGAAACGTTTTTTGAGTCTCTACTTGAAATCCTTTAAAGCATAACTCTTCTTTGAGGCACTTTTCATAAACACTTTCCAGTAAACCTGGGCCTACTACTTTGTGGACAGTAATTGCACAGCCCACAATTGCATAACTTAGCTGAGTAACCTCTTTTTTTGTCATTTTTTGGCGTTTAAATGGAGTGAATGGAATGTATGTAAAAAGAAGTTAAGGTAATTATTTACAGTATAAATCCCTTAACTTCTTAATTGTCTTAATGTTTCATAAAAAAGTTATACGGTTACTAACCCATTGGGTTCCACGAGAACTTCTTTTCCAAAGACGTACACGCGAATGGGTTCGTTGCCTTCTAGTGCAAATTGGGTTTCGTTTTGACCGATGCTCACTTTCAAAATTTGATTTCTGAAATTGATTTTGAACGAATACGCTTCCCATTGTGCAGGGATGCGGGGTTCAAAATGTAGCGCATTATCACGCACACGCATTCCGCCGAATCCTTCCACGATGCTCATCCAAGTTCCTGCCATAGAGGTGATGTGAAGGCCTTCTTCTACTTCTTTGTTATAATCGTCTAAGTCCAAACGCGACGTGCGCAAGTAGAAGGTGTAGGCTTGTTCCATACGACCCAAAACAGCGGCTTGAATCGAGTGCACACAGGGAGAGAGCGAACTTTCATGAACGGTAAACGGTTCGTAGAAGTCAAAATGTTTTGCCAATTCTTCTTTGGTAAAATGATCTTCAAAGAAATAAAATCCTTGTAGTGTATCTGCCTGTTTGATGTAGGGCGAACGTAAAATGCGATCCCATGACCATTTTTGGTTGATGGGGCGCTGACTTTTATCAAGGTCGGCTACGGTGATGAGTTCTTTGTCCAAGAAGCCGTCTTGTTGTAAAAAGACACCGTGTTCTTCAGAATAGGGGAAGTACATGTTGTCGGCCACTTTTTGCATGGCGGCTCTTTCGTCATCGCCTAATTGTACTTTGGCCATGATGCGACTGTAATCCGCAGGATATTCTGCTTTAACTCGGTCGGTTTGTTCCAACGCATAGTCGATACACCATTTGGCAATGTAGTTGGTATACCAGTTGTTGTTGACGTTATTTTCGTATTCATTCGGCCCCGTGACGCCCAAAATCACGTATTGATTACGGTAGGTTGAGAAGGTCGAACGTTGGTGCCAGAAACGCGCAATGCCGAGTAACACTTCCAATCCTTTTTCGGGAATATAGCTGTAGTCACCGGTAAAACGGTAGTAGTTGAAAATAGCAAAAGCGATGGCGCCGTTGCGGTGAATTTCTTCGAAAGTAATTTCCCATTCGTTGTGGCATTCTTCGCCATTCATGGTTACCATCGGGTAGAGGGCGGCTCCATTTTTGAAACCTAATTTCCCCGCGTTCTCAATGGCGCGGTCGAGTTGGTTGTAGCGGTAGGCTAATAAGTTACGAGCAACCTGTTGATCTTTGGTTGCCATGTAAAAAGGAATACAATAGGCTTCGGTATCCCAATAGGTCGAACCTCCGTATTTTTCACCGGTAAATCCTTTGGGTCCTATGTTTAAGCGCGAATCTTTCCCGAGGTAGGTTTGATTCAATTGGAAAATGTTGAAACGAATACCTTGTTGGGCTTTTACGTCGCCTTCGATGGTGATATCGCTCATTTCCCAGATGCGTGCCCATGCTTCCTTTTGAAGCGATTCGTAGGCTTCAAATCCGTGTACTAAAGCTTGATCGATTACATTTTTGGCAGCTACTTGAGTATTGTCGTGATTCATAGAAACCGTGTACCCTCCAATTTTTTGGATGGAAGTGGTTTTCCCTTGAGGACAAAAAACCGCATAAGAGAACGCTACGTTATCCTTGGATTCAGTAATCGATGGCGTTAGGTTTTGCACTTGGTGATCGACCAAAATAGTATTGTGCATAAAGGTAGTGGCAGTAAAATGCGTTTTAAACGTACGCGCTGTTACAAAACCACTGTTATTGTTATGGCGAACCTCTAAAGGTTCCCAGAATTTTTCTTCCCAGTTGGCATCTTCATTGTGAACGCCCGCATCCAAATAGGGTTTAAATACGATAGCAGCGTCTTTATTTAGGGGTTTGATTTGGTAGTTGATGAATCCGGCTTCGTCCAGATCCAAAGAAAGAAAACGACGTACTTCAACAGCGATTTCCGTTCCATTTCGAAGAACCGCTTGAAAAGTACGGGTATAAATCCCTTCCTTCATGTTGAGTTCACGACGGAAATGGGAAACGGATTGGCATGTGGCTAAATCCAAATTTTCACCATTGACTTCAATGTTAATTCCGATCCAATTGGGTGCGTTTAGGACTTTAGCAAAATACTCGGGGTAGCCGTTTTTCCACCAGCCCACTTTGGTTTTATCGGGATAATAGACTCCGGCTATATAACTTCCTTGAAATGTTTTTCCAGAATAGTACTCTTCAAAATTAGCCCGTTGGCCCATAGCACCATTCCCGATGCTAAACAAACTTTCCGATGATTTTACGCGTTCGGCATCAAATCCTTCTTCAATAATACACCAGTTGTCTGGTTTGATATAATCCTGATTCATTGTATTGGTTTTTAATTAAGGTTTTGGGTAGAAACCCTAATACTATTCTATTTTCTATGATACGAGCGATTCAATAAAAGAAGGCTCAATAAAGGTAAAGTCTTTGAAATGGTAGTGGGCTTCTTTTAAAATAGCGGGATCCCCAATGCCAATGCTGGTCATATGGGCGATGTTGGCGGCTTGAATACCCGCGACACTGTCTTCAAAAACAATTGCATTTTCATTGGTTACGCCAAGTAAACGAGCGGCTCGAACGAAAACTTCGGGATCGGGTTTGGCGTTGGTTACGTCATTCCCGTCTACAATCGCATCGAAAAAAGCCATGATATTGACTTTTTCGAGAATAGGTCGTGCATTTTTACTGGCTGATCCTAAGGCAATAAAGTGTCCTTGGCTTCGAATGTATTCCAAAACAGGGAGCACTCCGGGTAAGATTTCATCTTCATCCATATTTTCGATATAGGACAAATAATCTTGATTTTTTTTGATGAGCCAACGCTCTTTTTCTTCGTCGGTGGCGGACAGGTTTCCGAGTCCCAAAATAATCTCTAGGGAACGTACTCGACTCACGCCTTTGAGCTCTTCGTTGTGTTCGGGCGTAAATTCGATGCCGAGTTCCTGGGCCAGTTTTTGCCAAGCGAGAAAATGGTATTTTGCCGTATCGACAATAACCCCGTCAAGGTCGAAAATGAAGGCTTTCTTACTCATTGATGTTTATTTTACTGCTTGTCGTTACGGTTAGTGTTAAAAATCCAGCTAAAATCATGGAAATTCCTCCAATGATTAAAGCGTAAATAGGTTCGTTGTTAAAAAACGTTTTTACCAAAAACCCTAAAATTGTTCCGGCTACAATTTGAGGAATTACCACAAAAAAGTTGAATACTCCCATGTAGTATCCCATCTTTTGCGCGGGTAATGCACCTGAAAGCATTGCATAAGGGATGGAAAGAATACTAGCCCATGCAATTCCAACTCCAATCATGGCAAGAAGTAATCCAACCTTGTCGGAGAGAAAGTAAATGGAGATGAGTCCGAATCCACCGAAAACAAGGGCCAACATGTGGGTAAATTTGTTGCTCGTTCTTTTTGCCAATACAGGAAGTAAAAAGGCAACCGCTGCCGCAACCCCATTGTACACGGTAAACATTACTGAAACCCAGTCGGCTGCATCATTGTAAATTTTTGATTTCGCGTCTGTAGTTCCAAAAACATGACCCGTAACAGCGTTGGTGGTATAAATCCACATAGAGAACAATGCAAACCAAGAGAAAAATTGTACCCAAGCCAATTGTTTCATCGTTTTGGGCATGTTGAGTAAATCGGTAATAATGGTGGTAAATCCGTTGTTGATTTGTTTTTTACGCAATAGGGAAACCAACATAAAAAGCACCCCTGCGGTCAAAATTCCTATCGATAAAATGTAGAGCTCTTTGTGGCTGTCTTTGGTTGTTTGGTTTAAATCATGCACGAAATAGGTGAGTAAGGAACCGATAATCGTAAGTACAAATCCAATAGAAAGCTGGCGCGATTCGCTACACGTTTTTTCATGGGAGGCGTCATTATGGTTTTCACTTCCTTTTTCAAAGGCGTGGAGTTCTTCAGGGCTATATTCTTTAGAGCGAATAACGGTCCAAAGAACCGCGAGTAAAAAGACAACGCCGCCAATATAAAATGACCATTTCACAGAGGGCGGTATGATGCCTTCGGGCGCTGTATTGGCTACATTAAACCAATTGGTAAAAATGTAGGGAAGTGCCGAACCTACTACGGCGCCCAATCCTATGAAAAAGCTTTGCATAGAGAAGCCCAAAGTGCGTTGTTGTTCGGATAAGTTATCCCCTACAAAAGCACGAAATGGTTCCATAGAAATGTTAATGGAGGAATCCATAATCCACAAGGTTCCTATCGCGACCCAAAGCGATGGTGAATTGGGCATAAATAGTAAAGCGATGGAGGAAAGAATTGCTCCCACCAGAAAATAAGGTCTTCGACGGCCTAAACGCGTCCAAGTTCGGTCTGAAAAGTAGCCCACAATAGGTTGTATAATCAAACCTGTGAGCGGTGCAGCCAACCAATAAAGACCTATTTTGTCTACTTCGGCACCTAACGTGTCAAAAATTCGTGAAGTGTTTGCATTTTGCAGGGCAAAACCAAACTGTATCCCTAGGAAACCAAAACTCATGTTCCAAATTTCCCAGAAACCTAACTTACGCTTTTCCATTATCGTGTAACGTATTGATTACTAAAACGATAAGCATAAAAAGCTTACCAAAACTTACTCAATTTTCGAAGTACAAGTAAGCGTTTGATGTGGTAAAGATAATAAAGTTTTGAAACTCGTAATTTTTTACCCCATTTTTTTGTGAAAACAGCGTAGCGAAAACGTTTTTTGTTGAAAAAAATAAAAATTAGCGGGTAGATTCACGTTCTACCAAAGCCGTTTCAATGACTTCTGTTTTGTACTGTTCTTCGATTTCCAATTCTTCGTTTTCCAGTCGTTCGATAAGCATTTTGGCTGCTTTTTCGCCCATTTTTACTCCATTTTGGCTTACGGTAGAAATACTGGGGGTGGAGTATTTGGAAATGATGCCATCGGTAAATCCAATGATGGAAATGTCGTTAGGAATATGGAGTCCCAATTTTCCTGCTATTTTGATAGCAGTTACTGCAAAAATTTCATTGACGGCAAAAATAGCTTCAGGTTTTTGTTCGCGGAGTAAAGTTTCAATTTGTGCATCAAAATTATCGGTGTCTTCAATTTTTAAAATCAAATTTGGGTCAACTTTCAAATCGTGGTCCATCATAGCTTTGGTGTAGCCATCGGTGCGTAATTTGCCAACACTCACGTAATCAACGGTGGTAATTAGCGCTATTTTTTTGAAGCCTTTATGGATAAAAAAACGCGTTGCATTGTAAGCGGCTAAATTATCATCGATAATAACTTTATCGCACAAAATATCGTTGGTTACCCGGTCAAACATGACGACAGGCATCCCTTGATTGATCACTTCAGTGATGTGGTGAAAGTCCCTTCTTTGCTGCGTTTCTTTGGAAAGCGACATAATAAAACCATCAATACTTCCGCCCGCCAACATTTCCATGTTGATGACCTCTTTGTCAAATGATTCGTCCGACAAACAAACCAAAACGTTGTACCCATTTTCGTTGGCAACATGTTCAACACCGCTGATTACTGTAGCAAAAAAGTGGTGAATAATCTCTGGAATAATGATGCAAATTGTTTTTGTTTTTTTATTCTTGAGACTTAGTGCGATATTGTTGGGTTTGTAGTTGTATAATTTGGCAAAAGCTTGCACTTTCTGTCGGGTATCTTCGCTGATTTCGGGGCTGTCGCGTAACGATTTAGAAACGGTTGAAATAGACACATCCAATTCTTTAGTAATTTGCTTGAGCGTTACTTTTCTTTTCATGTCAATTTTTTGTATGCTGTTTAATTGCGAATAAAGGTAGCTTAAATTTTTTAGTCTATCAATTTTATCCTTAATTTTATGGTGCATTCTGAAAGTTTTCAACACGAAAACGTTTTCGAGAGGAGTATATTAAGGTCTCATTTTTTTAAACTAAAAATTATCCTAAATTTAACGCTTCGAAGTGCAAGTACAAGCAAAAAAACAAATTATTAACCTAAACAAAATGTATGAAAACAATTTATAACAAGTTGTTGTTTTTCTTGCTCCTTTTGCCGCTTTCCGTTTTGGCTCAAGCGACATTGGAGGGTAAGGTTGTGGATTCTAAATCCAACCAACCCCTTCCGGGAGTTAACGTGGTTGTCCAAGGCACACAGTCGGGGGTTTCCACAGACCTTGATGGTAATTTTAAAATCGGTAAACTAAAAAATGGAGATGTTCTCGTCTTCTCGTTTGTCGGTTATAAGAGCCAATCCATCGAATTCAAAGGTCAAAAAAATGTAGCCGTTTCCTTGGAAGAAGATTCCAATACTTTGCAAGAAGTAGTGGTACAAGTAGGGTACGGTTCTGTTAAGAAAAAGGATGCCACGGGAGCGGTATCTGTTTTAGGAGTAAAAGACTTCAACAAAGGCGCGATGGTTTCTACCGACAACCTTCTTCAAGGTCGTGTGGCTGGGGTGACTATCAATGCGGGTGGTGGAGCGCCTGGAACAAATCCTGTGATTCGTATTCGTGGGGGTTCGTCGCTTAATGCTTCTAACGATCCTTTGATTGTAGTGGACAACTTTCCGATTTCAAATGCTACGAATACGGGGTCAACGTCATTTTTAGCTTCTCTTAACCCCAATGACATTGAAAGTATTTCGGTGTTGAAAGATGCTTCGGCTACCGCAATTTACGGTTCACGGGCTTCCAACGGGGTGATTTTGATTACTACAAAAAAAGGAGGTAAAAAATTATCCGTGGATTTTAATTCACAATACGGTTCCGGTTCGCTAGTGCGTAAAGTGGACGTATTCAATGCCAATGAGTTTCGTAATTTAGTAGCGGCTCAATTTCCAGGAGAAGTAGGTAAATTGGGTACAGCAAATACCGATTGGCAAGATGAAATCTACAGAAGAACCGACTTCATTGACTCCAACTTATCTTTACGGGGTAATTTATTTGGAAAGGTGCCTTCGCGTTTGTCGATCGGGAATACCTATCAAGAAGGATTGCGTTTAACGAATAAGTTTAACCGTAATACCATTTCTACTACTTTAATGCCAAGCTTCTTCAACGATCATTTGAAAATTCGTGTGAATGCCAACTATACGATGGAGAACAACCGCTTTGCCGACGGGGTAGAAGGTTCTGCGATTACGTTTGACCCAACGCAACCCGTGTATGATGCGGCTTCTCCTTTCGGAGGTTTCTTTGAATACCGCAATGGGAACTTGTTGACACCAAACGTGCAACGCAACCCAGTGGCGCAATTGATGTTGACCTACGATACGGGTAGCAACCACCGTCTTTTTGGTAATGTGGAAACCGAATATAAGTTTCATTTCTTCCCAAGCATGAAAGCGGTTGTGAACGTTGGTTTTGATGAGTCTAATGGAGAGCGTACCCGTTTGGTTCCAAGAGATATTGCGGCTTCTGGTCCAATCAATGTAAATGAACTTTATGGTGTCAATGAATTTTCAGAACGTACTATACGTACTAAGCTATTTGATTCTTACTTATCGTACAATAAAAAAATCAACGATTTAAATATTGATGCGCAAGCAGGGTATTCCTATCAAGTTTATGAAGCTTCACAATTCTTTACTCGTAATATTTTACAGCCCAACTACAATGCCATAGGGCCTGAAAATGATATTGAAACCGACAACGTTTTGATTGGATTGTTTGCTCGTACAGTTTTAAATTATAAGGACAAATATTTACTTACTGCTAACTTCCGACGCGACGGGTCTTCTCGCTTTTCTGAGTCCAACCGTTGGTTAAATACGCCCGGTTTGGCTTTTGCGTGGAAAATGAAAGAAGATTTCTTCCAATCGTACAGCAAACTTTCTGATTTGAAATTGCGATTAGGATGGGGAGTAACTGGTCAGCAAAATATTGAAGACGAACGCGCAAGAAATTTTTATTTGCAACAATATAATGTAGGAAATAATACCAATCAAATTTTCTTTGGAGGCAGTTCGTTCCCAATAGCTATTTCAAGTCCTTACAACCCCGATCTAAAGTGGGAACAAACAACAACCTATAACGTTGGTTTGGATTACGGTTTCTTTAATAACCGTTTGAATGGTGCAATTGACGTATTCTATAAGATAACCGATGATTTGATCTCTAATGTGGCTTTTGCCGATGGGAGTAATTTCACTAACAGAGGATGGGCCAACGTTGGTAGTTTATCTACCAAAGGGATTGAACTAGCCGTTAACTATGATGTAATTAAAAGCAATAATTTGAATTGGAATTTAGCTTTTAATGTTTCGACATTTGAGAGAAATATTGAATCGCTATACAACGGTGATGATATACTTCGTGGCGATGCAGGTGCAGGAACTGGTAGTACCGCTTTAATTGACCGCGTGGGTTATACCCCTGGATCTTTCTATGTATATAAGCAATTGTATGATGGGGCGGGACGTCCTATTGAAGGGGCTTATGCCGACTTAAATGGTGATGGTATTATCAATGGAACTGACCGTTACGTATATATGAACGGCGATCCCGATGTAACTTTTGGTTTGGCTTCGAGCTTTAACTACAAAAACTTTGATTTCAATTTCAACATGCGTGCGAGCTTAGGAAACCGTGTGTACAATGCGGTGAATGCTACCCGAGCGCAGTACAATTTAATCCGTAACAACGGAGTGTTGTCCAACCTTCCCAACAACGTACAGTCTACGGATTTTACCAATACACCCGATGTGTTTTTATCGGACTTGTACGTAGAAAATGGATCATTCTTACGTATGGATAATATTACCATGGGATATACCTTCCCTAAATGGTTGGATGGAAAAGCAAGTTTGCGTGTATTTACAGGGATGCAAAATGCATTTATCATCACCAAATACAGTGGTATCGACCCTGAAATTAATGGGGGTATCGACAATACCATCTATCCTCGTCAACGCTCACTATTGTTTGGGGTGAACATGAAGTTTTAAAAAAAATGTGATATGAAAAATATGTTTAAAAAATCGATTTATCTGTTAGGTTTATCGCTGGCGCTAACGTCCTGTACCAAAGATTTGGATGTATTGTCTGAAGATGATGATGTCTTCACAGCGGAGGCTTTTTACAGCCAGCCGGGGGCTTACGAGCGTGCTTTGGCTGGGGTGTATGGAAATTTATCCTTGACAGGAACTCAAGATGCTGGGTCTTCATTTCTTCAAGGAATTGACGCGGGAACAAGTCAGTACGGCCGTTGTTTGTGGTATTTACAAAACTTAACCACCGACGAGGTAATTTGGAGTTATGAAAATGACCCGGGAACACGTGAATTACAACGTGCAATTTGGACAGCAAACAACCCTATTTTCTTAGGAATGTTCAGCCGTACTATGGCTGAGGTTGCTTTGGCGAATGAGTTTTTACGTCAGACAACGCCTGCTAAGTTAAGCTCTCGTGGTGTTACCGATGCTACCCAATTAAGTAACATTGCCACGTACCGTCAAGAAGTTCGTGTTTTACGTGCATTAGCCTACTACAATATGATGGACTTGTTCGGAAAAGCGCCTTTTGTTACGGAGAATGATCCTGTTAACTTTAGAGGTCCTGAGTACAACCGTCAACAATTGTTTACGTATATCGAAAATGAGTTGAACGCGGTTATTCCAGACTTAAAAGCGCCTCGTACCAATGTGTACGGTCGTTTGGATCAAGCGATGGCTCGTATGATTTTGGCTAAAATGTATTTGAATGCAGAAGTGTTTATTGGTTCACCAAAGTACACGGAATGTGTGGCACAATTGAACCAAGTTATTGGTGGAGGATACACGTTAAGCTCAAACTACTTCAATAACTTTACGGCCGACAACCACATTTCTCCTGAAATGATTTTCTCTTTACAGTCGGATGGTGTTGTTACACAAAACTTTGGTCCTACCACTGTAATGATCAACGGTCAAGTAGGTTCTATGGAAGCCAACGGTGTTTCGCTTGGTGTTGGTCCCGGCGGTTGGGGTGGCGCATTACGCTTACGCAAGCAATTTGTACAAAAGTTTGATGGTACTGCTTTTGCATCTGATGCGCGTAAGAGTGCTATTTTACCCGGTTCACGTAACATAGATATTACCGATATCGCAAACCGTGATCAAGGATATATCTTAGCGAAATACAAAAACGTATCCTCTACAGGAGTTGCGGGACCAAATTCTACTTTTGTAGATACTGATTTCCCGCTGTTCCGTTTGGCTGATGCTTATTTAATGTATGCTGAGTGTGCCGTTCGCGGTGCTTCGGGTGCTACATTGTCTCAAGCGGTTACGTATGTAAATGCCTTACGCGAAAGAGCGAATAATGGTAGTTCTAGTGCAAATATTAGTGCTGCTGATTTGACATTAGATTTTATCTTAGATGAGCGTTCTCGTGAGCTCCACTGGGAAGGTCACCGTCGTCAAGACTTAATTCGTTTTAACAAATTTACAGGAGGAAGCTACAATTGGGCATGGAAAGGAAATGGAGTGAATGGTATCGCTATTTCCAACAACTTAAAAGTATTCCCTATCCCAACCAATTCTATTGCAGCTAATCCGAACTTAACACAGAATCCAGGTTATTAATCCAACACAATTAAACAATTTTGAAAATGAAAAAAATAGTTAAACCCATACTAGCTTTTGCTCTTTTATTTGGTGCAGCTTCGTGTACCGATGAGCAGGATTTAATTTTTACAACACCTCCTGCTGAATTTAAAATTCTTTCTCCACAATCGGGTGGCTCGGTAGTTTTATCTCCTGAAACACCGCTTAACCCAGGTTTAGCTTTAACTTGGGAAGATGCTGATTATGGACAAGCGACTCAAGTGAATTATACAATCCAAGTGGATAAAAGTGGCGACAACTTTGATAATCCAATCGATGTAACCTCTACCACTACTACATTTGCCACCATCAATTCTGATGTTTTGAATGGTGCATCAGTAGGTGCTGGATTAACACCTTTTACACAAGGGGGGCTTGAAGTGCGTGTCAAATCTACCATTGGAACTACAGGTAGTGAAGCTAAATATTCGGATGTTATTACGTATTTAGTAACTCCTTATTCTACAGACTTGCCAAAGTTAGCGGTTCCAGGTAACCACCAAGGTTGGAATCCACCTACAGCACCAAGAATTGCTGCTTCTGCTTTCGGTCAAACCGATTATGAAGGGTATGTTTGGTTAGATGGAGGATACAAATTTGTGGCTCCAGATGCATCTGGTAACTTCAACTGGGGGAATACCGATTGGGGAGATGATGGATCTTTCTCAGGTGTTTTAGTTGAAACAGGCGAGTCTGATTGTACCGCTGCAGCAGGGTACTACAGAGTTCAAGCCAATACCACTACTTTGGCTTATACAGTAACTCCTACCACATGGGGAATCATTGGTTCTGCTACACCAGGGGGTTGGGATAACAGTACGCCATTAACGTACAATGCAACTACAAAAAAATGGACAGGAACGGTAGTTATGACTTCTGCAATGTTCAAATTTAGAGCAAATAATGCATGGACAATTAATTTAGGTGGTGATAGCGATGACGACGGTTCCATGAATTACGATGGTCCAGATATTGCTTCACCAGGAGCTGGTACTTATTTAGTTGAGTTGGATTTATCTAACCCAAGAAAATATACCTATACGTTAACCGCGCAATAATAAACCCTAAAGCAAGGACTGCTTAACCTCAGTCCTTGCTTTTTTATAATTCAAAATGCTATGAGAAAATTATTATTATTTATTGGCTTAACCCTCTCTACAGTGCTGCAAGCACAAGTAATAAGTTGGCAAGGAGGGACCAACCCCGATCAAAACCAAGCGGCAGTGATTCTTTTTGATAAAAGTACCACGCCCTTAGCCACTTACACCGGCGTAATTTATGCTCACACTGGGGTTACGCTCAATGGAACACCTTGGCAAAACGTAAAGGGTTCCTGGGGAGACAATACGACTCAACCTGCTTTAACTCAGCTTTCAGGCAACATTTATCGATTAGATTTGACACCCACGTTGCAATCGTTTTACAATGTGACCACAGGCGCTATTACCAACGTGAATATTGTATTTCGAAATGCACAAGGGAATGCACAGAGCGTCGATTTAGTTCTAAATGTAGGTGCTTTCCAATCCTCACTGACGGCTCCTGTCAATGGCAGTAATACGTTATTGTCTTCAGGGCAAAACTTTTCAGTGACGGCAACCAATACCAATGGTAATGCCAACTATACCTTGCAAGCTAATGGGGCAACCATTAATACTTTCACGGGTTCAAATTACTCCTATACAGATGTCAATGTAACACAAAACAAAACCTATCAATTATTGGTTAACCAAGGCGCTGTAACTTTCACGTATACTTTTAGTGTTGTTGTAAATGCAGGAACATCTAATGCTTCTATGCCCGCTGGGTTAGAAGACGGTATTAATTACAACAGTTCTGACAACACCAAAGCGACACTTGTACTTACAGCCCCAGGTAAGGATTTTGTTTATGTGGCCGGTAGTTTTAATAACTATCAACCGGATTCATCATTTTTGATGAAAAGAGATCCTTCAACGAATAAGTTTTGGTTAGAATTAACCAACTTAACACCCGGAGTAAATTACAACTATCAATATTGGGTTTGTGATCAAACGCCAACAACCAACTCTCCCGCGGTGGTGAAAACAGCCGATCCGTATTCAACATTGGTTTTGTCCAATTTTGACGATCCTTTCATCCCGGCTTCGAGTTACCCAAATATTCCTGCTTATCCCGCTGGCCAACAGCGTGAAGTAACCGTTTTAAGAACGGGGCAAACCCCTTACAACTGGAGTAATGCTACATTAAATTTCGTAAAACCAAATAAAGACAATTTAGTCGTTTACGAAGTATTAGTGCGTGATTTTGATGCCAACCGTAACTATCAAGACATTATCAACCGTATTGATTATTTTAAAAACTTAAAAATCAACGCGATTCACTTCATGCCTGTTATGGAATTTGAAGGCAATGAAAGTTGGGGGTACAATACCTCCTTCCACATGGCTTTGGACAAGTTTTATGGAACGGCTGACAAATTTAAAGAGCTTATCGATCTTTTACACCAAAACGGAATTGCCGTTATCCTTGATGTTGCTTTAAACCACGCCTTCGGAAGAAATCCAATGGTACGCATGTGGATGAAAGATCCTGATGGTGACGGATGGGGAGAGCCTGCTGCCGATAATCCTTATTTTAATGAGTTCTCAAGACACAGTTACAATGTAGGAAGTGACTTTAATCATAGCTCTCAACTTACACGTTATTATACTAAACGTGTAGTTAAACATTGGATTGAGGAGTTTAAAATCGATGGATTCCGTTGGGATTTAACCAAAGGATTTACCCAAAACTGTTCTGGGAATGACGAAGCTTGTACTAATGGGTATCACCAAGATCGCGTAGACGTTTTGCGCGAATATGTAGACTACACTTGGTCCTTGGATCCTTTCCACTTGGCTATTTTTGAGCACTTAGGGATGGATAGTGAAGAGCAACAATGGGCTAATTATCGTATCAACGAAAACCCAAGCAAAGGGGTAATGATGTGGGGAGAATTAACCGCCCCTTATACGAAATTAATTGAAGGTTTCTCAACAGGTGCTGACATCACACGCATGGGGCACGTAAGCCGTGGATTTAATGCAAAACGTTTGTTGGGATATCCAGAAAGTCATGATAAGGATCGTATTATGTATTCTGCGCTTACTTTTGGTAATGGAGGAGGAACATCACCTGTTATCAATAACTTGAACAATGCACTTTACAGAATGTCGGCTATCGGTGCGATCAGTTTGTTGATTCCAGGCCCAAAAATGATCTGGCATTTTGCGCCTCTTGGAATGAATTTATCCATCTTTACGTGTACTAATGGAACGGTTAATACCGATTACGACACCACAACAGGCGATTGCAAATTGGATACCAAACCACAACCACAATGGGTTAACAACTGGTTAGGTGTACCTGAGCGAGCAAAAATTTACAACGATTGGTCTAAAATGATTGATCTTAAATTAAGTAACCCAGTATTTAACGGAGATTATGCTATCAGTCCTGACGGGAACAATATACGTCAACGGGTGTATGTATTTAACAATTCATTGCCAACCTCTCAATTGCGTAATGTGGTCATTTTAGCAAATATGTCAGTAGCTTCACAAGGAATCCGTCCTGATTTCCCTTACACCGGAACTTGGTATAATTTAATGGATAACACTCCTGTAAACGTAACAAGCACTTCGGCAACGATTACCGTTGAAGCCGGTGGATTCAGAATTTATGGAAACCAACCTTCTTTAAGTAATGATCAATTCTCAAAACTAGATTTCGTTACCGTAGCACCAAATCCAACAACAGGAACAATCATCGTGAATACCAATTTAGCCGTTATGGAAGTGTATTCCATCACAGGACAATTAGTGAAAACCTTTGAAAATGTAACTATGGATCGCGAGTACTCCATCGAGGATTTAAAGGGTGGTTTGTATGTTGTAAGATTAGTTGACGAAAATGGACAAACCAAATCCGTCAAATTGATTAAAGAATAAATTTATTTCAATAGTTAGTGTGAAAAAGGTTTCTGTTTTAACAGGAACCTTTTTTTATTCTTTCAAGTTGCCTTAGCTTTGTAGCGAAATTAGTTTAGACCCATGAAACGATTGATTGTCAAGTCCCTGAAGATATTTTTTGGAACCTTAGGTGTATTACTCTTGGCCATGTTTTTATTTCCCATTCTTTTTCCCGGGAAAATCGAGCAAGAAGTCAAAGATTTTGCCAATCGTCGCTTGAAAGGGGAGCTCAATTTTAAAGAAGCACAGCTTTCTTTTTTTAGTCATTTTCCCTATTTAACACTATCGCTAACCGAATTTGATTTGAAAGGTTCGGCTCCTTATCGCAATGAAACTTTGGTCTCGGCCGATGAAATTGCCTTTGGGATCAATTTGAAAACACTACTCTTTGATGGTGCGGTCAGTATTGATAAAATTTTTTTGGATCAGGCTTTAATAAATGTAAAGGTGGATAAAAACGGAAACGCCAACTATAATGTGTATGTTTCTGAAGATAAAGCGCCCAAGGATTCAAAAGAAAAGTCAAAAGATACGTCCTTACAATTGGAACGAATATCCATTGAAAACACCCATTTGTCATTCAACGATCAATCCACAGGGATACATATCAAGGCCAAAGGATTTAATTATTTGGGAAAAGGCGATTTAGATCAAGCCATTTTTGATTTGGATACTGAGGCAGAAATAGAAGATTTTAGTTTTTCTTTCAAAGGTGAAAATTATTTAAAAAATAAAAAAGTCAATGCCGAACTAATCACCAAGATTAACACCAATTCACTATCGTTTATTTTTGAAGAAAACAATTTAAAAATCAACCGATTACCTATTGATTTTGTAGGGAAATTAGATTTCTTAAGCAATGGCTATGATTTGGATTTTAAAATCGAATCTCTTGATAGTCAACTCGCCGATTTTTTTACGGCTTTACCTCCTGCCTATGTGACGTGGCTTGATAAGACTCAAGTAGACGGGCGCACCGATTTGGTTTTTACCTTGAAAGGAAAGTATATTGCCGCTACACAAACCAATCCCGATATCGGTTTCCAGATGAAAATCCGTGAAGGTGAAATCAATCATAACAAAGCTCCTGTGGCGGCCTCCAATATTTATTTCAATTTTGAAACGCGAATTCCGGAGTTGAATCCTGAAAAGTTGGAAGTAAATATTGATTCTTTATTTTTAAATGTGGGAAGCGATTATGCCAAAGCAATTATCGAAACAAAAGGATTAAAACAACCTACAATCAAGGCAATTATTCGCTCAAAAATGGATTTAGCCAAGATGAATCGGGCACTCGGCATTACTGCTTTTCAAGTACGTGGAACCCTGTTCTCCGATATTGTGGCTCAAGGCACTTATGATGCCAATCAAAACCAAATTCCATCAATCAAGGCCAAACTAAAATTGACCAAGGGATACCTTAAAACCAGTCATTATCCCAATCCTATTACAAATATTCACGTCGAAACAACCCTAACCGATACATCGGGACAGTTAAAGGATTTGCAAGTAGCAATCCACCCCGCTTCTTTTGTGTTTGAAAAAAACCCTGTTTATGTAAAGGCAAAACTTCAAAATTTGGACAATCTTCAATATGCGATTCAAGCCAAAGGGGTTCTCGATATCGGACGTATTTACAAGGTTTTTTCTCAAAAAGGGTTAGGGGTAAAAGGATATGTAAAAGCTAATGTTCGATTGAAAGGAACGCAAAGCGATGCTGTAAATGGGAACTATTCAAAGTTGCAAAATTCGGGAACACTCTACCTTCGCGATATCGCCACGACGTCAACCTATTTGCCTAAACCGTTTGTAATTAAAGAGGGAAAATTTTCCTTTGTCCAAGATCAAATGCAGTTTCAAGATTTTAAAGCAACCTACGGGCAATCGGATTTTTTAATGAACGGTCAGTTGCGTAACGTCATTGATTTTGTGTTGTCGACCACGGGAGTGCTAAAAGGAGATTTTGTGCTTTCCTCAAGGTTTTTGAATGCCGATGAGTTTTTGTCAGAAAAACAAGGGGATACAAGTACAGCTTCAAGTCCACAAGTGATCGAAAAAGGGGTGATTGTATTGCCCAAGAATATGGATTTGCAATTTAGAGCCCAATTGGAGGAACTTAAATTCCAAGATTTAAAAGTGCATGGATTTCAAGGGAAATTGGGACTCAAAAACGGTCAGTTGCAATTACGCGACGCTGCAGCAGAAATCATTGGTTGTCAGGTGAAAATGCAAGCCGATTATGCCGATGAAACGCCTAGTCGAGCGGCATTTGATTTAAAGGTAAAAGCAACCGATTTTGATGTGCAACGGGCTTACAAAGAAGTCAAATTATTTCGCGAAATGGTAACGGCTGCCGAAAGTGCCCAAGGAATCATCGGTTTAGATTATGCAATACAAGGTAAGTTAAATGACCAAATGATGCCCATATTCCCCTCGTTGAAGGGGGGAGGTGTTTTGTCGGTAAAGAAGGTCAAAATGAAAGGGTTTAAGCTGATGAATGTGGTCAGTCGTTCCACAGGTAAGGACAAGTTAAAAGACCCAGATTTATCAAAAGTTGATATTAAAACCAAAATAAACAACAATATTATTACTATCGAACGCTTTAAGTTTAAAGTAGCGGGTTTCCGACCCAGAATTGAGGGGACGACAAGTTTTGACGGGCGATTAAATCTTAAAATGCGCTTGGGATTACCACCCTTGGGAATCATTGGGATTCCTCTTAAAATTACAGGTACCCAAGAGAATCCTCGCGTTCGATTGGGGAAACAAACTGAAAATTTGGAAGAGACTGAATATCAAGAGGGAATGGAACACACCCCAAACTCCACTTCACCCGGGACTGTTCCGGTACCACCCACTACTGATAAATAGAAAGGGAATTTATTGATCAATGCTAAAAAGATGATTCGTATTCCTTAATTTCGTGCGCTAACCGATTACCAATGCTTTTTAATTCGCTATCGTTTTTACTTTTTTTGCCTTTGGTATATATGCTATACTGGTTTGTTTTTCCAAATCAATTAAAACGGCAAAATATCATGTTGCTTTTGGCGAGTTATATGTTTTATTCCTTTTGGGATTGGCGGTTTTTGTTTCTTTTGTTGTTTTCAACTGGCTTAGATTATTATTCGGGTCTTTTTATGGCCGATGCTAAATCACAGGTGCAAAAACGGTTTTGGTTTTGGATAAGCATCGGGATTAATCTTGGTTTTTTAGGGATTTTTAAGTATTACGATTTTTTTGCCACTTCTTTTGCCGAAATGTTGGCTCAAATAGGTTGGAAAGTCAATGTCGTCTTGCTACAGATTATACTCCCAGTAGGTATTTCATTTTATACGTTTCATGGATTGTCTTATGTTATTGATATCTATAAAGACCGTATTTCGCCCGAACGCAGTTTTGTCAATTACGCCCTCTTTGTTAGCTATTTTCCCTTACTCGTCGCGGGTCCGATTGAGCGTGCTACTCACTTACTTCCCCAAATAAAAGCACCGAGAGTATTTAATTTTGAAAAATCGAAAGAAGGTATTTATCAAATCATATGGGGGTTTTTCAAAAAAGTTGTCATTGCCGATACCTGTGCTGTCTATGTTAATACTATTTTTGAAAATTATGAAACTGCCAATTCCCTTACGTTATTATTGGGGGCCATTTATTTTGCATTTCAAATTTATGGAGACTTTTCGGGCTATTCCGATATCGCTTTGGGGGTGTCTAAGTTGTTTGGGATAGATTTGTTGCGCAATTTTAATTTTCCCTATTTTTCAAGAGATATCGCAGAATTTTGGCGCCGTTGGCATATTTCATTGTCCTCTTGGTTTCGCGATTACCTTTATATTCCACTTGGAGGTAATCAAGGCTCATTGACCAAGAAAATTCGCAACACATTTATTATTTTTTTAGTAAGTGGATTTTGGCATGGAGCCAATTGGACATTTATCGTGTGGGGAGCATTGAATGCGTTTTATTTTTTACCCTTATTAATTCGCCAAAAGAATCGAACGCATCTTACCATTGTGGCTCAAGGAAGACTTTTTCCAACACCTAAAGAACTTTTCCAAATGCTATTCACCTTTGGAATGACTACATTAGCATGGGTGTTCTTTAGAGCGGCTAGTGTTACCGAAGCTTTTCACTATTTAAAAAATATGTTTGCTTTTTCCTTTAATGGTGGAATTCAATATTTGTCAATTGATCGCTATAGTATTGAATTGGTGGCACTGTTGATGGTGTTTATCGGTCTAGAATGGTATGCTCGCGAAGGGGAACATCCGATTCGAGGGCGGTTTACGGCCTTAAAAGCAAGTGTATTGATACTTGGTGTTTTGTTAGTAGGCACGTATTCAAATCCGAGTAGTTTCATTTATTTTCAATTTTAAAGATGAAAAAGTTTATACGTTTCTGCTTCAAAGGATTAGGGATAACAGTGCTGATTTTATTCGCGTTAGATCTCTTATTCACAGGAGTAATGCAAGAAGCTACTCCACGAACCAAATATCAATTTCTACGACAGCTTAAAAATAAACACATCAATTATATTTTTATCGGTTCCTCCCGTGTCGATAATGGGATAGTACCTGAGGTTATTCAAAAAAAGACAGGGAAGTCATCGGTCAATCTCGGTTTTCAAGCGTCAAAGATGAATGATTTGTATACGATGCTACAATTGATAAATGCCTATAAAATTTCGTATGATACCCTCTATGTTCAGATCGATTACAATTATAATCTCAAAGGGTATTCCAACATGATGAAGTACGAAATCATGCCATTTATCCACGAAAATGCAGCAACGCGCCATTATGCCCATACACAACTAGCCGATGATCCCTTGCTGTTTTATATGCCATTTTACAGGTATGCCCAAAATGATTTGAAGATAGGCGTTCGAGAGTTTTTAATGAACTGTGTGGGTAAAAAAACCTTTGTATCAACAACGCAAGGTTATAATTCTTTGGAGGGTTCGCACACCACGCACGGCTACCGTTTGCCTAAAAAATTGGCGCCTAAGAATACCACTTTTGAAGCCATGAAAACCTACATCAAAACCCATAATATGCGGGTTCGATTTTTCTGCGCTCCATTTTGTTTGAACGTAAATAACAAAGCCTATTTGCTACAGTTGAAGCAACGAATTCCTGAATTAATCGATTTTTCTGCAGTAGTTTCCAACGATAAAATGTTTAATAATTGTGCCCACTTAAATGATGCTGGTGCAAACTATTTCACGCGATACTTTGTTGAACATGAGTTGCAAAAATCGAGTAAATTGCAATAATTCCATTTTAAAATAACATTAAACCATATTTCATTTTTATTGTCAAACCCAATAATGTGTAAAAGACTTATTTGATGCGAATTTTACAATTACTCGTAGTGTCCTTTTTATTGATATCCTGTCAAAAAGATGAGGCGCAGAATTTAAATACATCTTCTAGAGAGACTAGGACAATCACGTACAATAATGTAAACGTCACTGTAGTTATTGACAAACCTGCCATAAACAATCCTGATGTATTGCTTGTATTTCATGGAACAATTGAAAGTGATTCTCAATTATTGACTGCTGCAAATAAAACTCTTGATGAGTTTAAAAAAGTAGTGGAAAGAGATGATATGATGATTATAAGTGTGGCTCATCCCCAAGAATTTATATTGTTTGGGGATAACATTTTACAAGCTGAAGCGGCCTTGTTATGGGTAAAAAACAACGCCAGTGAGGAACTAGGCATTACAGTGGGTAAAATATTTTTAGCGGGACATTCTCAAGGAGGGTATTTGGTTACTCGACTAAATACAATGCATCAAACAAATGGGGTTATTGCCAGTGCCCCCGGCCCTTTAAATCTTGTTTATCGGTGTGATCTTGAAGAGAATGGGCAAGTAGTGTCTAGTTCAACTTGTACGAAATTGAAAAATGTTTTTGGACTAACTTCAGAAAATCCTAATGCCTATTTTGAAAGGTCCTTATTGAATTTTACCAATGGCTTCAAGTCGGATATACTATTTGTACAAGGATTGAACGATTCTCCCATACAAATGTACTCATGGCCTATTTTCAAACAGGAAATACAAAATTGCGGTAACTGCCAAAACAGTCAATTTGTTGAAATAGCTGGAGGGCATAATGCTCTTTTTATAAACGCTTTAAATACAATAGCCAAACAAGAAGTTAATAATTTTATCAATACACATTAACACTATAAATGCTTACAACGCATGATGATACCTTTATTTTGAAATGAACTAAATAGTCATCCCTTAAAAAACAAATAACTGTCTGATTGTTATTTTATTACAATAAAATTTAGCTAGAAATAGATGATAATTATTGCCAAAAATGGTATATTTGAGTATAAAATAGTGGCAATATGTTAGGCAAAATAA
>NZ_JAPZUB010000007.1 GCF_027533505.1 Flavobacterium sp. | reverse complement strand
GCTTTAGCACACAACTTAAGAAAGAAAATTGCAGCTTAAAGGCAATTTTAAACTCATTTTAAAATAGTAAACTTTTGATGAAAGTTTAATCAAATAAAAAAACCGTCTCAAAATTTTAGTATTGAGACGGCTTCTTTTTTGGTCGGGGTGGCAGGATTCGAACCTGCGGCCTCCTGCTCCCAAAGCAGGCGCGATAACCGGGCTACGCTACACCCCGAATTTTTTTTGCGTGGGCAAATATAGTATTATTTTTTGCATTGTATCGCTTGTTTACCAATTATTTCAGGGGTTTTTTCGATAACACAGCACTGTCTGTAAATGTCGATAACTCAATTTTGGGTTCTCCGTACAAATCCAACTGTGATTTTCCTGCCATGGAAAGCGTAAGTTGCTTATCTACTTTAATACTAGCACGGGAATACGATTCTGTTGTTATTTTACCAGACTTACAATCCAAATTTTTTCCTGTAAATCCACTGTTATTGTCCAAACGAAGCGTAATGTTTTCAACATCACCTTCCACTTCGGCGGTGGCTTTTTGATAGGCATCAAAGGTTAAGTCATGCCCAGTAATTAAAGCTTTGCATTGGGCACTTTTACTCAAGTTGATACGACATTCATCACTTTTTACATTGAGTTCCGATTTCGAATGGTCGTTGGCAATGAGCTCAAACTTTTTGCATTGTGCATTAACAAAAACTTTAGAATCATCAAAACTAGTGAACGTAATGGTTTCCAACTTCATTTCCGCAAGGGCATTAATTTTAGCTTCATCTTTGGTAGTTACCGCGATAAAATCATCGGTATACGTTACACGAATGCTTAACTTCTTGTAGCCAAAAGCACTTTTTAAGGTAGCTAAGCGCAATTGACGTCCCACCACACTAATACCAATGGCATCATGCAAATTGTCGTCGGCTTCAATTTCAAGTCCACATTCATTACCTTTTATCAAAAAAACTTCAAGATTGTCGGAAATTTCCAAAGCATTGAAGGCTTCAATCTTTTTTTGTTCTACGGTAACAATTTTGGACCCTTTTACTTTTTCTTTTTTTTGGGCTTGTACCCCCAACGTAAATACAAGGGTAATGATCAAATAAATGCGATTCATGAATTATTTTTTTTCAAAGGTAACAATTCTCATGATTTCGATTTTAATTTTAAGGTCCATTCAAAATCCATAACAGAAACAACCTCCCCCAATTCATCTACCCCAATGGATTGCAACCAAATCGTTTGTCCTCCTCCCGAATTGACTACTTCATTGAGTATAGCTGCGATAGCGGCACCTTGTTGACAGGTAAATGTAATTTTGCCGGTAGCTTTTTTAGTGTAGGTTGCTTTATTGTTGAGGACTAACATTGATATTGGCTTCTTTTTGCGTTGAATCTCAGCCATTACCAAGGCTCCTGTAGTCAACTCGGCCGCCATCGCTTGGACGGCAAAATACATAGATTGAAACGGATTTTGATTGATCCAGCGGTGGGTGACAGTGGCTACACAAGCGGTTTCAGAAATGGTTTTAACCCGAACACCGCACCAAAATGCTGCCGGTAACCGCCATGCTAAAAACACGTTTAATTTACGAGGTGAAAGTTGCATAAAGCCTTTATTTTCGGTAAATATACACATACCTTTTATATATATGGTGAAACTCAAAATGTTAATATATTGTTAAATCTTAGTACTTTGTAATGCATAATACCTGTTTTTGGTTGTATCTTTGTTTAAGAAAATAATAGTTTATAAAAAGTATTATTAAGTTTCAATCATCAAAATCAAATGGTATGAATGCTAATGAACGAAATATAGGAGCGCTCTTGCATCTTGGTGCGCTAGGGCAATATCTATTTCCCTTTGGAAATTTTATTATACCTGCTTTTATATGGTCGGCCAAAAAAGAAACATCCTCTGTATTGGAAGCGCAAGGACGTAGCGTATTGAATTTTCAACTGAGTGTTTTAGTGTATACCCTAGTTTTAGTTGGCTTAGGGCTAATACTCACTGTAAGTGCTTTTACCCAAGGAATGATCGCATTTCAATGGGATGACCAATCATTTTCGATTCGCAATCTCGAAGAGGTACAATTCTCGACTGGACTAATCGTTGGGATTACCGCATTTGTATTATTCATATTGTTAAAAATCACAGAATTTGTTCTCGTCGTTTATGGAGCGCTAGAAGCTACTCGTGGAAGAATTTATCATTATCCATTATCCATTCCGTTTTTGAAACAACGCGTTCAAAACGTCAGTGTTCAATCCAATGACAATGTTTCTGAACCTGCGGTTTCCAACTCCGAATAAAATCATCAATCATCAATCAAAAAACAAACATCCTCGTGGATTAAAAAAAAGTAATTTTATGAACATCGAAAACACAAAAGCACAAATGCGAAAAGGCGTTTTGGAGTTCTGCATCTTGTCGGTGCTAAAAGACAAAGAGGCTTATACTTCCGAAATTTTGGATACGCTCAAGGCAGCGCGGTTACTCGTAGTCGAGGGCACTGTCTATCCGTTGCTGACCCGCTTAAAAAATGATGGCTTGCTCAATTATCGTTGGGAAGAATCGACATCGGGACCACCGCGTAAATATTACGAGTTGACCGAATTGGGAAAAACATTTTTAAACGAATTAAATGGCACGTGGACTGAACTCTCCGATGCTGTAACCATTATCACTAAACAAAACCAATAATCATGAACAAGACCGTAAATATCAATATAGGTGGTTTATTTTTCCACATTGATGAAGACGCTTATCAAAAACTTTCCCGCTACTTTGATGCAATAAAAAATTCGCTCACAGACGCTACCGGAAAAGATGAAATCATGAAAGATATCGAAATGCGCGTAGCTGAACTCTTTGCCGAGCGCCAACTTTCAGACAAACATGTAATCAATAGTCACGATGTAGATGAAGTTGTCAATGTTATGGGGCAACCCGAAGATTATCGTTTGGATAATGAAGGGGAACCCCGAAAAGAAACTGATTTTAAATACGCCTTGCCTCCACGTCGTCGCAAATTATACCGCGATGAAGAACGTGGTGTAATTGGAGGGGTTTGTACGGGTTTGGGACATTATTTTGGAGTAGATTCGTTTTGGTTTAAACTGGCCTTTTTAATCCTGGGATTTGGAACAGGAACGGGGTTTTTAGCCTATTTAATCCTATGGATTGCCATGCCTAAAGCCATTACTACTGCTGAAAAGTTGGAAATGACGGGAGAACCCGTAACCATTTCTAATATAGAGAAAAAAGTGCGTGAAGAATTTGAGCAAGTTTCTCAACGAATTCAAAATGCAGATTACAACGAAATAGGAGAAAAAGTCAAATATGGAGCTGAATCTTTCGGCAATCGTTTAAGTGGCTTTATTACAACCGTATTTGGTGTTTTTGCCAAAATTATTGGAGCCTTTGTATTGATTTTTGCCTCTTTGTCCCTGTTGGGGGTATTAATAGGTGCTGTCATTTTGATTTTTACCTCACAATTGCCTCAAAATGCCGCAATAAATAGGGTGGTTACCCCAATCGGATTGGAAACGCCGTACTGGATTCAAGGACTCTTATTTATGTTTTGCTTTGGGATTCCGCTGTTTTTTTTAATGTTATTGGGACTCAAGCTACTGATGAATCATGTTCGTTCTTTAGGTAATGTGGTAAAATATACCTTGCTAGCCGTGTGGATTGTTTCTTTAGGCGCGTTGATTACCATTATCATCAATGAAGTAACGCAAGCGGCCTTTGACGGCAAGGACATTGTAAAAGAGCAAATAATGTTGCAACCTCAAGATACACTACAAATACGATTTGTGAACAATGATTTTTATGCCAAAGACATGAATCCTTCACACGATTATCGTTTAACGACCAACGAGCAACAAAAAGAAGTGATTTATTCCAATCAAATTAGTTTTGAAGTATTGCCCACTGATGCCGCAACTCCTTATGTGCGAATTGAAAAAGTAGCCGTTGGTAAAACAGTTGGAGAAGCTAATGCAAGAGCTCAAAAAATAGAATACGGGTTCAAAATTGAAGGCAAACAACTGTTGTTAAATAATTACTGGACTACGGCGATCAATAACAAATTTCGTCAACAGGAAGTTACCGTTTACTTGTATTTGCCCAAAGGGGTAAAGTTTAAAACCGATCGTTCAGTTCGTCATTACGATTACAGTGATAATTCCTATTTCAATATGCATCATTCTTCCGAGGATTATGTGTATCTTGTGGAGGAAAATCAGGTAAAATGTACCAATTGTCCTCCCGACGAAGATGAATACGACGACGTTATTGAAACCGAAACGATTGAAAAAGTGAATGATTCTGTTGATAAAGTAACCGTTAAAGTCAATGGTGTCGAAATTATTCGTGAAGAAAAAACTGGAGAAAAAGGAAGCCTTATTATTAACAAAGATGGCGTTGTCATCAAAAAATCAAATTAAGTATGATACGAGTCGTAGTTTATTGTACCAAGTTTTTAGTAGCAATTATTGCAGCATTATTGCTCACGTCGTGTAATCCCATGTTGAATGGCGTGGATGGAAATGGAAATGTGACCACCGAAGTACGAAATATTTCTGGAAAGTTTACAGCAGTTCAAGCTTCAGCCGGCATTGAAGTCGAAATGAAACAAGACAGCACCACCAAAGTTGAGGTTGAGGCCGATTCTAATTTGTTGGAGTTTATAAAAACCGATTTGGAAGGCGAGACGCTAAAAGTGTATATCGACAAAAGTATTTCGGGAGCCAAAGAACTTAAGGTATACATCCACATGCCAGAACTAAAAAAAGTAACCTCGAGTAGCGGAGCCAATGTATTGCTGACAGGAACGTTTGTGGGAACCTCTTTGATTATGGATTCTAGTAGTGGAGCTCATTTGGAAGGTAAAGTTGAATACGATACAATCACTGCCGAAACCTCAAGTGGTAGTTCAATGGACATTAAAGGAATTGCACTAAAGTTGAAAACGAGTTCGTCCAGTGGAAGCACACTGAATGCTAAAGGATTGTTGGCTAATGACGTTAATGCTGATGCGAGCAGTGGAAGTGAATCTTCTGTAAATGCAAGAGTTACGCTTGACGCAAGTGCATCCAGTGGGTCCAGTATAAAATACACGGGAATTGCCAAAACCGTTGATAAGAATGAATCTTCGGGAGGCAGTATTCAAAAAATTGACTAATTTGTTTTTTTGCGAGAAAGATCCCGGCTTCGGCGGGGATTTTTTTATTACATTCCTAAACAGACGTTAAACCTTTTATAGGGGATCACTAGTTTTGTTATTATTTGGATAATTTTGACCCCAAAAAGAGGGTATGCGCATTTTAATAACAGGAGGTTCAGGTTTGATTGGTTATGCATTGACCAAGCTTTTGGTTCAAAAGGGGCATCATGTCCATTGGCTGACCACACAAAAATCACCCAACAATGTGCCTGAAGGTGTGCAAACGTTTTATTGGAATCCCGCCGAAGGAAAAATTGACGACCAATGTTGGAATGGAGTTGATGCCCTTATACATTTAGCAGGTGCGACTATTGCCAAACGGTGGACACCGCAATACAAAACGATTTTATTGGAGAGTCGTGTTGTATCGACCAATGTATTGTATGCCAGTTTAAAAAAGGTACCCCAGCACCAAGTAAAACACATACTATCTGCCTCGGGAACAGCTATTTATCCCGATGATTCCCAAGCGGTATACACAGAACACTCCCACATACAATCGAGCACTTTTCTAGGAACATTAGTGCAACGCTGGGAAGCTACTGTGGATCAATTTTCAAAACTCGATTTAACGGTAACCAAGGTACGAACGGGCGTGGTATATGCTCGTGAAGGCGGTGCTTTGAACCCTATTGTTCAGCCTATTCGATGGGGAATGGGGGCCTTTTTTGGATCCGGTAAACAAATGCAATCATGGATTCACCTTCACGATATTGTGCAATTGTATGCCTGGCTTCTCGAGAAGGGGCATGCAGGTGTTTTTAACGGTGTCGCTCCACATGCCGTAAGCAACAAAGAGCAAACCAAAATCATTGCGCGCCTTTTGAAACGTCCCCTTTGGTTACCTCCCGTTCCGCGATGGGTAATGAAACTCGTTTTAGGCGACATGCATGAATTGTTGTTTAATGATAAGAAAATTCTTCCCCAACGGGCATTGGACCTTGGGTTTAAATTCACCTACCCCGATGCCGAAAAGGCACTAAACGATTTATTGCCATAACCAATTTTTCCGAGTATATTTTATTTTAAGTAGAAATTACATTTCAGTTTGGCAATAGAAATGTAAGACGAGGTAAATCGCCATTTCTGGAATGTAAGGGGGTGGAACCTCTTTTTTCACTAAAAATAAATGACAATTTGACATTTTTAAGGAAATGGCAGTACTTTTGCACGGAATTTTGCGAAGCAATACATTCGAATGAAAATCAACAACCCATTTAAAGGAAAAAATACCATGAATACTGAGACAAACGAGCATGAAGCCCCTGAGTTAGCTCCTGAAATGTCGGAAACAGACGGTTGTGCGCCAACAGAAGAATTGTCAGCAGAACAACAATTAGCGTTGCAATTGGCCCAAGAAAAAGATAAATTTTTACGTTTGTTTGCAGAATTTGAGAATTATAAAAAACGCACCACCAAAGAGCGCTTAGAGTTGTTCAAAACAGCCAATCAAGAAGTTTTGATGGCCATGTTACCCGTTTTAGATGATTTTGATCGCGCAATGGAGCAAATTCAAAAATCAGCAGATGAAGCCCTGGTTAAAGGCGTAGAGTTGATTCATGAAAAATTTAAAGCAACGTTAGTTGCAAAAGGTCTTGAACAAGTTTCCCTTCAAACAGGAGATGCTTTTGATGCGGATTTTGCAGAAGCGATAACTCAAATTCCTGCGCCCACAGAGGATTTGAAGGGGAAAATCGTAGATGTGATTGAAAAAGGGTATAAATTAGGCGATAAAATTATCCGTTTTCCCAAAGTGGTCATCGGACAATAATTGAAAATATGAGTAAAAAAGACTTTTACGAAATACTAGGTGTCGGTAAAAATGCCAGTGCGGAGGAGATAAAAAAAGCCTACCGTAAAAAAGCGATTGAATTTCACCCGGATAAAAACCCCGGTAACAAAGAAGCGGAAGAGAACTTCAAGTTGGCCGCAGAAGCCTATGAGGTTTTGAGTGATCCCGATAAAAAGGCACGTTATGATCAATACGGTCATGCCGCCTTTGATGGCGCTGGTGGCTTCGGTGGAGGTCATATGAATATGGATGACATCTTTAGTCAGTTTGGCGATATTTTTGGTGGTGCTTTTGGTGGAAGTTTTGGCGGTGGCTTCGGCGGCGGCGGTTCGCGCAGAATGAAAGGCAGTAATTTACGGATTAAAGTCAAACTCACACTGGAAGAAGTAGTAAACGGCGTTGAAAAGAAAGTAAAAGTTAAGCGAAAA
This sequence comes from Flavobacterium sp., assembly GCF_027533505.1. Classification (GTDB taxonomy): domain Bacteria; phylum Bacteroidota; class Bacteroidia; order Flavobacteriales; family Flavobacteriaceae; genus Flavobacterium. The sequence continues at coordinate 46,536 of NZ_JAPZUB010000007.1, read as the reverse complement.
ATACAAGCGCCTGGTGTTCGTTATAAAACCTGTCCCACCTGTAATGGCGCGGGGCAAGTAGTAAAAGTTACCAATACGATTCTAGGGCGTATGCAAACCGCAACCACGTGCCCTATGTGTGGCGGATCGGGGCAAACAATTGAAAGCAAACCCAATAATGCCGATGCCTATGGGATGATCATGGAAGACGAGACTGTTTCGATCAAAATACCTGCCGGTGTTGCCGATGGAATGCAGTTAAAAGTATCAGGCAAAGGAAACGATGCTCCCGGAAATGGAGTCCCCGGCGATTTGATTGTGGTGATTGAAGAAACGGAGCATGAATGGCTTAAACGGGATGGTGAAAACCTTCACTATGATTTATACATCAGTTTTGCTGAAGCGGCTCTAGGAGTGTCCAAGGAGCTAGAAACGGTTAATGGAAAAGTTCGTATCAAGCTGGAAGAAGGCATTCAATCGGGAAAAATTTTACGATTGAAAGGCAAAGGTATTCCTAGTTTAAACAGTTATGGGAATGGCGACTTGTTGGTGCATGTTAATGTTTGGACCCCAAAAACCCTATCCAAAGAGCAACGACAATTTTTCGAAAAAGCCTTGACCGACGAAAACTTTATACCACACCCCGAAAAGAGCGAAAAATCTTTTTTTGAAAAAGTTAAAGATATGTTTTCGTAGTTAAAAAAATAATTTTACTTTTGAGCATTACTTGGAAACAGGTAATTTCTTTTTCATAGCAATTTTTCCCATCCTTGTGTCACCATAAGGGTGGGTTTTTTGTTTTTAGTTATGCCCCATTCTGTTGGGAATTCCGTATTTTTACCCGAAGATTAGAAAAAAAATATGCAATCCATTTTAACTGTAGATAGCGTTGTCAAACAATACGGTGATTACACGGCTTTGAATGCTGTTTCACTCACGGTACCCCAAGGAAGTATTTATGGGTTATTGGGACCCAATGGCGCCGGAAAAACGTCCCTCATTCGCATTATCAATCAAATTACCTTACCCGATAGCGGTTCGGTGGTTTTGGACGGAGAACCCCTTCAGCCCAAGCATGTTCATGAAATAGGGTATATGCCTGAAGAGCGTGGATTGTATAAAACCATGAAAGTGGGGGAGCAGTGTTTGTATCTTGCGCAACTCAAAGGAATGTCAAAAAATGATGCTAAAACGCAACTTAAGTATTGGTTTGAAAAGTTTGAAATCACTTCTTGGTGGGACAAAAAAATACAAGAGTTGTCCAAAGGAATGGCGCAAAAAGTACAGTTCATTGTGACCGTTTTGCATCAACCGAAGCTCTTGATCCTAGACGAACCTTTTTCGGGCTTTGATCCTGTAAATGCCAATTTAATCAAGGATGAAATTATCGCATTGAATCGACAGGGAACTTCGATTATTTTTTCAACCCATCGCATGGAATCGGTAGAAGAAATGTGTGATTATATCGCTTTAATTCACCGTTTGAATAAATTAATTGAAGGAAAGCTATCGGAGGTAAAAAAACAGTATAGAACCCATTCGTATGATGTGGGGATTTTGACCGATAATGTGGAAGGTGTTTGGCATGATTTGTCCCAAAAGTTTACCCTGAAAACAACCGATTTCAAGTCGTTGAATCAGGAGTTGAAATTGGAAATTCAATTAGGAAACCATTCCGCCAATGAACTTTTACATACGCTGATGCAACGCGGGCAAGTAACCCATTTTGCAGAGAAAATACCCACTGTCAATGATATTTTTATCCAAACCGTAACGGATTAATCGGCTATTATGAGCAAACTTATATTGATAATTAAGCGAGAATTTACCGCCAAAGTGCGCAATAAATCTTTTATTGTGATGACTTTTTTGAGTCCGCTCCTTTTTGTTGGAATTGCCGTTTTTGTTGGCTATTTGAGTACGTTGAAAGCCGATCAAAAAACCATTGCAATTCATGATGAAACGGGCCGTTTTTTTACACAATTCAAAAGCGATGAAGAGTACAAATATGTCGATTTTTCACAAACACCAATTTCAGTTTTAAAAGATAGTATTCAAGCCGAACATTATGAAGGCTTGTTGTTAATTCCCAAAGTACCTGACAACAAGGATTTGGCAAAAAAGATAGAATACATCTCCAACGATAGTCCAAGCGTTCTTTTTATCTCCGATTTAGAGTCGGTGATTACCAAAAAAATGACCCAAGAAAATTTTAAAGCAGTGGGTTTAGATACCTTAAAAATTCAACAGGCCCAAGCCAAAGTTGCCATTAATTTGGTCAAAGCTTCGGGGGAACAAGCCTTGAAAGGGATCAATGAAATCAAAATTGGTATTGGAGGTGCTTTTGGTTATCTTATCATGATGTTTATCGTCATCTATGGAAATATGGTGATGCGTAGCGTCATTGAAGAAAAAACATCGCGGATTATTGAAGTAATTATTTCTTCTGTCAAACCTTTTCAATTGATGATGGGCAAAATCATTGGAACATCTATTGCAGGGATTCTTCAGTTTTTGATTTGGGCCTTATTGGGATTGACCGCTATGTTTGTATTATCCGTTGTGTTTGAGGTACCTCTGGGTGCTACCGCTGGGCAAACGCAAAAAATGATGGCTACTTCAGGTCAAGATGTAAGTAAAGCTGCTCTGTATTTGAATGAGTTATGGAAGTTACCGGTAGGAACAATACTCGTCTCTTTCATTTTTTATTTTATCGGCGGGTATTTTCTATACAGTTCGTTTTATGCCGCTATTGGTGCCGCAGTCGATAATGAAACCGATTCGCAACAGTTTTTATTACCCATTATTATGCCTTTGATTTTGGGAGTTTACATTGGATTTTTCACAGTCATGAATGATCCGCATGGAACGATTGCCACTACATTTTCTATGGTACCTTTGACTTCACCTATTGTAATGATGATGCGAATTCCCTTTGGAGTCCCTTGGTGGCAGTTGGCGATTTCATTGGTATTACTATTTGGAACGTTTGTTTTTGTGGTGTGGTTTGCTTCTAAGATTTATCGAGTAGGAATTTTGATGTATGGTAAACGACCTACTTGGAAGGAATTATTACGTTGGATAAACTACTAGTGCAGAAAATGGCATGTCCTTTGTTATACGCTTAACATTTAAAAATACAACATATGCCTAAAATATTGGTCATAGAAGATGAAGCTTCCATTCGTCGTGTGCTTACGCGAATTTTAACAGAAGAAAGCGATACCTATCAGGTGGAAGAAGCCGAAGATGGCGTGCAAGGCCTTGAAAGAATTAAGGGTACTGACTTTGATTTGGTTTTGTGTGATATCAAAATGCCAAAAATGGACGGAGAGGAGCTCCTTGAGGCGGTAAAAAAAATTAAGCCCGAGATTCCTATTGTAATGATTTCAGGGCATGGCGATATGGAAACAGCCATCAACACGATGCGATTAGGGGCTTTTGATTATATCTCCAAACCCCCCGATCTGAATCGCTTACTGAATACTGTTCGTAATGCGCTGGATCGAAAGCAATTGGTTGTTGAGAATAAAATTCTAAAAAAGAAGGTTTCCAAAAACTATGAGATTATTGGGACTAGTGTGCCCATTCAGCATATCAAGGAAATGATAGAAAAGGTCGCCAAAACCGATGCCCGCGTTTTAATTACAGGTCCAAATGGAACGGGTAAGGAATTAGTAGCCCACCAATTGCATCAAAAAAGCGATCGCTCGGAGGCACCTATTGTTGAAGTTAACTGTGCGGCGATTCCTTCTGAGTTGATTGAAAGTGAATTATTTGGACATGTGAAAGGGGCTTTTACTTCGGCGGTTAAGGATCGAGCTGGTAAGTTTGAAGCAGCCGACGGGGGTACCATTTTTTTGGATGAAATAGGCGATATGAGTTTAGCTGCTCAAGCAAAGGTTTTGCGCGCTTTACAGGAAAATTTAATTCAACGGGTTGGAGCCGATAAGGATATCAAAGTCAACGTTCGCGTCATTGCGGCCACGAACAAGGATTTGAAAAAAGAAATTGAAGAAGGAAGATTTCGGGAGGATTTATACCATCGATTGGCCGTTATTTTAATCAAAGTTCCAGCGTTAAATGATCGTCGCGATGATATCCCATTGTTGATAGATCACTTTACATCCAAAATTGCTGAGGAACAGGGAAATGCACCCAAGCAGTTTTCACAAGAAGCTGTTCAATTGCTACAAGCGTACGATTGGACGGGAAATATTCGCGAATTGCGCAATGTGGTCGAGCGCCTAATCATTTTGGGTGGCCAAGAGATTTCAGAAAGTGACGTGAAATTATTTGCGAGTAAATAAATTTAAAAACAATTTATGCAGTTAAAAAAAATAAACCCATTACTTCAGAAGGCATTGATCGAGTCGGGTTTAACATTGGCCAATGACCTGCAAGAGGGTACGTATGCAGCGATAAAAAGTGGTGCTGATGTGGTTATTCAAAGTGAAGCAGGTTCAGGGAAGACAACCACCATTGCACTCCATGTCATTCAGCGCTTGGATAAACCTTTCGAATTGTCTCCAAGAGCCTTGATTCTATGTAATGACAAAGACAAAGTCATAGCGATGGTAGAGGTGTTTAATCAATTGAATAAGTACAATGCTTTGCGTGTTTATCATGTTCATGACCGTTCGGATTTGGACGAAGATAAAAATCAAATTTCATTGGGAATCGATGTTTTAATAGGAACACCAAACCAATTAACGACGATGTTTAGTTCGGCTGGATTTGATGTAAACCAATTAAAAATGTTTATTTTGGATGATGCAGAAGTGATTATAAAAAACCGCTTTGAACCCAAGATACTTCGTTTGTCCGAGAGTATTGAAAAAGTACAGCGAATTTTCTTTTGCTCTCAAATTACGGAACGCCTTGAAAATGTGGCTAATAACATAATGATAGAGCCTTTGTTTTTTGAAACGGAAGACCAGGGCGATTGAAAAAAAATAGGTTATTTTACTCATCCCGATACCTTCGGGATTTTTTATTTTTGTTAAAATTAATATCGGATAGATATAATTAAGGAATAAAACGATACTTTTGTGGTATGTGGGAGATAGATAGAAGTTATTATGTAGAATTTGAAGAAACGTTTCAACGCTTGTTTGACAAAAAACAAATGTTAGATCGTGGGCGGCCATTGCCTCAAAGTGCCCTCCAAAAAATCAAAGAAGCCTTAACCATCGAATGGACCTACAATTCCAATAGTATCGAAGGGAATACCTTGAGTCTACGCGAAACCCAGCGTGTTATTCAAGAGGGGATTACCATCAAAGGGAAATCATTGCGAGAGCATTTTGAGGTCAAAAACCATGAAGTTGCTATTGCGTATTTGTATTCTATTGTAAATGACTCCTATCAGCTTCAAAGCCGTGATATTTTAGCGTTGCATGCGTATGTATTACGTTCGATCGAAGAAGAGTTTGCGGGGCGACTTCGCAATGGAGGAGTGCGTATTTCAGGCGCAAATTTTATTCCTCCCAATGCGCTTAAAGTCCCCACACTTATTGATGAGTTAATTGCTTTTGTGCATAATAATCCATTAGGCTTAAACACCATAGAATTGGCAACAATTTTCCATCACAAATTTGTTTGGATACATCCATTTTTTGATGGCAACGGCAGAACGGTTCGTTTGGTAATGAATTTACTGTTGATGCAAGAGGGTTTTCCACCGGCCATCATCTTAAAAAATGACCGCAAAAAATACTACGAAGCCCTTAATCAAGCCAATAATGGTAATTATCAAAAGCTCATTTTATTAATGTGTCAAGCAGTAGAACGCTCCTTAAACATCTATTTAAATGCTTTTCCAGGTCAAGAGCCTTACGAATCGATCGCCACAATAGTCAGTGAGCCCGGCACTCCTTATGGTCAGGAGTATATTAGTTTATTAGCTCGTCAAGGCAAGATTGACGCCTATAAAGAGGGGCGAAATTGGTTTACCACTCGCAAAGCTATTCACGATTACATCCAAAATAGACAACGCAGAAGACAACTTTAGGGTTGTCTTTTTTTATTTAAAAATATTCAATTGATTTACTAACCCTACGATAACCAATCCGAAAACTCCAATAACAGCAAAAGAATAACGCAAATTGGTTAATTCAGCAATGTAACCAATGATGGGTGGGCCAATCATAAAACCTAAAAAACTTATGCTAGTAACTACAGTGAGCGCTATACCCGTGGGTATAGTTGGATGATTTCCAGCGGCATTAAAAATAATTGGAATTACATTTGAAACACCAATACCAACCCACATAAAGGCCAGTGTTGAAGGGATTAAATAAGGAAAAAGTACAGCAGTATATAGTCCGATTGAAATGAGTAAGCCACTATAAATTAGCACTTTTCGGTTACCGAGTCGGGCCACAAAAAAATCGCTTAAAAAACGTCCTGAGGCCATGCTTATCATGAATGAAGTATAGCCTAAAATGACAAATGCTCCAGGTGCTTTTATAATTTCTTTGAAATATACACCACTCCAATCAAACATAATTCCTTCGCTAGCCATCCCAAAAAAACATATAATCCCCAACCAAAATAAGGTTTTATCAGGGTTTTTAAGAAAACTGTACGTACTTTTTTCTTCTTTTTTTGAAGTTTGGGTTTTGACCAAATATTTGGTATTTGTTACCACAATGACCGATACAAAGCCCAATGCGATCAAAAAGTGATAGAAAACACTCATGTGAAATGAAAGCATGATCAAACCCGTCAGTGCGCCAGTAAATCCAGCCAAACTCCATGAGCCGTGGAAAGAACCCAAAATTGGTTTTTCAAAAAAAAATTGAGTGTAAACGCCTTGTGTATTCACTGCAATGTTACATACATTACCAAAAAAACCAAAAAGAGAGAGCGCCACTGCAAGTTCCCATTTCGATTGGGATAAACTAATCAAGGGCAAACAGCCGGCATACAGCAGCAACCCCAGCGCACAAATCCATCGACTACCATACCGAGTGACTACTTTTCCCGAAAAAGTCATAGCTAATAATTGTCCAACCGGCAAGGCCAAAAGAAGGCTACCTAGATCTGCATCCGTTAGCTGTAACTGACTTTTTATACTCGGAATTCGACTTGCCCATGTTGCAAAACTAAATCCCATGCCAAAAAAGAATAGGGCGGTGGCTAAGCGAACACGATTGCGGTATCGTTTTCTTATATTTCCTAGCGATATTGAAGCGATTGAGGAGGACATTACGGATAAAATAGTATGTTGCAAAGGTATTTATTTTCTTTTCAGGATTCCTTTAAAATCCTTGATGGCTTATGATTTTGAACTATATTTGCCGCTTCATTTTAAAATCGTTAGCTCACATGATTACCGTAAACGATATCGCTGTTGAATTTGGGGGAACTACACTTTTTAGTGACGTTACTTTTGCTGTAAATGAAACCGATAAAATAGCCTTAATGGGCAAAAATGGTGCGGGAAAATCGACTTTATTAAAAATAGTGGCCGGTCAAAACAAACCCACACGAGGAGCTGTTTCGGCTCCTAAAGAAGCGGTAATCGCCTATTTACCTCAGCATTTATTAACGCAAGATGATGTGACGGTTTTTGAAGAAACATCCAAAGCTTTTGCTGAAATTTTTTCGATGAAAGAAGAAATCGATGCACTGAATGAACAGCTAACGGTGCGAACCGATTATGAAAGCGACGATTACATGAAGTTGATTGAACGCGTTTCTGAACTAAGTGAAAAATTTTATTCCATCGAAGAGATTAATTACGAAGCTGAGGTCGAGAAAGTTTTAAAAGGACTTGGATTTGAACGGGAAGACTTTCATCGTCCCACTTCTGAATTTTCGGGGGGATGGCGCATGCGCATTGAATTGGCCAAAATTCTTTTGAAAAAACCCGATTTAATTCTACTTGATGAGCCCACCAATCACTTGGATATGGATAGTATTCAGTGGCTGGAAGATTTTCTATTAAATCAGGCCAAAGCAGTAATGGTGATTTCTCACGACCGAGCGTTTGTAGACAACATCACCAACCGTACCATAGAAGTCACGATGGGACGTATTTATGATTATCGCGCCAAATATTCCCATTATTTAGAATTGCGAAAAGAACGCCGTGCACATCAGCAAAAAGCCTACGAAGAGCAACAAAAAATGATTGCTGAAACCACCGAATTTATCGAACGGTTCAAAGGAACCTATTCCAAAACATTGCAAGTGCAATCTCGTGTAAAAATGTTGGAAAAACTCGAATTAGTCGAGGTTGATGAAGTCGATACATCGGCACTTCGTTTAAAATTTCCACCCTCGCCACGAAGTGGACAATATCCTGTTGTTGTGGAACATTTGTCCAAAAAATATGATGATCATGTGGTATTTAAAGATGCCAATATGGTCATAGAACGCGGGCAAAAAGTAGCTTTTGTGGGGAAAAACGGAGAGGGAAAATCAACTATGATCAAAGCCATAATGAATGAAATCGATTTTGAAGGGAAATTAGAAATCGGTCATAATGTGCAAGTAGGCTATTTTGCCCAAAATCAAGCCGCTTTATTGGATGGTGATTTGACAGTTTTTGAAACGATTGATCGTATTGCGGTGGGTGAGATTCGTACCAAAATCAAAGATCTTCTTGGGGCCTTTATGTTTGGAGGTGATGATGTCCATAAAAAAGTAAAAGTTTTATCGGGCGGTGAGCGAACCCGCTTGGCCATGATTAAATTGTTACTCGAACCCGTAAATGTTTTGATTCTGGATGAGCCAACGAATCATTTGGACATGAAAACAAAAGATATTATTAAAGATGCACTCAAAGATTTTGACGGTACTTTAATCCTCGTGTCGCACGACCGTGACTTCCTCGATGGCCTGGTTACAAAGGTTTTTGAATTTGGAAACAAACGCGTAAGAGAGCATTTTGAGGACATTAAAGGTTTCTTGGAATACAAAAAAATGGAAAACTTAAAAGAGATAGAAAAATAAACAAAAGGCCGGAAGTACTCAACTCCCGGCTTTTTTGCTAACCAAAATTAACCCTAACTAATTATGATGAAATGTGTTAACTAATCGAATCAGTTCATAGCGATAGCCCTCTTTATCTTGTCCAATAGCTGTATTGGCTAAGTTTTCAATATCGGTTATCGATTTGTTTTGAATCAATTTAGAATCTCGTAAATACAAGCCAAACCAAGCTACAGCCGAAGCAAAACGAAAATCGGGCGATGCATTATGGGCACCAACCTCAATGTTTTGAATCACACGGGTCATTTCGGTACTGCGATCCCCATCCGGTTTTTTGTAACGAAACTTAACCGTTGCCAATTCACTATTTAACGGCGTATCAGTGACTACTTTTGGGGTGTATTTCAAATCATCGGTGGCCACAAAGAGATTGGATTCTACGCCTGTGGGAATGATTTCATAAAAGGCCGTTACCGTATGGCCACTTCCCAATTCGCCTGCATCAATAGCATCATTTTTAAAATCTTCGGGGCGTAATTTCCGATTTTCATATCCAATCAAACGGTAAGCTTTAACTAAAGATGGATTAAATTCGATTTGAATCTTAACATCCTTCGCAATGGCAAACATTGTTCCTTTAAATTCCTTAACCAAAAAACGGTTGGCTTCTTGTAAGGTATCGATATAGGCATAATTTCCATTGCCTTTGTTGGCTAAAGTTTCTAATGTTGTGTCTTTATAATTTCCCATTCCGTAACCTAAGCAGGTTAGAAAGACTCCTGTTTTTCTTTTTTCTTCAATCAATTGTCCCAAATCACTGGATGAATTGTATCCCACATTGAAGTCGCCATCGGTGGCTAAAACCACACGATTATTGCCCCCTTTGATGTAGTTTTCCTGCGCCACTTTATAGGCAAGTTCAATTCCTGCACCTCCAGCCGTGCTTCCTCCCGCCGAGAGATTTTCGAGTGCCATACCAATTTTATCTTTTTGATTTCCGGCAGTTGAAGGCAATACCAACCCTGCGGCTCCCGCATATACCACGATAGCGATACGATCATTTTCACGCAACTGTGAGGTTAATGCCTTTAAGGATTGAATGACGAGGGGTAATTTATTGGCAGCACCCATTGAACCCGACACATCGATAAGAAATACTAAGTTGGAAGGCGGCAAAAGATCGTTTTCTAATGTTTTTCCTTGAAGCGCAATACGCAACAGTTTGGAGTTGGTATTCCAAGGGCACGCACTGTATTCGGTATGGATAGCAAAAGGATGTTCTCCTGTGGGTTGTGCATAATTATAGTTGAAAAAATTGATCATTTCTTCAATTCGAACAGCATCTTTGGGAACTTTTTGGCCACTATTGATCATACGCCGAATATTGGTGTACGAAGCATTATCAACATCAATGGAAAAGGTCGATAATGGATTGGCACGCGGACTTTCAAAGATGTTTTCAATCAACGCTCCATATTCTTCATCGGGTTGGGGATTGATGTTTTTTGACTTCCCATCGTTATTGTTTTTTTCATCCTTATAGTTACTAGCAGTCCCTGCAATTTGTCCTTGTAAAGTTTGTATCACATTGGCATTGGGTCGGTTTTCTATTTTTTTACCACTGACAACAACGCTAGTGGCTGCCACACTTGTTTTTTTTGTGACAAGTCGGTATCCTTGTGTAATGACAACTTCGTCCAATACCTTTGCTTCAGCATTCAATTGAATGGGGTAATGATTGGCTTTGCCCACAATCACTTCTTTGGTTTGGTACCCAATATAACTCACACTTAATGTGGAGCCAATATTCACCGACATACTAAACTTCCCATCCAAGTCGGAGGTTACATATTTTTTTGTTCCTTTCACTACGATGTAGGCTCCGGGGAGTAATGTTCCCTGGTCATCGGCAACTTGCCCTGTGATGGTTTTTAATTGCCCAAAGCTTACGAAATGAATAAGCATAGCAAGGGCTAACGAAAGATGTTTTACATATTTCATGGCGTTACTTTTTTACGTTAAACAATACTCTTTGATTTACTTTTTCGGCGTAGGTTTTCCTGTTTTCGTAGTGATAATCACTACACCATTTTCCGCTTTTTTACCATAGATTTCAATCGCTTTTTCGGCCTGCAGTACCGTAACCGATTCAATGGGTTGTTCTTTGAGTGGGGCATAAGGACAAGTAGGGTTGGGGCCAAACACTTCCTTTTCAGTGTATTCTGTTCCATCAATGATGTACAGCGGATTATTTAAATATACCACAGAATCGGCATCATCAAGGTTATAATTTTCGGTGACCTCGCCATCCACGACCACCAAGGGTTCTTCTTTTTGCGCTGTATTTTTACTTTTCCCTCGTAAGACCAATTTCGGACTTTCTTGTACTCCAATTGCGTCAAATTTTCGTTGGGGAAGCAATGCGCCTCTCATAGTAGATGAAGCGGTGTTGTATGGTCCAGGTTGCATGATAACTTCTTTGGAAGCCCTGCTGTTTGGAGTAACAACATCGGCTTCTTTTTGAACATCTTCTTGTATTTCCATTTTTTCCTCAGCCGCGGCTGCGATGGGTGCTGCGTGAACTGATTTTTCAACCAAAGTCTCCATATTGGGTTGAAGCGCAGGGTGATTGGGCGTTTCTAAGGGTTGTCCAACCGCAGAGGGATTGGCATTGGGTTGAACGGTTACCCCATTGGTAATGGCCTCCTTTTTTGGTAATTGAGGTGAAGTCGGCGTTGGACTTTCGGCGCTATTCCAAATCAAATAGCTGATAGAAATAAGCAACGTAACCGAAGCAGCCCCGGCAATTTTTTTCCATTTCCATTGTTCTTGTACCGCTACTTTATGATCCAGCTTGGTTTCAACACGATCCCATATTTTTTCCTTCCCAGGAAAAGAATCTTCGGGCGTCGTCGCATCGAGTTGCTGAAATTGGTTCCAAAATGTATCGTTATGTTCCATAATTTATTTCGCCTGTTGGTAATAATGTAGGTTAACCAATTCCTTTAGTTTGGATTTGGCAAAATTGAGTTGTGATTTTGAGGTACCTTCTGTGATCGAAAGTAGGGTTGAAATTTCTTTATGACTATAGCCTTCAATGACAAATAGCGAAAAAATAGTTCGACTTCCATGCGGTAATGTGTCCAATAATTTCAGTAAATCAGCTTCCAAAAGCGGTTGCTCTTGCTCGGCGGCCACACCGGGAATTTGCGGGCGATCTTCCAGGTACAAGTTGAAATTGACTTTTTTCTTCAAATGCCGTAAACTTTCATTTATGGTGATGCGTTTCGCCCAACTCCAAAACGCTTTGTTTTCATTGAGCTGATCAATTTTTGTAAAAAGAATAAAAAAGGAATCAGCTAATACTTCCTCAATTTCTTCTTCTTTCTTAAGATACCTTTTACACAAACGATACAAATACGGGCCTAATTTTTCATAGACCTGTCGTTGTGCCTCTCGTTGCTTTTTTCGGCAGCCCTCTATTAGTTTTTCATCAATCACGGGGTAGGTGTTTTATAGTAAAGAGATACCTTCTCCTCAAAAGGTTGGAAACCCAATCGATTTTTTTTTCAAAAGTATTGATTTTAAGGAGAGTGATCGCCAAAAAAAAACCTCCCGAAGGAGGCTTTCTTAATTAACCATCAATTTTTTTATGAATTCATTTTTGTATTCATCTTGGAAATGTAGGATATACATGCCCGGACTTAAATTTGAGGGAACCTGAATACGAGTAGTTCCCGAGTCTAAAATTGTTTTAGTGGTTGCAATGGATTGTCCCAAGGTAGAATATAAGGTCATGGTTGCTGGAATAGACTCTTGCGAATTTTGGATCACAATTTCACCTTCCTCAATTTGCGCTATAAATTGCGCGGCATTAAATTCTGTTTGACTCAACGCGCTGTATCGCAAGCTTTCCCAGGTTTGCGCTATACTTACTAACCCCATACGTCCTATTGGCGCATTGGCATTACGTAAGTTAATGACCATTCGGTCTAGGGTATTACTTACATCTTCTCCATTATTGGTCAATGCATTGGGTAGGGTAGGTTCATCAGCCATGACAACTGGGTTTGTGTACAAACGTAAAATATCGTCTGAACCTCCGCTGAACATACTGTATCGTATTACAACCAATTGATTGCTGTTTAAGGAGTAGGGAATGGAAGACCAAACAATGTTGCCACTATTTTTAGAAATACCAACACTGTATTGGGAAGAATTCAAACGAACTACATACACTTTTAGCGCCGCTGTTGTGCTACTAGCGCCGCTGATTCGTAAGAATTCCTGACTTGAGTAAGCACAGCTTGTAAGTCGTAATACAAATCCAATGTAAATTTCACCTGAATTTTGAGGTGGAAAAGGAACTCCACACCCGTCACCGTTGGCAATTAATTCAACAGAACGGTTAGCGGTTCCCCAATTTAAAAATCCAACCGTCTGTTGAATCACTTTAGCATTAGAGCAATTGGACGAATTGCACGAACCTAATCCATACGAGTTTTCAGCATTCGTCCATTGACCTTGTCCCGATAGATTTTGATTGACCACATAGGTGTTAAAATCTTCGCGAAACACATTTTGAGCAGTGGCAGTAAGCACTACTACTTGTAGCAGAAATAAGGTAATTGTTTTCATCGGTTTTATTTTGATTTGGCTACACTAAATTACAATTAAAGTAATATAATACTTACAAAAAGATAAAAAAAATCGACGAATAACCTTACAAAACTGCATTTTGTCGAGTTTTTGAAGGGTAAAATCAATAATTGTAAGAATAGTATTACAATAATTTATAGTACGAATTCTTTTTGCATAGCCCAAAAAAGGGGTCTACCTTTGTTTCTTATTTGAAAAAGATGTCTTGGCAATCCTACCGTAAAGAGTTTACCTATAATATACAATTGGCCTATCCTGTGATTCTGGGAATGGTGGGCCACACTTTAATAGGAATCGTTGATAACATCATGGTAGGCCGATTGGGAAGTACAGAATTGGCTGCAGTTTCGCTGGGAAACAGTCTCATATTTGTGGCAATGTCCTTGGGAATTGGATTTTCAACCGCTTTGACGCCACTGATAGCCCAAGCCGATGCCTCGAGCGATACCTCACAAATTCGTACTTATTTTCAGCATGGTTGGATTTTATGCACCCTTTTGGGATGGCTATTATTTGGTCTAGTCGTAGTGTCAGTTCCTTTACTTACACTACTAGAACAGCCCGCGGAAGTGTTGGTCCTTGCCAAACCTTTTTTAATTCAGGTGGCTTTCTCATTGGTACCTTTAATAATGTATCAAGCTTACAAGCAGTTTGCCGATGGGTTATCCTTGACCAAGTATTCAATGTATGCCATTTTACTTGCAAATGTTGTACACATTGTACTCAATTATATTTTTATTTACGGGTGGTGGATTTTCCCAAAAATGGGGATTCAAGGAGCTGCTTTAGGTACTGTTTTGTCCCGTATTGCGATGCTGGTTTTTATGCATGTGTTACTTTTTCGACAACCACAACTTCGTGCCTATTTTTCGAAATTTCATTTTAAAAATTTGCAGTATCGGGTGGTAAAACAATTGGTTGATTTGGGAATCCCCTCGGCCTTGCAAATGTTGTTTGAAGTGGTTTTGTTTACCGCGGCGATTTGGCTATGCGGAACGATAGGGAAAACAAGTCAAGCAGCCAATCAAATTGCACTGAGTTTGGCGTCGCTAACCTTCATGTTTGCCATGGGACTTAGTGTGGTTTCGATGATTCGCGTAGGCAACTTCAAAGGGATGCAGGATTACCGTGGTTTGGTGCGAGTTGCCCGTTCCGTTTTCTTGCTTGCTGTTTTAGTTGAGATTGTTTTTGCGCTGTTTTTTATACTTTTTCATACCTATTTGCCTCGATTGTTTCTTAATGTCGATAACCCATCAGAGTTGTCGAACACCTTAGAAGTGCTTACCATTGCTTCTAAATTATTGATTGTGGCTGCCTTTTTTCAAATTTCCGATGGCATACAAGTGGTGGTTTTAGGAGCACTTCGGGGACTCCAAGATGTGAAAATACCCATGTATATTACCTTTATAGCCTATTGGATTGTTGGATTTCCAATGTCGTTTTACCTTGGAAAGTATACCGCTTTGGGAGCCGTTGGGGTTTGGATAGGATTATTGGCCGGATTGACGTTTGCTGCAATTTTTTTGTATATTCGCTTTCATTATTTAACCAAGAAATTAAACCAAAACACAGTAATTTAAAACACTTCGCCACATTGCGCTACTACTTCAAGGTGTATATTGAGATTTCAAGCCCGATTTATTCGCAACGCAGCTTCTGTTTTAATTCTTAAACAACCATTTTCATGAATCTTCCAAAATTTGTACTTGCTGATAACGCTCAGTTTCCCGACGACATTTTCGTAATACATCTAGACTATCCTCGTTTTATAATTAATTTGGCCAATGATGAGGTCGAAATATTTGATGATGTCGATGATGAAGACCAGGCTGAATTGGAAGCCGAAATGGAAACGCTAATCCAACAAGCAGGCGAATTCTACGATGCTGAAATGGAAGATTTTGAATAAACATTTTTTTACCTATAATCCAATCTTATTATGATCAAGACAAATCTGAAAGCCTTACTATTGCTTTGTTTGGTAAGCACTGTGATGATTTCATGTGGAAGCAATTCCAATGAAGTTGTATTGAAATATGTAACCGACAAGACATTGGCCGTTTCGAGAATCAATTTAAACGAACTCGATGGTAAACTTCCTAAAGAGGAAATTGCCAAAGACCCCAAAATGCAAAACATGTCAGACAATGAGAAAGAAGCTTTTCAATTACTCATGAATGGCGAAAGCGCGGGAATCAACATGGACGAACCCATGTATGTGATGGTGGATAACGTGAATAACGATATGGCGGTTTCCATTATCATGAGTTTGGATGATGTCAAAATTTTTGAACAAAAGTTTTCAAAACTCACCCGCAAAGAAGTTAAAGTAGATACCGCCAAAAAGACGGTTTATGCAGGGAGTGAACTCATAGGGACTTTGGATGATGATGTGCTTATTTTGTCAAAGTTTACCAACTATAACAACAGTTACGGCGAGAATTACCAAGAAACGGATGAGAAGTATTATGCTGATTTCCGTGCGCGAAAAGCTACCGAAAACGAGTCCGTTCAAGAACAAATCAAAATGGCGCTTACCGAAGATACCGATATGAGTCTTTGGGTGAATCTACATGGAGTGATAAATACGGCTTCCAAAGGATATATTGAGTCTTTGGCAGTCAATAAATTGCTCTTAAATGCAGCTCTAGCAGTTTCGGTACGTTTTGAAAAAGGCGAGATTGTTATGGCGTCTCAAACTCATTTTAATGACGAAATGCGTAAGGTAGTTGAAAAATATTACGAAGGAAAAGGAGTCAACTATGATATGGTAAAAAACATCGAATTGGATGACACTTCAGGCTATGGTATTGGATTTTTTAGCATGGATTTGGTGCGTTACATGGTCAAAGAAGCGGGCTTAGAGTCGGCGGCCAATAACATGTTGGCCTCTCAAGAGTTAACCCTAGATGATGTCATGAATGCATTTACGGGGGATTTTGCTTATGCCAATTTTAAGTACTTCCAAAATTACAGCGAAGACAACATGCAATATGGAGTTTATCCCAAACAAAATATGTTACTTGCTTTGGGCATCGATAAAACAAAAGGTAAAAAGATGATGGATTTTATCAATACCAAAATGATGCCGATGATTCAAAGCCAAGGCACGGTTCATATGACGAATTCGATGATGGTTTTTGCTACAGAACCTGCTAAATTGGAAGGTATTAAAAAGAATAAAATTGCTAACAATACCAAGTTGAACAAAGAAACAGGCTTGAACAGTATCTCTTGGATGGATGGCTCGCAAATTAACGAAGGTTTGCGCTACACCAACATGCGCACCAATATCAAAGAAATTGTTTCCACAGCCAAAGTTACCGATGGCGCTTTTACCTCGGAAATAAAAATCACATTAGACAAGAATAAAGAAAACGCAATTCATTACTTCATGGGGTATGAATAAACTCGGTTTACATGCGATTTTCCCTGTTTATTTCTCCCCCAAATTGGCGGAATCTTCGCTTTGGAAACAAGAAATCATCTTTGACAAAGGCAACCACTACTTAATTGTAGCTCCTTCGGGAAGTGGGAAATCTACCCTAGCCACCGCGCTTTTTGGGAATCATTTCCACTACGAAGGGAGCATTACCTATGACGATCAAATCCTCCAAAATTTATCGTTGGAGGAATTGGTTCGTTTTCGCCAAAAAGGGATTCAACTGCTTTTTCAGGATGTTCGGCTAATACCTGAACAAACCATTCGTGAAAATGTACTAATGCGAACGTTTGGTAAAGCAGATGCGGCAACTCAAAACCTGTTGGAAACCTATGCCCAACGGTTGGGTATCGCCAAAGTGCTCGATCAAAAGGCGGCGCAATGTTCGTATGGCGAGCGGCAACGGGGTGCAATCCTTCGGAGTTTGATTCATCCAGCCGATTTCTTGGTGTATGACGAGTGTTTTAGTCATTTGGATGCCGCCAACCGGAAAACAGCCTATGATTTGATTATTGAAGTGGCCTTATCCCACCAATCTGCTGTCCTTTTCTTTGAACTGAATGCCTTTGCGTTCCCTCACCAATGTCACGTTTTACAGCTCTAATGAATCAATCAGTTACCAAATCGGTTTGGGTTATCCCAGGACTCTTACTAGCATTCTTGTTAGTGTTAGGGTGCGTCCAATTGTATCGTAATGCCAACGCACTTTTTGGTGCCAAAAACGAGGCGTCTAACTATTGGATTACCTTATCCAAGACAATAACTCCCGATAATATCGGACGTAAAGAGTTGATAGGTTTCAATGCCAATGATTTGGCTGAGTTGCGAAAATGGAGTGAAGTAAAACAAGTTTACCCGATTATTTCCAATGATTTTAAAGTTTCAGCAGATGGAGGTAATTTCATTCCGTTTTATACCGATATGTACCTGGAAGCCGTTGATAATGATGCAATCGACATTCCGGACTTGTCAACATTCAAAGTTGAAAACAATGTGATTCCCATTGTCATCTCTAGGGAATATTTGAATTTATACAACTACGGATTTGCACTCAACCAGGGTTTGCCTCAAATTACCGAAGATTTTGCAAAAAAAATCGAAGTCAATATCAATTTGACCCTAAAAGACAAAAATGTAACGTACAAAGGAAGGTTAATCGGACTAAGCGATCGCATTCACTCGGTTTTAGTTCCCAAAGCTTTTTTGGATTCCCTCAACGCAACCCAATCTTTTTCTCAAAAGCATCGCGATATTTATACCCGTGTTTTGGTAAAAGTCAACGATGCCAAAGATGGTGGTTTAATAGCCAAAATGGAGCAAAAAGGATACGAATCCAATCAAGAATCGCTTCGTTCAGCTAAGATTAAAGGAAAAATTATGTTGGTGTTGCAAGCCATCGCGTTACTCGGCATCTTTATTCTTTTGTTGAGTGTTGTATTGGTGATTAACTATATTAAAATGGCCTTTTTAGAGCGACGAGAAGAAGTTTCCATCAAATATGCTTTGGGCTATTCTCCTAAAAAAATGGTGCAACAAATTAGTTTTCGATTTAGCCGTATGTTGTTTGTGATATTGCTATTTACATTAGGAATTTTATCAATAGCTCAATACTCACTGTCAAAGCTTTCCCTAAGCCAAGGCATGCTTTTACCGTATCTCGACCCGTGGCTGGGGATAATGGCTTTTGTGATTCCTTTTGTAATGTATGTAGTAGTGTTTCAGCTTATTTACCGTTGGTTGATTCGGTCTTGGCGTTTGATTACCTAATCGAGAGTTTTCGCCAGGTCTAGTAATGCTTGGGCAGCGGCAAAGGGTGACAATTGGTGACTTGATACGGCCTCTTTGTAATGGTTAAGGGCCGCCGATACTTTGGGATGCGTAAAAAAAGTAGTTTTCAATTGTTCCTGTATGGTTTCTAGCATCCAATATTCATTCTGGGCAATGCGTTTAGTTTCAAAATACCCATTCTCTTTAACCAAATTTTGGTAAGTTACAATGGTTTCCCAAACCGCATCAATCCCCTTTTTTTCAAAAGCACTGCATGTAGTTACTAAAGGTGTCCAGCCACTTTTTTTGGCAGGAAAAAGATGTAAGGCCCGCTGAAATTCAGTTTTGGCTAATTTCGCTTTGGCAATATTATCTCCATCGGCTTTGTTAATGACAATCGCATCGGCCATCTCCATGATACCGCGTTTGATTCCTTGAAGTTCATCGCCTGCTCCCGCAATTTTTAAAAGCAAAAAGAAGTCAACCATGCTATGCACCGCTGTTTCGCTTTGTCCCACACCCACTGTTTCGATGATAATGGTATCAAAACCAGCAGCTTCGCACAAAATAATGGTTTCTCTTGTTTTACGGGCTACACCTCCCAAACTATCCCCTGCTGCACTGGGTCGAATGAACGCATTGGGTTCCTTTACCAATTCTTCCATGCGGGTTTTGTCGCCCAAAATACTCCCATGCGATACCCTACTGCTGGGGTCAACGGCCAAAACCGCCACTTTTTTCCCTAATCCAGTCAAGTACATCCCGATGGCTTCAATAAACGTGCTTTTTCCTACGCCAGGAACACCCGTAATTCCAATACGAAGCGATTGATTGGCAAAAGGAAGGCAACCGTTGATAACCGTATTGGCTTTTTCAAGGTGCTGCGGTTGGGTACTTTCAATAAGCGTAATCGCCCGACTCAGTGCCGTGATGTCGCCTTGACGTATACCCTGAATTAATTCGGTAGCGGTGGGTTGCAATCGGCGTTTAGACACTACTTCTTGCAGTGCTTTCGCATTGACAGTAGGGGGAGCCGAAATCCCTTCTTTTTCATGTAAAGCCGATTTTTTACCCATTTGTTTTCCCACAACAAAAGTTTTCGTAAAGATATTAATTTCAACATGGGTTACCACATCAAATTTAGGGTTTAAAGAGGAATCTGCTAAACCATTAAATTGTATTTTCATTCAAGCTTTCACTATTTTTTTAGTTGGTGTTAAAAAGGAGTATGTTCAGCATTGAATTTCCAATTTCATGGGTAACGGTATATTTGTGGTACTGATTGCTGATTTAATAGGCCGAAAGCTTCCTTTTTTGGGAACAAAACTTTATTTTTACGCGAACTATACTGAAAATAAAAATGGCTATTTCTCCAGAACTATTAGTCCGTCTTGAAGCGATTGTCGGGCCTTCTTATCTATCTATCGACCCTGAGGTACTGAAGCACTATGGGCACGATGAAACGGAAGATTTGGTATTTCCACCCAATGTAGTGGTAAAACCCGGTTCGACGCAAGAAATTGCAGCACTCCTCAAGGTGGCCAATCATTTTAAAATGCCTGTAACTCCTATTGGTGCTCGTACGGGTTTGAGCGGAGGTGCCTTATGCGTTTACGAGGGTATCGGCTTGTCGATGGAGCGATTGAATTCGATTATTGAAATTGACGAGCAAAATTTACAAGTCACGGTTGAACCGGCCGTAATCACTCAGGTGTTGCGCGAAGCAGTTGCCGAAAAAGGATTGTGCTATCCCGTTGACCCAAGTAGTATGGGGAGCTGTTACATTGGGGGAAATGTGGCCGAAAATTCAGGAGGAGCCCGCGCTGTAAAATACGGGGTGACGAAAGATTATGTGTTGAATTTGGAGGTGGTATTGCCCAACGGAGAAATTATTTGGACCGGAGCCAATACTTTGAAAAATTCAACGGGTTACAATTTGACACAATTAATGGTAGGAAGTGAGGGAACCTTAGGTATCATTACAAAAATTGTATTGAAGTTGATTCCTCTAAACACCCATAATATTCTTATGTTGGTACCATTTTTCAAAGCAGAAGAAGCGTGTGAAGCGGTTTCAACACTATTTCGAGCTGGGATTGTACCCAGTGCCTTGGAATTTATGGAACGCGATGCGATTGATTTTGCATTGCGCTATGTAGAGGGAATTTCAGTAGCGGTTCCCGATACAGTGCAAGCCCATTTGTTGATAGAAGTTGATGGAAATTATCCCGAAATATTAATGCAAGAGGCAGAGAAAATCATGCATGTGGTAGAACAGTTTGCCATTGATGAAGTGTTGTTTGCCGATACCGAAGACCAAAAGAAAGCCCTCTGGAAAATGCGACGTTCGGTTGCTGAAGCGGTTAAAGCCAATTCGGTCTACAAAGAGGAAGATACGGTGGTTCCCCGTTACATGTTGCCTGAATTGTTGACAGGGGTGAAAAAAATAGGCGACAAATACGGGTTCAAATCGGTGTGCTACGGACATGCAGGCGATGGCAATCTTCATATCAACATCCTAAAGGGCGATTTGACCGATGCCCATTGGACGCATGAGGTACCCAAAGGGATTCGTGAACTATTTGAGCTGACGGTTCGTTTAAAAGGAACGCTCTCGGGGGAACACGGTATTGGCTTGGTACAAAAGAATTACATGGATATCGCTTTTTCCAAAGTGCATTTGGAGCTAATGGAGCGAATTAAACATGTTTTTGACCCCAATAATATTTTAAATCCAGGAAAAATTTTCCCCGACCATTTATAATTTTTAAGGTAAAAATAATGATTTCAGAAGACCAATTTGAATACGAAATACAGACCATCATTGCCAATGCCATTCGTGAAGATGTAGGTGATGGCGATCATAGTTCGCTTGCTTGTATCCCCCAAAATGCGCATGGAAAAGCCAAATTGTTGGTCAAAGATGAAGGCGTAATAGCGGGTGTTGCGTTTGCCCAAAAGGTATTTCATTATGTCGATCCTGACTTGCAGGTGGATGTTTTCATCAAAGATGGCGCGCGTGTGCAGTTTGGCGATGTCGTTTTTCATGTTTCAGGTCGATCGCAATCCATTTTAAAAGCCGAACGCTTGGTGCTGAATGCGATGCAACGGATGAGTGCCATTGCCACCAAGACCCGGCATTATGTGGATTTGTTGGAAGGAACAGGAACCAAAATCTTGGATACCCGTAAAACCACCCCAGGATTTCGAGCCTGCGAAAAATGGGCCGTAAAAATAGGAGGAGGGGAGAACCATCGGTTTGCCCTGTATGACATGATTATGTTGAAAGACAACCACAACGACTTTGCGGGCGGAATTACAGCGGCCATTCAAAAAACAAAAGCGTATTTAGCCGAAACTAAGCGCGACCTGAAGATTATCGTGGAAGCCCGAAATTTAGCTGAAATTGAAGAAATTCTTCAATCTGAAGGAATCCATCGAATTCTAATCGATAATTTCAATTTTGAAGATACCCGAAAAGCAGTGGCACTTATTGGAGATCGCTGTCAAACGGAATCGTCGGGAAATATTAATGAAAAAACCATTCGTGAGTATGCAGCATGTGGTGTGAATTATATTTCATCGGGCGCGCTAACCCATTCGGTATACAATATGGATTTGAGTTTAAAAGCCATCGAATAATGACACATCGCACAGCGGAAATTCTTCAAAAAATCCCAGTGCTTCGGCAGCTGATCCAGTTATTGGACCGGATTACGTTGCCTTGGCTTTATGGATTGTCCCTCTATGAATTGATTGCCTTTTATATCAGTGGAATTTTTGAAAATGCCGTTTCCAATCGCGCAGCATCGATTGCGTTTAGTTTTTTTATGGCACTTTTTCCTTTTGCACTATTCATCTTTAACCTAATCCCTTTTATCCCAATCGATGGATTTCAAACCGATTTTATGGGGTTTGTGCAGGAAAGTGTGCCGCCTACAACATTTGAAGCCATTTCCAAAATTGTAAACGATATCTTGCATCATTCCCATTCGGGCTTGCTTTCCATTGGGTTTTTTATGTCTGTTTTTTTGATGACCAATGGGGTAAACGCCATACTCACCGGATTTGAATCTTCTTCTCATGTGCGTATCAAACGAAAATTTATCCGTCAGTATCTAGTAGCCTTAGGGATCTCAATGCTGCTATCGCTTTTATTGTTGATTACGGTGGCCGCCATTGTTGTTTTTGAAGTGTTTATCCAAAAAATAAAAATCCAAGACGTGCTTTCTGAAGACATTTCCCTCATTCAAATGGGAAGGTATGCCTTTGTGATCGTAATGATTTTACTCACTACCTCCATTTTGTTTAAATACGGTATCAAACGCGATAAACGGCGTTCATTTATCTCCATTGGCTCGGTATTTACCACCTTATTAATTATCGGGACGTCCTATCTTTTTGGGATTTGGGTGGTTAAATTTTCCAAATACAATGAGTTGTACGGATCGATTGGTACACTTTTGGTCGTCATGTTTTATATTTGGATCAACAGTGCCATTTTATTGTTGGGATTTGAATTGAATGGAACCATAAATACATTGAAATATAGAGAAGAATTAAAAAAACAAAACGAAGAAACGCTATGAAAAAAAGTCTTATTTTGTTGGGATTGTTCCTAACCACATCCCTCTATTCGCAAACCATTATAGGAAAATGGAAAACCATTGACGATGCTACAGGAAAAGAGAAAAGTATCGTTGAAATCTATGAACAAAACGGTAAAATCTACGGACGAATCGTTGAGGTACTCGACCCTGCCGCTAAAAATAAAAAATGCGACCAATGCGAGGGTGCTGATAAAAACAAGCCTGTCGAAGGATTAATCATCATCAAAGGGTTGAAGAAAGACGATGATGAATTTACCGGAGGCACCATTACCGATCCCAAAACAGGGAAGGTGTATAAATGCACCATCTCACTCGAAGGCAATGATAAGCTCAAAGTACGCGGGTATGTTGGTTTTTCGCTTTTGGGACGTACACAATATTGGATTAAAGTTAAAAAAAGCTAGGTGTATTTTGCCGAAGTCATTTTACCGTTAGCCTTACCTCGAACCTTTACCTATGCGGTCACCGAGGCCGAATACCATTTTTTACAGCCTGGAATGCGTGTTGTGGTTCCCTTTGGAAAACGGAAAATGTATACCGCTTTGGTGCATCATGTGCATCAAACGCCACCCCAATTGTATGAAGCCAAATCGATTGACCATATCTTGGATGAGTCGCCTTTGGTCAATGCACTACAGTTGAATCATTGGCAGTGGATTGCCCAGTATTATATGTGCACCTTGGGTGAGGTATTTCGGGGAGCGTTGCCGGCAGCATTTATTTTGGAAAGTGAGACGCAACTCCATTTTCGGTCGGAAGCACAAGTGGATCTGAGCTCTTTGACCGACGATGAGTATTTGATTTATGAGGCCTTGCAACACCAATCTTCTTTAACGATGCAGTTGGCTTCTTCAATTATAAATCGAAAAAATGTATACCCAGTCGTCCATTCCTTGTTGCAAAAAGGCGTACTCGCTTTGCATGAGGAAGTGCAGCATACCTACAAGCCCAAGTGGGTGAAGTATGTGCGGCTTAGTAATGCCTATACCGAAGAATCCCAATGGCTAGCCTTGTTGGATGGTTTAAAAAGTTCGCGTCAAAAAGAGGCCGTTTTGGGTTATTTTCAATGCCAAGCTGAAAGCCGAAAGCCCATTTCTGTCAAACAATTGAAAGAAAAATCAGGGGTAAGTGATGCGGTTGTAAACGCGCTTATTTCCAAAAATGTTTTTGAGACCTATTCGTTACAAGAAGATAGGGTTAATTTCACAAATGCTTTTCAACCCTATACCCTGACGTTGAGTGCTGCCCAACAAGAGGCCTACGATGCACTGCAACTCGCTTT
Source organism: Flavobacterium sp. (assembly GCF_027533505.1). Taxonomy (GTDB): domain Bacteria; phylum Bacteroidota; class Bacteroidia; order Flavobacteriales; family Flavobacteriaceae; genus Flavobacterium. Next base: position 21,854 of record NZ_JAPZUB010000007.1, on the reverse strand, counting down.
CAAAGCGAAACCTGTCGTTTTATTACATGGTGTCACGGGTTCGGGTAAAACAGAGTTGTACATCAAAATGATTGAAACAACGATTCAAACTGGAAAGCAAGTTTTGTATTTATTGCCAGAAATTGCTTTAACCACTCAATTGGTGCAGCGTTTGACTCGGTACTTTGGGAATGCAGTCAGTGTGTATCATTCCAAATATTCCAATAACGAGCGTGTGGAGGTTTGGCATAATGTTTTGCAACAAAATCCTTCGGCACAAATTGTAATTGGGGCGCGTTCAGCGTTGTTTTTACCCTTCTCCAATCTTGGTTTGGTTTTGGTTGATGAAGAGCATGAACAAACGTTCAAGCAGCAAGATCCTGCACCCCGTTATCATGCTCGTGATGCAGCGATTGTTTTAGCCCAAGCCCATGGTGCAAATACATTGTTGGGTTCGGCAACTCCTAGTATTGAAACCTACCACAATGTAAAGATTGAAAAATACGGTTTGGTGAATCTTTCGGAACGATTTGGGAAAACCCCACTCCCTGAGGTACAATTGATCGATTTAAAAGACGCGTATTTCAAAAAGCAAATGAAGGGGCATTTCAGTGTAGTGATGCTTGACGCCATAGCTGAAGCCTTGGCATTGGGAGAACAAGTGATTTTGTTTCAAAACCGACGAGGATTTGCGCCGGTTATGGAGTGTATGACGTGTGGACATATTCCGCAATGCACCAATTGCAACGTGAGTTTAACGTATCATAAGTTCAAAAACCAGTTGCGCTGTCATTATTGTGGTTATGCGATAGCTAAACCTTCCCATTGTCATGCCTGTTCGAGTACCGATTTGATTACTAAAGGAATAGGTACAGAGCAGATTGAAATGGATTTGGCTCAAATTTTCCCACAAACCAACATCAAGCGCATGGATCAAGATACGACGCGGGGCAAATACAGTTTCGAAAAGTTGATTGACAGTTTCAAGAATCGGGAAATCGATATTTTAGTAGGTACTCAAATGTTGGCAAAAGGCTTGGACTTTGATAATGTATCGCTTGTTGGCATCATCAATGCCGATAATTTGTTGTACCACCCTGATTTTAGGGCGTTTGAACGTAGTTTTCAGTTGCTAACACAAGTGGCTGGACGCGCCGGTCGTTCTGAAAAGCAGGGTAAAGTAATCATACAAACCTACAATCCGTTGCACAATACCATTCAACAAGTGACACATCACAGTTATGCGGAGATGTTCAAAGAACAATTGTATGACCGTCAAATTTACAAATATCCACCGTATTATCGTTTAATTCGCCTAACCCTCAAACACCGTGATTTTGGAAAACTAAAAGAAGGAAGTTTATGGTTGTACCAGGGTTTGAAACAACAAATTGACAGTCCTGTTTTGGGACCCGAAGAACCTGCGATCAACAAAATTCGCAATGAATATTTACGTACGATTTTGATCAAAATACCGACCCATCAGTCGGTAATGGGCATAAAAAAAACTATCCAACGCCTTTTGGATAGTTTTGATACGGTACCACAATACCGAACGATAAAAGTTACGGTGAATGTGGATTACTATTAAGCAATAGCCAAAGCTTTGATTAAATCATCTTTTTTGTTGCGACTCAACGGTATTTTCGTAACACCAATTTCGGCATATTTACTGTTGAAGCGCTCAACTTTGTCTATATTAATAATATACGACTTGTGTACGCGAATGAATTTATCTTTGGAAAGATCTTTTTCAAAAGATTTCATGGTCGAAAGTACCAAGTTGGTGTCTTCTTCGGTTACAACTTTTACGTAATCACCATAGGCCTCAATCCACTTGATTTTGTTCGTATAAACCTTGAGTTTTTTAAGATTACTCTTAATGAAGATGTGTTCACCTTCTTCTTCATGGTTTTCACGACGCAACATGTGTTGTTCCAAGGCACGTTTTACAGAGGCGTTAAAACGTTCTAAAACGATGGGCTTTTGTAGGTAATCGGTAGCGTCATAATCGAAAGCCTTGAGTGCGTATTCTGCTTTTGAAGTAATGAAAATTACTTGAGGCTTCACTTTTAAACCGTCAATAAAATCAAAACCACTAATGACAGGCATCTCTACATCCAGGAAGATTAAATCCACGGTATGTACGGTCATACAGTTCTTTGCTTCAATTGCATTAGAAAAATCACCTACTAAATGTAAATTAGGATGATTATTTACTAACTTTGCAATCACCATTCGTTGTAATGAACTGTCGTCAACTACTACACAATTTAACTTCATAATTTAGTGTTATTATAGATTTGGTTCCGCTAAAGTAAAAGGTTTAAATTAAAAAACCTAATTTTTATCGGCTTTTTTTGCACTTAAGCGAATATTTTTAAATTTTACTTGTTTGGTAAAATATTTTCACTACCTTCGCGCCCAATTTGAATTTTTTAATCATTTCTATTATGAAACATTATGAAACTGTTTTCATTTTAAATCCCGTTTTATCTGAAGTTCAGGTAAAGGAAACAGTAAGCAAGTTCGAGGATTTTCTTACTTCCAAGGGTTCTAAAATGGTATCAAAAGAGGATTGGGGCTTAAAAAAATTAGCTTACGAAATCCAACACAAGAAAAGTGGTTTTTACCATTTATTCGAATTCCAAGCTTCTCCAGAAGTGTTAATCCAATTTGAAACAGAATTCCGTCGCGATGAGCGCGTGATGCGTTTCTTGACAGTAGCGTTAGACAAACACGCTATTTCTTGGGCAGAACGAAGAAGAGAAAAATTAAAATCTAAAGCGTAAGGATCATGTCGACAATCGAACAATCAGCAAAAGGAAAAAAAGACGGAGATATCAGATATCTTACGCCTTTGAACATTGAAACCAACAAAACCAAAAAATATTGTCGTTTCAAAAAATCTGGAATTAAGTATGTAGATTACAAAGATCCAGACTTCTTATTAAAGTTTGTAAACGAGCAAGGTAAAATTTTACCCCGTCGTTTAACTGGAACTTCTTTGAAATACCAAAGAAAAGTTTCTGTAGCTATCAAAAGAGCACGTCACTTGGCTTTAATGCCTTACGTTGCGGATTTATTAAAATAATAAGGAGAAAAGATTATGGAACTCATTTTAAATCAAGACGTTCAGAATTTAGGTTTTAAAGACGATATCGTAAGTGTAAAACCCGGTTACGGTCGCAACTTCCTAATTCCTCAAGGGTTGGCTACGTTAGCTACTCCTTCGGCCAAAAAAGTATTGGCTGAAAACCTAAAGCAAAAAGCACACAAAGAAGCTAAAATTGTTGCTGACGCACAGGCTTTGGCTGAGGCTCTAAAAGCATTAGATATTAAAATTACTGCAAAAGCAGGCGGTGATAAATTGTTTGGTTCGGTAACCAACATTGATATCGCTGAAGCATTAGAAAAAGCGGGTCATGCCATTGATCGTAAATTTATCACTAGCGGTACCGTTAAACGTACAGGAAAATACACAGCTAGCGTTCGTTTACACCGTTCAGTGATTGTTGATTTGGCTTACGAAATCGTTGCTGAGCAATAATCAAAATCCCATTACCATACAATCCCGTTCTTATGGACGGGATTTTTTTTGACCTTTACCTTATGAAATACAAGCGACTGACCAAAGAACAATTTGAAGCCTTGCATGTAGAATTTGCCAATTTTTTGGCCGCACAATCTATCGATAAAAAAGAATGGGACGAATTGAAAGTGCAGCAACCTGAAGTCGCCGAGCAAGAACTCGATGTGTTTTCCGATTTAATCTGGGAAGGCGTATTGGACAAAGCTTCCTATTTAGAGCATTTTTCTCCCCAGCATATTTTTTTGTTCCATTGCGAAGAGACTTCCATGCATTCTATTATTATTAAAACCAACGTTCTTGGCGTCGATTTTTTACAAAAAGAAGGATTAACGTGGTTATCACAACAGCTTTTTACCCCCGAAGTTGAAATTCACACAGGAATGAAAACGTACGAAGGCGAACGCAATCTCGCTTTGTTTGAATTGATTACCCAAGGCGCGATTTTGAGCGAAGGTCAGTTGTACCGTCAGTTGTATGAAATCCTAAATCAATCCTAAGCTATTTTCCAAAAAATGGCTACATTAGTCCTGTAAAAAAACAGTATTTATGGAGCCTGCGCAACGTATTTTTCAGTTACGTGAAACGTTAGATCAACACAATTACAATTACTACGTGTTGGATCAACCCACGATTTCGGATTACGAGTTTGACCAATTATTGAAAGAACTCCAAGCGCTTGAAAATCAATTTCCCGAATTTTTTGACCCTAATTCTCCCACCCAACGTGTAGGAGGGATGGTCACCAAAAATTTTGAGACGATTGTCCATGAATCCCGCATGTATTCTCTCGACAATTCGTATTCACGGGAGGATTTGATCGATTGGGAAAATCGCATTCAAAAAATGTTGGGCGCTACTCCGGTGCACTATACGTGCGAATTAAAATACGACGGAGCCTCTATTAGTATTACTTATGAAAATGGATTGTTGGTTCGCGCTGTTACCCGCGGCGATGGATTTCAAGGCGATGAAGTGACTGCCAACATCAAGACAATCAAATCGGTACCCTTAAAACTTAAAGGAAATTTTCCGCCAAAGTTTGATATTCGTGGGGAAATTATTCTACCGTGGGATGGATTTGAAAAAATGAACCACGACTTACTTGAAAAAGGCGAAACCCCCTATTCCAATCCCAGAAATACAGCCTCAGGAAGTTTGAAGTTACAAGACAGTAGCGAAGTCGCCCGTAGGCCTCTCGATTGTTTGCTATACAATATTGTGGGAAATAATCTTCCCTTTCAAACGCAGTTTGACGGACTTCAAGCAGCAAGACAATGGGGATTTAAAGTGCCCAACCAATCCAAATTAGCCCAAAACTTGCAGGAGGTTTTTGAATTTATCGATTATTGGGACGTCCACCGTCATGAGTTGCCCTATGAAACCGATGGGGTTGTCATCAAGGTAAATGATTTACACCAACAAGAAGAATTGGGCTTTACAGCCAAAGCGCCCCGTTGGGCTATCGCCTATAAATTCAAAGCCGAGCAAGTAACGACTACCTTAAATTCAATTACATATCAGGTAGGTCGAACCGGCGCAATCACTCCGGTGGCAAATCTCGAACCCGTGCAATTGGCAGGAACAATTGTCAAAAGAGCCTCGTTGCACAACGCCGATCAAATTGAAAAGTTGGATGTGCGAATTGGCGATCATGTTTTTGTAGAAAAAGGAGGGGAGATTATTCCTAAAATTATCGGAGTAGCCCAACGCGGTCCTGCATTGCAACCCGTGGAATACATTACCCATTGTCCCGAATGTCAAACCGAATTGATTCGTAAAGAAGGAGAAGCCCAACATTACTGTCCCAATTATTACGGTTGTCCGCCACAAATTATTGGCCGCATTGAGCATTATATTTCGCGAAAAGCCATGGATATTGAAGGGTTAGGAGGTGAAACGGTTGCCTTGTTGTATACCCATGGATTGGTTCAGGATTATGCCGATTTGTATGAATTGACCGTTGATCAAGTGATTCAGTTGGATCGCATGGCACAAAAAAGTTCGGAGAATATGATTTTTGGTATTGAAAAGTCAAAAGAAGTTCCTTTCGAACGGGTTTTATTTGCTTTAGGCATTCGCTATGTAGGGGAAACAGTAGCCAAAAAATTGGCGCGGCATTATAAATCCATTGATGCGTTACAAGCTGCCTCAATGGTTGATTTGATGTTGGTGGATGAAATTGGGGAGCGAATTGCCCAAAGCGTTATCGAATTTTTTGACAATGCCAACAACCAACGCATACTGCAACGATTGAAAGAGCACGGGATTCAGTTTGCCGTCGTCGAGCAATTTAATCCCAATGCTACACAGAAGCTACTAGGAAAAACCTTTGTGGTTTCGGGTGTTTTTGAAAAATTTAATCGGGAGGATTTGAAGCAGTCTATCGAGGATAATGGCGGTAAAGTGGGAAGTTCGATTTCGGCCAAAACCGATTATGTCATCGCTGGTGCCAACATGGGGCCCGCAAAGCTCGAAAAAGCAAAACAGTTAGGAGTTCCCATAATCACTGAAGCGGAATATTTAACGTTATTGTATGAAAATTGATAAAATTGCGTTGTCTTTTTTTATTGTATTTTCAGTCTTGGCTTCCTTGTCAAGAGCCATGGAGTGGAATGGTATATTGTTGTTTTGCAAGCCTTTAATTATACCATCGCTTGCGTTTTTTTATTTAGGAAATACGAAAAAAGTTTCATGGAGCATCGCTCTTTTCCTGATGGTCTGTTTTATTGGAGACGCGATAGCTCTATTTGATTTTGAACAGGAAATAAATTACTTATTAGCCCCCTTTTTTATTGGGAACCTTATTATTATTCGGTTGGCACTTCGCGAAAGTAAACGCTTTTACTGGGATACGATAAATATGATATCACTGTTTTTAGTGCTCATTTTTCTTGGCTATTTATGGATTACTGTGGTGAGTTTTTTCTGGGAAGAAGAAGGAATACTTCCTTTTGCAATAGCTATTTTTGGGCTAACCTTATGGGTTATGAATGGATTGACGGCTTACAATGGTCTATATTCGATGCAGTTGTCTAATTTATTTTTGCTAATCACTTCAGTTTCTATTTTGGTTTCACAAGTGTTTTATGTCTTGTTTACGATAAAAATCAATCTAATTGTTTTGGATGTATTGCATCATTTGTGCCATTATTTGTCTTATATCGCCCTAGTTCTTTTTGTATTGAATCATCCCAAAAGTAAATAAATTAACTTATGGCATTACTGACTTCGCAGGCACGCATTTCTATTGTGTTTCCCTTTTTTTTGATGGTTTCCTTGGTTGAAATTGGTGCCGAATTATACCATCATGAAGCGATAATTAATACTGTCAAGCCATTGCTTCTTCCCTTGCTGGCTTGCTGTTATCTTTTAAAGACATCCTCAATTAACAAGGGGTATTTGGTTGCTTTATTGTTTAATTGGTTGGCTAACATAGCTTTTACTGTTCCTGCTGCTAATTTCCTTTTCTTTGCCACACTCTGTTTTATTATACATCGTTGTATTCTTGTTTTTGAAATTTGGAAGTTCGAGTTTTCTCGTGGAATACGTTTAAAACCAGTGTTGATGGGTTCAGCTCCCTTTTTAATTTTGTTTTTGAGTGTAATTCATTTGGTATATACCGATGTACTTGAATACGAATTATATATGTTAATTGCTCAAGCCCTTGTTATGGCATTGTTGGGTGGTATTGCTTTTGGCACTTATTTTTTAATCCATGATAATGCGAGCAAATTTTTATTTATGAGTGCCTTATGTTTTGCACTCAATTTATTTGTGCTTGGGGTTAAATTATACTATCTAAATATCGATTATTTAAAGCCTATATCTATGATTTTTTTCCTTTTAGGACATGTGTTTTTATGTAAATATATGGTCTTGATGTCGGAGATTTTAATAAATAAATCAATTGTAAAAGATATTTATTACAAAAAATAAGTTAATTTTATAGAATGAATTCAAAACTTTCACCTCAACTAGTAACTGGATTTACACTGCTCTATTTTGTCAATGGGGGCATTGAATTGGTGGGGGAGTTTTTTCGAATTTTGCCAGTTATATACGTTTCAAAGCCTTTGATTCCGCTTATCTTGTTGGGGATGTACTTTTGGATTTCAAAGCAAAAAAGCTTTGTTTTTGTAGGAATAATGCTTTTTTCCGCGCTGACCAATCTTCTGTTTATTCCCAACACGGTTGAAAGTTTGTTTTATGGGATTATTTGTTTTACGATACATCGCTTGTTTTTGTTGTGTTTCATTTTAAATCATATCAAAATAAAATACTGGCTCGCTTTTTTACTGGCAACACTCCCCTTAGCCTTCATCTTTTTTTATCTTTTTGCCGCCAATGATGTGCCCGATAATGCAGTAGCTATGGTGTTTTTTCACAATATTATTGCCGCAGTATTTGGGGGAATAGCCATTTCAGTCTATGTAATGGATGACAATCAAGTTCATTCATTACTTTTAATCAGTATTTTACTGTTTTTGGGCTTGCAATTGGTGATTTATATTGAAAAGTATTACTTGGCTGAGGTCCATTCACAAATCATGCGTCCCTTAGCCATGTTGTTGAATGTATTAGGGTTTTATGCCTTTTATCGCTTTGCGTTAGCTGCCGAATCACCCAATTTCAATCGAAGTACCTTTCGAAGCTAACGGTTTATCCTGGGTAAGGTAAAAATCGATGCGTCCTAAGTTCAATCCGTAGCATCCCACCTGATTAATTAACACTTTTTTTCCCGCACGATTCAATTCAACCACGGGCTTCTCCAAAAAAGTGTGGGTATGTCCTCCGATAATCAAGTCGATGTTTTCGGTTTTTTGGGCCAATAGTACATCGCAAATTTTTGAAGCATCATCAGTGTATTTAAATCCTAAATGGGAGAGGCAAATAACCAAGTCACATCTTTTTTCTTCACGAAGCAGCCGGGCAGTATCGGTTGCAATTTCCACAGGATCCAAGTACTTCGTTTCTTTACAGTTGCGCACATCGACCAGTCCCTGTAACGCAATGCCTAATCCAAAAATTCCAATCCTTACACCGTCAACCATTTTTAAGGTGTACGGCGAGACAAGTCCGTCCAATACCGTGTTTCTCAGGTCGTAATTGGCAGAAACCATCTCAAAATTTGCCTTTTTTAATTGGGTCATCAAACCGTCAATACCGTTATCAAAATCATGATTCCCAATCGTAGCCACATCATATTCCATTAAGTTCATGAGTTTGAATTCCAATTCCCCCCCATAATAGTTAAAATAGGGCGTACCCTGGAAAATATCGCCTGCATCAACCAACAACACATTAGGATTTTCTTCCCGAATCATTTTGATGACCGCAGCCCGACGTGCCACACCACCTTTGTTGGGGTTTTTAGGGTGATTGGCGGGAAATGGATCCACATAACTGTGAACGTCGTTGGTGTGCAAAATAGTGATCTGTTTCGTATCAGCATTCGTAAAACTACTTAGCCCAAGACTTCCTAGTCCTACGTAAGCTCCTGCCGCTCCGGTTGTTTTGATAAATTCTCTTCGTTTCATGCGGTTTTCTATTCTTTGATGTGTATTCGGGGCGTCGAATTTACCCGTAGGGTATCGGTAGCCTTAAAATAATCGATGAGTAAATTTCGGATTTTGTAATCGGTTTGTTCCGTTTCCAAGGCTTTGCTAAAAAAGGTCATATTGTCGCCGCCATTGGATAGATAATCGGAAGTGGCTACACGATAGATTTTATTTTCGTCCAAAGGAATGCCTTGTACTACGATAGATTCAGCATGGTTGTGATGCAATGTAAAGGTCAAACCCGACAAAGGGTGCGGTTTTTTTTCTTGCACTATGTAGTCGACCATTTCTTTTATCTGAGCCCCTTTTAAAGCAACAACTACAGCACTGTTTTCAAAAGGCATGACTTCATATGCCGTTCGTGCGGTAACATCACCTTGAGGAATAACCGCTCGAATTCCCCCGTGATTGAGCAAGCAAATTTCGGCTGGAGCAGAGCCACGTTGGGCCAAGGTTTTGTTAACATAGTCAAGCGTAATATCGGCCATAAAACAACCTATATTCGTTTGCCATTTGCCTTTCGATTTGTCCAAGGGCTCAGGATTGTAGGCCAATACCGTACTTAGGTCTTTTTCAATATGTTGACGGTAGGGTTGTATGACCGCTTCAATTGTAGAATCTATCGGCTGACTCTCCGTTATAGCGATTTTCGTTCCCGTTATCCGCGTAGAAGTCCACGGATTTCGATGACAGGCCACAAGGACGCCAAATGTTAAGATAAAAACAAAGTACTTTCGCAAGCTGCGATACTTTTTTAGCTTTACCATGTGCAATGCAGTTGAATTTAATTAAATTTGTAGTAAGTAAAAATACTATGTTTTTCCAAAGATTAAAGGACATATCACTTAAAAAAATCGTTAAACGTAAATGGACTGAAATCAAGCAATTGACCTCCAGTGATTTGGTGAAAAAGGTAGGTATTATCTTGGATGAGACTTGTTTTCAAGATAAAGATGCTTTGATTCGCGAACTAATCAAAAAAGGGATACGTCCTGAAAATATCGAGATTTTAGTGTTTAGAGATCATATTTCCAAAAAAGAAACGTTTGATTATCCCGTTTTTTCGTACCGCGATTTTAAATGGACAGGGTCTTTTGATAGTGCTGTCGTGCAACGATTTATCTCTCAATATTACGATTTACTCATCAATTATTATCCTACTGATAAAGGGATATTGCAGTTTATATCACAATCGTCGCGCTCTGGTTTTAAAGTAGGTTTCGCTAGCGTTGATAAGAAATTAAATGATTTGATGATTGCCACCGACACTGAAAATCATTCTCAATTTACAGATGAGTTATTTAAATACTTAAAAATTCTAAACAAAATATAACATGCGAGCATTAATTGGTACTGGTGTGGCCTTGGTAACTCCTTTTCAAAAAGACGGTTCAGTCGATACAGAAGCACTTACCCGAATAGTCAATTTTCAAATAGAAAATGGAATTGAATATCTAGTAATTTTAGGTACAACTGCCGAAAGTGCTACCCTGACGTCTGAGGAAAAAGAAGTAGTGATTCAAACCGTAATTCAGGCCAACCAAGGTCGTTTGCCGCTTGTTTTAGGTGTAGGAGGGAATAATACAGCGCAGGTGATTCACGAATTGAAAACGCGTGATTTAGCAGCTTTTGTGGCAATTCTATCGGTGTCGCCGTATTACAATAAACCAACCCAAGAAGGAATTTATCAGCATTTCAAGGCCATTGCAGAGGCGTCTCCTATTCCAATAATTTTGTACAATGTGCCCGGTCGAACCTCAAGCAATATGTTGCCCGCTACCGTGATTCGCTTGGCGCAAGAGTTTTCCAATATTGTAGCGATTAAAGAAGCGGCTGGAGATATCGTGCAAGCGATGCAGTTGTTGCAACATAAACCTGCACATTTTCATGTAATTTCGGGCGATGATATGATCACATTGCCGATGGTCTTGGCCGGAGGAAGTGGAGTGATTTCGGTGATTGGCGAAGGGTTTCCCAAAGCATTCTCGGATATGGTTCGATTAGGTTTAAACCGTAAAGTGGAAGAAGCCTATGCCATTCATTACCAGTTGGCTGATACAATCAATATGATATTTGAACAGGGTAATCCTGCCGGAATTAAAGAAGTGTTCATGCATTTAGGCTTGTCTGAAAATACAGTTCGTCTGCCATTGGTCAACGTTTCTTCCGATTTGTCACATCGATTGAAGCAATTTGTGGATGCATTTCCCTTGTAAAAAAATATTTTAAAGCTATACAAATAATACCTACTTTTGCGTTTCGTTTTGGCGAAAGTCGAAAGAACCTATTTCCGAATGAAAAAACGATTGATTCTTAGTATACTTGGATTATTTTTGGTAAGCTGCAGCGAATACCAAAAAGCATTTAAATCGGAAGATACCGAAGTAAAAAAAGCGGTGGCCAAAAAAATGTACGACAAACAAAAGTACAACAAGGCCATTCGTTTGTATGAAATCATTGCGCCAATTTACAAAGGAAAATCGGGAGAAGAGGAGATGTCCTATAGTTTTGGGATGTCGTATTACAATACGAAGCAATACTATTTAGCCGCCTACCAATTGGAAGGTTTTGCCTCTTCATACCCCAGAGATCCTCGTGCAGAAGAAGCGTTCTTTTTATCGGCCAAGTGCTTTGCTGAGTTATCACCAACTTACAGTTTGGATCAAACGGAAACCGATAAAGCCATTTTTAAAATGCAAGAGTTCATTGATCGTTACCCCAATTCAACCTATATGCCTCAGGCGAATGCTATCGCGAAAGATTTGCGCGTGAAACTTGAACGCAAAGCATTTGAAGTAGCCAAACAATACAATACCATTGGAGATCACAAAGCTGCCCAAGTCGCATTTGATATCTTTTTATCGGATTTTCCAGGAACCGCTTTCAAAGAAGAAGCGTTGTTCCTTAAATTGGACTCCGCCTTTCAATTGGCCATTAACAGCATCCCTTCCAAAATGCAAGAGCGTTTAAACAATGCCAAAGGCGCTTACCAGTCGTTAGTTAAATTTAAAGGCGACTCAAAATTTAAAAGTAAAGCCGACGTTATGTTGGAACAAATTGATAAAGAATTACAACAATTTTCAAAGTCATGAGTAAAATGGATTTAAAAAAGACAACAGCACCTGTAAACACGATTACATACAACCGTGCTGTTATCGAAGAGCAAACCGGTAACATTTACGAAGCGATTACCATTATGGCCAAAAGAGCCACGCAAATCAATACGGAAATCAAGAAAGAATTGATTGAAAAATTGGAAGAGTTTGCAACGTATAATGATAGCTTGGAAGAGATTTTTGAAAATAAAGAACAAATTGAAGTTTCAAAATTCTATGAAAAATTACCCAAACCCCACGCGCTAGCGGTACAAGAATGGGCCGATGGTAAAATTTATCATAAAGACGTATCGAAATAAAAATTGATCCCATGGCAGTGTTGAGCGGTAAAAAAATAGTTCTCGGGGTTTCCGGAGGCATTGCTGCTTATAAAGCCGCTACATTGGTTCGATTACTCATCAAAGCAGGTGCTCAGGTCCGTGTGGTCATGACACCTGCTTCTGTTGATTTTGTAACTCCCCTAACGCTCGCTACATTATCCAAAAACCCTGTCTACTGTTCGTTCTACAACGATGATGAAGAAATTCAGTGGAACAATCATGTGGAATTGGGATTGTGGGGTGACTTAATGTTGATTGCTCCCGCTACCGCCAATACATTGGCCAAAATGGCACACGGGAACTGTGATAATCTGTTGATTGCCACGTATCTTTCTGCGAAATGTCCCGTTTATTTTGCTCCTGCCATGGACTTAGACATGTACAAACATCCGTCTACAATAGCTTCATTTCAGTTGTTGCAACAATTTGGCAATATCATGATTCCCGCTGAAAAAGGAGAGTTGGCCAGCGGATTATCGGGCGAAGGACGTATGGCAGAACCCGAAAACATTGTGGCGTTTCTCGAAAAGGATTTATTGGGGAAAATGCCCTTGCGCGATAAAAAAATATTGATTACCGCCGGACCTACGTACGAACCCATTGATCCGGTACGCTTTATCGGCAATCATGCTTCTGGAAAAATGGGGTTTGATCTTGCCGAAGTTGCTGCCTCATTGGGAGCGAAGGTTTATTTGGTTGCAGGGCCAACCGCTTTAGCAATAAAAAATTCAGCGATACACCGCATTGATGTGCAAACGGCTGAGGAAATGTATGCCGCTTGTTTACAGTGTTTTCCTGAGGTTGATGTGGCGATTTGTGCAGCAGCAGTGGCCGATTATCGTCCCGAAATTGTAGCCCAAGAAAAAATTAAAAAGTCCGATGAGTCACTAACGCTTACGTTGGTCAAAAACAAGGATATTTTAGCCGCATTGGGCGCCCAAAAAAAAGCCCAGTTTTTAATTGGTTTTGCCCTTGAAACGCATAACGAAATTGAAAATGCGATGTTAAAAATTGCGAAAAAAAACTTAGATTTGATTGTCCTAAACTCCCTTCGAGATGCGGGTGCCGGTTTTGGAACACCTACCAACAAAGTAACGCTTATCGATCGGAATGGAACAATAGAGCCTAAGCCTTTACAATCGAAAGAGGCGGTTGCACATGAAATTTTGCAAAAAGTAATACAACATTATGAAAGATAAATTGCGCTTTTTATTGGTTTTGATTTTTTCTGTAAGTATCGCAAATGCCCAAGAAATCAATTGTAGGGTAGTGATTAACTACGACAAAATTACCAATGTCAATACCCAAATTTTTAAATCGTTGGAAACCTCGATCAATGATTTTATCAATAAAACAGTTTGGACGGAGAAGACTTTTGAAAACCAAGAGAAAATTAGCTGCAGCATGTTCATTACGATCAATGCCTACGAAAACAACAATTTTGACGCCAGTCTTCAGGTACAATCTTCGCGACCTATTTTTAACTCTGGATATAGTTCCAACTTGCTAAATATCAACGATAAAGACTTTCAATTTCAATACGTTGAGTTTCAACAAATGTATTTCAATCCCAACAGTTATGATTCCAACCTCATGTCAACGTTGGCATTTTATATCTACATTATTTTAGGGATAGATGCAGAAAGTTTCGAGTTGGATAGTGGATTGCCTTATTTCCAAAAAGCACAAGAGGTAGTCAACTTAGCCATGCCCGGCGGTGGAAAGGGGTGGCAGCAATCGGATCGAACGAACAATCGCTATTATTTGGTAGCCGATTTGTTGTCGGGGACCTTCAAACCGTATTTAGAAGCCATTTATAAATATCATTTTCAAGGCTTAGACTTGATGCATAAAGACCTAAAGGCGGGTAAAAAAGCGATTATTGAATCGATAAATAGTTTGGAAGCCTTGCACAAAACGCGTCCCAATGCCTTTTTAACTCGATTGTTTTTTGATGCTAAAGCCGATGAATTGGTAGCGATATTGTCTGGGGGACCTGCAGTGCCCGCCGAGGGAATCGTCGATAAGTTATCGCGAATTTCCCCTCTTAACAGCAGCAAGTGGAATGCCATAAAATTCTAATTGAATCGAGAATACCTAGATGATTACAGCCCTTTCGATAGAAAATTACGCTTTAATCGAAAAGCTTTCGGTTAATTTTTCCTCTGGTTTTACCGTAATTACCGGTGAAACGGGGGCAGGTAAATCGATTCTGTTAGGTGCATTGGGTTTAGTTTTGGGCAACCGTGCCGATTTATCTGCATTGAAAAATTCAAATGAAAAATGCGTAATTGAAGCGCATTTCTCCATTGCCTCCTATCAACTTCAGGATTTTTTTACGGTCCATGATTTGGATTATGATGCCGAAACTATCATTCGACGTGAAATATTACCCTCTGGGAAATCTAGAGCTTTTGTCAACGATACACCAGTTAACTTATCAGAATTGCAAGCTTTGGGATCGCTGTTGATTGATGTGCATTCCCAGCATGAAACGCAAGCGCTCAATGACGATGATTTTCAATTTCAATTGGTCGATGCTGTCGCAGGAAATAACGATATTTTACGAACCTATCAGCAAACCTTAAGGGATTATCGTAAAGCGCATACCATTTTACAAGAAAAGCAAGCTGCACGCGCACAAGCCTTTCAAGAACAAGATTATCACTCCTTTTTGTGGGAGGAATTGGTGGCTGCTCAATTGGTGGCAGGATCACAAGAGGAAATGGAATCGCAGTTGGAGAAATTAAACCATGTGGAACTGATTCAAGCTCAAATGGCAAAAGTAATTAGTATCCTGCAAAATGAGTCGTTTGGCGTTGTTGATCAATTAAAAGAATCCAAAAATGCGCTTTCCAAAATTGCTTCTTTTTCACCCGAATACCAACAATTTTTAACACGGATTTCGAGTGTTTTAATCGAAATTGATGATATCGCTGCCGAGTTGCAACAAGGGGCGGAAGAATTGCAAGCGGATCCTGAAACTTTGCAAAGCCTTCAAGAGCAGTTGCAAACGATTTATACACTGCAAAAGAAACATCAAGTACAAACCATAGAGGCTTTATTGGAAATTCAAGAATCGCTTCAATCAAAAATGGTTTCACTCACCAATTTAGAGGAAGAAATTGTACAATTGGAGCAGGAGGTGAGTGAGTATCTTCAAGAATTAGAGCAATTAGCCCATTCCCTTACACAAAATCGTCAAGCAGCTGTGGGGCCATTAGTTCAAGAACTACAACAAATAGTAGCCAATCTAGGAATGCCTAATGCACAGTTTGCCATCGATTTTCCAATAAAAACGACGTTTATACCGCAAGGAAATACAGGAATTCAATTACTTTTTGCCGCCAACAAAGGGGGACAGTTAGGCGTTTTGAAAAAAGTTGCTTCAGGAGGCGAATTGTCGCGTATCATGTTGGCAGTCAAAGCAATAATGTCTTCAAAAATCCAGTTGCCTACTTTGATTTTGGATGAAATTGATACTGGTGTTTCAGGAGAAATTGCTCATAAAATGGGGGAAATCATGCGCGGGATGAGTCGGAATATCCAACTTTTTGCAATTACGCATTTGCCTCAAATTGCAGGGAAAGGGCAACACCATTTTAAAGTATACAAAGAGGACGACGACACCCGTACCAAGTCCAATGTAAAAGCGTTGAACGAAGAGGAACGAATTCAAGAGATCGCACAAATGCTTTCAGGAGAAGTAGTTACTCCTGCGGCAATCGGGCAAGCACGCGAATTGCTTAACTAAAAAAATGCCTTATCTTTGGCGAAGTACATAAAACATTAAATAGAAAAGTATGATTATCGAACCCAGAATGCGCGGATTTATTTGTTTGACAGCTCATCCAACAGGCTGTGCGCAAAATGTAAAAAATCAAATTAATTATGTAAAAGCGCAAGGGAAAATTGAGGGAGCAAAACGCGTTTTGGTCATTGGGGCCTCAACCGGTTTTGGTTTGGCTTCTCGCATTACAAGTGCATTTGGATGTGGCGCGTCTACCCTTGGTGTATTCTTTGAAAAGCCCGGAACTGAGGGGAAAACCGCCTCACCTGGATGGTATAATTCAGCTGCGTTTGAACAAGAAGCTCACGCCGCTGGTTTGTATGCCAAAAGTATCAATGGCGATGCTTTTTCGGAGGCCATCAAAGAGCAAACGATAGCAACTATCCAAGCCGATTTGGGTCAGGTTGACTTGGTGATTTACAGTTTGGCTTCCCCAGTGCGTATGCATCCAACGACAGGTGTTTTACATCGTTCGGCATTAAAACCAATCGGAGGAACATTTACCAATAAAACGGTTGATTTTCATACGGGTAATGTAACTCAAGTTTCTATCGAACCCGCGACACAAGAGGATATCGACAATACCGTTGTGGTTATGGGTGGCGAAGATTGGAGTATGTGGATGGATGCCCTGCAAAAAGCGGGCGTATTGGCCGAGGGTGCCATGACATTGGCGTATTCTTACATCGGTCCTGAGGTAACCAAAGCGGTTTACCGTAATGGAACCATTGGACGTGCCAAAGATCATTTGGAAGCTACGGCAGCCACAATCACAGAAAAATTACAACATTTAGGCGGAAAAGCATATGTTTCTGTAAATAAAGCCTTAGTAACACAAGCAAGTTCAGCTATACCCGTTATTCCACTTTACATTTCTTTATTGTATAAAATCATGAAACGGGAAGGGATTCATGAGGGCTGTATAGAACAAATGGATCGCTTGTATCGTGCACGTTTGTATGCCGGAACCCCCATTCCTGTAGATGCAGAGCATCGAATTCGTATTGATGATTGGGAAATGCGTGATGATGTTCAAGCCGAAGTTGCCCGTTTATGGGAGGAGGCTACTACGGAATCTCTGGGTGATTTGGGCGATTTGGCCGGTTACAAAAATGATTTTCTCAATCTATTTGGTTTTGGATTTGAAGGAGTGGATTATTTGGCAGATGTAAATGAAGTGGTCTCCATTCCTAGTATTTCCTAATAATTTTAAACTTTAACATACCCACAGTCTGAATATTTTTTCAGGCTGTTTTTTTTTGGCTACTTTTAACTCGCAAAAAATTAAACCTAACAAAGTATTTTATGAAGAAAATTACAATGACTTTAGCGTTGTTGTTGTTTCTACAGTTAGGATTTAGTCAAACGTTAAGCCAATATACTTTTTCGCAAAGTAATGGTACGTACACGGCTATATCTGGAGGGACTGTTTTAGGAAACACAGCAAGCGATGATGAACGATTTTTGGATCCAGCAGTTCCTCTGGGGGGGAATGCTTTCACAGGAGTGGGATTGCCCATCGGATTCAATTTTGTGTTTAACGGTACAACCTATGACCGTTTTGCCGTGAATACCAACGGATGGATTTCTTTGGGCTCATCCACGTTTACGCCAGCCGTAGATATGAATTCCTCCTCCTCGTATACCCCTCTATCTTCTACGAGTACAGTGGTTCCAAGTGATCGTGTGGCACGAATTGCTGGTTTTTCACGCGATTTACAAGCCCAAGCGGGGTCCGAAATTCGCTATGAATTAATTGGAGTTGCGCCCAACCGCGTTCTTGTAGTACAATGGAAAAATTATGCCAAGTACTTGGCGCTAGGCGATTCGTTCAATTTTCAAATACGTCTTCAAGAAACGACCAATGCTGTTGCAATTGTTTACGGAACGATGACCAATAACGCGACACCTACTACAGCGGATTGTGGTTTGCGAGCAGCTCCCAATAATCCAGCGTCTAATTTTTCAAACCGAAGTACTGCTACCGATTGGAATGCAACCACAGCGGGAACTACGGCTGCGGCGACAGTATTGCTCTCCAATACCATTGCTCCAACTTCTGGATTAACTTTTGCTTGGACACCCCCTCCATCGTGTACTGGGGCTCCAAATCCCGGAAATACAATTGTTCCGAGTGCGACAGCATGTGCTGCCGTTCCCTTTAATGTGTCATTGCAGAATGCAACTTCAGGCTCAGGTGTGACCTACCAATGGTTGGTTTCTACCGATAATATCACCTATACCAATGCCTCTGGTATTTCAAACGCAGAGGCCTACAATGCCTCACAAACTGTGGCAACGTATTACAAATGTGTAGTGACATGTACCGCTTCTGGACAAAGTGCTGAAAGTACACCAGTTTTGGTTGGCATGACCGCACCCAATGCTTGTTATTGTGTGCCTATTTACACCGTTGGGAAGACTGATGGCGATTTGATTTCAAATATTGTAATCAATGGAACTACTTTGTCAAATAACTCAGGAACAAATCCTGTGAATCCAGCGTATACGTATTTTACAGGGCAGCCAAATTTTACAGCCGATCTTCAAGCTGGTGGAACGTACACCGTTTCAGTGACAGTAGGAACATTTGGTAACCAAAACATGGCCGCTTGGATAGATTATAACGATAATGGAGTGTTTGAAACCAATGAGCGTGTGGGGTTTACAACAACGGCGATTGGAGCTAATGGTACTGCAACGTTTACCATAACGTTGGCATGTAATCCGCCACTGGGAACGCATCGTATGCGCATTCGTGATGTATGGAACACACCCGGGAATACCATCGACCCATGTGCTTCGTATGGTTATGGAGAAACCGAAGATTATGATGTGACGATTACTACTGCAGTAGCTTGTCCTCAACCTTCCAATATCATTACTACAAATATAACGACTACATCAGCCACTATGGGTTGGACAGCAGGTTGTACAGAAACACAATGGGTAATTTATGTTACTCCTAATGGAGGCGCTGCCCCTTCTCCTGGTGCAGGAACAGTTGTTACAACAAATCCATTTGTATTGACTGGTTTAACCCCCAATACTTTATATGACATATACATTAGCGCGATTTGCGGACCCAATGAGTCGAGTCTTTGGACAGGTCCGTTTTCATTCCGAACCTTAATTCCACCGCCAGCCAATGACGACTGTGTCAATGCCATTGCATTAACTGTCGGTACAAATGTCAATAACATTCCTATTACCACTACGAATGTATCGGCTACCAATTCCAATCCTCCGGCACCTGGATGTGCAGCCTTTACAGGGGGCGATGTTTGGTTTACAGTCACAGTTCCAGCTTCAGGTAGTGTAACTTTAGAGACCAATGCTTTGTCGGGTAGTGCCGTAACCGATACTGGGATGGCGGTTTACTCCGGTACTTGTGGCGCGCTAACCTTACTCGCTTGTGATGATGACAGTAGTACTAATGGTAACTTTTCTTTAATCAGCTTAAACGGATTAAATCCAGGACAAGTTTTATACGTTAATGCATGGGAGTACCTAAACGACGCTTTTGGTGAATTCCTAATTGCAGCCTATGATTGCGCTTCAACAACTCCAGCTCCAACGGGAGATGCCGTCGTCAGTTTTTGTGGTAACGGATTTACGGTAGCCAATTTATTTGCCAACGGAACTTCCATTCAGTGGTATGCCACACCAACCGGGGGGACCCCACTAAGTGCTTCAACGATTTTGGTGGATGGGGCATCGTATTATGCTTCGCAGACCTTAGATTGTGAAAGTTTTCAACGTTTACAGGTAACCGTTGATATTGTTCCGCTGCCCGTATTATCAGATGCGACCCTTACTTTATGTGATTTGAATACTAATTCTACAGAGGTTGTAGATTTGACCAGTGCAATTTCTTTAATCTCAAATGAAACGGGTCTTACCTACAGCTTTTATTTGGATTTATTCGATGCTGAAAATCTCGTTAATGAAATTCCTAATCCTACTGCTTATGTTGCCTCTAATGGTGAGACAATCTTTGTTGTAGGACAGAATAATTTAGGGTGTACTTCAATTGTTGAATTAGTATTGGTAGTTACGGCACCCTCAGCGGCCCCATCAGGAAATCCAACACAAGATTATTGTACAACCGCAACCATTGACGATTTGTCGGTGGTAGGCACGCAAATTGTATGGTATGACAGCGCAACGGGAGGAAATGTACTTCCAACGTCGACTCCATTAGTGGATGGCGCTACCTATTTTGCTTCTCAAAATGAATTGGGATGTGAAAGTACGTCTCGTTTAGCTGTTACCGTAAATGATATTTGTGCGACTACGGCGTGTTTGGATACACCCAACGGAATTTTCCCTACACAAACATTTACACCAGCTTGTATTGGTGCGGCACAAGCCATTACCACAGTGGGTTGGGCTGGAGAATATTCCAATGTGAATGTGACTGCGGGTGTGCAGTATACTTTCACTAGTTCAATTGCATCGGATTTCATTACGATTGCTAATACTGACGCAACGTTGGCCTATACTTCGGGGATAACTCCAGTGACATGGACAGCTACGGTAACGGGTGTTATCCGTTTTATCACTCATGCCGATGACCAATGTAGTGACAATCAAGATGAGCGTACACGCGCAATTACTTGTGGAACACCACCCCCTCTACCAAACAATGACTCATGCGCAACACCTACTGCATTAACCGTTGGCGGTGTATATGCCGATCAAGATATTGATACAAGCAACTTGGGCGCAACATTGAGTGCCGAAACACCGGCTCCGACCTGTGGTGCTTTTGGATTTGCAACATCTGGAAAAGACGTATGGTATAGTTTCGTTGTTCCCGCATCGGGTAATGCTACGATTGAAACTGCGGGTACTTCAACAGGAGGTGCCGGAATTGACACGGTGCTTCAAGCTTACATAGGCGACTGCGCAGTATTGACGGCTGTGGGTTGTGATGATGATGGGGCTTCTGAGACGGCTGTAGGACATTCTAGACTCGTTTTAACCGGACTTACACCAGGAGTGACCGTATTGGTTCGTGCATTCGGATATAACGGAGGACAAGGTAACTTTGGACTTTCGGTTTATGATGCTTCTTTAAATACCATTGGATTTAACGATGTGCTGTTTACCGCTTATCCAAATCCTGTGAAAGATATCTTGCAGGTATCGGCTTCTGAACCTATTGATCGAATTGAAGTGATTACAATGTTAGGCCAATCCGTTTGGTCACAAACCATTCAAGCAACAGCTTCGCAAATTGATCTTTCGCAATTGCCTGCCGGAACTTACTTAGTTCGCGCTACAGTAAATCAACAGGTGAAAACATTAAAAGTGATAAAACAATAATTTTACGCTGTTTAAAAACCATAAAAATGAAGCCGTCTCAATACTAAAATTTTGAGACGGTTTTTTTATTTGATTAAACTTTCATCAAAAGTTTACTATTTTAAAATGAGTTTAAAATTGCCTTTAAGCTGCAATTTTCTTTCTTAAGTTGTGTGCTAAAGCCATTAA
>NZ_JAPZUB010000035.1 GCF_027533505.1 Flavobacterium sp. | reverse complement strand
TTGGTATGCGCTAAAATCAATCATAAATGAAAGTCAAAGTCCGCTAAAGAAAACCGTGTTGTTAATAGCTACATCATTCTCCGCATGGTATGAATTTAAAAACATAATAAATTTACCGTATATTAATTAGACCATAGCCTTTGGAATTAGTTTTGCTGACAGTGAATTGGCTCACGTAAAAACATTTGGGGAATTTTGCGACTATATTTCTAATAAAATAAAACTTGAAAACCAAGAAAGTTGTACAAAACAACAAGCTTTTAATAAGCTTCGCGAAGCATTTTCCACGATACTTTTAATCGACAGAAAATCAATAACTCCAAGTTTACCACTAAACCAAATTTTTCCAAGAAAGAATCGTCGTTTGGTTGTTAAGAAATTGGAAAACAATTTAGGCTTTGAATTGAACATTTTGCGAGCACCAAACTGGATAACTGCAACTTTAACAATTACACTATTGGTTTCACTTGTAATGGTGTTTTTCAGTGGTCGAATTGGAACAGCGGGTATTATCATTTCTATTTGTTGTCTTTGGTTATCGAGTAGATTTGGAAAAGAGTTTGATGTGAAAACAGTTCGTGAAGTTGTTGAAAAAATGACAAGAGAAAACTATTTGAAATCAAGACGAGATCCGACTACGTTCAACAAAACCGAAATCGAAGCTGTATTGATCAATTGGTTCGCTGAAGATTTGGAGTTGGAAAAAAGTGGACTCACACGAGAAGCTACTTTCAGATAGGACTGCTTGTAACAGGGGTTTCGCACCATAGCTCGTTTTTTGTAAAATGAACTTTTGCATTCAACAAACTTTTACCTTAGTGGAAAATAATTCTTTCCTTGGCATCGTGACAGAAGTAAAGTCATGCAATCAACTAATATAAAATTTGAATCCTATTTTAATTCTAAAGTCGCTACGATACCCTTTGCTTGACGTCTACCCAAAACAAACCCCGGAGGGCACTCAGAGGTGTTCCGGGGAAAGCTGCAAACAAAATAGAGCCTTGAATATGGTTTATTCAAAACTTGTTCCGTTGGGTTGGTAGACAAAGCGGAAGGTGTAATAACGACCAAGGGAGGTTGCATCGGGAGTGGCAGGCGCATCTTTATAATAACTCAAAATTTCCATTTTGGCATACTTTCCGTCATGGGTGCGCACGACCAAAATTTTACCCGCGATGGGAGTAACCAAATTGGTGGCGCTGTTGTAGGTATACCACCCTTGTCCGCTGCCGGTAGGAATAGCATAACTTCCCACAGCATCCTGTACAAAGGAGGACGTTGCAGGTACTGCTGTCACTCCGGCTAAGGTATTGTTCACTATACTTACCGCCCCATTCCCCGATCGGGTAGGTTCGTCGGTGATGCCAATAGCGCTACCTCCATTGACCAGTAGGGTAGTACCCCGAAACGCAATGTCCCAAGAGTCGTCGGTCACGACAGCGTTTTGGGCAAAACTAAATTTGGTAAACGCACCGCCCACGGGTTGCCCTTGCCCTCCTGTTTGCGGCGCATGAAGGTTGGTAAACGTTTTCGTTTCCAAGGCTGTGGCTGCCGGAGTGTTGTCGTCATCCGAGCAAGCGGTAAAAAAGCCGAGGACGATAATAAGTCCCCATGATTTCAAAAGATTAATTGTATTCATAACGTAAAATTTAAAGTTTATAATTGTATTAAAATTGATAGTGAATGCGGGCCAACCATTGGCGTCCGGGAAGGTTCGGAATGTTGGTGGCATCAGTGTAATTCAACGCATTGTTTACGCCAAGTTGAAGGTTGATTTTAGGAGTGATTTCCTGTGATAGCGTGAGATTGGCGAGCATATACCCTTGTACAAAATTGTCGTATCGGTCCAAGATGGCATTGCCGTTGGAGTCAAAAACGCCATATTTACTGCGGTAGAGGATACGCGTATGGATCTCGGTTTTCCAGCGGGGAATCCGGTAACGCCATTTCACATTGGCCGTATGCTTGGAGCGGTTATACAATCCGAAATAGTCCTGTGCACTAAGAGCAAACGTGTTTAACGTAACGGGGTCGCGCGCAAAAACTTCTCCCCGTTGCAGGCGATCCACCACCGATTGATCTTTGGCCATGAGGTATTGGTATCCTGCGGCGAAGTGGTGGCCATTTTTAAAGGTATAGTGGCTATTGATTTCCAATCCATACGTAAAAATTTGATCGACATTGAAGTAGGAAAACACATTTTGACCGTTGGTTTGTTGTGCGACCGCCCGGGTATCGATAAGGTCGCGGATGCGGTTGTAAAACAAATTGTATTCCAAGGTAAACAGTTCTTTTTGGTAATAGCCACCCCAATTTAGGTTGAACGATCGTTCGGGCTTTAAGGGTTCGGAGCGATCTAGCGGGTACACAAAAAGCAGTTGTCCTTGATTTTGCAATTGAGCCAGTTGTGCGGCGACCACTTGATACCCTAAAACTGCGTATCCTACGGTGGCGTTGGTAAAATTGAAATACAACTGCCGTAAGTCGGGTGCTTTGTATCCAAATCCAGCGGCGATTTTTAGGGAAAAATGTTCGTTCCAACGGTAGTTAAGGGCGAGTTTGGGACTCCATTGGGAGGGGTATTGAAAATGACGGTCGTAGCGAAATCCCGCCAGAATATTCCACGAATCACCCAGATAGCCTTCCCATTGCCCCAACACATAATACGATTGAAGCGCCACCTGTTCTTTGAAATAGGTTCGGTCAAGGGATTCATGGGTCATACCCACACCTGATGTAAATCGGTTTTTACCCCATTGGGCGTGAAATCGAACTTCCGGGCGGTAAAACCATTGGTCAAAGGTTGTGGTCTCCACGCGTTGTTGATTGTTTTGGGTTAAGAACTCGTCGGCTTGGTAGCGGGTGGCATATAGATCATAGATTAGTTTCTTGTTTGCCGTTAGTTCATGGTGAAACAAACCCGAGACGTTCCATTCCAATTGCCGACTTATTCCACTCAAGGGTTCGGTATTGATTACAGCTTTATACACTTGTTCTTGATGGAAAAGGCGGGTGCTCCATTGGCCATAAAATCGATCGGACAGCTGCAAACGAATTTTGGGTTGCAAGGTGAGATTGTAATACGGTTCCACAGTTTGTTGAAATCCGTTGGGGACGAGCGTATACCCTTGCGTTTTGAAATAGTTTGCAAACCACTCCAAACCCACCTTTTTCTTTCCATACGTGAGCGTAGTGGCAAAATCATGCGTGTCAAAGGAAGCGATTCGATACATAAGATTTCCTTGTAAGGGTGTGTTTAAGGGGGTCTTTTTGGTGATGATATTGACCACTCCAGCCAGTGCTTCCGAACCGTATAAGCTGGATGAAGCGCCTTTTACAATCTCAATTCGTTCGATATTGTGAACGGTAATGCGACTCAAATCAAGCGTTCCCGCACGACGGCCCATAAGGGGTTGACCGTCAACGAGAATTTGAACATAGGCGGCATCCAATCCCTGCAACTGTATGCCTTCGCCCCCACCAAAATCGGGAACCATCAGTAAACCGGTTTGTTCTTGAATAATTTCGTTGAGGCGACTAACACCCGATTTTTGAATTTGTGCCGCGGTGATGATTTGCACCGGAAGCGGTAAAGTGGCTACGTTGCGAGAAGTACGGGTTCCCGTGACCACAACTTCCTCCAGTTTTTGAGGAGTAAGAGTATCGTTTGGGGTTTGCGCATTACCGAAGCCGTGCAGCAAAACGCCACAAATACTTCCATAGATGTAGCCTCTTTTTTTCATTAGGAAATGATAAAACGGTCAATAACAGTGTTGATTTCTTCTTGTTTTGCATCGGGTTTAAGTGCTTGTAAATGCACGTGCAAGGGCTTGCCGTCGACTTCGGGGCGCAATTTTATATCTTTGTTTTTGGCGTACTCGGCATCCCATTTGGCGCGAACTTTTTTCCAAAAGTCTTGGTGTTCTTTCCACCATTTTTGTGCGGCCTCACAACGGGAATCGTCGACTTTGGTGTAGGTGTTGTACCCTTTTTCTTGCGCTAAAACGTAACTAGTACCTGATTCCTCCTTAATGATTTTGTCGTTGTCTTGGTTGTGTACCCAACCGAAGGGAGTGAGTTCTACAGTATTCAATCGGCGGGTGATGTTGTAATCACTGCGTTGGGTGTATTCCCGGCGTGGAAGGGGAGCGTCGGTCGTATTTTGCCAAAAATCCCGTCCGTCGACATGTATCCATGAAGCACTTCCGGTATAACGTGGCTTGTCATCAACTTCAAATACACTTTGTGTCCATTGCCCCTCTACTGTTTGGGCAGGTACCGTTTTAAATGTCCAATCGTTAAACCCATTGTAGGTATAGAAACGTTGGTTTTCAAAGGTCCAGTCTTGACGCCAATGTTTGACAATCATTCCTCTCCCTACAATCAAGAGATGTTGAATTGATTTTTTATGGGGCTGGTCTTCGATGAGTTCAGCCCATTCCAAGGCCGTTTCATGTTTCACAAGGGAAGGTTTGTACGCAACAGAATCCTTGGGATAGGCAAAGGTTTCGGCGAAGTTGAACTTGATTTCATAGCAGCCACACATGGATTGAATGGCTTTGGCATCTTTTGGATTTTGAGCGCTCACTAGCATTGTAAATAAAAGGGTGAGGCTTAACAATTGGTGTTTCATAAATATTATATTAAATTAGACTAATTCTAAACAATGCAAATGTAAGCCTCTATTTAGAATAATTCCAAATAATTTAACGCTTTTATTTTTTATTTATTTATGCCTCTATGATTCAGGGGTTTAGGGTCGGATACAAGCTTGGTGCAGGTTGGCTTTTGTTTTTTTTATTTAAAAAATGAAGAAATAGAGGAGGGAAACATAAAAACGGAAATTGATAAACGGGAAGAAAAACTTCAATTTTTAATTCCAATGACCACATTAGATTTTTCCCTGATCTATCCATAAAGGGCGATTAAAAAGCCAATCAGGATTTTTACTTTTCAAATATTCGTGTACCTTTGCGCCCGTATTTTGGTTGTTTGTGCACGGTTGTGTACACACATTAAAAGGGAATCAGGTACGAATGATTATTTTAAATTATGAATTGTACATTTTAAAATATTCGTTCAAATCCTGAGCTGTACCCGCAACTGTATGCTAGTAAGCTTGTTTTTACTACAAAGCCATTGCTCTCTTGGGAGTGAGAAGGTAAAAAACAAGACGCAAGCCAGGAGACCTGCCAAAATACGTGGAGTATCAAACTTTCGGGAATAAAAGTTTGGGTATGGGTAATTCTATACTTTTTTCCCCAGTATTTATTCATTAAGGGAATTAAAAAAATGAAAAAAAACCTTTGGGGTATCTGTGCTTTGACAGCATGGGTATCGGCTGTGTCGTATGCGCAGCAATCCGATTCAACGCGTGTGGATCAATTGGATGAAGTGGTGATTTCTGACACCAAGTTTGCCCAACGCAAAGAAAAATCAGGAAAAGTCATTGTCAAAATTTCGCGGGAATCACTGGAGCAACGCAAGGGACAAACCTTGGCGCAAGTGCTTTCAACCGTGGCGGGGGTAGAAATTAATGGCAATCAAAGTGCCAACGGTAAAAACTTAGGGTACTATGTGCGCGGCGGACGCAATCAGCAAGTTTTAATTGTTATCGATGGCGTTCCTGTCACCGACCCTTCGGGCATCAGTTTTGAGTTTGATCTACGCTTATTGGCCGTCGATCAAATTGAAAGTATCGAAATCATGAAAGGTGCCGCCAGTACACTCTATGGCACGGGAGCGGCAACAGCTGTAATCAACATTACCACCAAAGGAGCAGGTAAAAAAGCACTGCAAGGACAAGCGTATTTGAATATCGGTTCCAATAATTCAGCGGCTCAAAGTACGATTAACGGTCAGGAATTCAACCAAGGATTTTCGGTCAATGGTACCTCGGGTGGTTTTACGTATCAAGCAGGGGTGAACAGTACAGAGTCGGGCAACCTTTCGCAATTGGCACCTCCTGCGGGACAAACGTATGAGGAAGACCGTTTTTCACGATTGAACTACCACGGAAAATTCGGATATAAAGTTTCTTCGCGTTTTCGTTGGGAGGCTTTTGCTCAAGTTGATCGCATTGCCAATGATTACGACCAAGCCTTTGATAACACAGGAACGGGAGACACGCCCATCAATACCACTACCTCTGAGCAAACCCGTTGGGGATTTACGCCCACACTTTCGTTCCGCAAGGGGGAGTTAAAATTGATCGCCGCGTATTCCAAAGTTGTGCGTCGTTACGATGAATTCAATGCCTGGTCGGGAACAACCGATGCTTCCGAATACGCGGGACGCTCGGTGAATGTCGATTTGTTTTCCAAATACGCTCTCACTGATAAGCTCTATCTCGTTGCGGGGACCCAGTACCAATTTCACGACATGCAAACCCAAACCCCTTTTGGTGCCCAACGAAGAGAAGCAACAAAGTTTGCCCTTGTTGATCCTTACATAACCTTGGTTTGGACGACGGCATGGGGTGGAAATGTAAACGCGGGTGCCCGTTGGAACCATCACAGTGAATATGGGAACAATTGGGTTTACAATATTAATCCGTCCTATCAATTGAAGTCATTACCTGTAAAACTATTTTCTTCTGTGAGTACGGCTTTTGTTACGCCTAGTTTGTTTCAATTGTATTCACCCTTTGGAAATACGCAATTAAAACCCGAAACGAATCGTACGGTGGAGTTGGGAGCGGAAGCCCAATTTTTACAAAAGAAATTACGGGTAAGTGCCGTTGGTTTTTACCGAGAGCAAGTTGATAGTTTTGGCTTTTTTACCGACCCTGTGACATTTAATTCGAATTATATCAATATCACAGGCTTGAATAAAGCGCGTGGGGTTGAAGCCGATATGGTGTGGCAAGTCCATAAAAAAGTTCAAGTTACTGCCAATTACACTTTTACCCAAGTCGATGAAGCATTGAATCGTTTGATTCCGAAGCATAAAGCCAATATCGGGTTGGATATTACCCCATCCTCGCGTTGGTTTATCAATGTCAACTATCACTATGTCGATACCCGTCGGGATTTGTTTTTTGATGGGGCGACTTTTGCCACCACCGCTGTGGATTTGAGTGCCTACCGTTTGTTTTATGGTTTGGTAAAATATGAGGTGTTCAAAAACCAACTCACCCTTTTTGCCGCCGTGACCAATATACAGAATGCCAACTTTACCGAAACCATTGGGTATACTACTCGAGGGCGTAATTTTAGCATTGGGTTGAATTTGAATCTGTAATTTTTTAAATCAAAACCTACCGCTCCTCCTTGATTTTCACGGAGGAGCTTTTTTTTTGAAAAAAATGTAACGTTACTTTGTAACAACACGGAAGGTGGTTCGTCTTCCTTTTATAAACCCGGTATTCCGATGCAACAGCACGAATTTGTAGCCTTAATTACACCGTTTAAAGACAAAGTATTTCGTCTGGCAAAGCGGTTGTTGGTGAGTACCGAAGAGGCTGAAGATGCGACACAAGAAGTCATGGTAAAGTTGTGGACCAAGCAAAATACCCTTGAGGAATTGAAGAGTGTCGAGGCGATGGCGATGACGATGACCAAAAACTATTGTTTGGATCAATTGAAGTCAAAGCGTGCTGGGAATTTGCAGTTGGTGCATTCCAATTACCAAGATCGGCAAGCGGGATTACAGCAGCAAGTAGAGGATAGCGATAGCTTGCAGTGGGTTGAAAAAGTCATGCAAGAATTGCCTAAACAACAACGCATGATTCTTCAAATGCGGGAAATAGAGGATTATGATTTTGCAGAAATCGCTGCTATTTTGGAGATGAATGAAACTGCCGTACGGGTGGCGTTATCCCGCGCTAGAAAAACATTACGTGAACGAATGACACAAGTACATCATTATGGAATGGAATAAAATAGAAGCGCTTTTGGAGCGCTATTTTGAAGGGTTGACCACTTTGGAGGAAGAGCAAACATTGAAAACATTCTTTCAAGGGACAAATGTGCCGCCCCATTTGGAGTCCTATCGCTCTCTTTTTGGGTATTTTGCCAAAGCCAAACAAGAACAAATGACGACGCCCATTCAACTCAAATCGGGCCGCAAGGTCTTCATCGGATGGTTGGTTGCGGCGAGTGTTGTGGTTTTATTGGGCATTGGTTTTTGGACTTGGCAATCTCCGTCAGCTGCCCCACAAGTCCTAGCACAAACCGAGTTGGGAACCTATGATACTCCCGAAGAAGCTTATGCTGCTACACAAGAGGCTTTGGCCATGGTATCGGGACACTTGAATACCGGAATTGAAAGTATGGGGTATTTGAAAGAATACGAAAATTCAAAGAATCAAATTTTTAAACAATAATCATCATCAAAAAACGAATCGTATGAAAACAAGTGTAATTAATTCCGTGCTACGCATGAAGCAATTCTTGCTCCTCCTTTTGGTTGTCTTTGCTGTACAATCTGGAACCGCTCAGGCCGCTTTTGAAAAGTTTGACAATCAAGAGGATATCCGCGCTGTCATTGTCAACAAAAAAATGTTTGCCTTGATGGCCAAAATGGAAGTCAAAGACAAAGAAGGACAGCAATTTTTGGCCTTAATCAAAAAATTAGACAACTTAAAAGTCTTTATGACGGCCAATAACAAACGCGCTACCGAAATGAAAGCGGAAGCCCTAAAACACATCAAAAGCGCCGGCTTGGAAGAACTCATGCGGGTTACCGAAAAAGGCAAGTCAGTTCGAATCTATGTACGCTCGGGGGCAAATGAATCCCAAGTCAAAGAACTCTTGATGTTCATTGAAGGGTCGGGGAAAGAAGAAACGGTATTAATGTCGTTAACCGGGACTTTTGATTTGGATGAACTGTCTACGTTGACCGAAAAGATGAATTTACCGGGAGGTGAAGCCCTAGAAAAAGCAGGAAAAAAGTAATCGTAGAAAGTTAGAAGCGTATGAAAACCGTTATCACCGTCGCTTTTGTATTGAGTGTGATACTTTTTGGTTGCCAATCAGAACCCACCATGCAGCACTATTTTGTAGACAAACAACAACAACCGGGTTTTAGTGTTTTTGATGTGCCATCGAGTATTATCAATACCGATAAAGCTTCGTTGACACCCGAGCAAAAACGTGTGTTGAAGACGTTCAAAAAGTTGAATGTTTTGTTTTACAAAGCCGATCCAAAGCAACCAAAGCAATTGGAGCGTGAATTTCAAACCGTACGAACTTTACTAAAAGATACCACACAATATGCCGAATTAATGCATTTCGGGTCGGGTAAAGAAGGAGGATCCATCAGCATTGTTGGAGAAGAGGATAAAGTCGATGAAATTGTCCTTTTTGGGAGTAAATCGGGTGGAGGTTTGACCGTTATTCGAATTTTAGGTGACGATATGAATCCCGCCGATGCCATGACGTTTTTGTCGGTGTTGCAGCATTCAGAATTAAACTTGCAGCAGTTGCAACCGTTGCAGCAGCTATTTAAACCGTAAGGGTTTGGAGTTAGTGAAAAAAATCCCGATTCGTAATGAACCGGGATTTTTTTATTTTTTGAAATATTTAAGAGGAACAATGAGCATTCCAAAACATTCGCCATCTTCTTTTCCGATGTGTTTGTGGTGCATTTTGTGCGCCCGACGTACCGCTTTTGCATAGCGATTGTTGGCATTTCGGAATAATTTAAAGCGTTGGTGAATGAATATGTCGTGGACCAAAAAGTAGGCCAATCCGTAGGCAAAAATACCCAAGCCGATAGCCAATCCAATGGATAAGATGTTGTTTTGCCAAAGCAAGAAAAAGCCCATGCTTACCACAGCATAAAAGATGAAGAAAGCATCATTACGTTCAAACCATGAATCGTGGTCTTTTTTGTGGTGATCGGCATGTAAAGACCACAAAAAGCCATGCATCACATATTTATGGGTAAACCAGGCCATAAATTCCATCATGAAAAACGTGAGAAAGAAAACAAGAATATGCAATCCCATACTTATAAAATATTTAAACGATAATTGACATAACATTTGGCCAGTAGGCCTATTTTTTGGTAATCGGGTACGCGAATACGGGTGGAACGAATTTCCATTGAGGGTGTTCGTTTTAGTTTGGTCAACAGTTTTTTATAATAAATGTAGGCCGTGTAGACACCAAATTTCGCTTCCATTGGTAATTTGACAATGCCTGCGTAAGCGGCTTCAAAATCGGCTTCAATATCGCGAATAATTTCGGCTTTTGAAGCTTCATCCAATTGGGTTAAATCGGTGTTTGGAAAATAGGTCCGACTTAAATCTTCAAAATCGGCCTTTAAATCGCGTAAGAAATTTACCTTTTGAAACGCTGACCCTAAACGCATCGCTGCATCTTTGAGTTCGTTGTATTTATGCTCATCGCCATTCACAAAAACCATCAAGCACATTAAACCTACCACATCGGCTGACCCGTAAATATACTCTTGGTATTCGGAGTACGTATGGTACTTGCTTTTGTGCAAATCCATTTTCATACTTTTCATAAAGGCGGCGATCAAATGACGTGGAATGTTATATTGATGCACCGTACGCTGAAAAGAGTTCAAAATTGGATTTAAACTAATACGGTCTTCGAGTGCGTGTTCAAGGTCGGATTCAAAGCGGGCAAACAAAGTAGCCTTGTCGTAATCGTGAAAGGTGTCAACAATTTCATCAGCGAAACGGACGAAACCGTAAATGTTGTAAATGTCTTGGCGGATGGTAGGAGCCAACATTTTTACAGCAGTCGAAAAGGACGTACTATACGCTTTGGTTGTCGTACGACTGCATTCATGGGATACCTGATCAAACAGCGATTTCATAACTTGTTGGTATATTTAGTTGTATTTTGCAATCAATTCTGCCACCAGTTTCCCTGATATTAACGAGGGCGGTACTCCGGGGCCCGGTACGGTAAGCTGGCCTGTGAAATAGAGCTGTTTCACTTTACGGCTGCGTAATTTGGGTCGTAAAAATGCCGTCTGCAATAGCGTGTTTGCCATGCCGTACGCATTGCCTTTGTATGAATTGTATTCTTTGATAAAGTCATTCACACAGAAGGATTCTTTAAACAGGATATGTGCTCTCACCGGCTGTTCGGTTAACTGTTCCAAACGGGTGATAATTTTTTCAAAATAACTATTTCGCAACGCTTCTGTATCTTCCAATCCGGGGGCTAGTGGAATGAGGAAAATCGCTGCTTCATGTCCCTCTGGCGCCACATTAGAGTCTGTTTTTGAAGGGAAACTTGCATAAAACAGGGGTTCTTTTGGCCATTCTGGATGATCATAAATCGATGCCGCATGCGCATTAAAATCAACGTCAAAAAACAAGCTATGGTGTTCAACGTTGCGTAATTTTTTATTCAACCCTACATAGAATAATAACGATGAAGGGGCAAAGGTTCGGTTTTCCCAATACGATTCAGAGTACCCACGATAGGCGGGCTCCAACAATTGTTCTGTATGATGATAGTCGGCACCTGAAACAACGATATCGGCTTTGGTAAAGATACCATTTATTCGGATACCTGTCGCTTTTTTTTCTACGACCTCAATTTTTTCAACGGGCGCATTGGTGATAATTGTAACGCCCAACTCGCGCGCTAACTTTTCCATCCCCTGAATAACTGAATACATCCCGTTTTTAGGATGCCATGTCCCCAATCCAAAATCGGCAAAGTTCATAAAGCTATAAAACGAGGGTGTATCAGAGGGTTTTGCGCCTAAGAATAATACTGGAAACTCTAAGATTGAGATGAGTTTGGGGTTTTTGAAGCGTTTTCGTATGTCGCGTGAAATGTTGCTGAAAAACTGCCCCACTCGGGTAGCTGTCTCCATGGTGACGAGCTCAAACGGGGATTCCCCGGGACGGTAAACCAAATCTTTAATCGCAATGTCATAATTGCTTTGGGCCTCCTTCATAAACTTTTTCAACGTTTCACCGCTTCCTTTTTCCTCTGCTTCAAATGTGGCGGCGATATCTTCTAGATTATCACTAATAGTAATAAAATCTCTGATGCCAAAATAGACTTGATACGCAGGATTTAGCTTTATTAACGTGTAATAATCGGAAGGCTTTTTACCAAAATCGGCAAAGAAGCGTTCAAAAACATCGGGCATCCAATACCATGTGGGGCCAATGTCAAAAGTAAAACCATCGCGTTTGAGCTGTCTTGCTCGACCGCCGACGGTACTGTTTTTTTCGTAAATGGTTACAGCGTGCCCTTGTTGTGCTAAATAGCAAGCGGCAGCGAGGGATGAAAACCCGGATCCGAGGATAGCAATTTCTTTTCTCATATTGTTTAACAAATATATAAAAAAGTTAAACAACATTAACTTCTTAAGAAAATTTTACAATTCGCCGAGCAATTCGGTTATCGATTTGAAAATTTTGGTTTTGGGATTGACTACGCGAGGGCTTATGTTTTCGGTCATTCGTCCAATCAGCCATACTTCGTTGGCGTCTTCCAAAACGGTATTTTGTAAGGTTTGAACGTAATCATTCACATGCTCTTTGTCGGGTTCCACGGTGATGTAGCCAATACATACAATATTGTTAAAGTATTTTTTGAGATCGGCTAAATTTTCAACAGGAACACTTTCCCCCAAATACACGGTAGAATAGCCGCGGTAATTGAGTTCGTAGTTCAGGTACATAAGACCCAATTCGTGAATTTCGTTTAAAGGTAAGAATAAAACGAAGGTTTTGTCATCAAAAAGCGCAGGTTTTTTTATAACTTCCTCTGTATTTATCAGTAATTTAAGTTTTATTAAGTAACTAATAAAGTGTTCATGGGCAGGTGTAATGGTATCGGACTGCCACAATTCACCCAATTCTTCCATGAGAGGAATGAAAACTTCGAAGAAAACCTCATTGAAATTTTTTTCCGACAAAAGTTCGTCATAGGTTTCAAAAAAGAGTTTTTGGTCAAAATTCATCATGGCCATTTTAAACGAACTAATGGCATGATGTTTGGCACTTTTTTCAGAAACGATACCCCGCACTTTGTCTTTGATTTCTTCGTCACTCAGTTTGGATATTTTCGAAATTTTATAACCGTAGTCGTGAAGAAGTGTGATGTTTAATAATTTTTGAAGGGCTTTAATATCGTAAAGACGAATATTAGTGTCGGTTCGCGTAGGCTCAAAAACATTGTATCGCTTTTCCCAAATGCGAATGGTATGGGCCTTGATCCCGGAAAGGTTTTCCAAGTCTTTGATACTGAATGTATTTTTGACACTGTTCATAATCACTTTATTTTGTTTAACAAAAGTACTAAAATTATTAAACAAAAAAATATTTTAAGACAATTTTATTCGAAATACTCGTAATAAGCTGGTTTTTGTTCTTTTTTTGGTATTGTATTTCTTGAGTTGTGAAGTATTTGCCAAAAAAATGTTCGTCAAACGGATAAAAATTGAGGCATTTTTTGGGATGGAATGTTGCTCTGCAGTTCCCATAAAGCGCTGCTTTGAAAGTAACTTGGGTTAGGTAGAAGATTTAAATGGATAAGAATACCACGAATGGGATTCTGCTTCGCAGTTCCCACAAAGCTCCGCTTTGAAAATAAAATTCCCTAAAACGAATTTGAAAATAAATTTTCATTCGTTTTAGGGAATTTTATTTATTCGTGACCACGATGGGATTCGAACCCATACGCCTTGCAGCACCACCCCCTCAAGATGGCGAGTCTACCAATTTCTCCACGTGGCCTAAAAAATAATAAAGACGTTGCACGCAACGTCTTTTTGTGACCCGACTGGGGCTCGAACCCAGGACCCCAACATTAAAAGTGTTGTGCTCTACCAACTGAGCTATCGAGTCAATGCATTTCAAGAGTTTTCGACTTTGGGTCGTAGTGACCCGACTGGGGCTCGAACCCAGGACCCCAACATTAAAAGTGTTGTGCTCTACCAACTGAGCTATCGAGTCGATCACATTTCTTGAATGCGGGTGCAAATATAAGGCGATTTAATTAATTTTTCAAACCAATTTTATTATAAATTTACCTTTTTTTCAGTTCGTAACTTAAGGTCTTAATTGTTAAGGATTTAGTCTATGTTTAAAGTCGTTTTAACAGGGTACATGGGGTCGGGTAAGTCCACAATTGGCGCGTTGTTGGCCCAACAATTGGGTTGTACTTTTGTGGAACTTGACGGCGAAATAGAAGCAGTGGCAGGAATTTCAATACCTACCCTGTTTGCAGATAAGGGGGAATTGGCTTTTCGCAAGTTAGAGCATCAGTCGTTTGAGCAATGGATGCAGTCTCCTACTTCTTTTGTCATGAGTACAGGAGGAGGAACGCCTTGTTATTATAATCATCACGAGTGGTTGCAACGTGAGCATGTTTATTCGGTGTACCTTAAGGGAAGTGTGACTACTTTAGCCCGGCGCTTACAATCGCAAACAGCCCAACGACCTTTGATTCAAAACCTAATTGAGGCCGAACTCGAAGAGTACATTGCCAAGCATTTGTTTGATCGCAGTTACTATTATTTACAATCGCGTTTGACTACTCCTATTGATGGTAAAACACCCGAGGAAATTGTAATGGAAATTCGCCGCTGGTTAACTCAAGAAGGCATATGATTCCTTTTCCAAAACTACTGTCACATGTTCCTGTAATGAAGTCGAAAGCGAAATGCCTTTAAAGTCTACCTTGATTGGATAGTTTTTGTGATTACGATCCACAAGTACAACGGTTTTACATTTTTTTACCGGCACATTTAAAAAGTGTTTTACACCATACATCAGTGTGCTTCCCGAGTTTAAAACATCATCAACCACTACAATTCCTTTGTAGGCATAGTGCTCTGGTGCCAAAGAGGTGGTGATGGGGTCTAAAGGGACTTGTTTATTCATGTTCACCGCACACAATTCTACTTTCAATGGCGAAATGGACTGAAGAATAGCGCCCAATCGTTCGGCAAGGATATAACCGTTGGAGGCAATCCCCGCAAGAACGATATGCTCCTCTGTAACAAAGGTTTCATAAATTTGATACGCAATACGCTTTAATGTGTGCTCTATTTGCTGGTGGTCCAAAATACGATGCTCGTTCATGAAGGGTTCTGTTATTTTTTGTTAAAGATAAAAAAGAGTTCGTTTCCTTGGCGGGGTGGAATCGAATTGTAGCAGGTTTCTAACGTTTGAATTGAAAATAAAGGTTCAAATCGTTCCCAATATTCAGCAATTGACCCTCCAAAAGGGGGCCCCGATTCGGTAAGCGGGAATTGAAATAAGAGTCCAACCAATTTGCCGCCCGATTTCAATACCCTGTGCATGTGCCTCACATAATCATTGCGCAAGGTGGGTGAAAGTGCACAGAAGAACGTTTGTTCCAAAATTAAATCATAAGTGTCATGATGGTCGAAAAAATCGGATTGTACCAAGCGAAAGCGTTCATTTTCAGGAAGGCGATTTCGAATAGCTTGCAACGGAGCTTCCGCATAATCCAATACGGTGATGTTGGTAAATCCTAGTGAGAGCGCGTATTCTAATTCATACCCATGACCGGCTCCGGGAATGAGCAGCGCTTTGTTTTTGTCCTCCACTTGATCCAAATAGGCTTTCAGGGGAGGAGAGGGAATACCCATATCCCAACCCGTATCGCCTTTTTCATAGCGTTCTTCCCAGTATTTATGCGTCAGTATTTTCATCACCCCAAGAATCATTTGTAAGTCCATCCAAGTCCCGTCGGTCTTTTTTGGTAGGGCGACCAACCCCAGTTTTTCGGTAGTGCTCTTTGGATAGTTTGAGCATTTCCAAATGGGCAAACGCTTCTGCCGGTGTTTCGTCTTTGCGATAAATATCGGTTAGTTTGGCACCTACCCGATTTGGAGGTAGATCCAAAACGCTGATTTGGTACTGAATTTGGTCTTTTCGAAACTGAATTCGATCGCCAGGATATACTTCGCGGGAGGCTTTAGCCGCTTGCCCATTGACTTGGACTTGATTTTTTTTGCAAGCTTCTGTGGCTAAGTTTCGAGATTTATAGTAGCGCACACACCACAAGTATTTGTCAACTCTCATAAACAGGGTAAAAACTACGTTAAATAGTTTACAAAAATAAATCAATATTGTATCTTGCACGCCATAAATACAGTAATTTCTATGCGTTATAAAATTTTTACGTTGTGGGCATTTGCCTTAGTCATTGTAAGCTCTTCATGTACTAAAGAAAGCTCGCCTACAATTCCGGTTCGCGATAGAGCCGAACAGTATGCTACAGACATTGCAGCAATCGATGATTTTTTGGATACGCATTATATGGAAGTGAATCCGACTACTTTTGATGTAGAGTTTTACAAGATTCCCGAAAATGGTACGCAAACTTCCATCCGAAATCAAACGCAATATCCTTTGCGCGATACTTTGATTGCTCAAGATGATATCAATTATAAGTTGTATTTCATCAAATTTAGAGAAGGGACCCAGAAAAGACCTACTCAAGTTGATTCTGTTCATGTGGCATATAAAGGAATTAAATTGGATTTAGCTGCCTTTGATCAGGCTGTTTCACCTGTTTGGTTTGCTTTAGAATCAGTTATTCCTGGATGGGGTCATGTGTTTCCCAACTTCAAATCGGGGACATACTCGGCAGTACCGGGTCAGCCAATCCAATTTGACGGTTATGGTGCCGGAGTAATGTTTTTACCCTCTGGTTTAGGGTACTTCAACAATAACACGTCTAATATACCTGCCTATTCTCCTATTGTTTTTTCTTTTAAGTTCATAGAACTGCGGTATCGAGATCATGACCGCGATGGAATACTCTCCCGTGATGAACGTAATTTCCCCTTGACCAATTGGAGTGATAACCCCAAAGATTATGATTCTGATGATGACGGTAGGGCCAATATGGTCGATATAGATGATGATAATGATTCCTATTTAACCAAGTTCGAGCGAAGTTACGTGGTTAATGGAATTACTTATTATTACCCGTTTAATGGAGCTGCTGTAGATGACCCTACGACACCCAATGTAGACGAACGTCGGGGTATCCCTCGTAAATTTACAGGGCCTGTAGTTAATGGAGTAGCTACGCCAGTGGAGGAAGATTTTACGGCGCCCAATCGTTTGCGACGCCACCTAGATAATACAGTGACAAATGTAAATCCTTAGATACAAAAAAAACGGTCATCGACCGTTTTTTTATTGTCCTAATTTTCGGCGCTCCGCGGCATAGGTTCTTAGTTTTTTACCGTATTTCGTTTTACTAATTTTGGGACTCATTGATTTGTCGATGGTGTCCAAATATTTAAGCGAAACGTCGGGAATTTCTGCCAACGCGATATACGGTGCTATTTCATAATTACTATTATTTACAATAAAGTTGGTCGTAATCAAATAGCGTCTCTTCAAGTTTTCATCCTGTTCTTTTTGGATACTATCCAAGCGTGATACGTTATTGTCTTTTTTGGCGATTAACCCCAATTGAATTAATTCTAAATTCTTATCAATCAATCGCGACATCATAATCTTGTATTGGTCATACAACTCCTGGTTTTTCGACCCTTTTATGACGGCATCTGCGGTAAAATAATCCAAAGAAGTTTCCACCGTCATCGAACCGGGTTCTGCGAAAAAAGGAAGGTTGTTGTCAACCGAATTGCTAACACCACGGTCAATAAATAAATAGAGCATTTCGGGGTGTTTCAGGTCAATATGAGTTTTGAATTCAGAAGTTCCTGCAAACATAATGGAATCAATAGGAACGAGGAGGGAATCGTCTTTGATGCGCTGAATATACAAGGTTCCTTTTTTAAAACCTTTGATGGTTCCCGATAATTCCAATCCATCGACTGGTTTTTTCTCTTCGGCACAACTGATGAAAAGGGCAGATGCAAGTAAATAAATACTGATTTTTCGCATGATTTTATTTTTCGCAAAGATGAAAAAAAATCCTCAATTCGATAATCAAATTGAGGACTTTCGCAAAGGGTCTATTCAAGTTTATCCTTTTAGCCAGGATGTTTTTAGTTGGTTTTTTGAAGGGTCAATGGTAATATATCCTTCATTTTCGACATATGAAAACACTGCTTTTCCATTTAGTGTCAATGGTTTACCGCCACGAGTTACGGTTATGGTAACGGAATCATTTTCTTTCCATTTTTGAACGGCATCCATCAAAGGACCGATGGCATCCATCGTATACGATTTACCATCTATTCCTGTGATGATGTCGTCGGCTTTCAGTCCTATACCTTGCATAAACGGCGATAACTCCGTATCATTACGCACAACGATTTCTTTGTTGCTATTGGCAGTAATACAAGGCGTACGTTTTAAAAACAATACATTTTCAGGCTTTTGAATTTTACCTTTACCAACGCCCATTTTGGCAAAATAGCTTGCATAATCAATTGGCGTACTTCCCGATACATGGGTGCGGAGAAAAGTACCTACTTCAGGATAGGTCATCGCGGTAACTTCGTCAAATAATTCAGCATCCAAAAACGGACGAGAGGGCCCGTATTTTTCGGTGAGTTTTTGCATTAAGTCCAAAATACCTCGCGTTCCATTGCTCTTTTCACGAATAATAATGTCGATACACATCCCAATCAGCGCTCCCTTACTATAAACATTTAAGTATTGGGATTTGTAGGGTTCTGTGAGTACATTCTGACTCATTTCGGTAAAGGGCATCGTGTCATTCATTCGTTTGGCTTCACTTATTTTATTGGCCATTCGTTTGTAAAAATCTTCTTCCGAGATAAGTCCTTGATTGACTTGAAACAGGTTGGCAAAATATTCGGTAACTCCTTCATACATCCACAAATGTTGCGACATTTTGGGATTATTGAAATCAAAATAATGAA
The DNA here is from genome assembly GCF_027533505.1 of Flavobacterium sp. Taxonomy (GTDB): domain Bacteria; phylum Bacteroidota; class Bacteroidia; order Flavobacteriales; family Flavobacteriaceae; genus Flavobacterium. The sequence continues at coordinate 55,973 of NZ_JAPZUB010000035.1, read as the reverse complement.
TTTCATGGGAATGTACACCAAGTGGCGTAACGATATGGAAGAACTCATGCGAAACCACATCAATCAATTGCTTTCCAAGGGCTTCTGCGGGCATCATTTCGGGAAATACTACGGTAGTTGAAGTGTTGTGCTCTAAAGCACCAAATCCCCGCGCATCGGGTTTGTCGGTTTCCGATAAGTAAAGAAGGATCGTATATTTTTTATTGTTGTTGACCGGCCCCAAAAATTTCTTTTGGGCGCGAATCATCTTTTCGATGGCAGGTGATAAAACGGCAGCACTGTGTTTGGCATTGGGAGAATACACACTAAATAAAATGTCCATACCATCTACTTGAAAAGAGGTGTAGTCTGGTTTTCCATACATAATAGGATTATCTACCAATTCGTTATATCGTTCGGCGATAAATACATCAGATGTGGCTGAGGCATCGGTATCAAGTAACGAAGTTGCTCCAAACATGCTGTCGGGGTGGGTAATTTTTAACTCGTAGTTGATATCTTTTTTTCCCTCAAAATAACCCACAAAACCATGTTGGTTGATCATGAAATTTTTCCCAGCATTGATATTGGTTCCCGCGGGCGAAAAAATACCACCGCCAAAACCACCGCCGCGTTCGCTATCAAAGGTGTCGTTGACGAGATAGGTTATTTTAGCCAATTTTTGCGCCTCCTTGATTTGCCACGAATTGGTACTTAACGCTTGAACAGGTAGTTCTTTTCCTTGTGCGTCAAAGGCTTTTAATTGCTCTATTAATTTACCATAATCATCCACCGCATAAGTTCCTGGGATGATTTTGGGCAAATGGTATACAATTTCGGCTTCGGTTAAGGTTGGCGGCGTCACACTGACAGCGACTTTGTCATCGGTAATGTTGACCAAATCCAAATGTACGACCACATTGTTTTTCTTGGCTACCGTAGGGGTTGAAGCGCCACAGCCTGCTAGCATCAGCGCGGCCAAAAAGGAAAATAAAAATTGTTTCATCGAAAAATATTTATGCCATTGGTAGGCTAAATCGTTGTTTCGTTACAATTTTTTTATAAAATCCATGATAACTTCCGTCAATTTCGGTTCGATAGGTAACTTTCCGTCTGCATACGATAGCCGATTGGCTTGTTCCTCGGGGGTGTTTTTAAGCACATGATTCATGTTGGGAATAATAGCATAGACCGCATCTGGTTTGGCGGCTTTCAACAAGGCTGCATCTTCTACGGGAACTTGTAAATCTTTATCTCCGTTGATGATCAAAACGGGCAGTTGAAGTTCACGGATGATTTTGGCTGGATTGTGAACAAACCACGAGCATAAGTAGGGGAGCACAGTAGGGCGAAAAACACTTTCCATGCCAGGAATAACTACGTCACATGTCCATTTCTGGGTTGCTTTCAACGCATCGAGACATTGACGCAATGCCTCTTTTTGTTCCGGCTTGTTTCGGGTCAGTTGTTCAATCAAAATCTCATCAGCGGGGCGGCCTGCTCCTGCGAGCGAAACAAAGGCATCGGCCCCGTAAGGTGCAGCCAACATTCCTACCAAAGACCCTTCACTGTGTCCGATGAGAACAATTTTAGCGTACTTTTTCAGATTTGAAAAATGCTGTAGTATAGTTTTCGCATCGGTGACCATGTCGTCAAAACGCAGTGTTTTTTCATCCATTGTTTTTTGAATAACTTGGGCAATGATCCGTTTATCGTAACTAAAAAAAGAAATGCCTTTTTCAGCGAGACTTTGCCCTAAAAATTTATAACAATTGGTCGACATTCCGGGCTGATTTCCATTGCGGTTCGTCGGTCCCGAGCCAGCGATTAAAATGACTAAGGTATTTGAGGTGTCGGGAGAGGCGGGTGTGATTAATGTTCCTTTGAGTAAGGTATTGATTTCAATTTCTTGCGCACTGAAGTTACTTTGGGCTTGTGTCAAAAAAGTGAACAAGCATAATGCGAGGATATACCGTGTTTTCATACTATTAATTTACCTAACGAAGGTAAAAAAATATCCATTTGGTTTAGCGTTTGGAGATTTTATTTCCAGTAATTTGCCGCTGTAAAGTGCATTTAAAACGGTCAATTCCTTTCACACGACGTTGGGCATGTTTGGTAGCTCGACCTTGCACACGCGCACGCCACATACGAAAGCTAGAGGGTTTCATTTCACGACGCATGAGCGTAATTGTCTCCTGTTCAGACAATCCAAACTGATAGGTAATGGCTTCAAAAGGAGTACGGTCCTCCCAGGCCATTTCGATAATGCGGTCAATTTGCGCTTCGGTGAGTTCTTTGTTTTGCATAGTCAAAATTCGGAATACCGTTCAACATGAAACGATGAACAAGCGTTAATTTTTAGGTAAAACAATGCGGTCCCCTTTTTTTTCGATATTGAAATCTATTCCGGTTTATGGGTCGGTTTTCTGAGCGGTTGAAAAGGGATTTGCAGTAAATTTGAAAGTCTATTATGCTCCTTTGGGTCTTGATGGGTATCAATACCATATACAATTTGCTCTCGATCGAGGTGACGATAGGTGCCCAAAATTCGGTCCCAAATGGAAAAAATATTTCCATAATTGCTATCGGTGTAGGGAAGCTGGTAATGGTGATGTACTTTATGCATGTCGGGAGAAACCAAAATGTAACTCATCCAACGGTCTAATTTTTTGGGAAGGCCAATGTTAGCATGGTTAAATTGGGTCATGACTACGGATAAGGATTGGTACAAAAAAACCAACCACATCGGACAACCCATAATCAATACTCCTAAACAGGTAAAGGCAAAACGAATCACACTTTCCCCTGGGTGGTGTCGATTACCTGAAGTGGTATCCAAATATGTGTCGGTATGGTGTATCAGGTGAAAACGCCAAAGGGGATACCAACGGTGCTCGACAAAATGGGCTAAATAGGCTCCAAAAAAATCAAGCCCCAACAAGCCCACAATGAGAAACAGCCAAGAAGGCATTTCGGGCAAAAGGTTGAGCAATCCGATTTCATGGTGAACGCTATAATCCGCCGTGCGAAGCAATAAAAAGGCCAATGCAAAATTGACCAAAATGGTGGTTCCCGTAAAGAATAAGTTGATACCCGCATGTTGCCATTTGGAATAGGTAAAGCGGATAAATGGTGCGGCACTCTCAAAAAGCCAAAAAAGAGCAATTCCACCGGCCAACAATGCGGCGCGGTGTGACGAAGGAATAGTATCAAAATACGCGATGAAATTATCCATAATCATTATTTTAAGGTGCGAAAAGTGAGGTTAATCCTCGGACCCACGGGTCGTGCAGTTTTCGGAATTTGGTGTTTCCAATAATGTTGCGTGGTTCCTTGCATCAGGAGTAAACTACCCGAAGTGAGTGGAATTTTTAATTTTTCTTCTCGCAAGGTATTATGTTGCAAATGAAAAGCGCGCTCGGCCCCAAAACTGAGTGAGGCAATCACGGGATTGCGACCCAATTCTTTTTCATTATCGGCATGCCACCCGTTGCTGTCTTGTCCGTGGCGATACAAATTGAGTAATACGGTGGTAAAATGGGTGTGGGCAATTTGCTCCACTTCTTCTTTTAAAAACGTAAGCAAAGGCGTCCACGGATGGGGTTGCATGACCACATTAGCGTACGCATAGGGTTTTCCCTCATGTCCGAACAATGCCGTTAATCGCGGTTGTGGATAAGTTTTTCCATAAACGGTAATGGGATCATTGCGCCAAGGGGTTTGGGAAAGCAACACGTCATAATATTCTTGCGCTTTATCGCTGGCTATGAAGTTCGGATACAAACAAATATCTGCATCGGGGACTGAAAAATGAATCGGTTCATGTAAATCAAATAAGGACATAGCTACTCTTTGGTGCTCTCAAATTTACAAAAAGAGTTGCTCAAAATCGATATAACTAAAAGCCCAATACATTAATAAAAATTGCAATGGTAAGCGAATATATAGCAACCAAAGCGGCAGTCCTAATCGCCCATCCGAATAGGTCACCATGTAGATGTTGGCTGGAAAAATCAAAATCAATAGAAGAATGATGAAAACTGCTGCGAGACTTGTAAATCACGGGATACACAAGGCGATACCCAACACAATTTCTAAAAATCCCGTCATCTCATTGATGAATTTTTTATTGGTAAAAAAAGGGGGAATGATTTTGTAATACAGATTTGGTTTTCTAAAATGGTTAATTCCAGCCACAATATACAATAGGGCCATACCATATAAATGCCAAGGTTGGGTCATGTTGGGTTGTTTTAGATTTGTCAAAATAATAAAATTTTAACAGTTTTAACAACTATTTTGCCCAGAAAATTACGGTAGTGGTTTGTTATGTCTTCTTTTTAAATGAAATATTCATAAAAATGATGGCTAAAAGGATGAGCAGTATCCCCAACCATTGCAGTCCTACCACACTTTCATCAAGAATATAAAAGGCCATCAATACGGATACAGGTAATTCCAATGCCGAAACAATACTTCCTAAACCAATTCCGGTGATAGGAAATCCAGCGTTCATTAATAGTGGCGGAATGATGGTTCCAAAAAGGGCTAAAACAACACCCCATTTAAGAAAGATACCCCACTGAAAAGGAGTATTCTGGGTGACTAAGGCAAATCCAATCACGATTATTGCGCCCCCGAGAAGCATGTACAAACTGCGTTGCGCCGATGAAATGCCCAATGCTACTCGATTGGCGGTAAACATAGTAGTCGTAAAAGAGGCAGCAGCCAACATTCCGAATAATATCCCGCGCCAATCCAAGGTAAATTCACTATTCATGATATTGGTCGCCCCCAGCGTTCCTAACAATACCATTCCCACCGAAAGGTTTTTTTGTAAAGATGGTCTTCGTTTTTCAATAATCCATTCCAAAAGCACACCCATCCATACGGTTTGCATTAACAGTACAATGGCAATAGAAACATTGATGTATTTGACACATAGATAATAAAAAACGCTGGTCATACCCAATGAAGTTCCCGCCAGCATGAGTTGAAAAATGTTTTTTGGAGTGGCTTTATCGACAGGTTTACGGGACTTGTATTTTTGAAAAGCATTGAGGAGTAGTATCCCAAAGATACCATACCCAAATTGCGAAAGGGTAACTTCGGCCGTGGTGTAATGTTCGCGGTACGCTAATTTTACAAAAGTGGCCAGCATCCCATAACTGGAGGCTCCTAAACCTACTAAAAAAACACCTTTAAGTATTGATTTTCCTGTCATTTTTTTAATTAAAAAGCCGACAAAGATACTCGATTATAGGATATCCCTACAAAAACATTTTTGCTTACCTAAAGATTCCCGAAAGCGGGGCTTGGGTGATGCCAATCGATGTGGGCGGGTGCTGTAATTTTTGCTGTAATAACGTAGCATACACCGATCGAAAGTCCGTTTCAAATTTTAAATCTCCCTGGTCTAAGTCGTCGAGGTTGGGATTGGTGCCCACAATTCTCCCCGTGGTGTTTCCGCCAATCACAAAAACAGGTGCTGCAGTTCCATGATCGGTTCCATTACCGTTGTCCCGTACCCGCCGACCAAATTCCGAAAACACGACCAAGGTGACTTGCTGAAGCAATCCTGCTCGCTTGATTTCGGTGTAAAAAGCATATACCGCTTCATCCAATTCTTTGAGTTTATTGTGGTGAATGGTTTTTTGATTGTCGTGCGTGTCATACCCATTTTGGGAAGTATAGTACACATGCGTGTGTAAATTTCCTTTGATCAAACGTGCAATCCATTCCAGATTTTTCCCTAATGCCGTGGTAGGATAACTAACCTCTGTTTGGGAAGCTGCTATGGCTCGACGGATATCATCGGCACCTTCAACCACTGAGGAAGCAATTTTTCGAACAAAGTCGAGTTGCGGGTTGGTGGAGAGTTGGCTCGCTTCGCCTGCAGCATGACTTCGAAAACGCGCAGGGTCTTTCACGGTAATGCTGTTGGGCTCTTTGCCGCGAAGGGCCAAATTATCAATACTATCAATGTTGACTCCTCCGGTAGGTTGCGTTGTAGTACATTGTAAATCCAAATACCGACCCAACCACCCTTCCGTGAGGTATTCTTGAGCGCCTGAAGCGGTTTGCCAAATTTCTTGACTGCGAAAATGGGATCGGTTGGGTGAAGGATAGCCAACGTTCTGAATGACGGTTAAGTCGCCATTTTGCTGTATAGTATTCCAGTTTTTCAGAGCCGGATGCCATCCCATTCCGTTATTTTTCCCGACAATATCATTTTTGGCAATAGCAATATGAGGCCGTAAGTCATAATAGCCAAGATGATCAAAAGGGATATAGGTGTTTAACCCATCGTTTCCTCCATTGAGTTGGAGAAACACGACACACGAATCTTTCTGATTTTGAGAGGGTTGCGTTCCTAATGCATGGAGAAAATCGGGAAGAACCAATAATCCTCCTGTAAAGGTTCCTGTAAGACTTAAAAAGTTTCTTCTATTCATATTAAATGAGTTGAAATTCAGGGGATTTGACTAGCGTTAAAAACAACCGCATTACGGCTTCTTGAGCGTTGGGATCATGGGCGTTAAAATCATATTTGAGTACCGCATCTACCTGTTTTTGAAGTTCTTCATCCACTTGAAACACCAAGCGTTGGGCCATTTTGCGTTTAATTTCGCCTGCGGAGTCGTTGGGATTAAAGGCCACTTTTGGGATGTATTCTTGCGGTGATTTCGTTTTTGAAAGCGTATCAGGAAGTTCTTTCAATACCCTACGGTTAAGTTCTTTTCCGCGACAAAGCAAGTCGCAAGCGTTCTGACGTTGTAAATAAATTTGGGATGTGAGCCAATTTTTTCCGCCTGTCCATCCTTTTACATTGGGTTGATTGCATAAATCCATGCCCTGTTGCCGTAAGAAAAACACGAGCAGGTTTTCATTGGGATTTGCAATGTGTAATTCGTCATGAAGGTGCAAAATAAACTCCAACGGATTTTTTATCTTGCTTCCAGCCGTGGGTTTGCCAAATTCCTCTACCACGATTTTTTGAAGGAGCGGTTGTATTTCAAATTGAACACTCCGAAAATAGTCCCCATAATACGTTACCAGCTCCTCGGGAGGGGAGTCGTATATAAACCATTGCAATAGTTTTCGGGTAATCAAATAGGGAACGGCGGGTTGTTCAAAAATACGATCCACCAAATCTTCTACTTTAAACGGGCCTGTTTTTCCCAAATACGTAATCGTATCGGGGTCTTCCAATCGGGGACGATACTGGGCTTTGTTTTCGCCGAGATGCAAACCGGCAAGCGCTTTGGCTCCCATTTTCACATCATTTTCCGTGTAATGGCCAATGCCTAACGTAAAAAGTTCGAGGAGTTCGCGGCTGAGATTTTCATTGATAGCCCCTCTTTGGTTATCAACATTGTCCAAATACCGCACCATAGCATTTGTTTGTAGCACGGCTTTGGTTAAGGTTTTTAAAATTTCCAAAAGCCATTTCCCGCAAAAGTTGATTGTGTTGGTAAATCCACCAATTCACCTTTACTTTTTGTTGGGTAGCTACAAAATGATTGTGCCAAAACAGCACCATTTTTTCTCGCAAGGGGAAGGGGGTGTTTTGTATTTCGTTGATCCACCATGCCTTAAAAGCGATACCATTTTGAATTTGTTTTTTGAGAATGGCTTTGGTATCGGGATCTTCTGCATTTTTGATTTGTTGTCGAATTTGACGTAATTCAGCCAACGACTTGGGTTCGCTGGCCAAAAAATCGGGTTGCTTTTGAGTAAAAGGCGCCTTAATAGATGTTTGGAGAAAATCGGCAATTCCATTTTTTTGGATGCTTTCAGCCTGCTGGGCGCTAAATCCCAAACGTAACGACCAAAGAAGGGCGGGTTCCATAGTTAAGTTTTACAAATTAGACTTTATTTAACAGTCAAGGTTTAAATAAAATACGAAAAATGGTGTTACTAAATTATAAATTCAGCGAAATGAAAGGCATTGTTTTTATTCTCGCCATTTTTTTGATTCAGTGTGTAAAAAAAGAGGAAATCGAACCCGTTCAAACGAAGGCAACGTATGCTTCTTATCATCAAGAAGCCTTGTTGTTTTGTCAAAATAAGGGCATGAGTACCCATTTTTACTACCTTTTAGACTTACGAATTCCTTCGGGTAAGAATCGTTTTTTTGTGTATGATTTTGCCAATGATGCGATTACGCATGCCCAATTGGTAACCCATGGAAGTTGCGATGTTTTTGCTCCCAATCCAGAACGATGGGAACAGGCAAAATTTGATAAACGGGTCAACAGCCATTGTAGTATGGTAGGGAAATACAAAATTGGTCGTAGGGATACCAGTGCATGGGGGATTAAAATTAAATATTGGCTGCATGGTCTCGAGTCCTCCAATGCTACGGCCGTCGAACGGGTAGTGGTGCTTCATTCCTGGAATGCCGTTTCCGATGCTGAAATTCATCCTGAAGTGAGTCCTTTAAGTTGGGGTTGTCCTGCGGTTTCCAATGATTTTATGCGCATTTTGGATGCCCAATTGCAGGCCGAACCCAAGCCAGTCTTGTTATGGATAATCGGAAATTAAGCATATAAAATAATTTATACATATTATTTAAAACATAAATAAAAATATATAAACTTTCTTTTTCACCTTTGCCTCGTTAAACAAACTTACTATGACACGAATTACGATTGCAAAAGGTGACGGAATTGGTCCCGAAATTATGGATGCCACTTTGGCGGTATTGAAAGCAGCTGGAGCCGCTTTAGAGTACGATGAGATTGAAGTGGGAGAGAAAGTTTATTTGTCTGGAAACACTTCAGGGATTGCAGCTTCCTCTTGGGATATCATCCGACGTAACAAAGTATTTTTGAAAGCTCCAATCACCACTCCCCAAGGAGGAGGATACAAGAGTTTGAATGTAACTACCCGTAAATTTTTAGGGTTGTATTCAAACGTACGTCCATGTTTGTCTTTGAGTCCTTATGTAGCGACCAAACACCCTCAAATGGACGTGGTTATTATTCGTGAAAATGAAGAAGATTTATATGCAGGTATCGAGCACCAGCAAACCGATGAGGTGATTCAATGTTTGAAATTGATTAGCCGTCCTGGTTGTGAGAAGATTGTTCGTTATGCCTTTGAATATGCGCGTGCTTTTGGACGTAAAAAGGTAACTTGTTTCACCAAAGACAACATTATGAAGCAAACCGATGGATTGTTTCACAAAGTTTTTGATGAAATTGCAGTGGAATATCCAGAAATTGAAAACGAACACTGGATTATCGATATTGGAGCTGCAAAATTGGCCGATACACCCGAGGCTTTTGATGTCATTGTAACCTTAAACTTGTATGGTGACGTTCTTTCAGATGTTGCAGCACAAATTGCAGGTTCGGTAGGTATGGCAGGTTCGGCCAATATTGGAGAATCCTGTGCAATGTTTGAAGCTATTCATGGGTCAGCACCACGTCGTGCGGGTCAAGATGTGGCGAACCCTTCGGGATTGTTACAAGGTGCTATCATGATGTTGCAACATTTGGGTCAGAATTCCATCGCAGAAAAAATTCAAAATGCTTGGTTAAAAACCATTGAAGATGGTATTCATACCTATGATATTTTCAAAGAAGGCGTAAGTGCGCAAAAAGTAGGAACACAAGCGTTTGCTGAAGCGATCATTGCCCGATTGGGTCAGAAACCTTCAGTATTGAAAGCCGTAGAATACCGTGATGGAGCACCGATGAATTTGCCTTCATACAAGCGTCCTGCGCCACAAGTAAAAACGCTTCATGGAGTAGACTTATTTGTACACTGGGCGGGAACTTCAGCCGATACGTTGGCCGAGTCGATTCAAAAATTAAATGATGGTGGACTTCAGTTAAGCATGATTACCAACCGTGGGATTAAAGTTTGGCCTGAAGGATTTGCAGAAACTTTTTGTACCGACCATTGGCGTTGTCGATTCAAAATGAAAGACGGAAGCGAGTTGTCAAAAGCGCATATCATTGGGTTATTGCAACAAGCAGAGACGCACGGTATCGATGTGGTGAAAACAGAGAACTTGTATCATTTTGACGGTACACCTGCATACTCTTTAGGTCAAGGACAATAAGTGTTATGGAACTCCAATTAATCGACGGAAAGTTTGATCCCCAAGAAGCGATTGCTTTGTTACGGGAATTGGTAGACGTGAAAATCAAGTTTCACGAAAAGAAAATTGCCGCAAGTATGTCGGAAGAGGATATCAAGTTTCGCGAACAACGAATCAAAGCGTTGCAAACCGCAGCGCATGAGATGACGGTTGCCCTCCGCGAACAATCGGGATCGGTTCGTATTCACACCCATTTCGGATTTGATGCGTAGCCTTTGGTATCTCATTCTCAGTGGCCTTTTGTTAGCGGCTATCTCTTGGTGGCTTCAAGATATTTTGTGGTCGTCATTGGCTGAGGCGGGAAGTGTATTGATTGGTTTGGTTTTATGTAAAAAAATAGCGCATGGATTTGACACAAGTGACCTTAATTGATGGTGTTTTTCAACCGGATGAAGCCCGCGAGCTATTGACCAAGTTGATTAATCACAAGATTCAGTATCATCAAGTGGATGCGTTTAGTAAAGATATTCGCAACATTGAAGATAGTGCGCACAGCACACAGCGAATCAAAGCCTTAGAAGATGCTTTGGCGACGTTGCAGCAAACGGTAAAAGAAGCCGAAGCCCACCACAAGCGTATTGTCATCAAAAGTGATATCGCTTTAACTTTTGAATAATGAAATTATTTGCGGGTCGAACGGTTGCTATAGCTACTGCCCATCACAAAGAGCGTGTGATGGCTCCCATTCTTGAGCGGGAATTGGGAGTTTCCTGTACCGTTCCGACCGCATTGAACACCGATAGTTTAGGCACCTTTTCTGGAGAAATTCCCCGGGTAAAGGATGTGATAAGTACCCTTCGTGACAAGTGCAACTTGGCTATGAAAAAGAACAATTATGATCTTGTAGTTGCCAGCGAAGGGTCTTTCGGTGCTCATCCCTCGAGTCCATTTCTTCCTGCTAATTATGAAACCGTTTTGCTCATTGATTTTCAAAACAACCGAGAATACACGGGGCGGTATTGGACAAGCGACACGAATTTTACAGGCGCATTTGTAAAGGATGAGGAAGATTTAGACGCGTTTGTTACTCGAGTAGGTTTTCCCCAACATGCGGTTATTGTACGAAAGGACGATCAATCGTATGCCCCTATATACAAAGGGGTTCAAGATTACGATGTATTGGTAGAGCATTTTCAAAGTTTGAAACAGGAATTTGGAAGTTGTTACGTGGAAACCGATATGCGGGCCCACTTCAACCCAAAGCGGATGACTGCCATAGCTAAAGCGACACAAAATTTAGTAGATACATTGTTATCGCTATGCCCGCAATGCCAAGCCCCCGGATTTTCAGTGCAACACATGGAATCGGGATTACCTTGTGGCTGGTGCAATCAACCCACGCGTTCGCCGTTGTATGCGCTTTATCATTGCGATACTTGTTCGTTTGAAGAAAAACGATTTTATCCCCTGCAAAAAGAAGTAGAGGACCCTCAATTTTGTGATTATTGTAACCCATAACCCATGCACACACCCGATATTCAAATAGCTCAATTACTGCTTGAAAGCGGAAATGTAGTCGCGATTCCAACCGAGACGGTGTATGGTTTGGCAGCCAATATTTACCATCAAGAAGCGATTGAAAAAATTTACACGTTAAAAAATCGTCCGCGTACCAGTCCTTTGATAGTGCATGTAGATTCGGTGGCACGGTGTGAAACGCTGGTGGCTTATCTTCCCGATAAAGCGAAACAATTGATGGATCATTTTTGGCCAGGACCACTTACGGTTTTGCTTCCTAAAAGTGATCAAGTGCCTGACTGGATTACCGGTGAAAGCAATCGCGTAGGGATTCGGATGCCACAACATCCTTTGACTTTAGCATTGATAAAAAATTGTGATTTTCCCTTGGCAGCTCCTAGCGCCAATCCTTTTTCCAAAATCAGTCCCACTTCAGCCGAAATGGTTCGCCATTATTTTGAAGATCAGGACGTTTTTGTATTGGATGGCGGCCCGAGTCAAGCCGGATTGGAGTCAACCATTGTTGGATTTGAAGATGAAAAAGCCATTGTGTATCGTTTGGGGGCCCTTTCATTGGAAGATATAGAAGCGGTAATTGGCCCGGTAGACTATGCCGATAAACCCAACAAGGTATTTTTTACTCCAGGACGTTTTCCAAAACATTATGCGCCCAATACACCTGTCATTCTAACGGATGCGCCCGAGGCTACAGCAAAACAATGGGTTGCGGAGCATGCTGGAAAAGCGGCGGTTTTGTCGCCCACATTCTCCTTTGTACATGAACGTTTACACCCCATTCAATGGCCCGAAAGTGAGGCATTAGATCGAGTAGCTTCGCATTTATACCGAACCCTTTTTGAATTGGATCAACAAGGATTTGATTGTTTAATTATTACCCCTTTTCCTGAGGAAGGTTTGGGGAAAACCATGAACGACCGTCTAAAACGTGCGGCGACAAAATAACCTATGGATTTACATCTACTTGCAGACAATTTGACCAATCCAGCGCTCTTGTTTTTTTTACTAGGAGTCTTAGCGGTACAATTGAAAAGTGACCTTCGAATTCCTCAAAATTCGTCGAAGTTCATTTCGATTTACCTCTTGTTCTCCATTGGATTTAAAGGAGGTCAAGAATTGTCACACAGTACGTTTAATGCTGAAATTATGGGCGCCGTTGCACTCGGATTGCTCACGGCAGTTGCCATTCCCTTGTACACATTTTTTATTCTTAAACGCAATTTTTCGATTTATGATGCTGGTGCGATTGCCGCCGCTTACGGTTCGGTAAGTGCGGTTACGTTTGTTACGGCAGGTAGTTTTTTGGAAATGCTCGATTATAAATTTAATGGGTATATGGTTGCTGTTATGGCATTGATGGAGGCGCCTGCTATTGTGGTAGGTGTGATTTTGATTCGCTTTTTTACAACCGAACGCGAGGGCCCCAAAATTGGAAGCATTATCAAACACTCGCTTACAAACGGGAGTGTTTTGTTGATTCTTGGGAGTTTGTGTATTGGGTATTTAGCCAATGAAGAGCAAGCCCAAGGAATTAAACCCTTCACCAATGATTTGTTTAAAGGATTCTTAGCGGTATTTCTGCTCGATATGGGGATTAGTAGTGGAGAAAAGTTGAATGATTTTATCAAACATGGAAAGTTTGCCTTATTGTTTTCGCTTTTTATCCCATTGCTCAATGGATGTGCGGTGGCCTGGTTGTCGGATTATTTTGTAGCCGAAGTAGGGAATCGTTTTATGTTGGCGATTCTGGCAGCAAGTGCCTCGTATATTGCCGTACCCGCTGCGATGAAAATTGCTGTTCCCAAAGCCAATCCAGGCTTGTTTTTACCCATGGCATTGGCGGTAACGTTCCCATTTAACATTACCATCGGTATGCCTGTTTTTCTTACTATTATTGAAAGTACTTAGTTTTTTCTATACTTTGTTAGGTTGGTGAGCACTTGCACTGCTCAAAAAATCCCGCTCAAAAGGCGGGATTTTTCATTTAAACTTTTATCGTCTTCGACCCGTTTGGGTTCGGTTTTTTCGAATAACTGTAGTCCCTCGCGGTGAAGTCGTGCGCACCACTCGCGTTCCTCTTCGGTTATTGACAATAACGGTGGTGTGCCGTCGATTGGGGCGATACACCCGATGCGCTACTACAACCGTTCGTGTGGGTACCCGCCGATAGACTAGTCGATGGGGTGCACAACGGGTTGTAAATACGCTAAAGGTGACCACACGCCACGGACGCCATCCTTGTGGATATATGCGCCAACGCCAAGGCGAACGCCACACGACATAACCCGGGCGGTACATAAAGCGAACGGCAGGCCAGAACCAAACATTGACAGCCAAAGCTTTGGCATCGTAAACAACTCCATTGGGACCTTTACCTTTGATTGTTTCGGAAACGTCTTGGGGTTCTACAATGGTGTTGGGAGCATACAGCGCTTCATCCCCTTCGATTTGTAATTGGGCACTATCGGGTCCTGTTTTTTCTATACCAATCACCGCGACATCTTGTTTTTCTTGATCACTCAAATAAATGCTCAACACCAAGGCATGTGTATCGCCTTCATGAAAATCGGTAACGGTAATGTAATCTACTTGCCCGTCATTGTTTAAATCCAAGTTGTTAACCCCATTGTCTTCGGCATTAATTGCTTGTTCAAAAGCTTCAATAGATTGGGATTTTTGGAAAAGAGCAAGGGCACCCTCCAAACTGAAATTTTCTCCCATAAATTCGGGATTTTCTTGCTCTTGTGCCTTACCTACAGCAAGGCTAAAGAGCGTAACGGTAAAAAGAAGTAGGCGTTTCATAGGTTATCATTTTCGTATTGGATGTTTTTTTAGTGCAAAGGTTTAATCCACAATAAAATCGGCCGTAAGTTTTAACTTATACAACAAATTCGAAAACTGAAGGGCAATATTGCGTTCGGCGAGGGCATTCAAACTCCCATGGTATTGCTTTTGCATGCGTAGGTCTTCTATTTTTTCATCAATATTTTTAAAAAGCCAAGCACAATCCCTTCCAATGTATTTTTGGTTTCTGGGATTAAAAACATGCTTCGCTTTTACTTCCCCTGATTTAATAGTGGAAAATGTAAATCGTTGCTTTCGAGCGGCTTGTATTTGCTCGTTGTGCAATAACTCCAAAAGTTTGTCATAATCCATAGCCTTACTCTTTTGGGCAGTTTCAAACGCTTTTAAATTCAAACGTAGCTCCCGAATAAGTTGATCCTTAAGCACTCGATTGCTTTTGATAAGACCGCTTAATTGTCCTAAAATTTGCGGAAGGTCATGGATTAAATTCAGCCAATCTAATGCCATTATACTTTGTTTTTGGTTTCTTCAAATAGATCTTTTAAGTGAACTCGTAGTGCAGTTACCGAAATGCTAACTTCCCAAAACGAGATGCCCAACGAAATCAGTAAACTCAGTAAACTGGCGCCAAAAAGATAAATTCCCACCAGCTTCCATTCGAGGTACAAAAGCAGCATGGCAAATACCGACAGGAACAGGGAGAGTACCCCAAAAAGTTGCATTGCCCGAATTAACGTAAGTCGTAAATTCAAGTTTTTTATTTCAATCAAAATACTCTTGTTGTGATTTTCATCGTAATTTTTTTTCAAACTACGAACGATTTGCGCAATGGTTAGAAAGCGGTTGGTATAGGCTAACAAAATCAGTGAAGTTGCTGAAAAAAGTAGCGCTGGCGTTTCAATTTGTAAATTCATAATGATCCTTTGCGTAAAGTTCGACATTTTTTAACGATAAAAAAAAAGGCCCGAAGGCACTTTTTAGGATTTTAATTTTTTCAAAAGATAGGTGTATTGCAAGGCATTCCAACGAGCTCTTTGGTCATTGGTCGACGAGCCTCCGTGTCCCCCTTCTGTATTTTCGTAATAATAAATGGGGTACCCAAGGTCAAGCATTTTAGCCGCCATTTTTCGAGCATGACCGGGATGAACTCGATCATCGCGCGTGGAGGTCATAAAAAATACTTCAGGGTATTTCACGCCACTTTTGACATTGTGATAGGGCGAGTACTTTTGAATGTAAGCCCATTCTTCAGGAATATCGGGATTTCCGTATTCTCCCATCCAGCTTGCTCCCGCCAATAGTTTGTTGTAGCGTTTCATGTCCAATAGCGGCACCTGACATACTACGGCGTTGTACAACTCAGGATGTTGTGTAAAAGCCACTCCCATTAGCAAACCGCCATTACTTCCTCCCATGATTCCTAGATGCTTGGGACTCGTAATTTTGCGTTTGATTACATCGCGACTGATGGCTGTAAAATCATCATAAATGAGTTGGCGTTTTTCTTTTAACCCTGCTTGATGCCACGAAGGTCCGTACTCAGCTCCTCCGCGAATATTCGCCAACACATAAACGCCGCCATTTTCGAGCCACAATGCCCCCATGGTTCCGCTGTAAAATGGTTGCATCGCCACTTCAAACCCGCCATAACCGTAGAGTAGCGTTGGATTCTTACCATTCAAAACCACATTTTTTGCGGCGATTACAAAATAAGGTACATTTTTACCATCGGTTCCTTTGACAAAAAATTGTTCTACCTTGTATTTATCGGCAGGGAAATAAGGAGGTAGCCCCTGAACTTTCGTTGATTTCCGATTTTTTAAATTGTAGACAAAAAGTGTTGTGGGTTCGAGGAAATTCTCAAAACTATAATAGAAATCGTCGCTCTCCCGGTTGGCACTAACAATCGAAATGGTGCCGTAAGCTGGGGCATCTATTCGGGTTTGATACCATTTTTCTTTCCCATTTGACAACAGATACAATTCGCTTTTTACATCGTTTAGGACGTTAAGCAATAGCTGATTTTTGGTCATCGCTACCGATTCTAAACTTTGATTCGCTGTGGGTTTGAACAAAAGTTCAACCTGGTGCTTGCCTTCAAGTAATGCTTTGAAATCTAGTGCAATCAAACTTCCTTGGTTGTACGTTTTGGCATTAACCAACCAGTCCGATTTGAGTTCTACAATCGCTTTCCCAAATTTGATTCCAAGTAAAGAAGCGTCATCAGGAATATTTAGTAGGAGATTTTGTCCATTTTGATGAATGTATGATTTACGGGTATAGAAGGAAAGACTTTTGTTTAGGAGTAGGTATGGTGTTTCCCCATCGCGCAAAACAGAACCACTGTTGTAAACGTCTGATGGATCTCCTGAAAGCAAGGTTTTGGCTTCCGAAAGCGGTGTGCCTCGTTTCCACCATTTTACGATTTTGGGATACCCTGATTCGGTCAATGATCCCGGACCAAAGTCGGTAGCAACGATAAAGTTGTTTTCATCCCAATATTGAATACTACTTTTGGCTTCGGGTAAGAAAATACCGTTGGACACAAACTGTTTGGTACGTACATCAAATTCTCGCGTTTCATGGGCATCACCACCGCCATTGGAAAGGTTAACCAAATACAAACCATTCCCAGGATACAAAGGAGTGGCGCCATGAAAAACCCATTTTTTTTGCTCTTTTTCCGACAAGGCATCCAAGTCTAGAAGAATGTCCCAATTGGATTTTCCAGCATTGTAATCGGCTGTGGTCATGCGTCGCCAAATACCACGCACATGGGTAGCATCTTGCCAAAAATTATACACATAATCGCCCGTAATCGAGGGATAGACAATGCGATCCTTGGCATTTAAAATGGTAAGTGCATTTTGATAGAGCGAGGGATAATCTTTTTCCGCCTCTAATACGGAGAAGGTTTTTTGATTTTGAGTATTGACAAACTCAAGGGCTTTTTTTCCATCAATTTCTTCCAAATCAAGGTAGGAATCTTCTTGGGCAGTGGTAGAAAGCGAAGCCATTATCATGAGCAAAAGGGTTATATTTTTTTTCATGTACAAAGTATTACTGGGTTAAATATAGCCGAAGTCGTGCAATAAAAAAAGCTGCCATTACGCGTGACAGCTTTTTTTAACGCTTTTTTTGGAGTTTTTAGGCCAATTGTTCAAAACTACGTTTCACAAAAGCCGTCAATTCTTCACCTTTTAAAAGACCTTGGGCAATTTTAGCCAAATCCAAGGCTTGTTTGATGAGTTTTTCTTGTGTTTCCCCTTCTGTTTCCAACAAACGAGTCGCCAATTCGGCATTGGTATTGACTACCACATTGTACATTTCAGGGAAATTGCCAAAGCCCATCATTCCGCCTCCGGTTTGACTCATTTCTTTCATTCGACGCATGAATTCGGGTTGGGTCAAAATAAAAGGAGCAGCGGTACTGTCCATGGCCTCCAATTGCAAAGTGTAGTTGGCTTTCGGAATCACATTTTCTAAAATGCCTTTTAACTTTTCTTGTTCCTCTTCCGAGAGTTTTGAAGGAGTGGTGTCCTCTTTTTGAATTAATTTATCGATATGATCGGCATCTACGCGCGCGAACGTGAGGTTCTCATTGTCGGTTTCCAATTTTTGAATCAAATGCGACACGATAGGCGAGTCCATCACAAGTACTTGATAGCCTTTTTCTTGGGCAATGTCGATGTAGCTGTGTTGTTGTTCTTTGTTGGAAGTATACAAAACCACCAATTTTCCATTTTTGTCCGTATGGGTATCTTTAAGTGTTTCTTTCAACTCGGCCAAGGTGTAGTAAGTATCATTCACTGTGGGATACAAAACAAAATCGCCTGCTTTTTCATAAAATTTAGGTTCAGTAAGCATCCCGTATTCCAATACGATTTTGATATCGTTCCATTTTTTTTCAAAGTCCTCACGATTTTCAGTAAAAAGGGCTTTGAGTTTATCGGAAACTTTACGGGTAATGTAATTGGAAATCTTTTTTACATTGCCATCGGCTTGTAAATACGAGCGCGATACATTTAATGGAATGTCTGGTGAGTCAATGACTCCACGCAACATGCCCAAAAATTCAGGAACAATACCTTCTACGTTGTCGGTAACAAACACCTGATTTTGGTACAACTGAATTTTATCTTTTTGCATTTGAACTTCCTGCGACATTTTGGGGAAGTACAAAATTCCAGTAAGGTTGAAAGGATAATCAACATTTAAGTGGATATGAAAAAGGGGGTCTTCAAATTGCATCGGGTACAATTCTCGGTAGAAGTTTTGGTAATCTTCGTCCTTCAAATCTGTAGGTTGCTTAGTCCATGCTGGAGAAGGATTGTTGATGATATGGTCTACGTCGATGTATTCTGTTTTATAATCGTCACCGGTATCTTCAGGTTTGGGTAACGCTTCCTTACGGGTGCCGAATTTAATCGGAATCGGCATAAACTTGTTGTATTTACGCAACAATTCACGAATGCGGTTTTCTTCCAAAAATTCGGTGGAATCTTCGGCGATGTGTAAAATGATTTCCGTACCACGTTCAGTTTTGTCGTGGGGTACCAAGGTAAACTCGGGACTTCCGTCACAGGTCCAATGCGCTGCAGGTTCGTCTTTATACGATTTGGTAATAATTTCTACTTTTTCAGCCACCATAAATGCCGAGTAAAAGCCCAATCCAAAATGACCGATGATCCCGGCATCTTTGGCGGAATCTTTGTATTTTTCCAAAAACTCCTCAGCTCCCGAAAAGGCAACCTGATTGATGTATTTTTCAACCTCTTCGGCAGTCATCCCCAATCCTTGGTCGATGATGTGTAATTTTTTACCTTCTTTGTCAATTTTAACTTCAATTTGAGGCGTACCATACTCCACGTTGGCTTCTCCAATACCGGTAAGATGTTTTAATTTTAAAGTGGCATCGGTGGCATTGGACACCAATTCGCGTAAAAAGATTTCATGGTCGCTGTATAAAAACTTTTTTATGAGCGGGAAAATGTTTTCGACGGAAACATTAATTTTTCCAGTTGACATAGTACACAATTTTTGAGTTACACAATTTGTGTTTTTCTAAGCAAAGAAAATACCAACGCCTGTAAAACTGACAAATTGTCGTAGTATTAGTTGCCATTAACATTACGTTAAATTCTACATAATTTTAAGGGGAGCGTTGTATTTTTGCAGGAGTTTTTAACCCTAAAAAGCAACCCATGAAAAAAATGATGTATGCCTTGGTGTTGTTGGTGCTGTTTAGTGCTTGCAAATCCAAATCGGCAACGAATACCCGATTAGACAACAGAACCGAAGTTGCCTTAAAAGGCAATTGGACGTTGACAAAAGTCTCGTATCCTGGCGCGGAGGTTATTAAAATCACTTCGTTTGATTTGGCAGATTCCCAATGCTTTGTGGGAAGTCAATGGCGTTTTATTTCGAACAACAACAAAGGTGAATTTTCGTTAAACAATGCTTCGTGTACGGCATTTACTTCGCCCATCACTTGGTTTGTCAACAAAGAAGGACAATTTGTAATGAAAATTCTAAATGAAACTAAAGCGCGTAAAGTCACTGAGGGCTATGTGCTTCAGGTGGGAACCGTTACAGATGCGACTTTTGAACTAACCGATCGTGTGAATGTAGGCGGTAAAACGGTCACTGTAGTGTATCAATTTTCAAGAAACTAAAATCTAAACATGATGAAAAAAGGAATAGCAATAGTACTCGTGGGACTACTAACTTTTGGTCCTTTGGCCGGTTGTGAGGCTGTTAAAAATACAAACAATACCCAGCGTGGTGCGGCTATAGGTGCAGCAGCGGGTGCTGTTTTGGGAGGTGTCATTGGAAATAATGCTGGAAAAGGCGGTAACGGTGCTTTGGGCGCAGTGCTTGGGGGCGTTGTTGGTGGTGTTGCCGGTGGTGTTATTGGAAATAAAATGGACAAACAAGCCCGTGAAATCCAAACGGCTTTACCCGGCGCACAAGTGGAACGGGTAGGGGAAGGGATCAAATTGGTTTTGGGCGAAAATGCGGTGCGTTTCGATTTTAACAAAGCCACTTTGACTGCAGCGGCGCGTGCCAATTTGGATAAGTTAGTTCCTGTGTTTAGAGAATATGCCGATACCGATATCAAAATTTTTGGCTACACTGATTCTAAAGGGGCCGACGCTTACAATCTCGATTTATCTGAAAAGCGGGCCTTGGCTGTAGAACGTTATTTAGAATCCAAAGGGTTAAACATGTCGCGTTTTCAAATCGTTGGGATGGGTGAAGCTGATCCGATTGGCGATAACGAAACAGAAGCGGGTCGCGCTATGAATCGACGGGTTGAATTTTCGATTGTCGCTAATGAAAAAATGAAACAAGAAGCCCAACGCGAGGCGGGTCGCTAAATAAAAAACAACGTTCGGTAGCCCCGGACGTTTTTTTTGCCCAAAAAATTAACAAAATATTTTGTTTAACAATTTGGTTTAAACATTAAACACTACTTATCTTTACCAAAAATTAGAACATGGAAACTACAACGCCCAAAAAAGGAAGAAAAAAGATCGTTGACGATCAATCCATTATTTCGTTGTTTATGGATTCGGTGTTGAAAAACGACACTGAACCCAAGAATGTTTACCAATTTTGCCACGAAGCGGGGATTAAGGAGTCTGATTTTTATATTCATTTTGGGTCCATAGAGGCGTTGAAGGAAGCCATTTGGACACAGTTTTTTGAGCATGCTGTGGCGACCATGCAAAAGGATGATGCTTACAATTCTTACGTAGACCGGGATAAGTTGTTAACGCTTTACTTCACTTTGTTTGAATTGCTTTCCTTGAATAGAAGTTATGTTCTGTTTCAATTGGAGGGCCATAAACAAGGGCTCAAGAATTTGAAATCCTTACGTGGGATGCGAAACCATTTTAAAGATTTTATCGTAGATAATGTTCAGTTCACCCAGGATACCGCTTGGAATGAGAAATGGGCTAAAATTTCAAAATCAGTCACGGCAGAAGCCGCCTGGGTGAATTTTTTAGTGGTTCTTAAATTTTGGATTGATGATACTTCCAAAGGATTTGAGAAAACAGACATTTTGATTGAAAAAACCGTCAACACCGCTTTTGATTTGATGCAAACGCAACCGCTGGAGCGTATGATTGATTTGGGTATATTTTTATGGAAAGAAAATCAAAAGTAACCGATGAAGACCTTAGACAAAATACCGACGGGTAAAATAGAACGTGCCGGTCAATTGGTTAAAACGGGTCTCAAAGTAGGCACCAATTATGTGGCTTACTATGGTGAAAAATTGGTGAATCCCAGTGTGTCGCGTGATAAATTGAATGAGAATAATGCTGAGGATATTTATGACGGACTCAAAAATTTGAAAGGCAGTGCTTTGAAAGTAGCTCAAATGCTGAGCATGGACAAAAGCATTATGCCCCAGCAATATGTGGACAAGTTTTCGCTGTCACAATTCAGCGTTCCCCCATTGTCTGCCCCTTTAGTTAGAAAAACGTTCAAAAAATATCTCGGTCAATATCCTGAGAACTTATACGATACGTTTACACCCGACGCCACTAATGCTGCGAGTATCGGTCAGGTACACAAAGCAACGAAAGATGGGAAAAATTTAGCTGTGAAAATACAATACCCGGGTGTAGCAGAGAGTATAAGTTCGGATTTGGCTTTGGTCAAACCCTTTGCCATTCGAATGTTTAATTTGAAAGGTAAAGATTCGGAAAAGTATTTTAAGGAAGTGGAAGACAAATTGTTGGAGGAGACCGACTACGATTTGGAACTTCGTCAAAGTATCGAAATGACGCAATTGTGTAGTCATATTGAACATTTGCGCTTCCCGAAATACTATAAAGAATATTCCTCTGCGAAGATTTTAACGATGGAATGGATCGATGGGTTGCATTTGTCGGAATTTGCCAAGCAGAATACCGATCGTGCTTTGGGGGATCGTATAGGACAGGCTTTGTGGGACTTTTATATGTACCAAATGCATGCGTTAAAGCAGGTGCATGCGGATCCGCATCCTGGCAATTTTCTTGTAGACAAACAAGGAAACTTGGTCGCTATTGATTTTGGGTGTATCAAAAAAGTTCCTATGGAATTTTACACTCCCTATTTTGAATTGGCCAACAAGGAAAGTATCAATAATCCAACGATTTTTAATCAAAAACTCTATGAGTTAGAGATTTTACGCCAGGATGATACCCCACAAGAGATTGTTTATTTTACGAAAATTTTCCATGAATTATTGCAACTCTTTACACAACCATTTCACGCCGATTATTTTGATTTTTCGGATGAGGAATTTTTCGGAAGAATTGCAGTGATGGGAGAGGAGTTTGCCAAAGACACCCAGTTGCGCAAAATGAATGGAAATCGCGGTTCGAAACATTTTTTATACATCAACCGCACTTTTTTTGGATTATACAACTTGTTACACGATATCAAAGCGCGCGTAGACACACGCCACTTTGAAAAATACTTGCGATAGGAGCAAGTTACTGTTTGTTTATTTATTGGTTAGGTTGATAAGAGCAATACGTCTATGTATTGCTCTTATTGTTTTACCTAACTTGTTGTATTTCAAAAAAATTTTTGCCTGAAAAACCATCGATAGAAACGCCTGCTTGGTAATTTTCGACATAAATTTCGACATAACCTCCCACAGCCAAATTAACCAAACAGGTTACCGTGCGACTTACCGGACCATTAGCGATGTGGTTTCCTGAATTTTGCTGGTAAAGTACGCCGTTAACATACACGCCAATCGAATAGAACTGACCGTTGCTTTGATTGTCGGTGTGAAACCCCGCATTAATCTCATAAATACCTGCCCGCGTAGCCGTAAAACGATTGGCTGCAAATTCGTTATTACTATCAAAAACTTCAGTAGCAAAAGGAATGATTTGCCATCCCGAGGTGCCTAATGCTGCATTACCGCTTAAATTCGTGCGCACCGCCGAAAGTTGGTTGGTGCCCGAAGGAGAAACCCACGATAATACACCACTACCGTCGGTGGCTAAATACTGATTGGCCGTTCCGCGAGCAACGGGAAAAACATATCCTGTGCCGGCAGGATTACCGATTTGGAAGGTACTATTGGTACGTAAAATGGGTGTTGGACTAAACTCACCATAAATCAAAGATGTTGTTGGGGTTGTATTGGCGTTGGTAATATACAATTTATTGGAGCCTGTTTCGAAAAATCCAGCCTGGTTCCCCAAAGCAACATTGCCACTTCCTGTGTTATTATTAAAAAGAGCGTTGAATCCCAGCGCAGTATTGTTGGTGGCAATATTTTGCGTGAGTGCACTCATTCCTATAGCAACGTTATTGGCACTGGCTCCTGTTGCAATCAAGGCATTATTCCCCACCGCTGTATTGTTTGCTCCTGTAGTGCCTGCTCCTGCTTGAAATCCAACAAAAGTACCTCCTCCAGTGGCATTACTGGCGAACTGACCTGCACGAAAACCAATTAAAGTATTGCCACTTCCCACAGCAGCAAACCCAGCTTCTGTCCCCACGGCCGTGTTATTGTCCCCCGTTGCATTATTGTTCAAAACACTAAATCCGACACCAGTATTGCCCGTTCCACCGCCTATTTGTCCTTGTAGTGCATTGTAACCGACTGCCGTTGCATTGGAGGCCGTATTTTGAAACAAAGCATTAGCCCCTATGGCGACAACATTGGATACATTTCCAGTTCCCGCAAACATCGCTTGGAATCCCAGCGCGGTATTGAATCGCGATGCATTGTTGTTGATCCCTTGCAAAGCACTATGACCGAAAGCGGTATTTTCACTTCCAATATTGTTATTCAACGCAATATGTCCCATGGCGGTGTTGCGACTTCCAGCAGTATTGGCGCGAGCTGCTTGAAATCCAACCGCTGTGTTTTCTGAACCGATGGTATTGCTTATCATCGTTTGAAAACCGATAGCAGTGTTGTTACTTGCAGAAGAATTATTAGATAATGCTTGAAATCCAACCGCCGTACCATTATTTCCCGACGAATTGTTGCGCATCGCTTCAAAACCAATCGCAGTTGAGGCATTTCCTGTATTTAGCGATAAAGCAGCATTTCCTACCCCAGTATTTTGAATTCCTGTGGTATTCGCTGCCAACGTTCCGTTTCCAACAGCCACATTATTGACTCCTGTGGTTAGTCGTAAGGCATTGGTTCCAAAGGCAGTGCTGTTTGAACTCGCTCCATTGGTTAGTGCGCCAACCCCAAAGGAAGTACTAGTGGCTCCGATTTTTCCTGCCGCAATATTGTTTCGTCTAAAAGCGACGTCCACATTGGTGGAAGCATCAGTTCCCAAATAATTGACTCCATCTACGATCCCACTGTTTCCTGTGATTTGCCAACCCGAAGCTCCGGTAGCAATTCGAATCCAAGGTCCCGTTGGAGAACTCAAGTAATAAAAGCCGGGGGTTACATCGCCACTGGTAGCGGTGTTGTAGACAAGCTCGGAAGTGACACCCGTGAGAACTGTCACGGTTGTGGTATTTACCAAAGCTACGCGTGGAATAACTAAACCCTCATCGGTAGCTGTAATGTCTAATGCTCCTTCTGGATTGGTAGTGCCAATTCCAACTTGAGCCATTAATTGGTGCCCAAGAATGGAGAAAAAGAATACGAAAAGTAAAGTATGTAAATGTTTCATTAACGCTGTAATATGAGGAGAGAATTGTAAAAAAAGCCCCTCCGAAGAGAGGCTATTTTCAGTATTAAGATGGATTGAATTATCGTTTTACTATACGAAGTGTTTTTACTTGAGTTCCTTGGATCAGGATAACATTGTACACCCCTGTTGGATAAGATGCACCCACTTCGGTGGTTTCGATAGCATCAGCGTCAACGGTACGCGTTTCGATCGCACGACCCATCATGTCATACACGTGAATGGTGAACGACGCTTGGCTAGCCGTAGCTACTTTGAAGTAGAATTGCTCCGCATATGGATTTGGATATACTTGGGCATCGAAAGCAACACTCGTTACGGATGTGTCTTCAATCGTACGTGCAATCGAAGGAACGACCAAAGTACATGTTTTGCTATACGGACCGAAATCAGGTTGATTTGGCATACGAACAGCGACTTGTACCGAGTAGTTTTCACCAGCAACTAATCCCGGGAAATCACTCAAACGGAAATTGTTTAAAGCACGGTCCACTTGGAAGTTATAGGCCTGTGCGTCATTGAACAAACGGAAGCGGTATTGAGCTGCAAACTGAACCGCGTCTGCAAAAATACGCTCACTGTAGCTGGTTGCTGCATAATCGTTACACTGTGTACCACGAACTTGTGTCGTTGGGTGTTTCGGTGCTTGGATCGTACAATTTGGACCGTAGGGTAAGAAGCTACCATCCGTATTACGCACGGCACACGATACACTGTAATTCGCATCGTAGCGGAAATCCGTTACGGCTGCAAAGGTAAAGTTACGGATACCCGAAGTGATTTCTTGAACAGGCCCCACAGGCTGTAAAGCATTGTCTAATCGTTGCACTCGATAACGGTACCCGTTGCTTCGTTGTACAATAGTACTGAAGATTTGTGTGTTGATTCCCGTTACTTGTGAACCACAACCAAGCATAGTACTTACGGGTGTTGGCGTTAACAAGAAACATGGGGCGCTGTACGTTGGTTGCCATACGTTGTTGAAACGTACTGCCACTTCTACTTTAAACTTCGCGTTGTACTTATAGTTAGACAAGTTATGCAAGTATAAATTACGCAATACCATATCCACAATTACTTGTGTTCCTGGGATTTCAGAATCATCCGCAGGGTTTACTTCGGTCACTCGGAAACGATACCCTTGAGCACCGGTGACCCAGCTTGAGTAAACAATACCACCAAAAGCAACTTCAGTACCACAAGTGGCAGAAGGAATCGTACTGACGATTGGCGTACAACCTCCAGGCTGACCGATGTTGTCAATCACGCCATTACAGTCATTGTCTAAACCGTCGAAACAAACCTCAGGCGCACCCGGACGAACCGATGCACGGGTATCATCACAATCGTTGTCATTCATTACGGCACCGATTTGTTCTCCGATTACTGGTGAAGCCGGATTTCCAAATCCATCACCATCCGCGTCCATGTAGTACGTATCGTTACTGAAGTAAATGTTATCCAAATAGATTTGTAGCGGTCCGGGTTGGTTTTGCTCAAATTTAAATCCATAAACATTGGATAAGTTAGCCCCCGAAAATTCATTCAAGTCAATGGTAATTGAATTCCAACCGGGTTGTAAGTCTACGATGTCTCTTCGTTGATCTCCGTCGGTTAATAACCAGAAGAATAAATTAGAGAAAGCCGTATTCACATAAACATCCAAATGCAAGTGTGTCATGCCCACAACGCTGAAACGTACGGGTTCTGTACTTGTCACATAGCCCAAAAAGCCTAAATTATCAACACGTAAACAAGTATTCGTTCCATTCGGAATTTCAGTCAATGTAGTCGCTGCTGTCCAAGGCGCGCGAATCATGGTGTATCCTACTGGATTTGCATAGGTAGAAGGTGTTCCAGTGTACATCGAAATCACCGTATCAGGATCACGAGCAGGGGGAATAGGCGATGGGCCTGGAGGAGGGAAGTTTACCACAAATAGAGCGGTGGAACTGCTTGGTCCATACGTTCCGTCTTGGGCTTGTGAGGCTGTAATAGTTGTTGTTCCTCCCGATACAATTTGAATTTGATTTCCGTTTACAATAGTAGCTACATTGGTATTGCTACTGGTGTAAGTGAACGGATTAGAGTTGTTAGAAGAGGGTGGAGTAATCGTGAAAGTAGCATCGCCCACATTTTTTGAGGGAACGCTAAAAGATCCCACCGTTGGCGGCAATAAAGTGGCTGGTCGGTAGAAATAGATATTGTCGACATAAACCGTTTTTCCAGGGCCATTCAAACTTTCAAACTTCAATTGGATGATGTTGGCTAAGTTTAATCCATTATTGGCATAGGTAGAAAGTGGAATATCAACACTAAACCATGTATTTAACGTAGGGAAAAATTGCGCATTGCGATCGCCGTTGTTTAATAACCAAATATTAAAACCAGTACAATCGGTAGTATAAATATCCATATGAAGCGTTGTCATTTGCGAAACATTAGTTCCTGCAAAGTTGACCAACTCAATCAAAAAGTTACTCATTTTTTTAGTGTCGTTACCCTGTAAAACTTCATCAGATAGTGCAGACACTCCTTGCCAAGACACGGATGGCAAATTACTATATGCATTGCTGTACAATGAAACAACATCCCACGGATTACGTGCCGGAGGTGTAGGAGCTGCTGTGGTTAATGGCGGAGCTGCCACCACTAATGGCGCAGTTATCGTACCGGCATCATAAATCCCATTGGCGGCTTGCGTTGCCGTGATGGTTGCTGTTCCAATACCGGTAATTGTTATCGTGTTACCTGAAACGGTAGCTACACTTGGATTGTTACTGCTGTAGGTAAATGCTCCGCCACTATTGGATGTGGGTGGCGTGATGGTGAATGGAGCATCTCCAAATACCTTCTCAGGCATAGTGAAATCTGTGATAGTAGGTTCGGTACCACCATTGTAAAAATAGATGTTATCTAAATAAATCTGTCGTAATCCTGGCTGATTGTGTTCAAATTTAAAACCATAAATACTGGCTAAATTCGCATTAGGATAATTGGAAAGATTGATGTCTAATGAGTTCCAACCAGCTACCAACGGCCCTGTATTGTATAATTGATCTCCATTGGATAAAAGGAAAACAAACATATTGGCAATGGGTGTGTTTAAGTAAATATCAACATGCAGTCTTGTCATTCCTACGACACTGAAACGAACCGGTTCTGCGCTACTTACAAAACCAAAAAAGCCAAAATTATCTAGTCGAATACAAGTATTAGTTCCGTTAGGAAAATTCAAATCAGAAGTTATCGAACCCGCTGTCCATGGCGCACGAATCATATTAAAACCTACCGGATTCGGGTAAGAAGCTTCAATGGGATTACCCGTATACATTGAAATCACACTTCCCGGATTTCTTAATGGAGGTGTGGGTGAAGGACCTGGAGCAGGGAAGCTAACCGTTAAGGTGGCAGGGGTGCTACTAGGGCCATAGATTCCATCCGACACTTGAAGAGCGGTGATGGTTGAGGTTCCAGCTCCAACTACAGTTACTGTATTTCCTGAAATGGTGGCTACCGCAGTATTGCTACTGGTATACGTAAACGGACTCGTATTGTTGGAGGTGGGAGGGGTAAGTGTAAATGGAGCCGCTCCAACAGCTTGTGCGGGCACTGTAAATGTACCCACCGTAGGCGGTTGTAACGTTGCAGGTCTCCAAAAGAATAAATTATCAACAATTAAGTTTTGAATATTCCCAGCACCAGCGGGTTGGTCGTATTTTAATTGACGGAAATTGGGACGAATTGCGGCAAACGAAGGTCCTGAAATATCAATATCAAATACATTCCATTGCCCGGGAACCAAAGGCAAAGTGGTTGGGATTTCAACCGTTCCAGCGGTTATCTTAATTAATGATAAACGTATCGATGTCAGGGTAGAGGAATAAATTTCAATGTGAAATCGCGTCATAGCTGAAACATTCACATCGCTTTGTGTCTCTGTCCCTTGATAACTGCCCGTATTTTGGTATTGTCTTACTTCATCACCGCCATAGGAAGGCGTTGTCATGTTATTGGGGTGATTGTTTGTTTGTCCCCAAAATGGGTTAAAATTGGTTCCGGGAAGATCAGAGTAAGCTCCTGAAAACAAGGAAATAACATCCCAGGAGTTTCTTCCGGGATCACCAGGTGCAGCCCCTTGTGATCGTCCTAATGCAAATGACAAAAGGAAAATTAGTAATAATAATTTTTTCATGATTTATTGTTTGATTTTGTTGATTCTCAAATTTATAAGGCAATGACACACAAAAAGTTTTCCCTTAGTGTATAAAAACTATACAAGGTTTGTTTTCTTTTTTAAACACCCACGATTCTTAGTAACCATCCCTAGTGTTGAAGAAAATGTGACAATGCGTTTCTCTTTATATAAGGGTAGGGCAACATTATCCAAAAGCAGGAATGTTGTAATGATGTATAGGTAAAATCAATGTATTTAGTAGGATAAGGCCGCTTAGGTTGTAGATATTCAAATATTTTAAATTAAATAATTGATGTATTTTAAAATTTTAAGTAAAAAAATAGTAAAAATAAAATTTATGATTTCGTAATTTTTGACGGAATGAACATCAATTTAGCAATCCGTGCTGTGATTCTTCAATTTTGTATCTTTGGCAGCTATAAATTGATAGTTGAGGGTATTGATGACTTTCGGTTTATTGTACCTTTGTGTCATGTTGAAAGTTTCTTCTATTTCCTTTTCGTATCAAAACGAACCTACACTGAAAACCATTGATTTTTCAGTTTCTCAAGGAAGTTGTCAGGCCATTATCGGTGAAAGTGGTTGTGGAAAAAGTACCCTTTTACAAGCGATTTACGGGTTGTATGATCTTGATGAAGGTCACATTTTTTGGAATGAAATCGAAATTCTGGGACCCAAGTACCATTTGATTCCTGGGATGGAATTTATGAAATATTTGGCCCAAGATTTTGATTTGATGCCCTACATCACCGTAGCTGAGAATGTGGGAAAGTATTTGTCCAATTTTTACCCTGATCAAAAAAAAGAGCGCATATTCGAACTTTTAGATATTGTAGAAATGACGGAATATGCCCATGTAAAAGCCAAAAATTTAAGTGGTGGACAAATGCAACGGGTTGCTTTGGCTCGTGTTTTGGCCAAAGAACCCGAAGTTTTATTATTGGATGAACCCTTTAGTCATATTGATAATTTTCGCAAAAATAGTTTGCGTAGGAAATTGTTTCATTACCTAAAAAAGCAAGGCATCACTACCCTTATTGCTACGCACGATACTACGGATGTTTTGTCGTATGCCGATGCTGTTTTGGTGATGAAAGCCGGAAACGCCATTGCCCAAGGAACCCCCAAGGAGTTGTACCACACTTCGGATTTATATGTAGCGTCACTTTTTGAGGAAGTATCGCTTTTGAATATTGAAGGTCATATTCATCACGTATACCCGCATCACGTACAAATTTCCTCAAAAGGGATGCCTGCTCAGGTAGAACATTGTTATTTTAAAGGAAGTCATTATTTACTGGCGTTACGCATGGGTTCGGCATTGGTGTATGGGGTTCATTATGAACCTATCGCTGAAGGTTCCCAAGTTTTCATCCAGATAATGTCCCGATAACCACAATTTATTCTGTCTTTTTTTCAGGAGCATATTCCAAAATATCACCCGGTTGACAGTCCAATACCTTACAAATGGCCTCCAACGTTGAAAAACGAATGGCTTTGGCTTTTCCTGTTTTTAATATCGATAGATTGGAAAGTGTCAAATCTACTTTCTCGGAGAGCTCGTTCAATGACATTTTTCGTTTCGCCATCATGACGTCTAAGTTTACAATAATAGCCATCGTTATATCGTAAGTTCGTTTTCTTGTTGCATTTCAATACCGCGTTTTACGACAAGGGACAAAACCAAGAGTATGATGCCCAATAACAGCCAAACATCGGCGCCACCCATAAACAGGCTTTCATTGTCGGGAAGATCAATTTTCATAGCCGTTAGCTGTTTTAAATAACGCGTTCCCCAAGCAGCAAAAAAACTAATCCCAACCGAAAGATAGGCCATATTGGTTAAAAGTTTTTGCAAATGGATGTTAAAAGGTTTCGCTATTTCAAAGCGTTTTTCAGTAAACAATTTTAAAACAATGTAAAATAAAAGCGCCTTAAGTACTGCAACAATTAACATGTGAATCATTAAAACGATAAAATCGCCGGGCGCTACATCGATTAACTGATCAAGAAAAAAATACTGAGCCGCTTTGGGTTGATAACTCACCGCGTACAGTACATTGAATAAAATAGTCCCTGCTTGAATGCATAAGCCAATAAATACAATCCATGTGAGTCCTTTAAAAAGGTGTAAAAGCGTTTGTGTTGAAATTTTTATTTCCATGAGTTAGGTTTTATATTTGGTGTAAAAATAATAAAAATTTATTGATAAACAATAAATAAATAGTTTTTAACATAAAAAAGCCCGATAGATAAACTTCGGGCTTGGCTCTTGTAAATGGGTTAAATTAGTTCTTCAGGTACTTTTCTAAAAATTGATCCTGCTCCCAAAGTAAATGCAAAATGTTTTCCTTGGCAGCATATCCGTGGGATTCTTTGGGGAGTAAAACCAGTCGAGCAGGCGCTCCTAAGCCTTTCAATGCTTGAAAATACCGTTCCGATTGCAAGGTAAATGTCCCCGGATTGTTATCGGCATCGCCATGGACCAACAATAAGGGGGTTTTCATTTTTTCAGCATTCATAAACGGCGACATGGTGTTGTACACGCTAGGAACATCCCAATAATTGCGTTGTTCGCTTTGGAATCCAAAAGGAGTTAATGTTCGGTTGTAGGCCCCACTTCGCGCAATACCACAAGCAAATAAGTTAGAGTGCGTTAGTAAATTAGCGGTCATAAATGCCCCGTATGAATGTCCTCCTACACCCACTTTTTTCGGATTGATATAGCCCAAATCGTTAACGGCATTAATCGCTGCTTCGGCATTGGCCACCAATTGCGGAATGAAAGTATCGTTGGGTTCGTTAGTTCCTTCCCCTATAATCGGGAACGATGCGTCATCAAGTACCGCATAACCTCGGGTTACCCAATACACAAATGAACCGTAGTTGGGGAAAGTAAATTCGTTGGGATTCTTGTCGCTTTGCCCAGCTGAATTTTTGTCTTTAAACTCGGCAGGATAGGCCCAAATTAACAACGGTAACTTTTCTTTTTTAGCTACTCGGTCATAATTGGCGGGCAAATACAAGGTGCCTGAAAGTTCTACTCCATCATTGCGTTTGTATTTAATCACCTCTTTATACACATTTTTAATACTTTCAAAAGGATTTTTAAATTGGGTAATGGGGGTTAATTTCCCCGATTTTAAATTGCGGAAGTAATAATTAGGAAATTCGTTTTTGGATTGAATCATGACAAGCAGTTCTCCTTTTTTGAAGTCTTCAATCGAAAGTAAATCCTCTTTTTTGTCTTTCAATTTAGATTGATACAATCGTTTGGTTTTTAATGTTTTAAGGCTAAATTCATCCACGAAAGGAAATTGCCCTTCTTTGGTGAATCCATCGCCCAGAAGGTATAAATTGTCGTTTTCAATGGCCAAAACATTTCGATTGTATGCATTGCGTTTGGTTTCAAAATTACCCGGATCGGCATAAATGTCTTGTGAGTTTACATCCCAAACAATTTTTGGATTTGTATTATTGATCGAAGGATTGATGAAGTACGTTTTTTGATTTCGGGTATCATACCAATCATCATACACAAAGGCCACTGTTTCATTTCCCCAAGCAATTCCTGCAAAACGTTGTTGGGTTCGCATAAATTCACGGGGTGCTGCTGTAAATGGTGCTTCCCAAACCCATAGTGCGTCGCGGTGTGTTACCGTTTTTCCGGCATCACCTTCATCCAAAGCCTCCACATAAAACAAAGTTGCAGGTTGATCGGGTCGCCAAGTCATGTTTCGTTTTCCCTTGCGAACGGAAGAAAAACCTTTGGGCATAATCTCAGTCAACGGGACTTCGTTTACTCGTTGTACCAAAGTGCCATCGGTTCGATACACCAAGGAGCGTTGTGGAAAACGACTCATGGGTACGATATACGAATAAGGGCGCTCAATTTGCGTAAGCATCAAATAGTTTCCATCAGGTGAAAAGCTCATGCCTGCATAAATGGCAGCCGGTTTAAATAAGGTTTTTTTGCCATCAAGTCCAATCCAATACAACTCCGATTGCACTAAGGCATCAAAGTTGGCCTCGTCGGTTTTGTTTTTTAAAAGGTCTTGGTACGTTCGGTTTTGCGACTTTTTCCCCTCACTCACCGAAACCGTAGGACCCGTAGGCAAGTCCTTTTTTTGGTCAACCAATGCCGCACGTTGGGAGGGCAATTGTAATACCAATAATTGTGAATTGTCGTTTTTCCATAGGAAGGGCGAACCCAAATTGGCATTCAAAACGGCCTCTGTAAGGCGCTTGGCCGAAGCGGTTGCCACATCAATCACCCACAATTCAACGCCCGTGGCCGTCGTATGCGTAAAGGCTATTTTTTGTTCATCAGGCGACCATGTGATAAAGGCAATCTTCGGATTTTCGGGCAATCCTTTGACTTGCATTTCTTGCGTATCTTTTACTTTACGCAGTTTTAAATTGTTTACATAATTGGTCGTACTCGCAATATTAGTGATTGGGTTAATACGTAAACCTGCCAAACGCATTTCCTCTTGATTCAAGTCATCGAGGGATTTGTAGGTATTTCGATACAAGAGCAACATATAGTTTTTCTTGCTATCCATCGAAACCGAAGGAGCGCGTTGGTAATCGGCCAAGGCCATAATTTCGGCGGGTGGTTTTTGGTACGTAACATTTTCCTGAGCCCAAGTGGAGGCCGTTAACAGGAATAAAAAGATAGCTTTTAATTTCATGGTTTTCGGTTTGTTGATTGTCAATTTAAACGAAATGTCTTCACGGAGTTAAAACTCTTATTTTTATTTGAATCGAACGACTAATAAAACGTTAATTTTTTTACTTTTGGTCAAATTCCAACCCGATGAAAACAATGCGATTCCTTCTTTTGTGCTTTTGTTTCCCAATGTATGCACAGTTAACGTGGGCGCCTCTTCCCAACATTACCGTGAATACCAACGGACAACGTTTTGATGATGTGTTTTTTTTAAATGAAACTACCGGTTGGGCTGCCAATGGGTATTATGCCGCGGTGTACAAAACCACGGATGGCGGGCAAAATTGGGTGTTGCAAACCGATAATGCTCTTTTGGGAAGTGATCACTATTTTCGAAATATCGAATTTATAGATGAAAATATTGGATTTTTAGGCACCTTAAATGGTAAGTTTTACCGCACAACCGATGGCGGTATTACGTGGAATTTAGTTTCTATTTCACCCAATCCACAAGCTATTTGCGGCCTTGATGCTGTAGGAACAACGGTGTATGGCTGCGGCGCTTATTTTTCTCCTGCCTACATGATTAAGTCAACCGATAGTGGCCAAACCTGGCAATATACCGATATGGCAACCTATGCCAATGCGTTGGTAGAAGTACTTTTTTTGGATGCACAAACGGGTTTCGCCTGCGGAAATAACGCCGCTGGAGCTTTAATTTTAAAAACCACCGATGGCGGACAATCATGGTCGGTGTTGTACAACGGTACGATTCCCGGCGAATACGTCTGGAAATTACAAGTTTTACCCAATAATCCCAATCAAATCTTTGGCGCAGTGCAATCGTTTGGTCCCCAAAGTGGAAAATTGATTACCTCCAGTGATGGGGGACAAACGTGGACAACGAAAACAGCCCCTGAGACCGGCATTCAAGCGGTGGGTTTTCTCGATGCCAATCACGGTTGGATGGGGGGCTACTCGGCTGGGATTTATGAAACCACCGACGGAGGCGATACCTGGGTGAATACCAATGTGGGTGGAAATTTGAACCGCATTTTTATGGTGAATTCGACCTTAGCTTTTGCTTGCGGCACCACTATTTATAAGCTCTCAGGGAATTTGAGTACTACTACATTGGAAGACCACGAACGGATGCCGTTACAAGTTACTGTGGCTCCCAATCCTATTCGCGATAAGTTGCATCTCACTATCGAATATTTGGGGACCGATCATTTGAACTTAGGATTGTATGATGCCCAAGGCAAATGGTTGAAAACATTGATAGTCGACACGATTCAACACAAAGGACCCAAAGCGTATGTATTTGATTTCCCCTATCCTTCAGGAGTGTATTATATAAATCTGCATACCAATACCGGCCGACAGTCGGTGAAAATTGTAAAATAGGTCATGGATTTAGGGACTTAAATTTTGTCAAAAGCACTATTTTTTGACTGATATTCGGGCCAGTTTTTAACAATTCACTAAATTTGTGGACTTAATTTTGTAAAAAAACGAAGTCTATGTATCGTTCCAAAATAAAAGGCTTAGGCTTTTATGTACCCGATAATGTTGTTACTAATGATGATTTGTCCCAGCGCATGGATACCAACGACGCTTGGATTCAAGAGCGAACAGGGATTCAAGAGCGTCGCCATGTAATTCGTGGCGAAGATACGACCACCTCAATGGGGGTTAAGGCTGCCAAAATAGCGATTGAACGCGCTCAAATTTCAAAAGACGCTATCGATTTTATCATCTTTGCTACTCTTAGTCCCGATTATTACTTTCCAGGACCTGGCGTGCTGGTGCAACGTGATTTGGGACTAAAAACGGTGGGTGCCCTGGATATTCGCAACCAATGTTCTGGATTTGTATATGCCCTTTCCATTGCCGATCAGTACATCAAAACAGGGATGTACCAAAACATTTTAATCATCGGTTCCGAATTGCATTCCCATGGGTTAGACATGACCACACGCGGGCGCGGTGTTTCTGTGATTTTTGGGGATGGGGCAGGAGCGGCAATCATCAGTCGTGAAACCGATATGCAAAAAGGAATTCTTTCGACCCATTTGCATTCAGAGGGACAACACGCCGAAGAGTTGGCCTTGATTGCACCCGGAATGGGACAGCGTTGGGTGACCGATATCATTCGCGATAATGATCCCAATGATGAATCGTATTTCCCGTATATGAATGGCCAATTTGTGTTTAAAAATGCCGTAGTACGTTTTACAGAGGTCATAAACG
Source organism: Flavobacterium sp. (assembly GCF_027533505.1). GTDB lineage: Bacteria > Bacteroidota > Bacteroidia > Flavobacteriales > Flavobacteriaceae > Flavobacterium. Next base: position 19,791 of record NZ_JAPZUB010000035.1, on the reverse strand, counting down.
AAGGTTTGGAAGCCAATGATTTGCAGGTTTCCGACATCAATATGTTGATTCCACATCAAGCGAATTTGCGCATTGCTCAGTTTATACAACAAAAGTTTCGCTTACAAGACGATCAAGTTTATAACAACATCATGAAGTATGGCAATACCACCGCTGCTTCGATTCCAATTGCATTGACGGAAGCTTGGGAGCAAGGAAAAATCAAAGAGGGTGATTTAGTTGTTTTGGCTGCTTTTGGTAGTGGTTTTACTTGGGGAAGTGCCATTATTCGATGGTAATTTTTTTCAATTTTATAAAAAAAAAGCCCGACTTTATATCGGGCTTTTTCATGTACAAACGTAATTACTTTCCTTTTTATTTGGGGCAAAAAGGAGTTATCGTTTCAAAGCAAAATGCGCTCTAAATTCTTTTTCTTGGCCATCTTTCTGATAGGTTATAGAGAACCAATAATCATCTGAAGGCATAAGCGTATTGTTATACGTACCATCCCATCCCGATCCCGATGGTCTGATTTTAGTAAGTACTTTTCCATAACGGTCATAAATGTAGATGTAAGCTACTTCTTGATCCCGTAAGTCACGAATATTCCATGTTTCATTGGCACCGTCACCGTTGGGGGTAAAGAAATGCGGGTAGTTGACAACTACAATTTGCGATACAGTAAGACCACAGCCGTTTTTGTCGCGAACGGTCAAGGTGTGGAAGCCACTCATTACATTGTAAAATATCGGGCTGTCTTGAAATTCACCGTTATTCAATTGGTACTCATATTCACCGCTACCTTGCGCATTAACCGTCAATGTTTGCGAATCTGCAAAATCTTCACTTACCGTATAGGTTACAATCGCCGGTTCAGACGGTGTTACCGTAACCATGACTTCCTCTGAAGCACATCCTGTGGCATTGTTTGTAGCAATAACACTATATACACCGGGAGCAAGAACGGTATACATGGCACCTGTTCCCACTTGATTGCCCGCTTCATTATACCAACGAATGGTGTGTGTGGAAGCCGATAATCCACTGTTTAAGGTGTACGATTGGATAAGCTGGTTGGTTGTGGTGTTATAGCAAATGATACCATCTTGTGGGGTTGGTTCTGGGAGCTTATTGATGATAAATTGAAGCGCACGAACAGCAAAACAATCGGGGGCTAAGGTGTTGCTTACGCGAACATACACAAGGGGAGCGGCGCTTTGCGTTAAAGGAGCCGTATTGCTTTGTGCATCAATCAAAGAGGCGTGATACGTAACCACAAATTCAGGACCGCTTTGGTTCCCCAAAACTGTCGTATTGAATTGCGTTAAATCAAGGCTGAAAACACCATCGTTTGTTCCATCAGTATCACAAAAAGTACGTTGCGTAACTGGAACCACTTGCGCTGTAGGCGCTGGAACGATGGTTACCGTAAACGATGTTTCATCGGTACAATTTGGAGTGTATCCCGATTGACCAAACACATAAATCGTTTGACTTTGCGTAACCACACTGCCCACAGCAATTTGTCCTCCTGTACCGTTGGGACCGTTGAAATAGTTCCCCGTAGGTAATGCAGGTAAAACGTAGCTAGAACAAGACACTACATTGTTCAATTGCGGAACATTATAAATCGTGATAGAAAAACTAGTTTCAGCAAAACAATTGGGTGTTGTGCCTGTTTCAGCATATACATACAAGGTTTGGTTTGTAGTAATTACTGTGCCAGCGGCTACAATATCTCCTCCTTTGTTGGGTTGTGTGTAATAGTTTCCAACGGTTAGCGCTGGCAACGTATACGATTCACAAACAAAAACCGAAGGAATAGTTGGGATTACAGGGGTTTGATTCACCGTAACCACAAAACTACTTTCATTGGTACAATTGATGCGTTCTCCTGATTCTACATAGATATAGATCGTTTGGGAGCTAGTGATGGCAGTGCCGGGCGCTAACTCTTGCCCAGTTCCGTGTTGTCCTCCCGTTTGGGTAAAATATTTGTTGTTACCGGGTAACGCGGGAAGAACATAGGCATCACAAACGGTTACATCGTTTAACTCATGGGCATCAATGGTGAAGATATTGATTGTAAAGCTTGTTTCGCTAGTACATCCATTGCTTTCTGCATAGATGTATAGGGTTTGTGTAGTTTGGATAACATCCCCACCTTGTAATTGTGTGCCCGTTCCATTTGGACCTGTATAGTAATTTCCATGTTCCAAATTGGTAAGTACATAGGCATGACATGCATCAATATCCGAACGTGAGTCAACTTCTGGAAATGGATGAATGGTAACAGGGAAACTTACGTCATTGACACATCCGCCCTCACCATCAAGGTATATGTACATGGTGCGGCTTGTAGTTACTAAGTCTCCAGCAAACATAATATCTCCAGTACCGCCAGGTCCTGTAAAATAATTCCCGTAAGGAAGTTGAGGTAATTCATAGCTTCCACATCCTGCCGCATTTTGGGGTGGATTTAAAGGTGGTAAACTAATCGTAATTGTAAAGTTGTAATTGTCAGTACAGTTGGGTTGGTTTTGGGTTACTGCATAGACATAGATGGTTTGTGTTGTATTAATAACGGTTCCAGCAGGAATTTGTGTTCCTGTACCCATCGGACCGGTATAATAATTTCCAGCCTCCAAAGCAGGTAATGTAAACGAAACACATTCATTAACCGAAGTAGGGAAGTTCATCCCAATCACTACTTGGAAAGAGGACTGACTGGTACAAGTTCCATTGCTAGCATAAATGAATACCGTTTGCGTACTTGTAAGTACTGTACCAGGCGCTAATTGTGTTCCTTGGCCGCCGGGTTCCGTGTAATAGGCACCAAAAGACAAGGGAGGCAAGGTATACGAGGTACAATCATACACATTATCCATCGTGGGTACATCCCCAAAAGGAATAATGGTTACATTAAAAGGCATATCGATTTGACAAAACGGCGGTTCTGTCATCATATAATAGTAATAAATAGTCTGCGAGGTGGTAATAATAGATCCTCCAGGCAGTAATGTCCCACCCCCATTGGGCGCAGTATGATAATTTCCGCGTACCAAAGCCGGTAAGGTGTAACTGTTACAATGCTCCTCATCGGGAATTGATTCATCCGGACGAAGGATAGTAATTGTAAAAAACGTTTGATTCGGACACAAAGGCGGTGTTGGATTACTATTGAAGATGTAAATGGTCGAGTTTTGGTCAATCACATCCCCAGGAAACAATTGCGTTCCTTGTCCATTGGCTTCTGTAAAATATTGCCCATTGGTTAATGCAGGAAGGGTATAATCATCACATGTAATCACATCTTCAAAATCATCGACAGGAGGAATAGGTAATACCACCATATTTACAGGTACAATCGCAAAACATGTGGGGTCGGTAAATACGAATACACGAACATAGCAAGTACCTCCTAATGAACTGACAACACCATTAGCCACAAGATTGGTGTTGTTGGTGGCATCAGTCAAGGTACGGTACACGGCAACACCATAAATGTTTGGATTCTGTCCTCCCAAAACTTGGCTCGAAACTGCTTGACGAATGTTGAAGTTAACAGGACTTCCATTCGGACGGGCACACATTTGAACATCATTGGGCGTGTTGGCTACCGGTGGCGCTGTTAAGAGTAATTGGAATGATTTTACCATGCCACAGCCAGTAACTGGACTCGTTACGCGAACGAATACCGTTTCGTTTCCAGCGCTAACATAACTCGGGCCAATAGGGTTCACATTATTTTGTGCATCGGCTTGCGTGGCAAAATAGGCTACAGTATGCCCTGGAGCTATACCATTGGTAACCCGACTTGTATTGTAATTTAAATTAAAAGTATAAGGACTACTTCCTGTATTGCATTTATACAAATTCACGGGATTCGGGAATACAAAGTTAGCATGAAATTCTACTGTGATTTCATCGGTAACTTCTTGACAAGGGAATGCAATATTAGTATACGTAAGCGCATACGTACCGGGCTGTGTTACCGTTAATGATGGACCAGTTTGTCCTGGGATTACCACACCATTACGACGCCATTGGAATGTGTATTGAGCTGGATTGAGTCCCGAAGTAATGACGGTTGAACCACCCTGACAAACTGCTGTACCACTAGCAACGGTTCGGTTTGGACCCAATACATCTTGTCCAATATTGAAACTATTGGAAGCAATAAAAATAGCCGAATCCGAATTAAAGTCGCCGCGGTCTGCTATGACTAATTTAATTCGATAATTACGTCCAGGTACTAAAGTCGCCGCTGCATTCAACACCGTTGTCTGACCGTTATAGTTAATCGGTGCTGATGCTGCATTGTTACCACCATTGAAACGTCCGAAATATTGCGCATTTACTGAGGGACACCCCGAGTTGTATAGAAAGTCACGAATGGTAACGACCGAAATAGGCGTATTGGTGTTTGGAACAACCGCCAAATTCTGAGTAGTACCCGTTGTTAAATCCGTCAACAAAAAAGCAAAAGCATCTGAAAATTGACACTGGAAATTCCCATACTCTTCAGAAGCAAATAAGAAATCAAAATCGAAATAAGGAGATATAGCCGAAAATTCAAATTCTAACACTGTAGCATTCGTCGAATTCATCGAAATCCCCGACGCAGCCAAAATGGCTTCCAAGTCTGAATCACCCGTCCATGCCACATTTCCTGAGTTTAACAAAACAGTATTAGGACCCGCTGCTTCAACAGCACTTCCTGTAGATAATACAATACCGCTCTGCATCGGGAAATTCGGATTCGTGTTCACAAAATATCCAATACCGTTAACAGATCCAAAATTGGAACCCGTGCGCCAGGAGATATTCTGTGTGGAAATACAAGGAGAATTGATCAAAATGTTATTGACCAATTGCGGTACGGTATACGTACTCGCATCAACAGTGATGGGCTGCGATAAGCCGGCGACACTGATGCACAGTAGCAAAAGGGTTAGTAGTTTTTTCATAGGGGCTTGATTTTGACACAACAAATATGCATTATAATATCGATAAAAAACAAATAAAATCGATGAAATGAATAAAATAATATTAAAAGTAAGAAAAATATTATAATAATTGATTGTTTTGTAAACTTTGTATTCGTAAGTATTGTATTACAATTACTATTCTTTTTATGTGGTATATTTGCCAGCAAAAAAATACCAATGACGATTCAACAACTTTTAACCGCTCCCATTCAACAAGCCTTAGCGCTCCATTTTGACGTAACTCTTGATAAAATTGAATTTCAAGAGACGCGTAAAGAGTTTGAAGGAGACATTACCGTTGTTATTTTTCCTTTTTTAAAACATATCAAGGGCAATCCCGTTCAAATCGGTACGCTCTTGGGGGAATATTTAGTGGCCAATTCACCCGAGGTAACCGCGTTTAATGTGGTTTCTGGTTTTTTGAATTTGTCCATTGCCGATTCCTTTTATACCCAATCCTTTCAAGAAATACGGGAAGACGCCACTTTTGGATTTTCTACCCCCAAAGCGACAGAGGCTGTGATGGTCGAATATTCTTCCCCAAACACCAATAAACCGTTACACCTCGGTCATATTCGCAATAATTTATTAGGTTATGCGGTGGCTGAAATATTGAAAGCTTCGGGAAAAAAAGTATACAAAACCCAAATTATCAATGATCGCGGAATCCATATTTGTAAGTCAATGGTGGCTTGGCAAAAATTTGGAAATGGCGAGACACCCGAAACAACCGGTATTAAAGGCGATAAACTCGTGGGCAACTATTATGTCGCTTTTGATAAAGCGTACAAATCTGAAATTGAAAAGGCAGTAGCGCAAGGTGTTGCTGAAGAGGAAGCCAAAAAAACAGCGCCAATCTTACTTGAAGCTCAAGAAATGCTGCGCCAATGGGAAGCGGGTAATCCCGAAGTAGTCGCTCTTTGGAAGACGATGAATAAGTGGGTTTATGATGGTTTTAATACCACTTATACCAATTTAGGGGTTGATTTCGATAGTTATTATTATGAAAGTAATACCTATTTGCTCGGAAAGGAAGTGGTGCAATTAGGTTTGGACAAAGGAATCTTCGAACGCGATCCCGATGGTTCTGTATGGATTGATTTGACCGCCGATGGCCTCGATCGAAAGATTGTTTTGCGCTCCGACGGTACGGCTGTTTATATGACACAAGATATTGGTACGGCCATTCAACGGGTAAAGGATTACCCCGATGTAAAGGGCATGGTCTATACCGTAGGCAATGAACAGGATTATCATTTTAAAGTGTTGTTTTTAATCCTTAAAAAATTGGGCTTCGCATGGGCCGAACACTTGTATCATTTATCCTATGGAATGGTAGAATTGCCTTCCGGTAAAATGAAATCCCGCGAAGGAACTGTTGTTGACGCCGATGATTTAATGCACGATATGACCCAAACCGCGGGTAAAATTGCGGCTGAATTGGGAAAACTTGACGGATATTCAGAAGCCGAAAAGCAAGAGTTGTATCGAATTATCGGATTAGGAGCTTTGAAGTATTATATTTTAAAAGTCGATCCAAAGAAACAAATTCTATTCAATCCTGAAGAATCGGTTGACTTTAATGGCAATACGGGTCCCTTTATTCAATATACCTATGCGCGAATACAGTCGATTTTACGAAAAGCCGATTTTGACTACAAAAATCCAGTTCTCGTGGCCTTGCATCCCAAAGAAAAAGCGTTGTTGAAGCAGCTTTTCCAATTTCCCGCGGTCATTCAAGATGCTGCGCGTAACCACAGTCCAGCTTTAGTGGCCAATTATACCTACGAGTTGGTCAAAGAATACAATTCGTTTTACCAATCGGTTTCTATTTTGGGAGAAGAGGAGGAAGATAAAAAAGTGTTTCGCGTGCAACTCTCTGCCAAAGTTGCCCAAACCATTCAAAACGCATTTCAACTCCTGGGAATTCAAGTTCCGGAACGTATGTAAAAAAAGAAATCCGATGTATGTCGGATTTTTTTATAGCGTATAGCGCACAAAAACATTGACCGTTCGTGCCAAGGAAAAGGTATCAATTTGCTCCAACGATTGTGCATTGGTATTGATTCTGAAAAATTGGTTGATACGATTTTGTGTATTCGTCAAATTAATCACCGAAGCGCCTAGTGTTAGTATATGTTTTTGAAACGTAAAGGCATAACTCCCCGATGCATTCAACTGAAAAAACTCGGGCAAGCGGTCGCTATTGGGCGATTGAAAATTGACAAAACTGTTCCCCGCTTGGGGGTCAAAAAGAATGCTTGGTTGGCTGGGTAAAGTAGTCGGACGGCCGCTAAACCATTTTCCCCCGAGTGTGATTTTGAGCGATTTGTTAACATACCCAATACCCGAAGCGATATGATGACGAATTTCATTGTTGTTTGGGAACTCACTTTCAGGGCGTAATCCCTTAAAAGTGTAAGTGTTGTGATTATAGCTGTAGGTAATCCAACTCACCCAATTTTCCCATTTTTTTTGTAAAAGGATTTCCGCACCATACACCAAAAAATCGCCATTAAAGTCCAAATTTTCATATTGATTTTGGAAATCTTGACTACGGCCTGTAATGCCAGTTACTTTTTTAGCAAAAAGTTCCGTGCCCCAAAGCCATCCGTTGCTTTTAAAGGTAATTCCAGTAGACAGTTGTCGACTTTGTAATATCGGCCGGTCCTCGTTATTACTGAAAATCCATCGCCGGCGCTCAATGCCCAAAAAATCTTGCTGACGGTCGACAATCTTACTCACCGTTTGACTTTTCATTTCCCCTGCCCATTCCCATTCCCACGCAGGATGAAATTGCCAAGTTGCTTTAAAACGCGGCTCAGTCAGCCAAACACCCCAACGTTCATAAAAGTTTTGTCGTAGGCCGCCACTCAACTTAAAAGCATTTCGTTGCCAATTAACATTTGCAATCAAGGCATGATTTTGCAATACATTCACTTCATTGCGATCCACAAACGGACTGTTTACACGGCTGATGTTTTGATTACTGATAGCGTCCCATTGATAGCCAGCGTCCAACGTAATTTCGGGTGTCCATGTGTAGGTTTGACGCCATTCAAGTCCCAAATGGTTAATATCGTTTCGTATAAAAGTGGTTTGATTAGAAAACAGCGCCTCATTGGATGCATAGAGTTCGTGTCGGGTAAAAAAGGCTTTGATTGCACTGTTTGTTTTTGCATTCCAAGCCACAGTACCATTGATCACGCCCCCAAAAGTTTCTTGATCCAAACCGTTATCCTTTTCAATAAGAAGGGTGTTTTCTTGACGTGATTGTTTAAAATTAAGTTGATTGGACATGGTGATAAAATCAAACGTTAAGGTCGTTTTAGTCCCTATTTTTTGTGCATATTGCCCCGTAAAATCAAAAAAGTAAAAGTTGGATTCCGTGGTGTAATTCGTGGTAGCCACTTGCCCCAAATCGGTTACAACTGTATTTTGAAATACCCTATCATAGTAGTTTTGATACGTTGGGGTATTCAATACGTCGGTAATGGCGCGACGTGCACTTAAGGCCAAACGTGCTTTTTTGGAGAATCGGTGGCGAAAGGTTGCATCGACATTGATGAGGTTGGCTCCCAATTCCAAAGGAGGTGATTTCTCCGTGTCATCCAAGGTGGAAAGACTCACAACGCCTGAAACACTTTCCCCAAAAAAAGGTGAGGTGCCATTTTTAGCAATAGTGATTTTGTGCGTTAGATTTGGATTAATTGCAGAAAGTAATCCAAAAAAATGACTCACTTGATACAACCGCATTCCATTCCATTGAAACAGTATTTGATCTTGGGTTCCCCCGCGAATCGTCAAGTTAGAAAGTGTCTCATCGGCGCTAATTACGCCCGGAATTTGTTTCACCGATTCAAATACATCAGCCTCGGTAAGTCCAGGCAAAAGTCCAAATTGTTTTGGCTTAATTTCATAGCCTGTATCCCATTTTTTTGTCACCCCTTTGGTAAAATAAAATTGGGTGGCAACCTCTTGCAATTGCGTGGGTTTTACGTTGAGGTAAAAAACGGTGCCATGCAATTGGTTTACCTCGGTTAAACGAACGGGGGCATGATTCAAATGTTCAATGGTAATTGCGGTGATCTGTTTTTCTGTCGAATAGACATACCCTTGTTCATCAGAGTAGACAACACTTTCGCTAGGAAAAATCGTAATCCGTGCATTTTCAATGGGTTTTTTCCATTCGTTATCTTTTAAAAACAATTGAAATCTAACTTTTTTCTGGGGATTGTCCGATACCGAAATGTACCGATTGTTCACCTTTGTAAAAGCCAAAAGGGTTTGCCGCGTAATGGCAACGAGTTTGGCATCAAGGGAAAAGGAAGCCGGTGGGGGAACTACTTTTAGTAGGTTAATGTCACTTTCGATGTAACTGAATTCAACACGGTGTTGATTTTCGATATCTTTTAATACGGTGGCCAATAAAGCCGGATCTCCTGACTGAGCAAAAGTGCCCAAACAGGAGATATAGCAAAGTAACAAACATGAAAAGTATCGTAATCGCATTAAGGAGTAGCGTCTAAGGAATAGGTACGGTCATTAATTTTGACCACTTTGAAATGATAAGAATGGGCCAGTAATTGTAAGGCAGCTTCCGAATTATCACCGGGTAATTTTCCAGTAAACAATTCGTTTTTCGGAAACGCTCCAGCTTTGATTGTAAGGTCAAAGTGGCGCTCTAGTTCTGCCAGAACTTCTTGTGGTCTTTCTTTTTCAAAGGCTAATTCCTTAGCAATCCAAGCGGGTTGCAGTGCATTCGTAGTGTGGAAAAATAGGCGCTTTTGTTGGTCATAAGCCAAAGTTTTTCCGGGAGTAAGTATAATTTTTTCGGAGGGAGTAGCCACTTGAACTTTTCCTTCAAAGCAAGTCACTTCCAATCGGTTTCCTCTCACTTTTACATTGAATTGTGTTCCCAAAACCGAAACAGTTCCTTGCGATGTTTTCACCTCAAATCGTTTGCCTTTAGCGACTTTAAAGTACGCTTCGCCTTCAAGAGAAACAAGACGATTGGAATCCCAGTTCCAAGTTTTGTAACTGAGTTCAGAGCCGGCATGCAATTGCACTTCTGAGGCATCGGGTAGTTGAAATGATACGCTTTCTCCTGAACCGGTCATTTCACTTTCTGTACGGGTCATCATATACCCCAAGCTTATACCCAAGAATACGAGCAATAAAGCGGCCCATTGAAGGGTTTGTTTGACGAAAAAGCGACGGACTTTCCCTTTTTGCCGTTGTTGGTTTTGAATGCGAAGTAATAGCGCATCTTCCTCAAATTCAGGAGTGCGCAAGGCGGCGGTGTAGGATTTGATTTTTTCCATCACAGCATAATCCGGATCCTGACGCAATTGCTCCAGTTCCGCATCAGAAACTTGGTCGTCCAACCAAGCTGCCCATTGATATTTTTCTTCTTCTTTCATACTAATTCAAGGATAAAACCGTTATCGTTTAAAAAACCCTACCTAAAATTTGAAATTTTTTTTCGTAATTCTTCCAAGGCCAAATGAATTCGCTTTTCGACGGCTTTGACACTGATATTTAATTCTTCTGCGATTTCGTGGTATTTTTTTCCATCAATGCGATGCATTAAAAAGGCAACCCGTTGCGTTTCGTTTAAATTTTCTATAGCGGATAAGAGTCGGGTTTTAAATTCTTCTTCTTCCATTAAATACTGCGGCGATTCGGAGGTAGCCGAGGAGACATTTGCTTTTTGTGCGTAAGTTAGTACAACTTTCTGATGCGCAATTTGATTCAAATTCAAATTATTGGCCACCGTATATAAAAATGATTTTGCTTTTTCTGGAGTAACTTGCCCACAGTTTTGCCATAATTTGATAAAAGCTTCTTGGGTGCAATCATCTGCTTGCTCAGTATTTCCAAATTTATACAGCAGAAAATTGCGCAAGGCCTTAACATGAGCACGGTAAAAACGTTCAAAAAGGGATTCGTTACAAAGGTTGGCATGCTCCATGAGAAAAAACGATTTGCGGTTAAAAATAAAAAAAATAAAGTATAGGTAGGGAAAATGCAATTATATTTGTTATACCCTAAATTAATTTCATGTTTAAAAAATTACTTTTTTTCGGAATGGTGCTGGCGATGATGAGTTGCGAAAAGGAATCGTTGACTGAAACGACTTCGAATTCCAACTTAACGCAATCGTCCTTATTGACCGGGTTGTTAAAAAGAATCGCTCAAAATCCTACTGCGTTTGACAATGTATTAGACGGTTGTAGCGGTTTCAGTGTCGTATTGCCTGTGACTGTTACCGTTAACGGTACTACGCTTACTGTGGCTTCAGAAAGTGATTTTCAAACCGTACAGAATATTAAAAATGCCTATCCCAACGATAATGATGAGGTGTTTTTTACATATCCTATTCAACTTCGTTTAAAAAATCATCAACTTGTAAGCGTTGGCAGTTACAACCAGTTTGAAGATTTGTATGAGGATTACAGCTCTGATGATTTGTCGGAAATACGTTGTGTGAACATGCAGTTCCCTATCACAATTAATACGTACAATACTGCCAACCAACAAACTCAAGCCTATACTTTGACCAATGATGCTTCTTTATATCAGTTCTTGGCCAGTTTGACCCCCAACCTTCAATACAGCTTAAGTTATCCCCTAACAGTCACCGATGCCAATAACAATCCCCAAACCATAACTTCTAATGTTGGGTTTGAATCGCTAATCGATGCCAACCTTTCGCAATGTGATGTTCCCGTAGGCAACACGCCCCTGTCGTTTACCACCCTACTCACCGACAATATTTGGTATGTATCGAGTTATATCGATGATGATGGTGATGACGAAACGGATGATTTTGAGGAATATACCTTTGATTTTCTTAGTAATTTCGATATTCAAGTTTTTGAAGGCAGTTTGTTTGCCAATGGGTCATGGAATTATTACACCTCAGGTAATATCCAAAAACTAAATTTAAATTTTAGCAATTCCAATTTACAAGATCTAGATCAAGATTGGACCATAGTCGAATATTCCAGCGGGGTGATACGACTTCGGTACATTGACAGCGATAATGACGTAGAATATCTTGTGCTGCGCAAGCTATAGCGAATCTATAAATAAAAAGTGAAGCCTGAATTTGTTCAGGCTTTTTTTTGAATAGCGCCTAAAGAAGCTGATTTGTATTGGCCTTGTTTTTTTTAGAATGAACAAATGTTAAAATAGATGTTTTTTAGTAGGGTAAACGGGAGGTAATTTGTTTTAGTAATAAATCAAATAACTCTTTAAAAAACATTCTTATGAAAACAAGATTTTATGCTTTCTTCGCGATTTTAGTTTTAGTATTACTCGCTTCATGTAGTAATGACAATGAAGGTAAAAGTGATAATCTAGTCCTCAAAGCACGCAGTATTTACAACCAAGGAAAGGTAACTGCAGCCAGTCCAAATGCGGTGGTAAGCCTCACTTCTTTTACCTTTAATTTTAAGGAAATCGAATTTGAATTTGCAGAGAACACCTCCAACGATGATGATGGTTTTTTTGATGATGACGATGAAATCGAATTGAAAGGTCCTTTTGTAGTAAATGTTTTAAACAATACTATAGATATAGCCGCTTTTAATGTGCCTGCAGGGGTTTATGAGGAAGTTGAATTCACCATGAGTCGCAACAAGCAAGTGAACAGTCCTATGTATAATAAATCCGTGCAAATCGAAGGAACAATCAACGGTACTCCTTTTATTTTCTGGCATAATATTGAAGAAGATTTTGAGATTGACTATGAAGATACTGCGCAAAACTTGATCATCGACAATACTACCTCTACGTTGTACCTCAATTTTGACCTGAATGCGGTAGTCAATAGTATCGACTTTAGCGTAGCGACCGATAACGATGGTGATGGGGTGATCGAAATTAATCCCAACGATCAAGATGGCAACCAAAGTTTGGCCAATTTAATCAAAGATCGTATCAAAGATACCATTGAATTAGACGACTAGCGTGTTGTCTACTCACAAGTAACCTAACTATAAATAAATATGAAAAAACTAAAAATCCTTTTGCTGTTGTACCTTGTTTTTCTGGTCAACGTAGCTTCCATGTGTAGTAACGATGATGATAATTCCTCATCCTCTGTAAATCAAACCACGGTAGTCAACACCGTTTCATCAGGCACATGGCGCATTACCTTGTACAACGATTCGGGAACCATCAAAACCAATCAATTTACAGGATACAATTTTACCTTTGGTCCCTCCAATGTGTTGACAGCGACAAATGGAACGCTAACCCACACGGGGATTTGGTCGGTAACCGATTCCAATAGTAATGATGACAGTATGGATGATTTGGATTTTAATATCGCGTTCACGACGCCAGCCAATTTCTTGGAACTCACCGATGATTGGGATATTCAATCCCGAACCGACACCAAAATTGAACTCATCGATGTTAGCGGTGGTAACGGCGGAACCGATTATCTAACCTTTGAAAAAAATTAAGTAGATTACCTACTAATGTGTGTTTTTGTTAGAAACCACTCTCTTCTTTGAGGGTGGTTTTTTGTTTGTTTTCGGCTTGAATGGCATAGGGTTAATTTGTATCTTTGCCATCATTTTTTTAGCAGCAAACTATGTTTCAAAATTTAAGCGACAAACTCGATAAAGCCTTTCATATTTTAAAAGGACACGGTAAAATTACCGAGATCAACGTAGCCGAAACGCTCAAGGAAGTTCGACGTGCACTTCTTGATGCCGACGTGAACTTTAAAATTGCCAAAGACTTTACCACACGAGTCAAAGAAAAAGCATTGGGACAAGACGTATTAACGACCCTGCAACCGGGACAGTTAATGGTCAAAATTGTAAAAGATGAATTAACCGAATTGATGGGCGGTGAGGCTACCGGGATTAACTTGTCGGGTGCGCCTACCGTGATTTTAATGTCGGGTTTACAAGGGTCGGGGAAAACCACGTTCTCTGGGAAGTTGGCCCATTATCTGAAAACGAAAAAAAATAAGAAACCGTTATTGGTGGCGTGTGATATTTACCGTCCTGCGGCAATCAACCAGTTGCATGTGGTGGGGGAACAAATTGGCGTTGAAGTATACTCCGAACCCGAGAATAAAAACCCTGTCGATATTGCTCAAAAAGCCATTCAACACGCCAAATCCAATGGTTACAATGTCGTAATTGTCGATACCGCCGGTCGTTTGGCCATTGATGAGCAAATGATGAATGAGATTGCGCAAGTGCATCAAGCCATCAAACCCCAAGAAACCCTTTTTGTAGTCGATGCGATGACGGGACAAGACGCGGTAAACACCGCCAAGGCCTTCAATGATCGTTTAGATTTTGACGGTGTAATCTTAACCAAACTCGATGGCGATACCCGAGGGGGTGCCGCGTTAACCATTAAATCGGTGGTCAACAAACCCATCAAGTTTATCGGTACGGGCGAAAAAATGGAAGCCCTCGATGTGTTCTATCCTTCGCGGATGGCTGATCGTATTCTAGGAATGGGGGACGTGGTTTCTTTGGTAGAACGCGCCCAAGAACAATATAACGAAGAAGAGGCTCGAAAACTCCAGAAGAAAATAGCCAAAAACGAATTTGGTTTCGATGATTTCTTGGCTCAAATTCAACAAATTAAAAAAATGGGAAGCATGAAAGATCTAGTCGGAATGATTCCCGGTGCTGGAAAAGCCATGAAAGATGTTGAAATTGAAGACGATGCCTTCAAACATATCGAAGCTATAATTTATTCGATGACCCCAAAAGAACGCAGCAAGCCCGCCATCATCGATATGAAACGCAAAACACGAATCGCTAAAGGATCGGGACGAAAAGTCGAAGAAGTCAATCAATTGCTCAAACAGTTTGAACAAATGAGTAAAATGATGAAAATGATGCAAGGTCCCGGAGGGAAAAATCTCATGCGCATGATGGGAGGGATGAAAGGAATGCCCGGAATGCCCGGCGGCGGAATGCGATAACACTTAGCAAGGGTTTGGAGTTCGGAAACGAAACCAAACCCTTTGTCTTTATAACCAATACGAAATACTACTAAACCACAACACCCATGATTATTTTAGACGGAAAAAAAGTTTCTGAAGACATTAAAAATGAAATTACCGCCGAAGTACAAAAGATGCGGGACAACCACGAAAAAGTACCTCATTTGGCGGCGATTATCGTTGGTAATGATGGCGCTAGTTTAACCTATGTCAATAGCAAAGTTAAAGCTTGTGAGCGCGTTGGATTTGAATCTACCCTCATCCGTATGCCCAGCACCACGTCGGAAACTGAGTTGCTGAAAAAAATCAAACAACTGAATGAAGATGAGGCAATCGACGGGTTTATTGTTCAATTGCCATTGCCCAAACAAATTGACACGCAACATATTTTGATGTCTATCGATCCCAGTAAAGATGTTGATGGATTCCACCCTGAAAACTTTGGTAAAATGGCGCTAGATATGACCACTTTCATTCCGGCGACACCTTATGGAATTTTAGAATTGTTAGAACGTTACGACGTACAAACCAAAGGGAAACATACCGTGGTTATCGGACGAAGTCATATTGTAGGTCGTCCTATGAGTATCTTGATGGGACGGAATCATTTTCCGGGCAATTCTACCGTTACCTTGACCCATAGCCACACCAAAAATATCAGTCAAATTACCACGCAAGCCGATATTATCATCACGGCATTGGGCGTACCTAATTTTCTCAAGGCCGAAATGGTTAAAGACGATGTCGTAGTGATTGACGTGGGAATCACCCGTATTCCCGACGACTCTTCACCCAAAGGCTATCGCATTGTAGGCGATGTCGATTTTGAAAATGTTTCCAAAAAAGCCTCCTACATCACGCCTGTTCCTGGCGGGGTGGGCCCCATGACCATTGCCATGTTGTTAAAAAACACCTTGCTGGCACGGGAACAGAAACGGATGAAGTTAGCCTAATGGTACGACCCCCATTACCCAATGATTGTATAGTTATTCAGGCGTTAGCACACGAAATCTGGCCGGAAGCCTATGCCTCCATTTTATCACCAGCGCAGCTCGCCTATATGTTGGATAAATTTTATGCCCTTGAAGCGTTGCAACAGCAAATGGTTGGTGGACAACAGTTTCTACTGTTAGAGGAAGATCATGTAGCCCAAGGGTTTGCAGCCTATCAACTGGATTATACTCCCGGAGTTACCCAATTGCATAAGTTGTATGTTCGTACCGCTCAACAACATAAGGGCTGGGGGAGTACCTTGTTGGAAGCCATCGAACAACGCGCAATCCAATCTGGGCAACATACGCTCCGACTCAATGTGAACCGATTTAACAACGCGCAATTTTTTTACCAAAAAAAAGGATTTCAAACCGTTGAAACCATTGATATTTCCATTGGCGAAGGCTATTTCATGGAAGATTTTGTAATGGAAAAACAGCTTTTGTAATTAGTAGCTCTTGCAAAAACGAACCGTAGCGGTAGTTTCACCCTCCAAACGTAACAAATACGTTCCATTGGCAAGAGCTGTAGTATCAATTTGACGATTCACCACCGGAAGCACCGCCAATTGACGTCCCGCAAAATCAAAAACCGTAGCGGTGGTAAACTGATCATCATTCAAAAACAATACCCCTTTCGTTGGATTCGGGTATAGCGAAGGCAAAGCGTTTGCAGTTGGAAGACTCAGTGCTTGTACTGTAGTTATGAACGTATTTGTAATGATTGGCGCATTGTAATCAAAATAAATCGCTGCGGTATTACTGAATACATCTCCCAAAGTTAGGGTCGGTTGGGTTTTGATTTTAAATAATATATAACCATCATTCGAGGCATCGTCAAAAGGTAAATTGATGTTTTCAAATATAAAATCAACCGTTTGATTGGGATACACGCGCATTTCATATGGATGGCTTGCATCAAGCGCAACAATACTACTGAGGTTCAATTTGGAAGCATCAATCGCATCATGAATGACGACATGCCGGGCATTTGCCGTTCCTAAGTTTTCAAACCGAATCAAATAATGAATGTAATCGCCCACTTTATCGGGTGTGATGCTCGTTCCCTCTAAACAAATTTTATTATTGGGGTCCATCGAATTGACCACAGTCTGCTTCAAGGTAAACGTATTGTCCAAGGGCGCTGCATCGGTAAAGCCACTTACTTGTGCTGTAAACGCCAACACATCGCCCGAAACTAGCGGCGGATTATCCAAGGGAGAATTCAGGGCAAGCGTAACAGTGTAACTTGAACTTATTCCCGGTGCAATGGCATCAAAGGACCATAGAAGTTGGCCACTAACTTCGGTGTTGGCTTCAGGAAAACTTGAAATCACGTGACTAATATTGGTGTCGTAATTCCAAACTACACTACCCGAAATAGCGGTCGTTCCTTTGTTTTTACAGGTAATCTTATACCGACTCGAATATCCGGCAAAAGCCTCATCCAATGGGGTGATAAACACTTCCATATCGGCATGATTGCCATTGGGCGTCACACAAAAATCAGTCGTGAATGGGGAAACGTTCGTCGGAAAATGAACTTGTACATTCGTTGGATTCACCGAAAAATAATGGGGATTTTCCAACACAGGGGCATACGAATAACTCCCCGCAACCAAGCCTATGTTGTAGCCTCCCGAAACTGAAGGCTGTACCCATTGCGTGTTCCCCGACCCGGTGAGGGCTATTTTGTAAGAGGTAAAGGATGCATCCGTAGGTTGACATCCGTCATTTTGCGTATCCAATCGCAACGTGCCTTTTAAGGCATACGACATTCCACCGGGAATAAATGTACAATAACTGTTTACTTCACAGCTTGTGCTGCCCGAGTTGAGGGCTACTTGATACAGTGCCGATGCGCGTTCCAACGTAGATTCGTCAGTACATATGTAGTGCAACTGTGGGGTGTTGTTCAATTGCAAACCACTTTCGAAACTGCCGTTTTTTAAATTAACTTGGATAAGTAATAGATTGTGACTCACATCCAAAAACACCAAATTGCGATACGTCGACACGTCCAAATTCGTTAAAAAAGTATGCGAAAGCGTCAATTGCGAAAGTGCAGAAGCTCCATTTAAGGACAGCGAAGTTAAGGGGTTGTTCCGTAAATTCACCCAGGAGAGAGCTGCCAACCCATAGCCAGAAACTTCCGTCAGTTGATTGAAGGAAGCGTCTATAAATACAAGCGGTGCATTGGAGGGCAACGACAACGACTGCAATTGGGTATTGCGACAATCCAACCATTGTAATTGTAACGCCGTGGCTAACGATAAATTTTCTAAGGGATTGTTGCGGCATCCCAATTGGGTGAGTAAGGCCATCGACGCTTCCGGTATAACGGTAATGGCATTGTCTTGGCAGAATAAAACCCGGAGTTGACTAAAGGAATCCAATCCCTCAAGCGACATAATTTTGGATGAAAAAGGACTGTTGGTATTATTGATATCCAACTGATATACTGCTGCGGCTTCACTAACTTCAATCGCACCGTTATGGTTGGTGTCGATAGTTATAGCCACCCCGTTTTGATTTTTTGCAATACTGTTTTGTGGAGAAGCTTGGAGTAATTTAGATTTAAAATTGACGTCAGGAATAACTAGGGTCTGAGCCCAGACCACAACAGGAAGCAGTGTTAGAAAAGCAAGGTATGCTCTTTTCATCCGTACTAAAGGGTGTTATTCTTGTTTCGTCGTATTTCAAAAGTAGCATTTATTTTTCAATTATACATTTATTTCGTTAAAAACGAAGGAATTAATCGAGCAAATACTTCATTTGGCGCTAAAATAATAAACCCCGAAAGGATCGGGGTTCACATTACACTGCAATTTATAAAGGTTGGATAAGGAACAATAGTAAACCGATTCGGGTCCAGCCGCCCCCGCTTTCCTCAGCGAAGGGGACAAAATGTACGCGCAGTTGCGACTAAACCATCGTTGAATCAGTAGTCAGAACAATACAATACCTTATTTTCATGTTTGTTTTGTATCGTTTTTTCTAAAGGCGAATAATTAGATGAATAACACAGTACGAATGTACATAAAAAGAAATTCTACACCAAGCGCTACTGAGTACACACCCCAAACCCCCGATTAAAAACCCCTTTTCCACGAGGATTGCAATTCATAACCAATCTAAATCGGTTGGTTGTTTTTGATGAACGATTGTCGATTTTGAAAAGTTACTGTATACCTTGTATTATAGACTAATTCCCAATCCTTCTGAGTTTGATAGGCATCAAAGTGATTGGACATGTTTAGGCAAGTTATCTATATCAAATTACCATCATTATTTTATAGTTTCATTTATAGCCACTAAACAGTCCATTTTTCTACCTTTTAACATTCATACTTTCTTCATACTTTATCCATGCTTTTGCCTAGCCTTTGCTATTTAGGAGCGGTGTGGTTATATTATTTTTTTTCTTTACAAAATAAACGTCACACCACCAAACAAAAACCAAGGTATTTTTCCTGAAGAACGTAGGTATTTTTCCTTAGTCAAAATAGGATTTTTCCTTTTCTAAAAATTTTGTGAAATGATTTCCCTGTTTTAGTTTTGAAAAAGCAATTCGAAATAACATATCGGTAGTTTATTTGGTACATGCCTTGGGATGATTTGTTGTAGACTTGTGAAAACTTAACAAAATGTACACTTTTTGTATACCTACGGGGAATGTTGAAGTAGTACTTTTAGGTCAAGGAAAAGCGCGTGTGTAGATGTAAAGGATTTCCTTCAAGCCTACGATTTTGGATTAACCCTTTAGTTCTATAGTTATGCGCACACTCTTTTGGTTCGGCCTTTGTGTCGGCTGTATGCTTTTTGCTCCT
The DNA here is from genome assembly GCF_027533505.1 of Flavobacterium sp. Lineage (GTDB taxonomy): Bacteria > Bacteroidota > Bacteroidia > Flavobacteriales > Flavobacteriaceae > Flavobacterium. The sequence continues at coordinate 8 of NZ_JAPZUB010000035.1, read as the reverse complement.
GGGATTCA
>NZ_JAPZUB010000010.1 GCF_027533505.1 Flavobacterium sp. | reverse complement strand
ACAATCTAAAGCTCCGATTTAACCAAATTAAAGAACTAATTATTTTTTGGTTACAATTATTGTTCAACTTTTTCACTAAAAATAAAACCACTATTTTAATCGAAATTTAAAATAGTGGCTTTTTAAGGAATGACTAATTATGATTGTTGTAAAAAGTAGTATCTGCACACGCTGAAGCGATACGAATTTCATCCCAGGCCTCAGCACCAAAGCGCTGAACGATTAAACCTTCAATGGCTTGATTGACGACTCCATGCATAGCTTTTTTCTTTTTTCTAAAATTAAGAAAAAAAAACTTACAAAAAATATAAATTTTGATAATTTACAATGAGTTAACCTTTAATAGTGATTTTTTGAGGTGAAAATGTTAAAATACCTCTATAAATCGTACATTTTTCCCCTTAAAACTAACAAAGTAGCATTTAGAGTTTTTTCATTTCATGCGAAGGCCGATTGTTCCAATTGCGTTCCAATTGTTGCATGAATAATTGGTATTGCGAGCCAGAGTCTGCGTTTTGGTCTACCACTTGTCGCCATTCTTTAAATTTTTCTTCCTTTTTTTGGAGATAAAAATAATAGGCCATACTGGAACCAATTTCGCTTTTTAATCCTTTATCCTGTGTTTTTTCCAAACATTGCTGGTAGGTTTTCTCTGCCATTGTTATCATGCCCGAATTTAAAAAAGCAAAGGCCAATTCTTTGTAAAATAAGGGTTGCGAAGCATCATTTTCGAGGGCTTTGGTCAACAATGTAATCGTCAAATCGTACCTGCGAATGCCGTTGTAACTGTAGGCTAATTCCAATTCGACACCACTGTAATGCGTATTCTTTTCGTAGACCTTCTCCAATACCACTTGTGCCCGTTCAAATTCTCGGTCCGCATTTAGTGCTTTTCCAGTGATATAATAGCGCTGCATTTCATCGGCTACGTAATGGTATGTAAAACCTTGGGGTTGAAGGGGTAATTGCAATTTTTGCCGGTGTTGCTCTAGTAATCGGGCCATTTTAAAGTTGTATGCCCGTCCCAATCGAATACGATTCAATTCTTGCGTATCAATACCGTCGGGTACCATTTCGTTGGAAGTACCCAAATGGAAGCTCGTATGATAATGAAATACAATTCCTTCCTGAGGCAAAACATAAAGATAGCCCGCTACAAATTGCCCTTGTTTTTTTAAAGACGGAAACGCCACCCATTCTTGTACCGCATCTCCATAATGCACATCAAAAACCAAGTTGGGTTCTGGTTGTCCAAACAAACTAAAACCACTGAACCATAAAATTAAACTCCATTTGAACATTATCGAATTTTTAAAAGCGATTTATAATGGTTCCACTGTTGTAAAATTAAGTACATATTGGCCCCTAAAACAAAAAAGGCAATAGCTAAATTTTTGGGATCTAAAAACAAGTGAATCAAGGCAATATTTAGGCTTATAGGAAGTAAAATTAGAGGAGTGATTCGAGGAAAAAAGCCCCCGAGCAATGCCAATCCCGCGAGGAATTCAATTCCTTTTACCAAGGGAAGTAAGTACTGTGAAGCCATCAGGCCTTCCATGAAAAGAGCCATTTTTCCCACAGGAGGTTCAGGATTTCCTAAGTTAAAAAAATAGGCAATGGAAGCAAAAACCATTAAACCACCCAAAAGGATGCGGATAACCAACGTGGTTACTTTCATGATGCAAACGTTTATTGTACCAAAACTACAAAATAATATAAAACAAAAAACCACCGGATTCCTCCGATGGTTTGGTTTTTACTTTCGCCCCCAACGCCGATAGCCCATATAGCCCAATGTTCCTAGAACACCTAGTGGCCAAAAAAGAATGAGAAAAGAAAGTAGCTGCTCCAAGGCCGACCATCCAATTTTTGCATTTTCCCACAGTTGAAAACCAAGGGAGGGACGCAACCGTTCGGGCACACTTAAAAGGGCTTTTCGTTCATTGAGCACAGCCGGTTCTTGATATAATGCCAAGGTTAGCGTGGCATAACGCACCTTATCAGATAAAGCCAATTTCTCGATGTATTTCCCATCGGCTTGGGCTTGCTTGTCGCTGCGTTCCTTTTCGGCAGCTATGACGGGATCTAAACGGCCTTTATTGGTATCGATTTTTTGCGCCAAACGTTCGGCACTTTTTTGATGCCGCTGCTGTTCCAGTGTATGATTCAAAAGGTGTAGGGTTACATCCTCAGCGCCCAACTTTCGATAATCCAAATACACAATTTCTTGGGCAATGTGTTGCAACACCGAAGGCAGTTCCTGCTCAGGAATACGCAACGTGAGCGTGCTTTGGGTGTGGTATTGCGTGGTAACCCAAACACTATCGGCGCTCACTTGCGTTTCTTCTTGACGATCTACCACCGACGTCAAATCGCTTTGGGTAATAAATCCACCCGCGCGACTCACAGCTTGTTCAATGCGGTGGGTTGATTGTACTACATTGTTTACTTTGACCCGCGCTTCGCCACTACGGACAAATTTTTTTTCGGAAGAGGCCAAAGGTTTGGCGACTTCACTCGTCATTCCCTTTGAAGCCACAGCCACCGAATCGGTAGCATTCAGGGCTGAAGTGTGATCCGCTTCTTGCTTTTGACACCCCACACTTGTAATTAACATTCCTGCACTCAAGAGGAACAAAGCCTTTTTTTTCATACAATTAAAATTTAAAGTGATACAATAAGTGATTAAGTGTATTTATATTGCATAAAATGAGTTAGGATTAAAGAAGTAATTTGTTTTTTAATGGGGTTTTAATCGTAAGCTATAAAAATCGTGCCAAAGCCAAAACCCATTTTTATTCCGAATGAAAATGCATTACTTTTGACCGTATGCGAACGACCTTTCCAATAGCTATTGAAGTCACCCCTTTGTGGAAAAAAAAGTTACTTCACTATACACAAGAAGCCCGCGAAGTAGTTTATCTCGAGTCCAATGAACAAACGCATTTGTACAGCAAGTTTGATTGGTTGGTAGCGTGGGATGCTTTTACCGTTCGACAAACCGATACCCATCAAGCGTTTGCCGAATTGCAAGCCTATCAGTCGCAAACCCGCGATTGGTTGTTTGGGTATTTGGGTTATGATTTAAAAAACGATACCGAAGACCTGCATTCCCACAATTACGATGGTTTGGCGTTTCCCGATTTGTTTTTTTTTCAACCCAAAAAAATAATTTATTCCCAACAAGGTCAAGTATTTGCTGCCTATTTAAACGGTTGGGCAGAAGAATTGGAGTCCGATCTCGCCGCTATTGAAGCACAGACGCTTTCCCCTTCAAGTGCGCCCTCGATTCCGTTACAAGCCCGTATTTCCGAAAAAGCGTACCATGAGAAATTTAAAGAACTAGTGCACTACATTCAGCAAGGGGTGATTTATGAAGTGAATTTCTGTATGGAATTTTTTCAAGAAGGAGTCATTCTTAATCCGCAGGAGGTGTTTTTCCAATTGAATGCGCGCTCCGAACCCCCGTTTGCCGTTTTTTTAAAACAAGATGTTCGCTATTTACTTTCGGCTTCCCCAGAACGGTACTTACGAAAATCGGGAACAACTGTAATTTCACAACCCATAAAAGGGACGGCGCGGCGCGGCAACACGCCAGAAGAAGATGCACAACTGAAAATCGATTTGCAACGCAATGAAAAAGAGCGTTCAGAGAATATAATGATTGTCGATTTGGTCCGTAACGACTTGTCACGTACAGCCGAAAAAGGGAGTGTCGCCGTTGAAGCCTTGTGTGAAGTATATTCCTTCAAACAAGTGCATCAAATGATTTCTACCATTCGCAGTACGGTGGCCGAGGATTGTTCCCCCATATCACTGTTACAAACCACCTTTCCCATGGGAAGTATGACTGGAGCACCCAAAATTGCAGCCATGCAAATCATTGAAAAAGTGGAAGCAACAAAGCGTGGCATTTACAGTGGGGCAGTGGGGTATTTTACTCCTGAGGGCGACTTCGATTTTAATGTGGTGATTCGCAGTATTGCCTACAATGCCCAAAAAGGCTATGTTTCCGTTTCCGTTGGGAGTGCGGTTACAGCTCAAGCGAATGCCAACGATGAATATGCTGAATGTTTGTTGAAAGCAAAAGCGATGCAAGACGTATTGGGCGGCAAAATAAATCCGTATCTTTGAGTATGTTAAACGCGTTTCAACACCATATCAACCAAACTTTCCCTTTTTTACAACACCACCGTTGTCTTCTCGCGGTGAGCGGTGGAATCGATAGTATGGTTCTACTTTCCTTATGCCGCCAATTGGATTGGAACGTAGGAGTAGCACACTGCAACTTTGGTTTACGTGGCGAAGAGAGCGATGCCGATGAAATTTTTGTTCGCGAGTATTGCCGTGAAAACCGTATTCCCTTTTTTGTAAACCGATTTAACACGGCTGTTTTTGCAGAAGAAAAAGGCTTGTCCATACAAATGACCGCCCGTCAGTTACGCTACGATTGGTTTGAAACCTTGCGGGTGCGGGAAGGATATGATTATGTGCTGACTGCCCACCAAGCCGATGATGTGTTGGAAACCTTTTTGATCAATCTCACACGGGGTACAGGTTGGGATGGACTCACTGGAATACCCGCACAAAACGGAACTATAGTGCGACCGCTTTTGCCTTTTTCCCGAACAACGATTGAAAATTATGCGGCGGAGTACCTAATCTCATGGCGTGAAGATTCGAGCAACGGGAATTCCTACTACCAACGAAACGCCCTCCGGCATGAAGTCGTGCCTGTTTTGAAGGGCATGAATCCAGCTTTGTTGGAAAATTTTCAAAAAACCTTGGCTTATCTACAAGAAACGAAGACGTTAGCCGATTGGGCCGTAGCTAATTTTTTGGAACAGCATCTTTCCCAACACGGCAACGAATTTCATTTGGCAATTTCTCCCCTCAATAGTGTACCTTCCTCTAGAGCGCTTTTGTATTATTGGCTTAAAAATTACGGATTTACGGCTTGGGAGGATATTTATCAATTGCCTTTTGCAGAAACCGGGAAGCAGGTTTTAGCGCCTAATTTTATTCTTTTCAAAAACCGAACCCATCTGGTTTTGGCGGCTCGGCATGAACCACGTTTGGCGGTGTATACCATTGACCGCACCCAATTGCATCTTAATTTCCCCCTAAAATTGACGTTTTGTAATGTAAGTGACATTCAAAATGTAACGTCTTCAACTATATTTGTGGACGCTGATTTGCTGGAGTATCCGTTAACGCTTCGCAAATGGCAAGAAGGAGACCTTTTTCATCCCTTTGGATTGCAAGGCACTAAAAAGCTGAGCAAGTTTTTTAAAGATGAAAAGTTCAGCCTCACCGATAAAGAACGGCAATGGTTGTTGTGCTCGGGAAACAAAATAGTGTGGGTGATTGGCCATCGGGCTGATAACCGCTTCAAAGTGACGGAACAAACACAAACGATACTAAAAATTACCCTTTCCGAATGAGAAATTTTTGCTTAGCGATGCTTGCACTCCTGACCGGCTTCACGGCTTTGGGTCAGATTAAAACGCCTGTCAAATGGACGTCAAAAACCGAAAAACTTTCCGAAACCGAGTTTAATTTAATTGCCACTGGAACTATTGAAGAGGGTTGGCATGTATATTCTCAATTTACGCCCGATGGCGGGTCGTTGCCCATGGTGCTTACCTTCAAAAACACCAAAGGGAATTATGAATTAATAGGCAAAGCCAAAGAAAGCCCGTACAAAAAAGTGTATAGCGATATATTTGGTGTGGACGAATATTTATTCGAACATAAAGTGGTGGTGACGCAAAAGGTAAAAGTGACCAATCCGAAGCTGAGATCCATTCAACTTAATCTAGACTATCAAGTTTGTAAAGAACAGTGTATCAATGACAACAAGCTTTTTACCTTTGAACTCCCTGAAATCAAAGCAGCGGCCATACCGGCCCCAACGGTTCCCAAAGATACCCTTATTGCTGCAGGTGACACCACAAAATTAAAGTCCAAAGCTCCCGTTGAAAATGCGACAGCAACCGTTAAAGTGGCCAAAGGAGCTGTCGAAGACAAAAGTATATGGTCGATTTTCCTCTTGTCCTTTTTGGGAGGTTTTGCGGCCTTACTTACCCCATGTGTATTTCCAATGATTCCAATGACAGTAAGTTTTTTTACCAAACAGAGCAAAAATAAAGCCCAAGGCAAAAAGAACGCGATTATTTATGGGGTGTCTATTATTCTGATTTATATCGTACTCGGTTCATTGGTGACCGCTATTTTCGGAGCCGATGCCTTGAATGCACTGTCAACCAATGTATGGTTTAACCTACTGTTTTTTGCTTTATTGCTCTTTTTTGCCGCTTCATTTTTGGGGGCTTTTGAAATTGTGCTTCCCAACTCTTGGGCCAATAAAGTTGACCGTCAATCAGATCGAGGGGGATTGATTGGAATAGTATTCATGGCACTCGCTTTGGCCATCGTTTCGTTTTCTTGTACGGGTCCTATCGTGGGAACCTTACTTGTGCAAGCAGCTTCCAAAGGAGGGTTAGCTCCACTCATTGGTATGCTTGGATTCTCCTCTGCATTAGCATTGCCGTTTATGTTATTTGCCCTATTCCCAGGGTGGATGAATACATTACCAAAATCAGGCGGCTGGTTGAATACCGTTAAAGTATCCCTCGGATTTTTGGAATTGGCTTTGGCCTTTAAATTCTTATCCAATGCCGATTTAGTGTTGCAAAAACATTACTTCGAACGTGAGTTATTTTTAGCGGTATGGATTATTATTTTTGGCGCTTGGGCCGTGTATTTATTTGGGAAATTAACGCTGCCTCATGATAGTCCCGTCACCCATTTATCGGTGGGACGATTATTTATGGCTTTGTTGGTTTCCATTTTTACACTGTATTTAATCCCAGGATTGTGGGGTGCTCCTTTAAAACTCATTTCGGGTTTCCCACCACCCATGCACTATAGTGAAAGTCCCAACGGTTTGGGAGGCGGTGGCCATGCAGCAACGGGTACGTTACCAACAGGAGCCCATGTGGGTCCCCATGGAATTATCGCTTTTGACGATTATGAAACAGGATTGGCGTATGCTAAAAAAGTAAACAAACCGGTGCTTGTTGATTTTACGGGGGATGCCTGCGTGAACTGTCGCAAAATGGAAGATTTTGTGTGGTCCTCTGACAAGATTTTACCAATATTAAAAGATAAAGTGGTTCTCATTTCTTTGATTTGTGACCGGAAAATTGAATTGCCCAAAGCACAACAATACATCTCAAAGACCACAGGAAAAGAGATTGTTACGATTGGAAATAAATGGAGTGATTTTCAGATTACCCGATATCAAAATAATGCACAACCCTTGTATGTCATTCAATCGCCAGACGGTAACGATTTGAATGCTCCCGTAGGATACACTCCCGATATTCTAACGTATAAAAAATGGTTGGAAGACGGTATTAAAAACTTTAAGTAAAACGAAAATCCCAAGGAGCACTTGGGATTTTTTTAATCGTCCTCTTCCAATTCGAAGATTTCTTCTACCGGTTGTTCAAAAAAACGACTCAATTTCAGTGCCAACACCGTAGAGGGAACGTATTTTCCTTTCTCCATCGCATGAATCGTTTGCCGACTGACCTCAATGTGTTTCGCCAATTCCTCTTGCGAAATGTTTTTGGTGGCGCGCAATATTTTCAATTTATTCTTCATAGTCAGCCGATTTAGATACCTTATAAATACGGTAATGAAACCGCAAGATAAAAAAGAATAATAAGGTAAATAAGTTATGAATCAACACATTCATGTAGGCAACTCCAAAAACAAAAAGCGTCGTAAACAAAATGATACCATAGTTTAGGTAGGTGGCCCAAACCAAACTCTCATAGCGAAGACTGCTAATCATTTCATCCTCATTTTTCGTTTTTGAAAATCCTACTAAAAGTCCATCTCCAATCACCATTACCGTTAAAAGTTCGTCCGCAATGCCATTTTCCACCCATGTAAACCACCCTGATGTCCCCAAAATGGGATCACTGTAGAGCGCTAAAACTTTGGTTTGTAAAAAATCATCGAGGCTCACATTCAAAAACGATCCGACAAGTACCAACATAATCCCCGGAATGAAAAGCAACCATCCCACCATTTTCCATGAATTTGGAAATAAAAAATTTGTTTTCATAGTACAGTAATTAAAAAGAACAATTCAAATGTAAAGCATATTTTACATATTGACAAATATAGTTTACAAAAAGTTAATAGTGTTTTACATTTTAGCTTTCGTGGTATTGAAATAACGACCAAAAAGGCAGTGGATGTTTTATTTCAAGAAAAAAGAAGTACCTTCGTAAGTATAATATTAGCCTAATTTAAATTACATGCCATGTTAGTAAAAGTTTTTGGCAGCGCCGTCTTTGGCGTAGAAGCCACCACCATCACTGTAGAAGTTAATGTTGACAAAGGAATCGGGTACCATTTGGTGGGCCTCCCCGACAATGCCATCAAAGAAAGTAGTTACCGTATTGCGGCCGCATTGAAAAACAACGGGTACGAATTGCCCGGAAAAAAAATCACCATCAATATGGCGCCAGCTGATTTGCGCAAAGAGGGTTCAGCGTACGACCTGACTTTGACGTTGGGAATTTTGGTAGCGAGTGGCCAATTGCAAACCGATTTTTTGGATCAATACATCATCATGGGGGAATTGTCGCTCGACGGGGGATTGCAACCCATACGCGGGGCACTTCCCATTGCCATTAAAGCCCGTGAGGAAGGCTTTAAAGGAATTCTTTTACCGCAACAGAACGCACAGGAAGCGGCCATAGTCGATGATTTGGAGGTCTATGGAATCGAAAATGTTTTACAAGTCATCGATTTTTTCTCCGGAACGTCTACGCTCGAACCCGTTACCGTCAATACGCGGGATACATTTTTTCAAGCTATGGAATTTCCTGAATTTGATTTTGCCGATGTCAAAGGACAAGAATCCATCAAACGGTGTATGGAAATTGCCGCAGCAGGAGGGCATAACATCATTCTCATCGGTCCCCCAGGCGCAGGAAAAACCATGTTGGCCAAACGGTTGCCGAGTATTTTACCTCCTATGACCCTGCGTGAAGCCCTAGAAACTACCAAAATTCATAGTGTGGCGGGGAAAATCAAAGAGGTGGGACTCATTAGCCAACGCCCTTTTCGGAATCCGCATCACACCGCTTCAAGCGTTTCCTTAGTAGGAGGAGGGAGCTACCCGCAACCGGGGGAAATTTCTTTGGCGCACAACGGTGTCCTTTTTCTGGATGAATTGCCCGAGTTCAAACGGGAAGTACTCGAAGTAATGCGGCAATCGCTCGAAGACCGTGAGGTTACCATTTCAAGGGCGAAGTTCACCATTACGTATCCGTCTTCTTTCATGTTGGTCGCGAGCATGAATCCTAGTCCGGGCGGTTTTTTTAATGATCCCGATGCCCCCATAACGACATCACCTGCCGAGATGCAGCGTTATTTGAGTAAAATTTCGGGGCCGCTACTCGACCGTATTGACATTCACATTGAAGTCACCCCAGTGCCGTTTGATAAGTTGGCCGATACCCGCCGTGCAGAGAGTAGCACCGTGATTCGACAGCGGGTGATCGCAGCGCGTGACCTACAAACCCAACGTTTTGCCGAGTACCCCAATATTCATTACAATGCACAAATGAGTACGCAATTGATTCGAACCTATTGTGAATTGGATGCATCCTCACTAACTTTGCTCAAAAATGCCATGGAACGGCTCAATTTGTCGGCCCGAGCTTATGATCGAATTTTAAAAGTAGCCCGAACCATAGCCGATTTAGAAGCCCATCCTAAAGTTGAAGCGGCGCATATTGCAGAAGCCATTCAATACCGTAGTTTGGATCGCGATGGATGGTTGGGGTAAAAGAAACGCGTATGAAATATTTATTTTTTATTTGGTTGGCCATGATGTCGTTACAGGCCCAAGAAATACCTAAGGTAGTGTCCGGAACCCTAGAGCGTTTGGCTGATTTTCCATCCAATTATGTGACTCCGCGTCATGTCGATGTGTGGTTGCCTGAAGGGTATTCGGAAGCCAAAAAATACAATGTGCTCTATATGCACGACGGGCAAATGCTTTTTGACCCCAATACCACTTGGAACAAACAAGCTTGGGAGGTGGATAATGTATTGAGTGAACTCGCCCTAATGGGAAAGATTCAAGATTGTATTGTGGTTGGGGTGTGGAATGGGGGAGTAACGCGTCATGCTGATTATTTTCCTCAAAAACCCTTTGAACAGTTATCAATACGGCAGCAAGATTCGCTTTACCAAGTGAACCGTCCCAATGGGAATTCGGTTTTTCAACACTATACTGTGCAATCAGACAAGTATTTGAAATTTTTGGTCAAAGAACTCAAGCCCTATATCGATCGCCATTATGCGGTTTATACCGATGCGGCTCATACGTTTATTGCGGGCAGTAGTATGGGAGGGTTGATTTCGATGTATGCGCTCTGTGAGTATCCGAAGGTATTCGGGGGCGCGGCATGTTTGTCTACCCATTGGCCCGGCGTTTTTTCAATGGAAAACAATCCAATTCCAGCTCAATTTATACGGTATTTACAAAAACATTTGCCCAAGGTGAATACCCGAAAAATCTATTTTGACTTCGGAACCGCCACGTTAGATGCACTCTATGAACCCGTTCAACAACAAGTCGATGCGGTGATGCGCGCCAAAGGTTGGAACGCATCGCATTGGATTACCCGAAAGTTTGAAGGTGAAGACCATAGCGAACTGGCTTGGCAAAAACGATTGGCCATTCCGATACAGTTTTTGTTGGGACATTAACGAAACCCATAATAGCGCGCGCCAACTAATACAGGATTTTCTTTTTCGATTTTTTCCAAAACAAAGCCTTGCGGTGTGCCTACGGGGACTGTTATTTCCTTTTTGTGTAATTTTTCGTAGGTATAAAAATCGATGGCTTTCCGTTGTTCAAGGGTTTGAAACAATTCAACAGCTTGAATCGCTTCTCGCCAACCGGGTTGTATTTGCCCTTCAAAGACTTTAGCCTTCGAACCGCTTCCGTAAGCAATGAATCCAACCGTTTGTGCTGCAAGTTCTTCGGTTTGTGTCGCCGCCTGACTCAATCCTGACAGCAGGCTCAAGAAAATCGACCCCGTATAGAGATTCCCCATGACTCCCGAGGCTTTTTCACTGGGGGCAATTTTTTGAGCGACCAAAGTGCGATAAGCATCACTTTTGGCAATGGCTTTCAACTCCTCCGCGCCCGATATTTCAGGATGTTTCTCTTGCGCATAGATACTGCTAAACGTGCGACGGGCCTGGAAACAATAAGGTAAATGCATAAACAATTGCGCCCAACGGTCGAAGTGTATTCCTTCTTGGGGACGTAATTGTTTAAAATGCTGGTAGGCTTCAGTAATGCGATTGATGTAACAGGTATTGGAATACTGGCCGTCGAAAACGGGTTGTTCTTTGTAAAGGGTTACCTCATTTTCCAAAATTCCCATCCATTCGGGATTATCATTCCTTCCCGTAATTGACGCTTTTGAAACCGTTTGTCGTGGTTTGAAAAAATCAAAGACCCCTTCGGTCCCAATGCCGGTAACATTATCCAGTGCTACAATTCGCGGCTGGGCACTGATCAGTAAGGCTAAGGCACCAGCACCTTGCGTGTACTCGCCAGACGAACCCAAATCGTATTTGGCAATATCTGTGGTTACGACTATGGCTTTTTGAGTTGGGTTGAGCCGCACAAAATCAATGCAACTCTGCAAAGCATCAACACCACCAATACAGGCAAAAGTGTGGTCTACGGTGTCACAATGTTTGAACGATCGTGTCCCAAAACGGGATTCAAGCAACGAAATGATATACGAGCCAATGGGCTTCGAACTGTCAACGCCACTTTCACTACCCACGTAAATTCGGGCAATGGCTTCGGGGGACAATTGCGTCTGTTTGAGCAAACGATACACAGCATTGGCTGCAAAGGTCACCACATCTTGCGAAACATCGGGAATGGCCATTTGGTGTAAGCCCAATCCTTGGGTTAGTTTGTCCGCTTCGATATGGCGGTGTTGCGCCAATTCGGGTATGGGAAGGTAGAGTTGAGGGAAATCAAACGCGATGAAATCAATACCAATATGCATAGCTTTTTTTAGGGTAAAATTACATACCTAGAGGTAAAATAAGGTATGAGATTTCCGAAAAATAGCACAGATTGTAACGAATTACGACATCAATAAAATTGCTATTTTTTAATTGGGAGAATGATAAAAATGAGGGTGATTTTTTAGTTATTTAAAAGTGCTGTGTAAATATTTTTATATACTTATTCATCTTTTTAAACTCTTCTTTAGATGTGCTATACTTAAAAATATATTCAACAAAAATGCTCCAATTCCTATTAAAAAACTGTATAAAATTATAATCTGTATATTTTCATTTTCATACCAATAATTTTCAAAAAAGTAACGTTTTGGAAGTCTGTTTTGTTGAAGAAAATCTACTAGTAAATATAAAAATATTGAAATAGATTTAAATACTATATGCAAAAGTGCTATGTTCAGGTTGAAATGTTTTCTTAAAATGAAATAGAATAATGTGGGAATTGAAAACAAATAGAATATGAAATAATTAAAACTTGATTTGTCAATTACATAGAAAGTGTCATAATAATTTAGCACAAAACTTCGATCCCGTAAATATCCTAATAGATAGCATAGCAAGCCTATTAAAACGAATGAAATAAGTAGTATGTATCTTTTCATAGTCTCGGTTTTGGGTTTACCGCTTACATAACTTCTATACATCCAATAAAAGAAATTCTTTATTCATTTTTTTTAATTATCCCTTACTTTTTAACCATTTGTGCAAAAGCTGTTCCAACACCTCTTTTACGATAGGTTTGGACGTATAATCGTCCATGCCCATTTCTAAGCATTTTTCCTTTTCCCCCATTACAGTACCAGCGGTTAAAGCGATAATGGGCACATGTTTCCCTTTCTCCGTTTTTCGAATCTCTTGGGTGGCTTCATATCCATTTTTTACGGGCATTTGAACATCCATGAGGATGATATCGGGATGTAAAACATTGTATTTATCCACACCTTCTTGACCGTTTATGGCTTCATAAAGCGTGCCATTGGGAACAATTTGTTTGACCAACGTCTTGGCCAATAGCATGTTTATTTTGTTGTCTTCTACAATTAGTATCTTAAAGTTTTCATGTCCAAAATCGCTAAAATCTTCTTTTTCTATGCTAACTTCAATGTTTTCAATACTGTCAATAACCTTATGATTGGTGGCTTTGAGGATGATATCAAAGAAGAATTCTGAACCTTTGCCAACTTCACTTTTGAGTTTCAATTGGCTTTGCATTAAGGCCAAGAGCTGATTCGAAATGGTTAGTCCGAGGCCTGTGCCCCCAAATTTTCGTGTGGTCGAATTATCGCCTTGTGAAAACGCCTCAAAAATTTGCTCTTGAAACTCCTTACTGATTCCAATTCCCGTATCGGTAACGCTAAATCGCAATCGACTTTGTGATTCCCCAATCAGTTCCAAATTGGTAATCGTCAATTTGACCGAACCTTTTTCTGTAAATTTTACGGCATTGCCGAGAAGATTGATCAATATTTGTTTGAGGCGAACGCTATCGGTCCAAATGTATTGTGGCACCTCTTTTTTTACCACCAAATCAAATTGTAAGTTTTTACGATTGGTGTCGTACTTAACCAATTCCACGACTTGATTCAGTAATTCTTTGAGGTCGTAACGACGAACATCTAGCTCTAGTTTCCCCGATTCGATTTTGGAGAAATCCAAGATATCGTTGATAATATCCATGAGTGATAAGCCCGATTCGTTAATCGTATTCATATAGCTCCGTTGAATCGCCTCGAGATTGGTATTTTTAAGCAAATCGGTGAATCCAATAATTCCATTCAATGGAGTTCGAATTTCATGACTCATATTGGCCAAAAATTCCGATTTCGCTCGGTTAGCCGCTTCAGCGTATTCTTTGGCTTTGATGGCTTCTTCAGCTTCTTTTTGTCGCGTAATATCAATTAAAATTCCTTCGATATACTTTTCACCGTAGTCGTTTTGAATGACGCCTCCAAATTCTTCAACCCATTTGTAATTGCCTTCATGATGTAAAATCCGGTAGGTGTGGCGTATTTTATGCAAGTCGGTAAAGGCTTTTTCATAGGCTTTCATAACGCCGTCACAATCATCAGGATGAATTAAACCGCCAAAACCGATTTTATGATTCGTTAATTGCTGTTTGGTAAGTCCGGTTAATTTTTCAATTTCATCATTCAAATACAAATAACTGTATTCTTCATCCGAATGACAGAGGTAAACGGTGCCGGGAATATTGTTGGCCAACAATCGAAAACGTTCTTCATTTTCTCGAATAATCCCCTCATTGACATTGCGTTCAAGGGAAGAAGAGACGATTCGTGCTAGAGTACCTAAAATAGTAACTTCTTCCTCCATCCAAATACGCTCTTTTTCAGTATCATCTAAAATGATAAATCCTTCTAACTTTTCATTTACCCTTACAGGTAATAGTAAAATAGATTTTGAATTAATTTGTTCAAGGAAGTTACGAATTTCAGCATCCTTTATATTTTTTACTTTACTGTAATAGACATTTTTATCATTAAGTGTGTCAAAAATCACCGTAAATTTTTCATAAGGTAAATTTTGTAAATGAGGATTAATATCAATTAATGTCTTTAATTGGTTGTTCCAACGATTTCGCTGACTAAAAGAATAATTTTCATAATCAAATTCAAAATAAGAAATTCTACTTACATCAATTACTTTTCCTAATGAATTCAATACTTCATTAAACATTTCATACTTGTTTTTTATCGCAATGAAACGTGTAGTGAAATTGGTGATTTCAGTCAATATTTGATTTTTATATTCCAATTTTGCTTCCGCTTCCAAGCGTTGGTGCGTTTCGATGGCAGCTGCCAAAAAATCACTTATGGACCGAGCAAAAACAATATCTTCAGCATCCCATTCTTTTTTCTTCGTATCCGATTCCAAGCACAATACACTGTGGAGTTTCCCATTGATATAAATGGGGGTGTCCAACATCGATTGGGTATTGTAATCTTGAAAATAGGTAGCTACAAACTCTTGTGTGAGAGGGTTTTCAAGTACATCATCGGCAACAATTTGGGACTCATTTTCAATAGCTTCAAAGTATTTAGGAAACTCTTTTTTGGGAACGATTGCACCTGACTCGAACTCATTTTTATTTTTGATATATACTTTTTCACAAAAGATTTGGTCCGTTTGATACAACCAAAAACCTACGCGATTAATGTCGATTTTTTTGGCAATAATTCGCAATACTACTTCCAAAAAATGGCCAAAATTATCACCGTCCGGTTGGTTTTTTAACGTTAAATCTTTGATGGCATCATTGTATCGTTTGATTTTTTTCTCCCGCCGAATGTTTTCAATCTCCATTTGACGTTGCATCGTTATATCACGAGCAATAACCGTATAACCAATAACATTCCCCGCTTCATTACGTTTGAAGGTAACGTTTTGGGAGAGCCAAATGGTTTCTCCTTTACGATTAATAACAGGAACAACTAAAGTGGGAAAGGCATTGTTTTTAAGACCTTTAAGCGAATAAAAATCTTTAATTCGTTTGCGATGGTCTTTGTGGACTAAATCCAAAAATAATTTTTTATAAAACTCTTCCTGACTATATCCGGTCAGCGTTACTCCATGTTTGTTGATAAAGGTGAAATACCCCAAATGATTAATTTCATAAATCAAATCATTCGCATTTTCAATCAGATTTTCATACTGATTTTGGATATTCTGTTGCTCTGTAACATCTTGACCGATTCCAATGGTTAAATCGTCGGAAAACTTTTTATCCTTCCACTGTATATAACGATACTCCCCGTTTTTGGCTTTCAGTTTTCGAACGTGTAGGCGCCCGTCGATATAGTTATCATGGTACGCTTCACCAATAAATTCAGGATCTTCTGTCAATTCCCAAAAACGCAATCCCAAAACCTCTTCGGGTTCATACCCCAAAAAATTACGCACTTGCTCACTACAGTAGAATAACGCTCCTTGGCGGTTGGTAGCGATAGTAAGAATGTTTCCTTTGTTTAAAATTTCATTGGCAAATAAAAATTTATTCCGTGTATTTACCGTTGCTAAATGTATCGAAGCATGAATGGCAATGATTAACAAGCAACACGCAACAAGAATAATAACATCTTTCGCTGGAAGAATGTTTTGTAAAAATACACTAAAAAGGAACAATGAAAACAAGGTTACAAAGGTCCAATACTGCACCAAGTTTTTGAAAACATAGTAACTCAAGAAAAAATTCAGCAAAAGTGAACAGTAAAGCATTAATTCGTAGCTAATAAACATCAAGCTAACGAGATTGCCAATAAAATCAATGATATATACCGTGATGAATAATGGGACAAAAAAACGCTTGAGCCAAGTAGTTCGTGTATTGATCCAATAAATGCCTAAAAGAATAAAACCTATTATAGTTTTTACTAATAACAAACTTTGACTGCGCACCGAGAACAGCTCCAATACTAACTCTATCAATGGTAATGAAATCCCTAAGATAAGCAACAACATATTGTAGATTTCCTCTTTGGGTGCAAATTCAGAATAGTTGTGAATGAAACTGTTTTTCTTTTGTTTATGCTGAAACACAGCGTAGGTCATGTAGACCACCAGAAATAAAACCGCCAAAACCACAAACCATTTTTCCAAATGATAGGGTTTGACAATATGAATTTTATGCGCCGTTTGTAACGGGGATTGCAGTGCTAATAGAAATTGGGTCAATAGCATATATGCGTAAAGTGTCATTAGGGTTTAGACTCTTACAAGTTACAACTATTTCACAGATAGCGCATGATTTTTTTTACAATTTTTAGCTTTCCTCTGTAAGGCGCAAATCGCATTGGAACTTCTCCCCAAAAGGGCTTTTGGGTGACTGCTTTTCGATGGCTAAACGTTTCAAATCCCCAGTGCCCGTGATAGCTGCCCATGCCGCTATGACCCACACCGCCAAAAGGCATGCGCTTGTTGTTGAAATGCAATACGGTATCGTTGATACAACCGCCGCCAAAACGAAAGGTCTCAATTTGTTTTTGGGCCCAAGCAGTAGAATTAGAGAATACATATAATGCCAAGGGCTTTTCAAATTGTCCGATTTTTTGTTGTAGCTCCCCTTCGTTAGTATAAGAAAGTATAGGAAGTAACGGGCCAAAAATTTCCTCTTGCATCAATGTGCTAGACGCGATAGGATTTCGAATAAGTGTAGGGGCAATATAGCGCTCTTCCGCCTCATACGTTCCCCCAAAAACTACGGAACCCTCCGAGAGCATTGCAACCAACCGTTGCCAGTGCTTATCGCTAATGATACGCGCATAATCGGGAGACCCTTGCGGGTTTTTGCCATAAGCTTCAAGTATAGCCTGCTGCAATGCTTCTTGCAATTGCTCAATGATTCGCGCATCGGCCAAAATATAATCGGGGGCAATGCACGTTTGTCCCGCATTGATAAATTTTCCCCACACAATGCGTCGTGCCGTTCCTTTCAAATCTGCATCCGCTGCCACGATACACGGACTCTTTCCACCCAATTCCAAGGTCACAGGCGTAAGGTGTTGTGCCGCCGCCGCCGCTACTATTTTTCCCACGGCCACACTTCCTGTAAAAAAGATATAATCCCACCGTTGCGCCAAGAGACGCTGGGCAACCGTGGCATCGCCTAGTTCAACTCGAACTTCATCAGGATAGAATACTTCGGAGATAATCGTTTGGATACAAGCTGAAGTGTGCGGTGTAAGTTCGGAGGGCTTCAATACGACTCGATTGCCCGCTGCAATAGCGGCTACCAAGGGCGACAAGGCCAACTGAAAGGGGTAATTCCAAGGGGCGATAATCAATACTTCGCCATAAGGTTGCCGGTAAATTCGGTCGGTATTGGGAAACGTGAGTAAAGATGGCCAAACCCACTGCGGTTTTGCCCAGTGGTTCAAATGGGTTAGGGTATAGGAAATGTCGGCAATTACATACTGGGTTTCAGTGACTACCGTTTCAAAAGCTGGTTTTCGAAAATCGCAGTATAAGGCCTCAATAAGCGCTTCTTCGTGTGCGATTATGGCTGCACGAAGGGCTTTTAATTTCTCTTTGCGATAGCGGATGTCAGTGGCCAGCTTCATCATTTAGAAGATTCCAATACGCCACCCCATATACAAGTCGGCTTGCTTGGGATTGGTCATCAACGCGGTAACACCCGAACTTGACCCTACAAAAAAGCCACCGGCACGGAACGCCAAGCCGGTATTAAAGCCTGAAATTTCATTTTGGGTGAAGGGAACAAAAATTTCGAAAAAGCCCAAATCCACATGAGGCGTCACGATGAATGTATTTTGTGCAGCAATTTGATCGTTGACCTCCACATTATTTAAGCGTTGCAACAAATAGGCCGAAACAAACAACTTCGGAATAATTTTGACATCGCCATACAACGCGAGTGTGGTGGGGAGTTGTACCCGAAAATCGCGCGTTCCATCGGTTCGTGTCAAATAACCGCTATTCAATAAAATCGTCTCGATTTCACGCAAACTTTCAACATTTTCGAATTGATTTAAGTTCAAACTTTGGGTACCTTGTATCGAAAGGGTGTAATTGGTCGATTGGTTGTTGTTGTCGTTGAAGGTCATCGCGCCCAAGTTGCGAATCGCCAATCCCAAGTTGAGTTTGTATCGATTTTGATTTTTCTTCGGATTTTCGGGCGGTGTATCACGCAATTGGTAATTGATTCCAATATCAGCCCCCACGCCATTTAATCCTCCAAAAGCCGATTCACGGTAGTTGTCAAATTGGGTAAAACTGTTGGCTAACGTTCCCGAATAGGCAAAGTTAACCGAAGCTTGGGTATTGGTTAATAAAGCAATGCCTCCCACCCGCGAAATTGTGCCATTAAAGCGATCCATCCCCAAGTTGGCATACGACCCTGGAAACAAAAGTTTTCCAGTGATCCCCACATTGAGTTTGTGCTTGGCTTTGTTCACCAAACTAAACGCTGCAGTAGCCCCAAGTTCGCCCCAAGTCGTTCCATTTACCCGTTGGTTGTAATTGTTTGCCACCGTAGCCGAACCACCAACCAACGCATTGATACCTGCATTGACAAAGGCATCACCCAAACGTGGGTCCACATCAATAATATCTAAATTACCGTGAAAAGTACTGCTAATGCCTAGGGTCCAACGTTTAAACTTTACGCTCATACCCAACCCCATGGCTTGTACATTGGCCCTCAGGTTTACAGGATCGGTACCGCGAAAAAGGATGTTTTCGAGGTTGTCATTATTGATAATATCATCAACCCCCAATTTGTTATTGCTCACTCGAGCATTGAAACCAATGAGGTGAATGTCAAATTTGTTGGATTGATTGTGAAGTTCAGCAGGGTTGAACTGTGCATTAAGCACACCTACACGACTCGATAAACCAATACCCGTGTACTGTTCTTGTGCTGAAATTGAAAGACTAAAGAGTACCAAAAGCGGTAGCAACTGTTTTTTCATAGGTGGGGGATTTGGGTTAAAGGTACTTATTTTTAACAAATGAATAGCATAGAATTTTAGCGGACTGCATTCCACAACACATCCTCGGGGGGCGGTGCAATGAGGGTTATGGGTTCTTTAGCTACGGGATGAATAAATTGCAATTGACGGGCATGCAAATGAATTCCTCCATCGGGATTGCTTCGAGGAAAACCGTATTTTAAATCCCCTTTGATGGGGCAACCGATAGCCGCCAGTTGGGCTCGTATTTGGTGATGTCGTCCGGTATGCAACGCTATCTCCAATACGGTATACCGATCCAAAACGCGCAAGGTGGTATACGATAATTGGGCCAACTTGCTGTCGGGAACTGCTTTTAGATAAGCTTTTGAGGTATTGTTTTGCGGATTCCGTTTGAGGTAATGCGTCAAGGTAGCTTCGGCTTGTGGTGGCGGTTGTTGCACTACAGCCCAATATGTTTTTTGTGTTTCCCGTTGGCTAAACAAGGCATTCATCCGCTCCAAAGCTTTGGATGTTCGGGCAAAAACTACCAAACCTGTGGTGGGGCGATCTAACCGATGGACTACACCCAGGAAAACATCGCCGGGTTTATGGTATTTCTTTTTTAAATACGCTTTAACCAAATCCGGCAAAGGGGTATCGCCCGTTTTATCGCCTTGCACCAAATCGCCTACCCGTTTGTTAACCACAATCAAGTGGTTGTCTTCATACAACACCTGTAGGTTTTCGGGTGTGCTTACAATTTTCATAAAAAAAGAGTTAGTGCGTGTTTGGGTGGTTAAATTTCAATGGCAATTTCAAAATTCAATGACAATGACAATTTCAAAATTCAATGACAATGGCAATGTCAAATTCAAAATTCTCAATAACAAAATTAGTATTGCTCATTCGCATTGGGGAAGTCCTTCGTTTTCACATCAGTGACATACTGTCCAATGGCTTGCGACATGTCTTCATACAAGTTCATATACCGTCGTAAGAACCGTGGACTAAACTCATGGGTCATGCCAATCATATCATGGAGCACCAAGACTTGACCGTCAACACCGCTGCCTGCCCCTATACCAATGACCGGAATATGCAATTGTGAAGCGACTTTTTCGGCCAATGCCGCGGGTATTTTTTCCAACACCAGCGCAAAACAACCCAAACGCTCTAAGAGTTTGGCATCTTCCAACAATTTTTCGGCTTCAGCCTCTTCTTTGGCACGCACGGTGTAGGTACCAAATTTATAGATCGATTGTGGCGTGAGTCCCAAATGCCCCATCACTGGGATACCTGCATTCAAGATTTTCTTGATCGAATCTTTGATTTCCGAGCCGCCCTCCAATTTTACCGCATGCCCTCCACTTTCTTTCATAATGCGAATGGCCGATCGCAAAGCTTCTTTAGGGTCCGATTGATAGGTTCCAAAAGGTAAATCCACAACCACCAATGCACGGTCTACCGCTCTCACTACCGACGAAGCATGGTAAATCATTTGGTCTAAGGTGATGGGTAAGGTCGTTTCATGTCCCGCCATCACATTACTCGCTGAATCGCCTACCAAGATCACGTCGACACCCGCCGAATCCACGATTTTAGCCATCGTATAATCATAGGCCGTGAGCATGGATATTTTTTCACCTTGGGCTTTCATATCGACCAAGGATTTGGTGGTTATTTTTTTGTAATCTTTTTTGGCTACCGACATGGGTGTATGGTTTTTGAGGTTGATGGTTGTAAAAGTAGTAAAATCGATTTGTTTTTTTAACACAAATACGGTATTTTTACACGTTAGAAAACCATGAGAACCCGATGAGAACATTTCTTTTTTACTGCTGTTTATTTTTTAGCCTTACAACATTCGCGCAAGAAGCGGTCGTAAAGCAAACGATAGAACAATTTTTTGAAGGCTTTCACCAACGCGATTCGCTCAAAATGAGAGCGGTTTGCAATCCTTCACTACGCTTGCAATCGATTACCACGACGCAAACCAAAGGAACCCAACTCACGGAAGACCCGCCTGCGCGTTTTTTTCAATCCATTGCCTCTTTGCCTGCTGCTTTAGCCATTGAAGAACGCATTCTAAGTTACAGCATTCAAATCGACGGCGCCATGGCTGTAGCATGGACCCCCTATCAATTTTATATCAACGGAAAATTAAGTCACGAGGGGGTCAATGTATTTACGTTATACCTCGAACAAGGCACATGGAAAATCATCAGTATTATCGATACCCGACGACGTTCATGAGAATCTTTTTTTGGCTTCTATTTCCGCTGCTTGCTTGGGGACAAACCGATTTGTTGCGCTTTGAATAACGTATTACACCGACCCCTCACAAGCACGAATACAAGTTGGCTTCCCCTTGACAACCTGGGGTGTTTCGGGTAATGTGGATTACGCGATCAATACCTACTGCAAAATCCGTTCGGAAGTGCGTCACCTTAGTGCTACCGAACCCGTATTGAATGGGCAATCCACCCAATGGTTGTGGACCTCGGGAGTCACTTTTATGTTTTAACAATCGGAGAGGCTTACCGTGATGGCCAAGCCACCTTCTGAGGTTTCCTTGTATTTGTGGTTCATATCTTTGGCCGTTTCCCACATGGTGTGGATGACTTTATCCAAGGGTACTTTAGCGTTTTTGGCATCGGTTTCTAGCGCTAATTCGGCCGCATTGATCGCTTTAATGGCGCCCATGGTATTGCGCTCGATGCAGGGTATTTGTACCAAGCCTCCGATGGGGTCGCAGGTCATGCCTAAGTGATGTTCCATGGCAATTTCGGCTGCCATTTGCACCTGTTCGGGAGTTCCACCCATTAATTCGCACAAGGCTCCGGCCGCCATTGCTGAGGATACACCAATTTCGGCTTGGCATCCCCCCATAGCGGCTGAAATGGTCGACCCTTTTTTGAAAATAGATCCAATTTCACCGGCTACCAGTAAAAATTGTTTGATTTCTTTCGCACCCGCTTGATGGTTTTCGATCACCATATAATACATGAGTACGGCGGGAATGACCCCTGCGCTGCCGTTGGTAGGGGCCGTAACCACCCGACCCAGCGCAGCATTCACTTCATTGACTGCCAAGGCAAAACAGCTTACCCATTTTAGAATTTGGCGAAACTTTACTTCCGTTTTCCGAATCACCTCCAACCATTCTTGGGGAGTTTGATAGGGAAGTGTTCCGATCAGATTTTGATGCATGTCAAAGGCACGACGACGCACATTTAGTCCCCCGGGCAAGGTTCCTTCGGTATGGCATCCGATGTACATACACTCGAGCATGGTATGCCAAATGCGAAGTAATTCGCGGTCAATTTCCTCTTCTGAGCGCATGGATTTCTCATTTTCATACACCAATTCTGATATAGATTTCCCTTCGTTTTGACAATACTGCAAAAGTTCGGCAGCGGTTTGCACCGGAAAAGGAAAGGCACATTTTATAGCGCTTTTTTTCTTGGCATTGGTGCGTTCTTCTTTCACAACAAAACCACCGCCAATGGAGTAATACGTTTCTGTGATTTTTCCTTGCGGAGTCACGGCCGTAAATTGCAATCCGTTGGCATGAAACGGCAAAAAGTTTTTATGAAACTGAATGTGTGTATCAGGTTGAAAAGCAATTGTATAAGTGTTGCCTAATTGTATTTGGTGGGTGTCCCGAATGGTTTGTATAATGGAATCAATTTGATCAACGGGAATATACTCCGGATCCTGCCCACTCAACCCGAGCATGACGGCCAAATCGGTGGCGTGACCTTTTCCCGTGAGCGACAAGGAACCATACAAATCGACGGTCACTTCCTGCACTTGGTCTAATAGATTTCGGTCGCGGAGTTCATGTAAAAAACGTTCGGCAGCTCGCCAAGGGCCCAACGTATGGGAACTCGAGGGTCCCACACCGATTTTGAGCATATCAAAAACGGAAATGCATTCTTCCATAGGAGTAGTTTGGTTTGTTTACGGTAAAAGTAGTAAAAATTTGTGGTTAGTTTGCAGTTAACAGTCAACAGTCGTCAGTTAACAGTCAACAGTCAACAGTCGTCAGTCAACAGTCAACAGTCGACAGTCGACAGTTAACAGTCAACAGTCATCAGTCTTCAGTCTTCAGTCATCAGTCTTCAGTAAACATCTATTTCTTAGAAAGAACATTTTCAAATCTTCAAATCACCTCATTTTCAAATCAACACATTTCCAAATCTTCAACTCACCTTATTTTCAAATCAACACACCTTCCAACCGGCAGGCAGGTTGACACATTGACACATTGTCTCATTGTCAAATGATTAGTCGTAAATCAAAAATCGTAAGTTTAACGTCTATTTTTTAAAAATGTTATTTCCAACAACCCAAGAGGTCTTTGCGGTTAAAAAAAAACAAGAAAAAAAAGCTTGTACAAATAATGAATTTTTATTGTTTCTATATGTATTCTGCTTATTTTTGATAAACCATGTTTTTTAATAAATAATCACCATAAAAAATTGCTTAGTGATGAAAAAAATACAACTTTTTCTCTGCTGTTTGGGTATATTTGGATCCCTTCAGGCGCAACAAATACGCTTGGTAGCTTCACAAGGGGATGATCTGACACTTCAAAACCAAACTCCTGTTTTTCAGTCTCTATCAACAATAGTAGCGGGAAAAGCATATGTTGATTTCAGTCAAGTAGCAAAAGTGTTTACCATGCAAAAAGGGGCTCCAGCCGTTCCAGTTTTTACCGAATCGGTTCAAGTGCCCCACACAGGTGCCGTTACATTCACGATAACCCATGATGGTTTTATAGAGTATACTGGGGTTTCAGTTTTACCCTCCAAAGGCAGTTTGAAGCGGAATGTTGATCCCGCAAAAGTTCCGTTTGTGTTCGGACCTGAATACAGTCAAAATGCTTTCTACCCAGGAACATTAGCCCATATGAGCGACCCTTTTGTGTTTCGTTCTACACGGGGAGCAACAATTTCCTTTTATCCCTACCAATACAATCCGGTGACCCAAACTTTACGGGTGTATCAAAACATACGTGTGAGGGTGACCACCCAACCGCAACAACAGGGCATCAACGAATTTACTTCCCAAAGTACTGCCGTGCCCCAAGAGTTTCAACGGATGTATGAACAGGTCTTCATCAACACCCCACAATACCTCCCCGTGAGCGAACACGGTGATATGCTTGTCATCACACCCTCAGCGTATGTAAATACCCTTCAACCCTGGGTGCAGTGGAAAATAGAAAGTGGGATGAAGACCACAGTAGCCACTTTGGCGCAAACCGGAACAACCGCTGCATCCATTAAAAGTTTTGTTGCCTCCTTTTACGCTGCCAATCCCAGTCTGGTTTATGTAATGCTTGTGGGCGATCATCAGCATCTTCCCAGTTTTTCGTACGGAACCTCTATCGAACAAGAAGAGTTGTGGAGTGATTCGTATTACGGTCAATTGGATGGCACTGACTTCTTTCCAGAGGTGTTGGTGGGACGTTTTTCGGGTTCAGTTTCCGAAGTCCAAACAATGGTAAATCGTACCCTAGAGTATGAAACCAACCCATTAACAGGCGATTGGATGACCAAAGCCATTGGAATTGGTTCAGACGAAGGCGATGGATATGGCGATGACGGCGAACCTGATTGGTTACATTTACGCAATATACGCGCACTTTTATTGACCAATGGGTATACGACAGTTCATGAGTTTTATGACGGATCCCAAGGAGGGAATGATGCCGCGGGTAGTCCAAGTTCTTCGATGATTTCTTCAGCGTTAAATCAAGGGGCTGGACTCCTAAATTATACCGGTCACGGCTGGACACAAGGCGTATCGACAGGGGATTATACTTCGGGTGATGTGAGTGCATTAGTAAACAACGGAAAATATCCTTTTGTGGTTTCGGTAGCTTGTAACAATGGAACTTTTGTGGGCGAAACCGCTTTTTGCGAAACCTTTACTCGACTACAAAACCAAGGAAGTCCAGCAGGCGCTATTGCGGCATGCGGTTCCTCGATTTTGATGGCTTGGGCCGAACCGATGCAAACCCAAGATGAAATGGCCGAGTTGATTATTCGTAGTGACAGCGATAATATCAAAACAACATTAGGAGGTTTGTTTTACAATGGACAAGTGAGTATGCTGGAGACCTATAATCAAAGTATGACCGCTGAAGAAGTAATGCAAACGTGGATTTTCTTTGGCGATCCATCTACATTATTTCGCAACAAAGTAACTACCAATCTTACGGCCACCCATGTAGCGACCATGAGCGCTTCGGGCGGACTACTTGAAGTGTTTTCACCCCATAACGGGGCTCGTGTAGCCATCACACAAAACGATCAAATTTTGGGAACAGCCCTCATTTCCAATGGTGTTGCCGTTTTCAATTTACCCCCATTTACTACCCTCGACACGGTTAAAGTTACGTTGACCCTTTCCAATGCAAAACCCTATCAAGGCATCATTACCTTAAATACTTTGGGAGTTGCAACAGTAAGTCAGTCGTTTCAAGTGTATCCTAATCCATCCAATGAAGTAGTTTATATAAGCGCAATAGGCAGTACGTTAACCCAAGCCAATCTTCAATTGGTAGATGCCATCGGACGCGTGTGCTACACTCAAGATTCGGTCAATCTCACCGAGGCTTTCCCAGTGCCTGTGGCCTCCTTAGCTTCAGGGAGCTACCTTTTGGTGATCCGTCACGAATCAGGAACTTCAGTGCATAAAATACAGGTAAATTGATGGGAATGTAAATCATGTTTATGAAGTTCGCCGAAGTCGTAGGTTAAGATAGACTTCAGTTAATAGGCATCATGCATACTACTGGGGGCTTTTTTTCAAAACGCCCAAGCTAAATACATAGCACCCCCATCACCAAAAAACTGAGCATGACGAGTAGTGAGACCATACAGCCTCGGGAAGTGCGCTGGTATACCCGATTGTAAGCCGCTTTTTTGGGATTGGTAATCCATCCCCAGCCGCGGGGCGCTTTAAGGCCCAATTGATGGCGAATTACCCGCTTTATCGAGGTTCGAGCCGCTATTCGCTTTTTGAGGGAAGGTTTTCGAAAGCCAAACTTCATAGGGTTCCATTTAGAGGTTTTGCAGCACTATCCCCAACGCCAAGAGGGCCAAACTCATCACGGCAAACGTCCACGTAGACCGGCGTGAGGCCTCTTTACCCCAGCCATGCATCCAGTGGAGCAATAAGGGCAGCACCAAGAGAATCAACATGATTTTTTCCAACGCAGGATCGGTAGTCCGACGCGCCGTTGCATAGCGCCACAACCCCAAAAGGCCAAGGGTAAGTCCCATTTCGAGCGCGGGAATCAAAAGCAACGGTAAAAGAGAAGCGGTACGGCGAAGTGTAGTCATAGCGAGTAATTTAAAAATGAAACATTGCAAAGTATTCACGAAATTTTGGATTTTCAAGCGCTCCTAGTGTTAATTTTTTCTAGACCGCTACGCTGCAAGAAGCAAGACCGCTACGCTGCAAGAAGCAAGACCGCTACGCTGCAAGAAGCAAGACCGCTTCGCTGCAAGAAGAAAGAGGAAAGAGGAAAGAAGAAAGAGGAAAGAGGCAGAACATTGATTTTTAGACGAACTACTAGTCACCCCCGAAGTTTCGGGGCTAATCACTAATCACTAATCACTAATCACTAATCACTAATCACTAATCACTAATCACTAATCACTAATCACTAATCACTAATCACTAATCACTAGTCACTCTAACGTCTAACGACTAACGACTAATCACTACCTCAGGGCAAGTACTCCCTTTTTACTTCCTCACCCTTCTCCGTAACCCTATATTTTTGTTTAGGATGTCTCGGATTACCCGGGAATTTCATCACCAAGAGTCCGGCTTGAACGGCTGGATCCAAATAATTCGTCCTGAAATTCACCCGGTCTTTAAGTCCTAGGGCCTCTTGTAGCTCTTGCCGACTCATTTCACCAACCACCACTTTTAATAGATTCCGTACTTCAATACCAATAGTAGCATAATCCATGGGGTGGGGGTGCCAACTTGAGGGCAGCTTGTCGGGTACTTGGTGGGTACTTGGTGGGTACTTGAGGGGTACTTGAGGGGTAAAGGGGCGGTAAAGTATCGTTTTAAAGTCATCCGATTGCACAAAGTCAGGCGCTGGAAGCTGGTGTTCTTGCGCGATTCGAATGATATCTGCCGTTCCCGTACCCAAACGCTCGATATAACTTCCCAAGTACATCGGTTCGGCCAACAGCGGATTGGCAGGTACCGAAATATGGAGCCCTTTCAGCTTCTCGGTGGTCCAACCCAACGGAAGCGCCCCCGGATTGATAATTTCCAAGCGATCACTAAACAGCATTATTTGCACACTACCGTTATGGGTATAATCCCGGTGGACTACTGCATTGACAATTGCTTCCACCACCATAGCACGTGGAATTTCATAGTGACCTGGAATCGTGTTGGACTGTGAACGAGTTCCCACCGTATAATCCAGTTTCGCCAAGACAAAGTCAACTGCTTGATCGACCAATTCAAATACATCGCCTTTAAAGACTTTATAGGAGGGAATTGGTTTGGCGACTTCACTACCGTGAAAATGGGCGCAGCGAACCTCAGAGTTGATAAAATACCGTTGTGGGTCGTTGCCAAAAAGAAGTAAGGCAGCATGCGTTAGTCTTCCATCGACAGCCAAATTCAAATGTTCCAAAACCGAAAGGAGAGGAGTGGTGTCGGCCAACTTAAACCCGCGTCGGGTTTGGGCAATGCGAATAAAGGCACGTATTTTTTCTTCCGAAAGAGCGTCCAGTGAAGCGGTAGGGTGAAACGTAGCATCAAACGGCCCAGTGCGAATCAACTCCTTCTCGATGAGATAATTCACAAGCGCTGCATAGACCGCTGCTTTAAGTTCATCGGGGGATCCAAACTGTTTGCGAACCACCACTTGTTGTGCTTTTTGGATGAGTCTAATCTCTTTTGGATGCCGCTCATTTATAGAATGATCGGTCAAAAAAATCAACCGGGTTTTATGATGAAGGGTAGCATGATCAAACTCCCGCTCTGTAGGCGATAGCCCTTCGGCGTCCTCATAACCCTACTGCACACCTAGTAACCCCAGATACACAGCACATTGTTCTACCGCATGCAAATAGACCGAAGTCACAGCTTGATTCTTAGCAGGTAAGCGTTCAAACAAAAAGGGCTCAAAAAAACGACCCAATAACGGGTCTGCCAGTAAATAGTCATACACCAGTTGCCGCTCTACTGCAAACTCCACTTGCACACTACTGATAAAAATTCGGGTTTTGGACATGCAATTTAAAAATGAACACTCTTGTAAAAATAACGATTTTTCAGTAGAACAAAAGTCCAAAGGCCAAAGTCTAATCACCCCCGAAGTTTCGAGGCTAATCACTAGTCACTAGTCACTAGTCACTAGTCACTCTAACGTCTAACGACTAACGACTAACGACTAGTCACTAATCACTAGTCACTAGTCACTAGTCACTCTAACGTCTAACGACTAACGTCTAACGACTAGTCACTAATCACTAGTCACTAGTCACTAGTCACTAGTCACTCTAACGACTAACGTCTAACGTCTAATGACTAGTCACTAATCACTAGTCACTAAATTCTAAATTTTCCCTCCAAACTCCTTATATTTGATACAACAGAATTCCCAACAGAAAGTAGATAAGCACGAAAATGATACATAAGCGAATAACTGTCGCTATCGCTGAAGCCATTCGATCAGGGCGATACCTGAGCATTAAATACAAAAACAAAGAAGGAAAAGTAAACCCCTTTTGGATTGCCATTTTAGACATCACTCCGCATGATAAAATCGTAGTGAATATGTTTAATGTCATGAAGGACGAACCTTTATACCAAAAGACAATTTCTATTTCGGGAATACAGTCCGCTGAACTACTCAAGTTCTCCCATTATGACGTTCCACCACAACTGATATCGAAAATAGCTGAAGAAGATAGTTTGGCCGTCTATGAATTTGACCGTTACAACAATGATATTTTGAATTATTATCTCGAATGCCACAAAGCCAATAACGACCCCTTTTTGCACAATACACATCTTATTGAAGCAATTGATTTGTCAGTCCTAAAGGACAATAATCCCTATCCACTTTCAAGCGAGCAGCAAAAACAAATTATCAAGAAAATTTACCATGATGATTATACAAAACATTACGACTATAAATTAGCACTATGCGAATTTTCAATTGACCTAGAGTCCAAAGGTAAATTTGTGGTTGCCTATCGCGAACTGACCTACGACCCCGTAAAGAAAACCCTACGGGTAGGAACTGCTACGCACTTCAATCCCAATTTTTACATCAAAGACATCAAATATTCCTTATCGTATTATACGGATTTGAATCCATCCGATTTTGAAGAACAGTATTTGGATGCCCCCGCCGAAACGATACACTCCATTAGCGAAAATTTCAAACAAGGCGAATTGCCCAACACCCGACCCGAAATTGTCGTACTTGGCTATTCCAAAATTGACATTGCCCCCATATTTGAGCAGATTCATAACGAATATGAAAACCAAGAAATGCAAATCCCTTTAAAAGCATTTTTTAAAAATTCTTCGTTGTTGGACCGAAAGAATAGGGCTGAACCCCACATCGTATTGTACGATAAAAATGTAAATATTGACCAACTACGCACCATTTACAATTCGTTGAAATATCCCGTTACCTATGTGCAAGGCCCTCCTGGCACCGGGAAAACACAAACGATTCTGAATATCGTAGTGAACTGTTTAACCAACAATAAAACGGTGCTTATTACCTCCAATAACAATGTACCTATTGATGGGATCAAAGAAAAACTGCATCTTGGCACCTATAAAAATAAAGAGATTTTAATTCCTTTTCTTCGCCTAGGAAATAAGCAATGCACACTGGAAGCCCTGCAAACCATCAAAAAATTGTACGACTACAAAACTAATGATGTGCCCAAAGAAACGCTATTGCATAACCTGAAAGAAAATTCAAAAGCCAAAAACCAACAGTTGGTACGTAAGCTTCAACAATACGAGGAGCGTACCGATTTATTGCAAAACCTAGAGTTTATTGACGGTTTGTTGGCCAAAGGGAAGTACTGGCTATTAGAGCAAGAACGCGAGAGACTACTCAACAAAATCAATACTATTCCCGAAACGACCGATGAAGATATCAAAGGGATATTCGAAATCATCAAAGACAACTACAGTTTACTCCAGTACTTTTATTTCGAGTCGCTGAAATACATCAAACGTTTACGAACGAAAGACTATATCGAATTAATTGAAATTTTGCATATCCAAGAGGAGAACGAACAAGTCAAAGAATTCAATACTTGGCTATCAAACGATAAGAATCTGGAAAAGCTAACCAAAGTATTTCCCATCATCCTCACCACCAATATTTCGAGCCGACGTTTGGGGCAGCGCTTTAAGTTTGATTTGTTGACCATCGATGAAGCAGGGCAATGCGAAATTCCTACCAGTTTGATTCCCATATCCAAGTGTAAAAATATGGTGTTGATAGGGGATACCAACCAACTGAAACCCATCATCGTTTTTGATAAAGAGAAAAACAGTAAACTGGTACAACAGTTTAAAATCAAAGAGGAATACGACTATTACCATAATTCGATACTCTCGGCCTATAAAAAAATAGACGCCATTTCGCGAGAGATTTTATTGAGCTACCATTACCGTTGCGGCCAAAAAATCATTAACTATTCAAACAAGCGTTTTTACGACCAGCGCTTAAACCTGACGGCTGTGGGGAACACGGGCATGGTTAAATTACTTTCGGTAGCCAATGTCCATCAAAAAAATAAAAATGGACAGGTAGAAGAAGCTTTAGCTATAGTCGACTATATCCAAAACAATAATTTATCGGATGTATTTATTCTAACGCCTTTCCGCCATCAAGAGGAAGTCATCAATTACTATCTCAATGAAGCCAAAAAAGCCGGCACCATTCATCCCTCGGTAAGTTGTGGTACCATTCACAAAGTACAGGGACAAGAAAACAAAACGATAATTATCTCTACGGCCTTGTCCACCAAAACGTCTCCAAAGACCTATGATTGGATTAAAAACAATAGTGAATTGTTGAATGTGGGAGTTACCCGTGCCAAAGAAAATTTAATTGTGGTTGCCGACTTTGACGCCATTAAAACCTTGTCCCAAAAAGACGACGATTTATATGCATTGATTGCCTATGCCTACCATAATGGGACTACAGAAGTAGCCCAAAGCCAAGTCAATAAGTTGACGATTGGTTTTTCCAACAATTCGAAGTTTGAAGATGAATTCTACAAAACCATGCACCAGTACTGTTCGATCAAAGGCACCCAATTTCGCAGAAATGTAAAAGTAAGCACGGTATTTCCCGAAGAGCGCGATAACCCATTAGTCAACAAAAAAGAATTCGATGGCGTACTCTACGAAAACAACCAACCCAAAGTCATTTTTGAATTAAATGGGTCAGAGCATTACCACAACAAAAGAACCATGACCTCCGACAAACTCAAAAAGGAGCTAATTCAACGAAAAAATGTACAATTGATCATGGTTCCCAACCCCTATGTCAAACATTACGAGTTTATCCGGGAATTGATTAATAAGTTTAATGGGAATGTCTATCAAGAGACGTTGTTTGATGGGTATTAAAAGCTCTCTTGCAGGAAGAAAACAAGATTCATTAAAGTCACAAGCCTTTGCAATGAAATATCGTATATCGCAATATGAAATATAGGCCGTTAGAATGTTGTTTTAGAGGAAAATAATGTATAATATTGCATATTGCAATATAAAGTATATGGCACAAGCTAAAAATAATTTGAAACCTCAAGACATTGTAATTTTATTAAAAATCATAGCACTTGATAAAAAAACATGGTTTCATCATACGGTCGCTCAAGAACTTGGGATAAGTCAATCTGAAGTCAGTCAATCCCTGAATCGTTCTAGATATGCAGGATTAATTGATGATACAAGAAAAAAAGTGAACAAATTGGCATTAACTGAGTTTTTACTTCATGGTGTTGCTTATGCTTTTCCTCAGCAACCTGGAGCTATCGTAAGGGGAGTTTTAACGGCACATGCAGCAGAACCTTTAAATCAAATTGTTAAATCACACGAAAAGTATGTTTGGCCCTATGCTAGGGGATTGGAAAGAGGCCAAGCTATTGAACCCCTATATAGTACTGTGGTCGAGGCCACTTTAAATGATAAAGAACTATATGAATTACTTACAATGGTGGATGCGATAAGAGTTGGACGAATTAGAGAAAAAGAAATCGCAAAAAAAGAGCTTGAAAAAAGAATTCTAAATGCATAACAAAGTAATAAATCTGGCTTTAGTGGCTCAAGTTGCGCAAGGTTTACAAGAATTGAACGATAAAATGGTATTCATTGGTGGAGCGGTAATCAGTTTATATACTGATGATCCAGCAGCTGAAGAAATTCGTCCTACGGTTGATATTGACATGACCATTAATTTAGCCAATTATAACGAATGGGCTCAAATGCAAGAACGCCTTGCAGCATTAGAATTCTATCCAGATCCACAAGGCCAATCCATATGTTCATACCAATATAAAAATATTGCAGTAGACATTATGCCTGCGGATGATAGTAGTATTGGTATTTCAAATAGATGGTATAAACCTGGTTTTAAGTACTTACAAAAAATAGCATTAGCTGACGGAACAAGCATAAATATATTGCCTTCACCTTATTTTTTAGCTACCAAGTTAGAAGCTTTCAACGATAGAGGGAAAAATGATTTTTACGGCAGTCACGATTTCGAAGACATTATCTATCTTATAGACAATTGCACAACAATAGTAGATGAAATTTTAGCAGCCGATGAGGAAGTTCTTCACTTTATAAAAGCGGAATTGTCCACAATCAAAAATCATAAACAAGCAGATGAAATCTTAGCAATGCATATTCATCCCCTAATTAGAGAACAACGGTTTAATATTTTGATGGAGAAAATAGAAATGATTACAAGGTAGCGATCTGTTTAAAAACGGTAATAAAATCAATTAGATTTATAAACGATTATAATTAAAGTAAGGGGAAATAGTTACCATTTCATAAAACTATTTTAAATCAAATGTGGGTTGTAAAGTGAGCATCTTCATTAAATAGAATTATAGCAAGGGAGATAAATCGCACTACTTGAAATGGTATGAAAAAAAACTAACGATTTAAAATTTTTCACATGGCAAAAATATACTGTTCAAAAAAGTTAAATGAACTGATGATAAAGATTTCACATACTTTAGATGATGGAATAGGCAGTAGCGAAATTGGAGATTGGAATGCACACCTGTTTTTTTATAAAAGAGCAAAAAATTTGATTTTTGTAAACAATAAATCATTCTATTGTGTTATTCTTGAAAACGTTAAAAAGTCAGACCTTAAAAACCTCGATAATCTATTTTTAACGCGTTTGATAGACCAGTTGACACTTGATAATTTAATCGAGCGAAATTTAGCGCAAATCATAATCCAAAAGCACCAACCCATAGTATTTTGTCCAACCAATAATAACAAAAGGGTAATAGGAACCATAAATCACTATATTTTTAACTACGAAGTATACCGTAATCATCCCGTTTGGTGTGATGCAAATCTAGGAGAACTGAATAGTCTAATCAATGACTCAATTACGAGAGCAGGTCGAAATGAAAGAAGAAAATATGGACGACCATCGGAAGATATGAAGGTACTAATCAATTCCTTAATTAGGTAAGTGAAATGGGGCAATGTTGAAATAAGCTTATCGCATTACCCTGCCCAACCCTTACGTAAAACACTACGATTTTATCCTGGAATTGATCAATAAGTTTAATGGGAATGTCTATCAACAGACACTTTTTGATAATTATTGAGAGGGAAGTAGGTACTTAAAGTGTGGAGTTATTAGCCTAACTAAGTATGCTGTCTTTTATCGGAGTTTCACTGGAATACTGTATTA
Organism: Flavobacterium sp.; assembly: GCF_027533505.1. GTDB lineage: Bacteria > Bacteroidota > Bacteroidia > Flavobacteriales > Flavobacteriaceae > Flavobacterium. The sequence goes on along the minus strand of NZ_JAPZUB010000010.1, from coordinate 59,005 downwards.
GAACATTTTTTTGGTAACGCGTTCTATTCTATTCAATTCTTTACTATATTTGCAGTATAAAATTGATATTCAGTATCAACGATAAAAGGATTGGGGTGTCCCCGGTCGAGTAGAAGCCAAACACTTGTTTGGCTTTTGTTTTTAGGGGAAAACTTTGAGCCCATATCGCTTTCCATTTTTTCTATAAATCTTTGGGGCTAGTTTATCAAATGCTGGATTAGCTCTTTTGGGGTCAATGACATAGCGTGCTATCGGATAGGCTATCAAATCAGCAAGTTGTAGTCCATTACAATTTTCTTTCTTGTCTTTAAATGTAATTTTCAAAGAAACCTCTTCCAATCGTTCAGCAGAAATATAACCAGTTCCTCTAGCTTTTAATCGCTGAAAATGTTCCTCTAATTTTTTATCTTCAACTTTACCTCGTTTTTCAATTATTATTTCCAATTGTTTGGAAACTCCTTTTACTTCATCCAAACAAAAGATAGCCCGCTCAATAATAAATGATAAAGCCAATTCATAGACATCATTGGATAACTTACCATACATTTTGATGTATTTCGCTTTTTGAATAGCCGAGGCCAAAATTCGATACCTACTATTTTCAATCAAAGCATTAATTCGTTCATAAAATCGAGCTTTTATTTCTAAATCGAACAATACTTGAAACTCTTTTTCACATTTTCGAATATCTCTGGAATGCAATATCACATCTTTGTCACCCCAAAATTCTTTTTTAATCGTATTAATTTCTTCATGAATGACGGCGTAGTTCTCCTCACTCGTTAACATGCCACACAATAAAAATACAGGGAAAGAAGCATCTAAAGTTACTAATCCGTGATCACCGCTCTCATCAATAAAAAGGAAGTATTTTTTGGCTTGTAAATTCATGGCTAATGGATATATATCGATTAGATTATAAAGATAAAAATAGAATCAATACATTAGGCCATATTTTAATCATGTAAATAAGTTCTAATCTTCTCTCGTATCTCTTCTTGCCAAACTCGAATCTTCGGATTTACATCCAAACTAATCACAGCACATTCTTTTTCGGAAGACGATTGATTGATGCATCTTTTTTCACTCCACATTTTGATTCGTTAATTCAAAGCCTTTTAACGTTTGTCCATTTTTCAATTTCCATTCTTCCAAGCCATTAGCATTTCTGCCCATTACGATTGCAGCTGCAAGTGAAGGACTCGTGAATATGTAATCCTCATTGAGTGATAATTGATTTTCAATTTGAACAATAGTCCCTTCATCAATTAATTTTTGTCGAAGTTTAAGTAGTGATGGACTCATGGAGGCAGTGGTAGTAGTAGCAATTTTTGAATCTTTAAGAACAACAAAGCCATCTGCAGTTGGTTCACCACTTGCATCTGCCCCTCGGGCTGCTTTGATTACAAAAAGTTCTTGCTTTTTCTGTGTTGTAATTTCTCGCTTTTCATCAAAGACTTTATGTCCTAGAGTATTAATAAGTAACTTTATATTCTCAATAAACTCCTCCATCTCGGCGCGATCCGATTCAGCAATAGCGGGCAGGGTAGGGATAACCGAGTTTTCTATAGCATAACGATTGGCCTTTTTGGCAATTTCATGCAAACGATTCTCCAAGTATTTGATGTGGGCCTTATTCAAGTTTTCATCTTTACTAATAAATACGATGGCTTCATTCCAAAAATCCTTTTGGGCGATGTGCTGGTTGAGGCGTTTCAACACAGATTCCGCCTCACCGATGTACACAATATCTTTTCCCTCATCATTTTTGCCACACAAAAGATAAATCCCCGTACTATTTAAATCCGGACGGTCAGTGCAATCCTTTACTTTGATACGCGGAATTTTATAGGCTTTCCCCGTCCAATTTGACAATTCACAAGTCATGCGTCCGTTGGGATCCCCGTCAATAAGAAATAGTTTTATGGTTTTACCGAATTTCATAATTGTAGTTTAATGTTGCCCACAAAGGGGACGCAGTTGTTTTGCTAATGTTTTTTCCAATAACTCTAAGTATTCTTTTGCTTCATTAGGAAGAGCGATAACCTTTAGTCGAAGTGTACCTGTATATGTAGTGCACCAATGAGCTAGTTGTAATCCCTGAGTAGTACCTTTAGGATAGTATCCAAAATGAATAACCATTCTACCCGATATATTGGTTAACCCATCTCTTTTGCGATGACCTTCATGACGCTTTCCAACATACAATATTTTACTTGGTTCAAGAGATTTATTTAAAAATTTCCTATTGACAGCAGGTACTACTCTTCTATTTGGATCATCAGATTTTTGTAGTAATCGAAATTGATTTAAGGCTTCATTCAAGTGCATCACTTCTTCAGCAGTTTCTGTTTCAAACCAGTATAGGGTAGGACTGTGAACCTGATTAAGTGTAGCAATAATTTCACTTAAAATAGGCGGATGTTTATCTTTTTCGATTTCAAAGTTAGGGGTAAACAACGATTGACAGGGAATAGTAAATGAGTACAATTGAATATCTTGTTCAAAAATAGATTCAAAAGATATTGTGGGTTTGGCGATGAATTCGGATAGTTTCATAGTAAAAGCGTCTTTATTACTAAATATCTTTTGTTTGTGACATAGTATACCCCTCATTCCAAAAATACATATCAATTAATTTAAATAGCGGATAATGTACTCCCTCTAGTCGGGCTAAGTAGGTTTGTAATTCGATTAGGTCTTGATAATGCTGTTCAATGAATGAAAATAACGCAAACATTGCTTTCTTATCAAATTTATAAGCCTTGTGGTGATGTTGTTTTATACCTTCATTAAAGTATCGATCAAACGCGGGTGTACAACCTAAAGTACCCAGTATAATTTTTGAAAGTAAGGTATCAGTAGGGGGCTTTGCTTTGTAGGCTTCTTTATTTTGATAAGTAAAGCTATTGTAGTACTCGTATAATTGTTGTTTTAAATTTAGTATATCCTCTATATGCTGTTTATTAACTTCAAATGTTGAGGTACAACGCAAATGATAATATTTCTTTATCAATTGAACAGCCTCAACATGAATTTTATAATCTTTCTGAAGTAAGCCCGTTGAACCTCTATACATACCCCAACTAGCTAAATAGAAACCCAAATGCAAAGCAAGATAATCAGCCTCAAGGTTTTGATTTTCAAAAGCCATGTAACAATGTTTCCAAGAATTAAAACGATTGTGGGGGTCTTGATTTAGAAAGGCTTGGAATTTTTTAATTTTTTCGGTTGTAAACATAGTTAAAACTTTTAAGCCCTCCACTCTTTAAACTGCCCTTCTGCCTGTTCCATAATGTCTTGAAGAATAGCGTTTAATTCTAACATACTGACCTTTCCACGTAGTTCTTTTTTAACAGCCAAACGAATCGCGGCTTTAGCGTCTTCTTTGTTGGTCCAGTCGATTTGTAAGTTGCTTTTTACGGCTTTGACTACGTTGTGTACCACGTCTTGAATGGGGCCAGCTTCGTTGATGATGTCTTTTTTGGCCGCTAGAATATCATAGAATGCCAACTCTTCATCCGACAAACCTAATTCCGATTTACGCTTGTCTTCGTCTTGCATTTCTTTGGCACGCTCTACTAATTCGGCAATTGTGGTGTACGAATCAATAGCATTGGCATGATAACGGTCGATTACTTTTTCTAATTCTTCTTTTAGCGAAGTATATTTCTTGATATTTTGAGGTAAACGCATTCTAATTTCGTCTTTCAAAATATTCTTCAATAATTCAATTTTGATAGCAATACTGTCTTTGTCTTTTTTTACACCCAACAAAAACTGCTCGTCTAAAATAGAAATATCGGCTTTTTCAATACCTGCCATGGCAAATACATCGATAATATCATCCGATTCGATACTTCTACTAATCAACTCTTTGATCTCGTTTTGTGTCGATCTGATGTTTCCCCCAGGTGTTTTGGCATTTCGTATCGCTTTCGATACATGTTGCGAAAACAAAATATCAATGGCATATTCCTGAATTTCAGGTTGCGATTTTACAATAGATAACAAACCAGTCAGTTTCTTTTCTTCAACCATGAATCGCTCCGCCACTTCATCGTATTTCAATAAGGCATTTAAAGCTTGTTTTACCAACAACATTTTATCACTTTCTCGCAAGGCTTTCCACTGGCTGTAATCGGTGTTTTCGGGTAGCATATTTTTGCAAGCCTCTATTTGATTGAAAAACATATGCATCGCTTGTTCCATATCAATAGTCGGCTCTCCTTTACCACCGCCACCAGTGTACTTATCGGTTGCTTTTCGTAACTGGTCGCCAATTCCAATGTAATCTACAATTACGCCCGAAGGTTTGTCTTTAAATACGCGATTGGTTCTCGTAATAGCTTGCATTAAATTATGCCCCTTCATGATCTTATCGACGTACATCGTATGCACACAAGGTGCATCAAAACCAGTCAACCACATATCACGAACTATTACTAACTGTAAAGGGTCTTTCGGATTTCTAAAGCGCTTTTTCAAAGCTTCTGTAGCTTCTTGTGTTCTAATGTGCGGATTCCATTCCACAGGGTCTTTAGAAATATTCCCGGTCATTACTACCGCAACTTCAGGACAGCCTTCAAGTTGTGTAAGGGCATCATACATTTTCACACTGTTCCGACGACTCATACAAACAATCATCGCTTTCCCGGGTAAGGTTTCGGTACGATTAGTAAAATGCTTTAAAATATCGTTAGCAATCTTTTCTACTCGTTCTTGCGAACCTGCGGCATCTTCTAAAGCCGCCCATTTTAAGTTAGAACTGTCTTCTTGTTCCCATGTTAAAGCATCGACTTCGGAGTCTAAATTTTCATTGGCTAAATGCAGTTTGGCCAATCGAGGTTCGTAATAAATCGGAACCGTCGCTTTATCATCTACTGCTTGTTTAATATCGTACACGTGAATGGTTTCTCCAAACACTTCTTGCGTATCAGCATCTTTGCTATCTACTGGCGTTCCTGTAAATCCAATAAACGAAGCATTCGGCAAGGCCTTACGTAAATTAGAGGCAAAACCATCTAGTAAGCCATATTGCGTTCTGTGGGCTTCATCCGCCATCACAATGATATTCTCACGTTCCGATAAAATAGGATGTTCTAATTCGCCTAACGAATCCTCATTACCTGATTTCAATCGAAATTTTTCTATGGTAGTAAATAGGACACCACCACTTCCTGCCGAAAGCAGTCGTCTTAAATCATCCGTAGAATCAGCATGTTGTACATCGCCTACTAAGTCTTTGGCCAATACAAAGTTTTCATACAATTGAAAATCCAAATCACTTCGATCAACTTGTACTACAATAGTGGGGTTTTTCAATTCGGGTAAGCTGCGTAAGATTCCGGCATAGATAGCCATGGATATACTTTTTCCGCTTCCTTGGGTATGCCAAATCACTCCAATACGACCGTCTCCATAGGGACGAATGGCTTTTATAGCGGCTTCAACAGCAAAGTTAACGCCAAAGAATTGATGGTATTTAGCGCCTTTCTTAATCAAGGTGCCGTTATGGTCTTCAAAAAAGACAAAGTTTTTAATGTAATTCAATAACCGCTCTTTGGGGAACAAACCAAATAACAATGTATGCATTTGAAAATCGTTATCAACAATGGTCGTCCCATCAATACTTTTCCAGGCCGCATACCATTCGTTAGAAGCATTATACATACCGTGTTGGGCTTCGTTACCATCACTTACAATTGTGGCTACGTTGTATTCAAACAACAACGGAATATCTTTGGTGTAATGTTGAATTTGATTAAATGCTTCTTGCAAATTAGTGTTTTCATCAAACCAATTCTTTAATTCAAAAACAACTAAAGGCAAACCATTAATGTACACAATCACATCTGGACGGCGTTTGTTTTTGCCTTTAATGCTCAATTGATTGACTACCCAAAACGTATTCTTTTCAGGGTTTTGAAAATCAATAGGGTAGACGTGTACTGCTTTTTCATTACCGTTAGCATCTTGGTATTCGTAGTCCAAACCTTTGGTTAACTTCAAATGAAAATCACGGTTGCGATACAACAAATCAGCGCCTTTGTTATTGACAAACTCCGCTACAATTAAGGGATACAACTCCGCAGGCAAATGCGGGTGTTGCTGCTGTATAAATGCCAACAAAGTAGCTTTATCTACGACTTCATTTTCAGGAAAGGTAAAGGTTGTCCCGTGTTTGTGTGTATACCCTAAATCGGTTAACCAGTCAATGGTTGCTTGTTCTATTACGGCTTCTGTGGTCATGGAGGGAATTAAAGTCTAAAAATAGTATTTTTTTTATAAAAAATGTACATTTACTTAATTATACGCACAACTATGATAGCTATTCCAAGAGTAAGTACAGAATTTTTAATCGAAGAATTAAATACCTCTGGACACGCTCCCCTCAAATTTATTTGCGATGATGATGCAACGTATTATTGTAAATACCTGACCCAGTTTGATAGGACTGAAATCAACTGTCTCGCTTATGAAGTCGTGGCGCATTTTCTTTTAAAAGAACTTGGAATTCCTACACCTGAAATTGCGCTAGTAGAAGTAGCACAGGGGACTTTAGATAATACCAAGATTAGAGTAAACCGTCGATTAAGAGAAGGATTTTGTAAATCGATATATTTCCTATTTAATTAAATAGTACTTTCTGCTACAGTTGTATTTTCCTTAAGTGGTTGAGTAATTTCCATAAAATTCATAACTCCAAGCATAATTACACCTGTATTCGCTTGTAATGTAACAGTACTGATAAAAGACCTGAGGTATGGAAAAACTATAGCAACCGAATTTGTATAAAAATAATCAGGAATTTCTTCAAAGCCTATTTTATTAGTAAAAATAAACTCCGCAACACAATCAAGAGAAATAACAGGTTTTCTCTTTTTATTTTTTTCGAATCCAGTAAAAGATATTGAAAGTTCAAATTTACCTTCTTTTGGAGAATATATTCCTCGGGGACTAAACTGCATTTTTAGCTCACCTTGATTTTCTCTGGTTTCATTATAATTGAAACGAGGAATATGAAACTTTACAAATTTAAATTCTGCTCTTTTTGCTTCTAACATTGTACAATATTATATAAAAAAAAAGACTCTGTGAAATTACAGAGTCTTTTTTTCTTTTACGTGTCTTAATCAGGATAGGTGGCTCCTGTTCTACTTCAAAAGTTAAAGGTATATCTATGTATGCTGACTGAATACGCATATAATCAACTTCTACTTCGGAGCTAACAGAACAATTATTTAAAATAGAATGCTCATGTAATGAAGATAAATATTCTTCATAGGTTGGTCCATCGATATCAGTATTTGAACTGAACTCAATGATTTCCTGAACCTTTTGTGGTTTTTTTGCAATAAGTTTATTCAATAAATCTATTGCGTTGCTCTGCATTATTTTTTTTTCCATAACCATTATGTAAAGGTATTAAATCTAATTAGAAAAAATAACTTTAAACGTCGGCAAAATTAATTTATTTTTCTCTAACAAACAAATAATGTACATTGGTGTCAAAATTGAGTAATTTTCCTTGTTTGAAAATTTATGTTGAGTTTGAGGAAATTTCTTTTTGGGTAAACTATCCATAACTCTTATTACCTTGTAAGGAAAAATTCCTTTTTGCTCTTTTTCTAGAGCTTTTAGTGCTTCTATTGTTTTTCCAATTGATTGATTTTGCATCTTTAAAGTTGAAACTAAATTTAAAAAATGAATCTGATCAGCTCTACTACCAACTAGATCTAAAAAATCATTTTTATCCACTTTTAATTCACCTTCACAAATAATGTATTTGTTATTACATCTAACTTTACCCCAAAACTTAGCTAGTTCAATATGATAATCCCAAAAATAATAACCCGTACCTAAAAAAGAATTTTTTAAGTCCGTTGTTGGATAAGGGCCATTAGCCTCTACTTCTTCATTATTGTTTTTATTTTGTAGAGTTTGATGAACGATGGTTTCAAACATAAATATGTAAAATATTATACAATAATAGGAATATTTTTTTACAATCAATAAATTCTAAAAGTACAATTGTTTTAAAAGAACTTCTACAAAATACATGCCTATTTTTTCTAAATTTTAATAAAATTTTTGAATTGTTAGTAAAATTAAAATATCCCCTAATATCTATGGCTAGTAAGTATAAAGTTGGCGTTTGAATTACACGAAATACGTTTATTTTAGTATGTATATAACAGTTTCGTTTTTCGCTATTGTCGTCTTGACGGAACGTGGAAACTGTAGATAATTTTATACCTTTGCTCCAAGTTTCTCATCAGCCGATTATTGATGGGGTTATTGAACAATTAACTGATATTTGGGATCTTACACCTAATTTAGCACAGCGGATTCACCTATATCTAAATAACGAAGCACGAATAAATACGGTTCGAGAAACTATTTTAGTAACAAAAGATTTTTTTTAATAATGAAAACTTTTTTCAGTACCATTAGCATTCAAACCAATCCAGTCTCTCTAGAGAAAGTGGTGGTGGCGTTATTGGCTGTAACCGAGAACCAAGTTTTTTTTCATTATTCTAAAAGTAAATTGAATTTGCTCGATAAATTAGCTCCGTCGCAAATAGGCATTGGCACATTAGCGAAAAAGAGTATTCAGCAAATTAAAAATAGCGTTAACGAAACCAATAAAGCACTCCAAAAAAATCAAATCACCATTGAATTTGAAAAGTCTATTTTTTCCAAAGAATACTTTTCCTATTTGAATGCCTACAATAACGGTATACTGAGTTTTTCAGAGCCTGCTTCTTTACCCTTTAATTTTACAATTGAAAAGTTTAAAAGCTATTTTCTTCACTTTGTAGGGGAGCCTTTTGAAGTTGTCGAAGTAAAAACGCAGACCTTTGCGCAGAAAATTAAACCGGCTTTTGAAAAAGAAGGTTTAGAAGATAAAGCCGATTTAAAATTCTATTTTGATCCGTTACATTTTCTTGGAGTTTTTAAAGATACCGATGTGGCATTAATTACCAAGAACGGGGACATTAGCGCGATACAAACCTTAGATTTCAATTTGACAGAACACAGTGTGGTCAATAATGTCTATGAAACCCAGTCGATACACGCAGCTTTACAATATTTTGCCAAAAAAACGGGAGTAGGGGTTAAACCCATTCAAATCGTATTTGAAGAGCCGCCATTGCACACCCCAGCACACAATTTGTTTGAGATTACCTATTCAAATTTAAAAGCGAACTTTGAATTCATTACCCCTGATATATTGGAGCAGCAAACAGAGAAAATCGCCAACTCCAATAACAAAAAGTTTACAGACTATCTGGCAGAAATACAGTATTAAAAAAGGGCGTTAAGCCCTTTTTTCATTTTCCTCCCGAAACGCTTTCAACCGCACCTCACCACTAATTAACTTAGGCAACAACGTATCACGCAATTGGGTTAGGGTTTGGTTTTCATTTTGATTTATTTTTATTTGTTCAAAAATTGTATTTACTTTTTCAAAATAACTATTCAATAGTTTTTTATCCGGAATTATTATTTTCATTGCTTTTATCGTCTGCGTATTAACAGCAGTAGCAATTGATGAAGTACTACCTAATGAATTATAGTCAAATAACTTTAAGTATGAATATATATATTCTACTGGAATTTCGGAATCTTTTCTATTTAGATGAGCTATTGCTTCATTCGAAAGCATTCTTTCAGAAGAGATTGCTACTCTTCCAACGGTTAGTTTAAAACTCAATATAACTGTATTAGGATTAATAACAGGCACATTGAACTTCTTTATGGCTTCTTCAGACAAATATTCGCTTGTTTTTGAAATGTATATACCAGAGTTACCAATATCTTTTATTGAAATCCATTTTACTCCTTCATTTTGAGAAAACCATTTTGGTTCTTTTCTGGGTGGAGTTCTACCGATGGTAATATTACAAATCTCATCCAACCTCTTCACTTCCCAACCCATAGGAATTCTTCCCAACTCACTTTCCACAAACTCACCGTCTTGAAACGGTCCAAAATCGACAAACCAGTGGTTGTATAACGCCATAGCCATTTCTTCAAGGGTTTTGTTGATGGCGAGGTTGTTTTCGATTTTGTCGTCGATTGCGGAGAGGATAGCGGCTATTGATTTTTGTTCTTCTAATGAAGGTAATGATATTTCAATATCCTTTATTTGTGCAGGTGAAATATTTGCTTGATTTGCACTACCTGTAGCGTTTAATGCTAAATTATAATGAATTTCATATCTATTTAAATATTGACATACATATTCAAATGATGCAATATCTGGTTTAGTCAAATATATTTTACCAACTCGCTGATTAATTAATGATCTGTCATCTAATCTATACCTACCCATTTTGCCAACTGCCGAACTCATTACATTCACAGTAGAACCAGTCATTGAAATTAAAAAATCACCTTTTTCGATAATATACCTTTTTATATTATCTGTTAATTTCCCATTATAATAACTAACATCTTCTATGGATACATTTGGAGATATTATATTTTTAATTTTAATCACAGGAATTCCTTTATCCACTAATTCAGCCGCTTTAAAAGCATAACCGTTTTGAATATCAGCAATATCTCCTAGTTTATATGTTTTCCGGTTGTTTGGCATACTTATATTATTACTTCCAAAGGGTTTTTTATGGTAATTAAATCATTTAGTTCAACTCCTTTTTTTTCTAAACTTGACAATGTTAAATCTTGAAAGATAAAATAATCATCTATAGTAATTTGATCATCATTATTTACATCTTTTGGATTGTTAATTATAAAGTCTATTAAGCCATTTATAATGAATGTTAGGTAATATCGTAAATGAGAAGTAAGCACGGCAATATCTTCTTTAATTGCAGCGTTATGAACAATTTCATTTCTTATTCTATAAATCCTAGTTAGATTCCATTCAAGGTTTTTTTGATGATTCTCTAATGCGGCTCTAACTTTTTCAATATCCATTAGTAAATTCTTAAAATATTCTGCTCTAAATCTAAGTAATGGAGAGGCTGAAGACGCTATAAGTAAATTGTAATTGTTTTCTATTTTTAAATATTCCAAATCATCATTATAATCAGGAATTAAGTGATGTTCGTTAAGTGTTTTTATATCCTTATGAAAATCATTAATATTTCTTTTTATGTAAATAAGTGCATGAGCTCTTTTAAAATATTCTTTTAATCTGCCAATTGTATAAGAGTCTGCTTCATAAGTTGAAAATATATATTCTAAACCTATCCAATAATTTATATATTTATTAATTATTTCACTTGATTCACCTCCCATTCTCAAATATCGAATGCCAGAATTAATTTTATTTTTTGTTTCTTCGTTTACGTTTGAATTATTAATTTTTTTAAATTTTTCAATTAACACTTTGTAAACTTTATTATTACTCTTATAATAACCATCAATTTGATACATTGTAGGTAATGAACTAGCTTTATCAGGCTGATTGGCACCAACAATGAAACAATCCTTTATTAATGATAGATTTTTGTCACTGTGTCCCAAATACAAAACATCTAAAATATTTAATAGCTTACTTCTTGACAAATTTAAAGCTTGATAATAGTCTTTTGTCTTTACATTTATTGATAATAATAAATGTTCATCGTTCTCAGTAAAAAATGGATCAATTTTACTTTTTGTAATAACTGAAATCCTCGTTTTTTCACTTTTATTTAAAATCTTTAAATCATTTGTTAATAATTTCACTTTTGTTTTATGAAATTTTGTAGAATCCAAACCAAAAATCACCTCGAATTTCTCTAATGACCTATCTTTTAATGATTTCATGATACTGTATCGAGCATCAAAATCTAATGCATCAACGCCAGAAAATATTGCAGTTAAAAAACGATATAAATAAAATTTTGAATATCCGATTGAACAAAGTTCAACGTATAAATACTCAATTAGTCTGCTGAACTTTTTCATGTCATTATAGTCCAAGACTAAATCTGTTCTTTTTGCGACTATTACTTTATGAATCTCTTCAAAAAGCGTGTTTATGTAATCTTTATTATCATTTAGAATTAAATTTCCAGCATGAACAATTTTTAAATAATCATTTTTATTTGATTTCTCAATCAAAGCATTAAAGTAATCTATGCTAATAACTGTCGATTTTAAATGATGATTATCTTTAGTTAACTTTAAAGTTTCTTTTATTACACTAGTTGCATAATCATGATTTTTAAGTTTATTTTTTGATAAATCACTACAAACACTTACTAGTTCCTTTATTATTAATAAAGGATTACTTAGTTTAAGTCTATTTGTATCAATTGTATTTCTATGTAATAGTTCTAATGATTTTTCATAGAAAAAACTTTCTATTAAATTTAATACAATTTTTGGTCTAACTTTAATCATAACTTGTTATATTTGTACCATTATTATGAACATTTATTGTAAAAATACATAAAGGAACTACAGTAGTTCTCCTCTTAATTATTAGGTTTTTCTAGTATTTAAAGTTTACTTCTTAGTTCCTAGGAAATAAAGCAACTCTATTAGAGTTGCTTTTTTTATTACTATAACTTTTCAAAATTCTCCAATATTTTTGCTTGCAACTCATTCCCTCTGGTAAACTGCTCTTGCAAGGTAGCCTGTAAACCTGCCATCTTGTCTTCAAAGGGAATCCCATCGTCTTCCACTTCTTCGGTACCTACATAAATTCCGGGGGTCAGTTTATAGTCCTGTTGGCGTACTTCCTCTAATGAGGCTGCATAGCAATAGCCGTCAATATTTTGATACTTGTCAGCATTCACATTGCGCCAAGCATGGTAGGTCGCTGCCACACGATCGATATCGGCATCGGTAAATATCCGTAGCTTTCGGCTTTCCATGGTTCCCATTTTACTGCAATCAATAAAGAGAATTTCATTTTTGCGTTCGCGGTGCTCGCCGTCTTTACCATCCCGGTTTTTACTCAAAATAAAAATACAAGCCGGTATTCCCGTCGTTAAAAATAACTTATCGGGTAAACGTACAATACAATCTACCATGTGGTTGTCTACCATAAACTCCCGTACATTCTTCTCTCCCTTATTGTTTGAGGTCATAGCCCCATTTGCCATCACTACACTGGCGGTTCCTCGGTCACTCAAATGACTCCAAAAGGTTTGCATCCACATAAAGTTGGCATTGCCATCGGTAGTAAATTCTTCTTTGGGTCCAAACAAGCGGGGGTCGTTCTCCGGTAAGTCTTCGGGATGCCATTGACTCACATTGAAAGGCGGATTAACGATGATATAATCTGCTTTCAAATCAGGAAACTTATCTTGCAACAACGAGTCGCCCAAGCGGACATCAAAGGATAAATCCCGTAAAGCTAAGTTCATCTTGCACAAGCGCAATGTACCGTCATATCGCTCTTGCCCATAAATAGAAATTTTGCGTTTGTCACCACCATGGGATTCCAAGAATTTTAAGGACTGAACAAACATACCGCCACTACCACAGGCGGCATCAAAGATTTTTCCTTCATAAGGTTCAATCATTTCAACCATCAAACGCACAATGCTCCCGGGAGTAAAGAATTGTCCCGCACCAGAGCCCTCTGCCAAGGCAAACTTACCAATGTAGTATTCATACACACGACCCAATACATCACTTTCGGGATTCTCTTTTTGCGATAACTTGGGGTGAGATAGTAAATTAATCAATCCGCCAACTTGTCGAGCAGTTAACTGACTCTTAACAAATATACGGGGTAGTATTCCTTTTAAGTCAGGTCGAGACTGACCAAGTGTAGCGTCCAGTAGTTCGAACGCATCATCAACCAAAACTTTAATATTATCTTGTTCGGCATTCGCCATTAAATAATTCCAACGGGCTTTTTCAGGAACAATATAGATGTTTTGCGAAAGATATTCATCAGAGTCTTCTAAGACATAATGGCGTTCGTCTCGATCTTCAGTGTAATAACTGGACGTTTTATCCTCCATTAACGACTGCAGTTCCTCGCGGCGTATCTCATAACGTTCCGACATATGCTTCAAGAAAATCATGGGAAGCACAAAGTCTTTATATTGATTTTCGGCGACAGCTCCACGTAACTCATTGGCTGCCTTCCATAATTCTTGTTCGAAGTTAATATCTGCTTTTACTTTTTTATCGGCCATTTTATATCTATTCTTATTCCCCCAAACCTACCAAAAAATCCCCAACCAGTCAAGCCGATAGGGGATTTCAATTAACGCAAGGCCAATAAAAGCGATTTACGCAAGGGTACGCGTGTCGTATTTTAACTAACCATCACAAAGGTGAGAAATCGTTTTCAATAAATCACTAGGGTTTTCCCTCATTTCGCAAAGTATTTTCCCCCGCCCGGGTAGGTATTTTTCCCCTTATACTTCGGTATTTTACCCATTCCCAACCGTTTGCAACACAAAACACCCATGTGGGGAAGGTACCGAGTTCGCTTTAGACCGCTTACAGCACTTATGAAATTAACAGGTATTAAGCGTTAAAGCGAAGTAAGTTATATTTATTTTAAATTAGTTCTCTAATTTCATTTTTTGACGGGATATACCAAACTTGATTCCAACGATAGTGAATAGATTTTCTACAATATTAAAATTTTTACCAAATGAGGCAACACCATAAACACCTTTGAATAATTCGTAATTCAGTACAGCAGTCAAGCGATTAAAGTTTTTGCTAATTGTTAAATCACTCCTGTGAATGTATTCAAAATTAATGTCATATCGTTTTCCTTGATGGGAAAGACTTACACCAAAATCAAAATTTTCTGAATTGAATGGCGTAAAATGTTCATTAAATTCTTTGGAGTATCGGGCTAAAAGTACAATATCTAAGAATGAATTTATGGGAGTATGTCTAAAATTTAACCATGCACCAATTTTTGATATTGATAGATTGGAATAGGTTGTTCCAAAACCTGTCATGGCAGCTGCAAATTCGATATTCCATTTTATTTTTTTTCGAGCATCTTTTAGTTCTTCAATAAGTTTATCTACTTCAGCGCGGTCGTAGGTCACATTTGCTAATAAAGTTGAAATTTTTTCTTCTAACTTTTTTAATGCACTTACTTCTTTTTGATACTCACGATAAAGTTGAAATCGAAAACCGCCCCCAATTTGAAGCGTGTCATTTTTAGTTATTGAAGTAAATGAAAATGCTAAAGTTTGCAGAATTGGAAACTTTTTCTTGAAATCTTTATCTACAGTATAGTCAGCATGATTTTTCAACCAATAAGGTGAAAATTCTACGGCTCCACCTCCATTTGCTATAGAGAGCATTGTAAATGTAACATCTTTTGGATTTGTTGGTTTTTCAATACTTGAAGGCGATTGGTCCAATAAAACAAGACCCGGAGCACTAGGGATGTTTAATTCATCAAATTGAAAATCAGTTTGACCGAAGCAAATAGTTGCTGTAAATATGAATAGGAGTTTGATTTTTTTCATTTTGATTATTTAATTAAAAGTTATTGAAAGTGAAAAACTAAAATGAGCGCCTTCATTTTCGAATTGGTCAATTAAAGTGTACACTGGATCTGTGACGTTTTGAAGGAAATAAGTAACAATTAGTTTATTTGTCTGTTCATTTATATCCACTAAATTGGTTAGTATTTCAAGCGTTTTTCCTTTGATTACGCTACCTCGTCCAAGTGTTAAATGGGTTATTTTTCCTTTACCCAAATTAGTATTTTCATTTTTCCAGCGGATCAATGAACCACCAATTTGAGCATTCCCAATCGTAATGTTTAAAATTACATCACTATTGTCTTCAATAATTACTCTTGCAATTTGATCTGTTTTCATAATTCAGGTGTTTAGAGATTCTTTTTTTTTGGTTCATGTTTTCTTTAAAATTGTGAATGATGTCATGGGGTGTCTACACGTCTAAAATAGAAGACACAATACGATTGTAAGAAAATAGATTAACAGATAAAGTAGTCTTGGGGCGTTGCTTATTTAGAAGGTATTTATCTACATGACAACTTTATACTTTGGGGGCGGCCGTTTGCCCTTTAAACAAATAACGCGCATTATTAACGGTCATCATCGGGACAAAATCGGCTTTCAGGGCCTGCTGTGCAATTGCCGTAACGGTCAATTCGCTATTCTCCTTGGTCACCATGAAGTAATCCGTACCAAACAATACCCGATCACGAGGAATTTCCCCTTTGGCCAAGTCACTTTGCAACACCGCCATACACGCCGCATCACACAACGAATATGAAATATCGGTGTACGTATTGGGGTACGCGGGAATTAACAACTTTGATTTAATCAATCCATACCAAGTATCGGTACTGCCTTCCAAATGCATGGCCGTAACACATCGTTGGGCGTGTTTCCGGTTGGCATTAGTCGGCCCCAAAATTTCAATATCACCTCCCATGTGTGCAATACACAATTTCAATCGAGGGTACTTGTCCAATACGGGCAAATAATTCTCAGGATGGGTAAACAAATTACAGGCATAGGCAGCCTTACGAAAGGCTTTGTCCGAAGCATTTTTATACGCTTTAATCCGTTCCACCACCTTGGGCATAATAGGATGCGAATCGTTTAACGAAGGCGGCACATCGGGAAGTAAAGCCAATACATTTTCTCCCAAATAATAACTGCCTCCCCGAGTGCAATGCGTCATGATGGGAATCCCTTTTTCTTCTGCATAGCGATACAAGGCATCCAAACGCGGGTCAAAAGGAAAGAACCCGTTAGGCGGATAAAGTTTCAACCCACTAAAAGCTCCACTTTCCAAAGCCCGCTGTACGGGCAACAAGGATACCGTAGCCGAATTGCGCGGGTCAACGCCATAAAACGGAAAAATCTGAGCCGGATAGGCTTTTTTTATTTCAAGCACTTCTTGCAGCTGCGCTTGAAAATCGATATAAGGCTTGTTCTTCGTATCCGTCATATAGTTCATATCGATAGTGAGCGCTATAAACTTCAGGTCGCTGTAAGGACTGTTTTGATACTTGTCGCAGAGGGTTTCAAAAATCTCCTGTTGTGAAGTCATCACCCCAATTTTCAAAAACTGCACCATCCGGTTGTGCACGCGTCCCCCCAACCGTTTGATCAGCCACGATACAGGACGTGTGACAAAAAGCCATTTTAAAAAAACCGATACCCCGTCGCCCAAAGGGAGCGCGACTTGTAAAAAATCTTTTGGGGCACATTTCCCCGTGAAAATATGGGTGTGGATGTTGTATTTAGGTTCCATAGGATTTATGCATTAGGTTTAATACCCGCTCTACGAATGTTTACGGCTTTTACGAGGACTTCAAACCAGAACGGAGCGCCAAAACTTAAAGCGAGGGTCGAGAGACAAAGCCCCAACACCCATAGCAGACGATCCTTCCAAGTCATTTGCTTCCAATGAAAATCCTCGGTATACCCAATCGGGATAGCATTGCTTTGAATTTCTTTAACCACCGCGTTGATTTGCGCCACATAGGTTGAGTCATTCGCCGAGAGGGGAAGGGTCCGTTGTATCATTTTATCGCCTACCACAAAAGTAATATGTTCGGTAGACGAACCCTTTACAATACTGTCCTCACGACGTTGGGCAAGACGTTGGGCGACCAATTTCTCAGCTTGTGTTACAAGCGATTGGCGAAATTGATCGTCGTTGTTAACCTTCTTGATAAAAGCAATCGAATCAACATTGAGCGCAACGCATACCAAGGCACTAATTCCGATTAATGTATTTTTAATTTTGATTTTATACCAGCCCGTGACACGCGCCATATAGTCTTCATACCACTTCATGAGCAACGTTTTCAATTCGTTATAGTTGGTTGATTTTTCACCAAAGCCGCGCAACATACTTTTCAGCGGACTGTAATGCATGGTTTCTACGCCCTTGCAGTAGCGCTCAAAAGGGTCGGTGATTCGGTTCTCCACAAGGGCCACATGCTGTAATTGCGTCGGATTTTTCGCTGACATGTTTAACGGAAAACGAACTTCTTCTGCTTGTTTTCCGATAACATCAATAAGCACGTCCGCAAACATTTCTGCCGAGATATACTGCGGATGGGAGTGCCCGTCTTTGCGGAGGTTAACAATACTAAAATGGCTGTAAAGCAAAGCGCCATAGTTTTTGTTGAGGGGATCCTGCAGCAAGCGATGTAACGTTTCATATAGAAAGCGTCCTCTTTTTTCAGTTTTGTGTGCATACCATTCAAAAAGAATAGATACTAGAGTACTAAACAAGAAGTAAAACATGCCTAGTGCAATCAGAAGTTCAAGAATATTCGGTAGCGCCATACAATAATGAATTACTTAAAAAAAAACAAAGTGGCTAAGCAAAGTGGGAAAAATATAATCAAACGTACTCATAATTAGGGATTTATTTCATATTTCAAAGCAGTATTTTCCCCCATTTCGCAAAGTATTTTTCCCCGCCCGAGCAGGTATTTTTCCCCTTACACTTCGGTATTTTTCCCTTTCCCAACCCGTTTGCACCACAAAATCACCACGGAAAGGGTAGGGACCACCCCCAGCGATATAGCACGGATATAGCACGGATATAGCACTGATATAGCACGGATATAGCACAGATATAGCACGGATATAGCACTGATATAGCACGGATTTGAAAGCTCCTGAGATGCTGAACTGCTGAGCCCTTACTGCCCACTGTACACTGCCCACTGTTTTTTTAAGCTCCTAAGCCGCTGAGAAGCTGAGCTGCTGAGCTCTAACTGAACACTGTTTTTTTAAGCTGCTAAGCTCCTGAGAAGCTGAGCTGCTGAGCTCTTACTGTACACTGTACACTGTACACTGAACACTGCCCACTGTACACTGCTTTTTAAGCTCCTAAGCCGCTGAGAAGCTGAGCTGCTGAGTCCTTACTGTATACTGTCCACTGTCCACTGTCCACTGCCCACTGTACACTGTACACTGTTTTTTTAAGCTCCTAAGCTCCTGAGAAGCTGAGCTGCTGAGCTCTTACTGAACACTGTTTTTTTAAGCTGCTAAGCTCCTGAGAAGCTGAGCTGCTGAGCTCTAACTGTACACTGTACACTGTCCACTGTTTTTTAAGCTGCTATGCTCCTGAGAAGCTGAGCTGCTGAGCTCTTACTGTACACTGTACACTGAACACTGCCCACTGTACACTGTCCACTGTTTTTTTAAGCTGCTAAGCTCCTGAGAAGCTGAGCTGCTGAGCTCTAACTGAACACTGTTTTTTTAAGCTGCTAAGCTCCTGAGAAGCTGAGAAGCTGAGCTCTTACTGTACACTGTACACTGTACACTGTACACTGTACACTGAACACTGCCCACTGCTTTTTAAGCTCCTAAGCCGCTGAGAAGCTGAGCTGCTGAGCCCTTACTGCCCACTGTACACTGTACACTGAACACTGTATACTGATCCCGACCCTTCGGGGCTGAGCCCTTACTGCCCACTGTACACTGTACACTGTATACTGCCCACTGTACACTGTCCACTGTCCACTGCCCACTGCCCACTGCCCACTGTATACTGTACACTGCCCACTGCCTACTGCTCCCGCCCCTTCGGGGCTGAACACTAAAAGACTTTTAAATCCCCGCTCGAAGAATGCAAACTGCAACCTAATTCTTCAAATAATGCAGTTTCTCAGCATTGATAATCACAATGCGGTTTTGGTCTTTCCGTATAAGCCCTTCCTGCTCAAAGTCGGTGAGGGTGCGGCTTACCGTTTCCGGAGTAGTGCCCGAAATATTGGCCAATTCGTTTCGGCTCAAATGAATACTTTCGCCATGGGGACAGTAGGTTTTGAAGTAACTAATCAACGAATTGGCAATGCGCTTTCGTACCGAGTCGTAAGCAATACGAATCAAATGCTCCTCGGTTTTACTCGATTCCTGTGATAACAAATGGATAAATTTACTCGCCATTTCAGGATGATGCTCGATTAATTTTTCAAACTCCTGAATAGGTAAGATGCTAATTTCACAGTCCGACATCGCCTCGGCGTTATCGGTATGCGTATGCTCGTTGTATAAATTGTGCAACCCGATATAATCGCCCGTCGAGTGGATACGCACCGTTAGCTCCCGACCGTCTTGCGCAATTTTGGTCACTTTAATCGCCCCCTTGCGCACATAGTAGATGCCGATTACCTTGTCGCCCTCGTAGAATAAAATCTGTTTCTTTTTTATTTTCCGCTGTATCGATTGGTCCTTAAGCAGTTCCAAAGCTAATTTTCCCTGTTGATACAAGGGTTTGTTTTGGTCAATACGATAAGTGTTTTTAAAATAATCGAGTTGATTTTCCCGCTTCTGAATGCGTACCGCCAAGGCATTTAAGAGTTGTACATCGCTAAACGGCCGCGATAAATAGTCGTCAGCGCCCAATTCCATCCCTTTACGGATGTCGGCTTTGTGGTAGGTATGGGCAAAAAAGACAAACGGGATTGTCGCCGTCTCCGCCTGTTTGGATAAAACAACCAACACACTAAATCCATCCATTTCAGGCATAAACACCTCACAGAGAATCGCATCAGGTTGTTCAGCTTGCGCCATAGCGATGCCCGATTTTCCATTAAACGCCATCAAAACCTCATAGCCTGCCATGGTCAATAACTCACGAAGATAATGGTCTTCGTCGTGCTGTTCCATGATAATTAAAATTCGGTACGCAGGCATAGGCGAGAGGGGTGTGGTTAACAATTGTTAAAATAATCGAGTCTAAGGTAGGCAATTAAACAACCCTACAGATTATTTAACATTATTTTTTTTACAGTTACGTACAAAAATGAGGCACTTAGTACAAAAGTACCCTGAGGGCAATCACCTGTTTTTTCTGATTTTAATCAAGCTTCACGCGTTGGTGTTGTGTTACTTTAGAACAACCAAACCCAAACCAATAGCATATGCATTACAACATCCTTTTTCCGATTTTTTCTGGGGTAATCCTAGCGCTTATGGCCTTCGCCACAGTACAACGGGTCAACCACCCACGTTACTTTCCCTTTGCCATGATTCCGCTAATCCTGGCAATAGAACAGTTTTGCACCGCCCTAATAGCCCTTGCGGTTGATTTCCCAGCCTACGATTATTTACAAGGTTTTTTTACACTTTTCTTATTGATTTTGTCCCAAATCATTTGGCCGGTGTGGATTCCCTTCGCCCTCCAACGCATGGAGCGGGTATGGGCCATCCGACGCCTCTTGCTTTTCTTTGTATACTTAGGAGTGCTTGTGGCGTTATTTACCACTTGGGATTATATTTTTTATGAAGTAACGGTTACTCTCGACGGCGACGATATGCGTTTTATTCAAAAGGGTGACAGCTATTTTCAAGCCTATGGCACCTATCTTTGGATGAGTGTTACCTTGTT
Source organism: Flavobacterium sp. (assembly GCF_027533505.1). Taxonomy (GTDB): domain Bacteria; phylum Bacteroidota; class Bacteroidia; order Flavobacteriales; family Flavobacteriaceae; genus Flavobacterium. The sequence continues at coordinate 37,702 of NZ_JAPZUB010000010.1, read as the reverse complement.
GCCCACCTTGATTTCGTACACCAAACGAATGTGGATTGTAGGACTTACCCTAGCCTTGTCCTATGCAATAATGCGGTACCTAAACCCCTATGATTTTATCTTCTTTAGTCCAATAGTGGCTCTCGTACTCGGCGGTTCAATCTACTTTGTATTGATCGAAGTTCCCGAGTCCGAGGCACTATGGCAACGTTAAAAAGCCCCCTATTTCAAATAAAAAAGTCCGACACCTTCCACCGTATCGGACTTTTTTTGTGGCGAATACTCCAACGGTCAAGAAGCTACTGCTGGCGGGGTAAAGTGATTGTTCACCCAATGACACCGTTGGGTTTCAGACAGGCGCCCTGTGGTAAAGACTTCCAATCCTTGATCAGAAAACAAACCCTCTTGTTGCCATTGGTTTGCGAGTGCTACTTTGGCATTCGAAGGGCCAAACAAAACAACATGGGAATAGGCCTTGGCTTTGTCGGTAATTTTTTTAAAAAAGGCATGTCGATTTTCTTTCCGCTTTTGGTCTTTATGGTAACTGTGTAATCCATTGCCATAGGTGTTTTTTATGGGTTGGACCTCCAAAATGTCGATTTCCCGTGCTTTGTCGGTAAATTCAATGAGAAAGGCTTTGGAATAATCCATCCAAATAGCCAAGATTCGTTCATTTTTCATGTTTAAAAGGAATTAGGTTAGAATTTTTTTTTAAAATAGCCCCGCAGTAAAAACGATTCACGTGCAGCGGCTTCAAGGGTTCGAAATTCACGAATACTCTGCTCCAATTGGTTCAAAGTACTATCAACCGATTGGCCCAATTGGGGGTCGTTAATGAGTTTGGAGAGCACTGTATCGGGTTGGTTCAACCGTTGGGTGAGGGTGTGCAATCCTTGGGCAGTTTGTTCGATATGGTAAACGGTTTGCGTAAATGAATCCCGCAACGTATCATTTTGTATCAATTGCTGCACTAATCCATCCGATTCATTCAACCGGGTCGAAAATTCCCGTAAGGCTGTACTTGTGGTATGCAGTTCTTGTAAACTCGCGCTCCAATGCGCACTCCACGTGGGGTCACTCAACGCGCGATGGACCCATCCTTGCGGATTGTTCAACTGCGGAGTAAATTGTGCCAAAGCGCTAGTACTCTGTTCCAATTGAGCAACAACCCGTTCGATTTTATCGGCAAATGTTCGACTGCGAATCAATCGTGAAACCAATCCGTTTTCGCGATTCAATCGGTGGCTAAACGTTTGCCATTCGGACGTTATCGCCGCAGCATTTTTGGCACTCTGCCATACGCTTTCCATAATGACTTCTACTTCGATCGGGGCTACCGATTGAAGCGTGTCATTCGGATGTAAAATACCCGACGCTTGGGAACCCGCGGTGAGTTCCAATACTTTATCGCCCACCAAACCATTGCTCCCAATAGTGGCTATGGCATCGCGGTACAAATGGGTTTGCACCTCGGTGTCGAGAGCCAGTTTAACCAATACCGTTCCGTCGGGTTCAAATGCAATACGGGAAACGGTACCAATGCCAATCCCCGCCAACCGTATCGTACTCCCTTGCCGAAGTCCACTTACCGTTTGAAAACGAGCATAGACCACAAAACTCGATCGAAATATATTTTGGTTAAACCCCAACGTATAGACGGCGATAACCAAAAGCAGTAACCCGAATAGGCTAAAGAGTCCCACTTTCCAATAGTGTGTCGTATCGTTTTTCATAGCCTAAGGATTAAAAAAAGCATGCACCATCGGATGTTTGCTTTGTGCCAAGGTTTCATAAGTTCCTGATTGAATGATTTGCCCTTCATGCAACACGACTATCCGATCGGCGGTATGCGCTGCACAAACCAAATCGTGGGTAATAATCACAGCGGTAGGATGGTAGTCGGCTTTGATACGCAACATTAAGTCGATAATTTCTTTGGCCGTAATAGGGTCGAGTCCGGCCGTAGGTTCGTCATACAGCAATACTTCAGGGTCAATGATTAAGGCACGGGCAAGTCCAATGCGCTTCCGCATGCCTCCCGACAATGCACCGGGCATAAGGTCCATAGCCGACTCCAAGCCAACATTGCGTAGGGTAGCGCGCACCTTTTGATTGATTATTTCTAGAGCCAGTTTGGGTTGGTTGTGTTGTAGTGTAAACGCCAAGTTATCCCCCACGGTCATCGAGTCGTAAAGCGCTGCACTTTGAAACAAGAAGCCCAATTTTTGGCGTAAGGCGCTCAAGGCATTTTCATCGCTATGAGTAATGTCTTGTCCCATTAAACGCACGACGCCTTGGTCGATTTTGGTGAGTCCGGCCAGGCATTTAATGGCAACCGATTTTCCCGAGCCAGAGCGGCCCAACACCACCACATGTTCCCCTGCTTCTACCGCCAAGCTTAGGTTGACCAGTACGGCTTTGGAACCATAGGCTTTGTATACATGTTCTAAGGCTAGGATAGGGGTCATAACAAATCGGTGAGTTGCACTGCAATTAAATCGACAAAAAAGATACTTAGTGAGGCCGTGACCACCGCTTCATTGGCCGCACGTCCCACACTTTCGGTGCCTCCCTGGGCATGAAATCCTTTGAAACATCCTACCAAGCCAATAAAAAATCCGAAGCAATAGGTTTTCATCACAGCAGGAATCAAATCACTAAAGGCTAAGGAGTCAAAAACTTGCCGAAGGTAATGCCCAAGCGTAAGGTCTAAATGCCTTGAAATACCCAAATACCCCCCTAAGAGTCCAACGGCATCGGCATACAACACGAGGATTGGCAGCATCAAGGTAGTGGCCAAGGTACGTGTGATTACCAAATATTGAAAAGGGCGGATAGCACTTACCTCCATAGCATCGATTTGCTCGGTGACGCGCATCGAACCTAGTTCGGCGCCAATACCCGAGGCCATTCGTCCCGCACAAATCAAGGCAGTAATCACTGGGGCAATTTCCCGTACCAAGGAAAGGCCTACCATACCCGGAATCCATGACTCAGCGCCAAATTTTGCCATGGCAGGTCGGGATTGTATGGTGAGCACCCAACCCATGATCAATCCCGTAGTTGTGACCAGAGGGAGTGAGCGGTACCCCAATGTATAGCATTGTTTGAGCAGTTCGCGCCCCGATAGCGATTTGAAATGCAGTTCCCGAAAAAAGCGACCGAAAAACAACGTAAACTGTCCCAAGCCGACCAGTTCGTTTTCATAAGGACGGAAAGCCATCGTATGCGGTTAAAGTTTAGGAATGACCAAAAGGGGAAGATGATTTTCGAGTACCAAAGCCGAAGTTTTGGAGGGAAAAAGCATCCGACTCAATAAGGAACGGTTGGGGGTTCGAAACAACACCACCATCGAGGGTTTTAAAGGGTGCAACAACCGATGCAACAATTCTTTAAACGGCGTTTGCGGAATCAGTTGAATGTATTGAAACCGTACCGTGTCGCCTTCATACCCTTTTGCCGTTTCATGCAATTGGGTAAACCGCGCTTTTAGTTCGAGTTCATAAGCAAAAAACAAAACTTCCACCCGAGCTTCCAGGCGGCGTTGAAGCGTTGTAATCTGGGCCATTTCATCATCGATATGCGCCATGTCAGTGAGGTAACAAAGCGACTGTATAGGTCTCGTTCGGTAGCGATTGGGCACAATGCACAAAGGAACGGGACAATGGTGTAGCAAAGCTTCGGGGAGACTGCCCAACAATGTTTTGTAAATAGAGGCTCCATTTTCGCTACAAAAAACCATTTCAATGGCCTGTGTTTTGGAGTAATGGATAATGGTGGCGGCCAAACTCCGCTCGAGTTTAAGACATACAATTTCATAGTCAACTTTCGGAATCCCCGACGGAAATACAACATGAATGTACTTCTTGAGTTGGTTGGTTTTGAGTTGTAGGGCTTCCTCCCAACGCAGTTGCGGTGTCGCGGTTCGCGAGTCGATGGCAATTTCGGGGTCAAAAAGATTGAGGACGTGCAATAACACTACCCTCGATTGGGTTTGTTGGGCATATTGAAAGGCAAAACGAATGCCTTTCCGCGAATGACCGGAAAAGTCGGTAGTAACAAGAATTTTTCCCATAGCTTTTGATTTTTATAGAAATTCCACCGGTTAGGGATGAACAATTTCCAGTTGGTTATGAATACGCCAAAGGCCAGGAGCATTCCAGGCAATCCGTTCGGCCTCTTCTTTTTGAAGTAGTGAATCGACAACCCCGGTAAGGGTGACTTCGTTTTGGTGAACCGCTACCTCAATGGTTTTTCCACGCAAAATACTACTGCGGTCAAAAGCGTCACAAAGGGCTTTGGTTTCCAACATATCCGTGCGTTCCGAATGAATAAGCAATGAATTGACTACCCCTTTTACGCCCATTATTCGCGATACGGCTTTTTCGGCGGCTTGTTTTTGGTAGTGCCAATCGACCGAACCCACAAGGTAAATCCACCCGTTGGCTACCACGATTTTAATGTGTTCGGGCGTTATAGAAGTATGCAGTTCCAAGGCTCGTAAGGCTTCCTCAGCCAATCGTTCTTCGTCGGTAGCTTCTAGATGGTCTTGCACGTTGATGTGCATGACTACGGCTCGAACGCCCCGAACTTTTTTGACGGTTTGCTCAATGTCTACTTTCATTTCATAGCGTGCCACCGTACCACTCAAGGTAACTATTCCGTCATGCGCGGTTACCCCTATGGCAGCCCCCGTGAGATGCGGCTCCCAAAACAGGGCGAATTGCACTTTTTGCTGAAGGTCGTTATTCGCGTTCATCGCTAAAAACGTTGATTAAGGGTCGTATTTCAAGTGCATTGGCTACTGAGGCGATCCCCGGAGCATTCCAAGCCAAGCGCTCCGCCTCTTCTTTTTCATAAAGATTATTAACACTACCGGTAAGGGTAACCTTACGGTGATCGAGGGTCACGGCTATCACTGCATCCGAGAGCAAAGCGCTATGGTGAAGGGCTTTCTCGATTGTTTCTTGCAACAGCTCATTTTCGCGATCGGATTGGGTATGCAGTAAATTAGAAATTCCCCGTATCCCTTTGATACTGCTCAACGCGGCTTCTGCGGCTTTTTTCTGGTAGTTCCAATGCAAGGTGCCTTCCAGTGTAACCCAACCGTTTTCAACCTTAAAGCGAATCCGCTCATCGGGGATGGTAAAACTCGATTGGTACAAGTGCAAGATGTTTTCAGCCAATTTTTCATCGGTTAAACAGTGTTCTTTCGGAAAAACCACGGCTATTTTTTCAATAATTGCGCGTACGCCATCAATGTTTTTGACAATGCGTTCAGCTTCTACTTTTAGGAAATAATTGGGTAGTATCCCCATAAGGGTGATAATGCCTTGGTGGGCCGTTACGCCGAGTTGAGCGTCCTGCATTTGAGGTTCCCAGCGCAAGGCTTGTTGCACCGTAAATTGTAATGATTCGTCGGGACTCATGTGTGAATTTGATTTTGAAGTTGATGGGAGTATTTGTTTCGGTGAAGTTCCAGTGCTTGCCGGGCCAAAAGATGACTCAAGGTCGATTCGGCGCCTTGATTAAGATTAACATGATCGGCTTCGAGGCCGTCATAACAGCCCCCGGTTTTGGGATTATAGAGTAGTTCGCCCCGATGATTTAATCCAAGAAACCACCGGTAGGCCGTTTCCATCCGTTTAGCATATTCGGGTTGTTGGAGTAGCCGATAAAACGTATCCAAGGCCAATACCGTGTAAGCAGCATCAATCGGTTGTTCGCCTCCTAAAGGTAATTGTGACCACGCTTGTCCGCGGTGCAACCAACCGTTGTTGGGGATTACCCTCAAATAGGTATCGCGAAACAAGATGCTTACTAAAAACGAAAAGGAGTGAACCGCTGTGGTTTTAAAATCCTTTCGGTGGGTTACTTTCCATGCCATAAGAAGCGCTTCGGGCAACACACTATTGCCATAGGTGAGGTAGGATTCATACCATGGCCAGGTGTCGGAAGCCGTTTGCCCGTAAATCCCCTGCAAGCGATCGCCAAGGATTTCGATTTCGGTGCTGTAATCAGCGTTTCCCGACTCGTGTGCAAAATAGAGTCCTTTGAGGGTAAACGCTATCGCCCGAGGGGAGGTAAGGGTCAAACGAGGGTTCCGAGTCGCTTGTAACAAGTCCTGCATGAGTTGCTGCAATGAGGCTTGATCGGTGGGCGCAAATGCAACGCAATACCCCAAAGCCCAAAGGGCCCGTCCGAATGCGTCTTCCAAATTGACCGCATTGTTTTGGGGGGTGAATTCATGGGTGTAGGACAGGTAGTTCAAAAAACGACCGTCGGGTTGGAGGCAAAAAAGCATAAACTGAAGGTAGCGTTCCATAGCGTTCCGCAAAGCTGGATTACGCGTGATTTGATAGTTTTGTACGGTAACGATAAGCGCCCGGGCATTGTCGTCGAGGGTATATCCCGAACTTGTATCGGGTTGGTTGAGTCGCGCAAATTGTAAGATTCCTTTGCCGGTGGTCATTGCCCAAACGTGTTTTAGGGTGATGTAAGGAAGACGAAGGGTGAGGGACATTTGCGTGGTACTTTGCTGTTGTAGGTAATTGACATAGTGCATGGCTGTGTTTTCCCAGGCGGTGGGCTCCATTTGATGTAAACCGTTGCCCCGCAATTCCTCTTGCCATTCGGGTTGTGCAAGTAACGCAACAAGTTGTCGCGCCAATTGTACGGGTTGTTCAAAATCAAAGAGGAGGCCACTCCCTTTTTGCACAAGTTCTTTAGCATGTGGAATAGGAGTTGTGATGATGGGGCAGCCACAACTTAAGGCATAGGCAAAGGTGCCACTCACAGCTTGCTCCTGATTTTTGGAGGTAAACAAATAGATGTCCGTCATTTGTAACAGGTCCAAAAGCTTCGGTAATGCCACATACTCGTTGATAAAATGGGTATGGTATTGCAATCCCAAAGCGGCGATACGATCTTCCAAAAAGGTCCGGTACCGTTCGCCTTCTTGCGCAACCACCCCGGGATGTGTTTGTCCTACAATCAAGAATAAAACTTCTGGAAACTGTTCGATTACTAAGGGAAGGGCCTGAAGTGTCGTTTCAATATTTTTGCCTGAGCTGAGCAATCCAAAAGTGGTAAGCAAGGTGCGTTGTTCCCAACCCATCCGTTTTTTGAGGTCGGCCTTTGGCAAATGATCGACCAAATGCGTACCGTGGGGAATGACAATAATTTTGGAAGCCAGCATTCCATAGCGTTCGATCAATAGTTTTTTGGAATGGTTTGTCATAACGACCAAGGTGTGCGCCAAGAAACCGAGTCGTTTCATAAACAACAAGGTAGCTTCGTCGGGTTGACTCAAGACGGTATGAAGGACCACCATGATTTTTTTCTCCATTTGGTTTAAGGCGTCCAACAGCTTGTATTCGTGCGTACGGTAGAGTCCAAATTCATGTTGTACCACCACCCATTCTTGCTGATGCAGTTGTTTCATTTTGGTAAGGAGCGTGTGGTATGATGCACTGCTTTCGGGTTGTAATACATGAAACACGCTAGCTGGGTAAACAGCTTCTGGAGCGTCTAGGGCACAAATTTTAACGCTAAAAGCCTGTTCGTACTGCGTTTGCATGGCCTCCATCAAATCGGAGGCAAAGGTAGCCAAGCCACAAGCCCGTGGGGGGTAAGTGGTTATCATCACCAAATCGGGTTGCACTTCAAAAACCGGAACAGGTTGTTGTGCGGGAATACGTTGTGTATACTGCGGCAAGAGGAGCCGCTGCGGATGTTGCATTTTAAGTCGCATGGGTTTCGAGGGGGTTACGTTGTAGTTCTTCCAGTAATGAGGGTAGCGAGAGGGTAACCCAAGCAATACGTTTGTCGGCGGCGCCATAAAAAATATAGAGCAATTCGTCAACGACCACTGCGCCACTGGGAAAGCAAATGTTGTTTATAATTCCGTGAACTTCATATTCGTATTCGGGACCAAAGAGCGGATAAGGCAATCGGCCCCGTTCAATTTTTGGATTTTCTAGGTCCAACAAAGCCGCACAGGCACTGTATACATAACCGTCGATGGTATCGTGTACACCATGGTAAATCAATAGCCAACCCAAATCGGTTTCAATAGGGGGGCAGCCGCCTCCAACATAGCTAACTTCGTGATCATACTTTGGGCTTAGGAGAATTCCTTCGGTAAAATGCAAGAAGTAGTTTTCCCAAAAGGATGTGGTAAGGTCGCTGAATTCTTGAATGATGACCAATTGAATATCGGGTTTGATGCGGTGCAACAAATAGAGTTTTCCGTGGATGCGTCGAGGAAAAAGGATTACGTTTTTGTCCCACAACTTCCAGTCTTGGGTATTGAGTAACCCCTGCGGTGGTTGGTTGTAACGGTGGTATTTTTCATTCAGTGGGCGGTTGGATTCCGCCAGAAGAATAAAATCGGCAAAGCGAATGTCGGCAACGATTAAGCCTTGTTTTTCCCAATGAATCCTATCGTTGGAGATGGCAAGGGCACCTCGGGCGTTATGGCCATCAAAGGCCGTGTAGGTAAGGTAAAACACCCCATCCATGAGCACAATACGGGGGTCCTCAACACCCTGACACTCGTAGGAAGCTTGTGGGTATAAGGTTGGAATTTCATCCCGGCCAAGAAGCTGTCCTTGGATATCAAAATGCGCATAGCCAATTACAGAACCATGGGTTTTACTCAGGGCGCGGTACCACAGATGAATGCCCTCGCTATTGCGGAGTACGGCGGGATTAAGCACCCCGAGGTTTTCAAAACCGTGGGTGGTTTTCTCTAAAAGAATGCCGCGTTTTTTAAGGGAAGGCAACATGGGTTGGAGGGTGGAGGAAAAGTTAATCGACAGCAGTATCGGTTAAGCTTCCACAAGACAAAGTTGCTTGTTTCCCTTGGGGCAAAAGCTGATGCATATCAAGCAATTGTGTGATGTGACGCATGTTTTATGGAGGGTCAAAAAAAAAATCAAATGGAAGTTTCTAGGTAAAGTACTGGTTCAAGGGGCGATGATCATGGATTTTTTATAAAGTTTATGGTAGCTTATACTTTTTTTACTAAATTTAAGTTCTCTATTATTTTCACGTATAAACCATTTTTTTATGAAACATGTAAACAAATTTGTATGGGCCGTATTGTTTGTATCTTTTTTCAGCACCGCTCAAGACTTAAGCGCCCCCATTCCCTTTGATCCCGCAGTTCGTACCGGAAAATTGTCCAACGGACTGACGTATTACATTCGCAAGAATGCCAAACCTGAGAAAAAAGTCGACTTACGTTTGGTCATCAATGCCGGTTCAATTTTAGAAGCCGACGACCAGCAAGGGTTAGCCCACTTCATGGAACACATGTGCTTCAACGGGACCAAACGCTTCCCTAAAAATCAGTTGGTCGATTACCTCCAAAGTATCGGGGTAAAGTTTGGACAGCATTTGAATGCCTACACCAGTTTTGATGAAACCGTTTATTTTTTACCTATTCCCGCAGACAGTCCTGAGAAAATTGAAAAAGGATTTCAGATTTTGGAAGACTGGGCTTTTAATGCCAACTTAACGCCTGAGGAAATCGATAAAGAGCGCGGTGTCGTTTTGGAGGAATACCGCCTAGGATTGGGCGCCGACAAGCGTATGGAAGACCGCTACATTCCCAAAATGATGTACAATTCCCAATATGCCGTGCGGCTTCCCATTGGTAAAAAAGAAATTTTGGAGAATTTTACTTACGATAAACTGACTGCTTTTTACAAGGATTGGTACCGACCCAACCTGATGAGTGTCATTGTTGTAGGGGACATTGATGTAGACGCGATGGAGCAAAAAATAAAGGAACATTTTGGTGCCTACAAGAATCCCGTTCCCGAAAAACCGCGAAAACTGTTTGAAGTACCCAACCATAAGCAAACCCTGATTGCCATTGAACGCGATAAAGAAGCAACAAGCACCCAAGTGCAATTACTGTACAAAGATTTTGGAGCCCCCAAAGTAACCCGCACCCTTGGCGATTACAAGCGAAACCTTACCGAAGGCTTGTTTTCTACGATGCTCAATAACCGTTTGGAAGAGTTGGTTAATTCAGCAGAACCACCCTTTACATTTGGATATTCCTACCATGGTTCGACGTTTGCCCGCACCAAAGAAGCCTACCAATCGTTTGCCATGACACAAGAAAATAAACTACTTGACGCTTTACGCGTGTTGGTGTATGAAAATGAACGTGCCAAAAAATATGGATTTACTCCTGGCGAATTGGAACGTGCTCAAAAAACAATCCTCTCACAGTTGGAGAGTCGCTTGAAAGACAAAGACAAGCAGGAGTCAGAAAATTATGTTTGGCAATACCAATCCCATTTTCTTGAAAACACGCCTTGTACCGATGTAGCTTGGTCGTATGAAACCACGCAAAAACTGCTGCCACAAATCACCTTGCAAGAAGTGAATAGCTTTTTAAACGAGTACATCAAAGACGAGAATCGCGTGGTTGTGATGACGGCTCCCGAAAAAGAATCGTTGGCTCCAATTACCGAGAAAGAAGTATTAGCGGCACTCACCGTTGATCCCAAAACCCTTAAACCCTATGAAGATACCGCGGTGGCCAAAGGATTGTTGCGCACTACGCCAAAACCAGGAAGTATTGTAAAAACCACCGAAAATACGGCTATAGGTACCAAAACGTTATGGTTGTCCAATGGTGCAAAAGTAACCTATAAAAAAACCGATTTCAAAAATGAGGAAGTAGTAATTGAAGCGGTGAGTTATGGAGGAACAAATGCGTATAACGATGCCGATTTTAAAAAGACACAATTTGCCAATTACGGATTGTCGGAAGCCGGATTTTCAGGCTTAAAAACCAACGATATTACCAAGTTTATGATGGGTAAAATTGCAAGTGTTACGCCTTACATCCAACCCCAAACGGAGGGATTTCGTGGAGAGGCAACGCCCCAAGACTTGGAGTATGTGTTTCAAATGATCCATGCGTACTTTACCGATTTGAATTTTGACCCCGCCGCTTTTGAGGGGTACAAAAAGAAGCAATCAGCCTTTTTAGAGAACTTGATTGCGCAGCCCACCATGTATTTCCAACAAGAGTTATATACCGCTTTAAATGCCAAAAATCCAAGGTTTAATGGGATGTTCCCCAATGCTGAAAAATGGGCCCAAACCGACTACGCATTAGCCTACCAAAAGTACAAAGAGCGTTTCGCCAATGCAGGTGATTTTGAATTTTTCTTGGTAGGTAATATAGATGAAAAAGCCTTAGCAAACTTTGCGATAACCTATATCGCTTCATTACCGAGTTCAGAAAACAAGGAAACCATTCGCGATACGGGCTACCGTATGGTCTCGGGCGATATCAAGAAGGTAGTTCGAAAAGGAAAAGATCCCAAAAGTAACGTGCAAATCATGTTTTTTGGCGAAACGCCTTACAGTGCAACAGAAGCTTTACAACTTCGTGCTTTGGGAGAAGTGTTGACGATTAAATTGGTCGAACAATTGCGCGAAACCGAAAGTGGCGTATATGGTGTTAGCGCACGAGGGATGATGAATAAATATCCGTATCCAAATTATAATTTCAATATCAATTTCCCCTGTGGCCCTGAAAATGTAGAGAAACTGACGGCTTCAGCTTTGCAGGAACTTCAAAAAATTATTACGCAGGGACCGGAGGAAAAAGACTTGAATAAGTTCAAAGAAGCCGAACTGCTCGAGCATAAAAAACAGTTGAAGGAAAATGAGTATTGGTTGAATCATTTAACCCGCAGTTACATCAACGGTACCGATCCACAAGAGTTGTTGAAAATGGAAGCGGTGATACAAGCTCTTACGGTGAGCGATCTCCAAAAAGTAGCACAAAAGTATCTAAGCAAAGATAAAGTCATCGGCCAGCTCCTTCCAGAATAACAATACCTTGGGTATGCCTTAATTTAAACCGCTTCATCATCGAGGCGGTTTTTTTTGACTCCATTTGTAGGGGTGAAAAGCTGCTGAGTTACTGAGGCACTGAGAAGCTGCTCCCGACCCTTCGGGGCTGAACACTGTTTTTTTAAGCTGCTAAGCTCCTGAGAAGCTGAGCTGCTGAGTCCTTACTGAACACTGTTTTTTTTAAGCTGCTAAGCTCCTGAGAAGCTGAGCTGCTGAGTCCTTACTGAACACTGCCCACTGTACACTGTTTTTTTAAGCTCCTAAGCCGCTGAGAAGCTGAGCTGCTGAGTCCTTACTGAACACTGCCCACTGTACACTGTTTTTTTAAGCTCCTAAGCCGCTGAGAAGCTGATCCCGACCCTTCGGGGCTGAGCCCTTACTGAACACTGCCCACTGTACACTGTTTTTTTAAGCTCCTAAGCCGCTGAGAAGCTGAGCTGCTGAGCCCTTACTGAACACTGTCCACTGCCCCGACCCTTCGGGGCTGTATACTGTACACTGTTTACTGTATACTGATCCCGACCCTTCGGGGCTGAACACTGCCATCTTGTCACCCAACTCCTGACAAAAACGACTCCAATTGCCCTTGGCACAAAAGTTGTCATGGACGAAGCGTGCCAACGCACGGCCTACTCTTAGAGAGGTCATTCAACAGAAATAAAATAAAGGAGATTAACATCATGGGAAAAATTATTGGTATCGATTTAGGTACAACCAATTCATGTGTAGCCGTTATGGAAGGGGGCGAACCCGTAGTAATTGCTAACGCAGAAGGGAAACGCACCACACCTTCAGTCATTGCATTTGTGGAAGGCGGCGAAATCAAAGTAGGTGATCCTGCCAAACGTCAGGCCGTCACCAACCCGACCAAAACCATTGCGTCGATCAAACGCTTTATGGGAAATAAATACACCGAAAGTGCCAAAGAGGCCTCAACGGTAGCATACAAAGTAGTGAAAGGCGATAACGACACGCCACGGGTCGATATTGATGGGCGTTTGTATACCCCACAAGAATTGTCGGCCATGACGCTGCAAAAAATGAAAAAAACCGCCGAAGATTACCTAGGTCAAGCCGTGACCGAAGCGGTAATTACCGTACCGGCCTACTTCAACGATGCACAACGTCAAGCGACCAAAGAAGCGGGAGAGATTGCCGGCTTGAAGGTCATGCGTATCATCAACGAACCCACCGCAGCGGCCTTGGCCTATGGCTTGGATAAAGCCGGAAAAGACCAAAAAATTGCGGTATACGACTTAGGAGGGGGAACCTTCGATATCTCAATCCTCGAGTTGGGCGACGGCGTGTTTGAAGTATTGTCTACCAATGGGGATACCCACTTAGGAGGAGACGACTTCGACCAAGTAATCATCGACTGGATGGCCAACGAATTTATGAGTGAAGAAAGCGTCGACTTACGCAAAGACCCAATGGCCTTACAGCGTTTGAAAGAAGCCGCCGAAAAAGCCAAAATCGAGTTGTCATCGTCGACACAAACCGAAATTAACTTACCTTATATTACAGCGACTGCCAGCGGACCCAAACACATGGTCAAAACACTAACCCGTGCGAAGTTCGAACAATTGGCCGACACCTTGGTGAAACGCTCGATGGAGCCTGTAGCCAAAGCCTTAAAAGATGCCGGTTTATCGACCTCCGATATCGATGAGGTGATCTTGGTAGGAGGTTCTACGCGTATTCCGGTTATTCAAGAGCAAGTAGAAAAATTCTTCGGTAAAAAACCGTCCAAAGGCGTTAACCCTGATGAAGTAGTAGCGATTGGAGCTGCCATTCAAGGAGGGGTGTTAACAGGGGATGTAAAAGATGTTCTTTTGCTCGACGTAACGCCATTGTCCTTGGGAATAGAAACAATGGGGAATGTGATGACCAAGTTAATCGAGGCCAACACAACCATTCCGACTAAAAAGTCGCAAGTGTTTTCAACCGCAGCCGACAACCAACCCAGTGTAGAAATTCACGTGTTGCAAGGCGAGCGCACCATGGCGGCCGATAACAAAACCATTGGGCGTTTCCACTTAGACGGCATTCCACCAGCACCACGCGGGGTACCACAAATTGAAGTGACCTTTGATATTGACGCCAACGGAATCATCAAAGTGTCGGCGACCGATAAAGGAACAGGCAAGTCCCACGACATTCGCATCGAAGCGTCTTCAGGATTAACACCCGAAGAAATCGAGCGCATGAAGAAAGAAGCCGAAATGAATGCCGAGTCCGACCGCAAGGCCAAAGAAAAAGCCGACAAGTTGAACGAAGCCGACAGTATGATTTTCCAAACCGAAAAGCAATTGACCGAGTTTGGCGATAAATTGTCAGAAGGCAATAAAACGGCCATTACAGCGGCGTTAGAGGACTTGAAAAAGGCCTACGAAACCAAAGACATCGATACGATTCAGCCCGCTTTAGACAAAATCAATGAAGCTTGGAAAAATGCTTCTGAGGAATTGTACAAAGCCCAAGCCGAAGGACAAACCCACCAAGCGCAGCCCCAGCAAGAAGCGACCGGCGATCAAACGCAAGACGTGGATTTTGAAGAAGTGAAATAAACCGTGTAAAACAAATAGCAATAAAAGTCGGATGTTAGGTCCGACTTTTTTTTTGCATCGCCTTTTTCATTTGCGCTATAATTAAGGTATGCGGAAATGTAATAGCGGCCATCAAGGAAAAGAATAAGGCTTTAAATACCGTATCATTGGCAATGGCCCAATACGCAATACCCATCGTTCCTACCGCCAAACACCAATACAAGGCACTCGATTTAAAATAATGTCCCCACGAGCGTCTATTTTCTGTGCCATACAAAAACCGAATCTGCTCTTGAATTGAAGGTACACTATGCCATAACACAAAATACATACTAAATCCCCAAATCAATCCAGCATGATAAAAAATAAGCGTAAACACCATTAGGTAAAATAGATTCCGACCTATCCGCGCCCGAAAAGCGCTACTTTTTTGGGCCAAAAGACTTCCTAACACCAACACCGACAGCCCGAGGAACAGCGTTATTTCTTGAATCCACAAGGTAGCATACGTTTTTCGTGTAATCGTTTGAACAATCGCCTGTACTTCTTTTTCATGAAAACAAAAAAGAATGCCCAACACCAACAAACCATAACTTCCTTGAAACAACATCCCTAGGCGGTTCTGTAAAAAGGGTATTTCCAACGTCCAGTGCTGATTGCCAAAATGATACCCACTGATAAGTATAAAAAGCAGTAAGCCATAGGAGGGAAGAAGCGTAAATACCACCATCCCTATCAATACAATAGTAATGTATTTCAACAACAATGTTACCTCCCAAGATTTGGACCCGCTCTCTTTTAATTGCTGCCCAATCGTTAAATCATTGGCTCCGTGTACAATTCCTAGTAAGGCTATTCCTACAAAACCAATAAGCTGCTGATTCTCAACAGAAATAAAATTGGCCAACCATAACATGAAAAAAGTCAGTAAAATGCGGAGGTGAAGGGAATTTTCCATCGTTGGGTTGTTTAAATTGTTTAATAAATATAGTTAAATTGTTAAACAAAACAAAGAATATTTGTTTAATGTTTTGTAATTTTAATTAAACAATAACAAGTAATAACAACTAAAACAACAAATTATGACAAACTTCAGTTTATTGACCGGTTGGGTAGCCAAGATGATGCCCACCGATTACATTGGATTTACATTTTTCATCGGATGTATGGCTATGATGGCGGCTTCGGCCTTTTTCTTCTTATCCTTAAGTCAGTTTGACAAAAAGTGGCGTACCTCCGTGTTGGTTTCTGGGTTAATTACCTTCATTGCAGCGGTACACTATTTTTACATGCGTGATTATTGGAGTGCTTTTGGAGAATCGCCTACCTTTTTCCGGTATGTGGATTGGGTGTTGACGGTGCCGTTGATGTGTTTGGAATTCTATTTGATTCTCAAAGTAGCCGGAGCCAAAACCTCTTTATTATGGAAAATGATTGGTTATTCCTTAGTGATGTTGATTACGGGGTACTTTGGAGAAGCCGTTGATCCAGCTAATGCTTGGTTGTGGGGCTTAGTATCAGGTCTGGCATACTTCATCATTGTGTATGAAATTTGGTTGGGCGAAGCCTCCAAGTTGGCCAAAGCGGCGGGCGGTTCGGTATTGGAAGCCCACAAGATTTTATGCTGGTTTGTATTGGTAGGTTGGGCCATATATCCGTTGGGCTACATGTTGGGTACCGAAGGCTGGTACACCTCTATGTTGGGCAAAGGAAATGTAGATGTAGCCTACAACATTGCCGATGCGATTAACAAAATCGGTTTCGGTTTGGTGATCTACAATTTGGCCGTGAAGTCAAGCAAAGACTAACCCTTTTTTCCCTGTAGAGAAACAGACGAATTTCAACTTGAGGTTCGTCTGTTTTTTTTACACCAAAATAATTTGTACATTCGGAACACTAAAATCCTTTTCACCATGAAAAAAATCGTGTTCTTCTGTATGTTATGTTCCCTCTCGTTGGTCAACGCCCAAAAGAAAAAAGCACCTGCCGCTACGCCTGTATTGGCCAAAGTCGAAAACCTGGTCTTAGAACTCAAAGCAGGAAATTTACAGTTGGTTCAAATGGAAGGTGCCAAAGTAAAAGAAACGGTTGTGGTGCAAGCCAATGCCACAGCATTAAAGCCTGTAGATTGTAAAATCGTCCCCTTTACCGCTTCTGGAACAAAATTGTATGCCGTGTCTTGGACCGAAAAAAAGACGGTTACCACCACCGATAAAACGGAAGAAATTACCACCGTTACCCACGCTATTTATGAATGGACGAGTAAGAAGCAAGTTTTTTTCAACACACAAGTCACCAATAACATCACCGAAAAAGTGTATTTAGACCGCAATAAAAATGCGAGTGAAACCCAAATGCGGGTGCGTCGTGAGGGCTATGAATTGGTCCTCAACCCCGATGGTACGGTCACCCAAAAGAATAAATCGACAACCTTAACCTGGACGTTTGATGCTACCAAAATGGAAATGGTGCAGGCCAAAAAGAAATAATTTATTTACGGTTTAATAACCAAAGCATATTTTTCCAATAAGCCATGCAGCCCTTGTGCGCTGAAAATGGCTTTTTTCATTTTATTTTTTTCGGGATCGATCCGGTATTCATAACTCGTATAGAAATCGGCTTTCTCCAAATTGGTGTTGCTAAAAACCGTACGCCGTAAATTACACGAGTCAAACAAAGCACCTGATAAATCGGTTTCCATAAAATCAGTGGCAATCATACTGCAATGAATGAACTGAATTTGCCGTAATTTCAATTTATAAAACTGACTGTAATCGAGTAAGCAATCTTTGAAGTGAAATTCATAAATCACTTGATCTGTCATGGCAAAATTGACCGAGGTAAGATTGCAATCGGTAAACCATACACCACGTAAGGCGGTATGATTGAGCTTAGTTCCTTTGAAGTTACAACGCACAAAATTGCAATCGACAAAGGTCACGTTTTGAAAGAAACAAGCCGTAAAGTCGCAATCGGTAAAAGTACATTGCTCAAATTCGGTATGCTGTAAATCGGCTTGGGTGTAGGTTTGTTGGGTAAAGTTTTGGTCGTGGGTAAAAACGTAACTCATGCTTCAAATTTGGAGCAAGGTAACCAAAATACGGTAGTTTTTTTTACATTTGAACAAATACCCATCCATGCTTTTTCAATTTTGTCCCCGTTGTACGTCCACCAAAATCACCGAAACCAAGGCATACCGCATCGCGTGTTCCCATTGTGGTTTTGTATATTATCACAATGTGGCTGCGGCCGTCGCTGTCGTGTTGCGGTACCAAGACCAGGTGTTGTTTACCGTTCGACAAAAAGATCCCGACGCGGGTACGCTCGATTTACCGGGCGGATTTATTGATCCCGGTGAGCGGGCCGAAGCTGCCGCTTGTCGCGAAATTAAAGAAGAATTGGGAGTGGTGCTCGATATGCGGAAGCTCAAGTACATTACCACTGCCGCCAATAACTATTTGTATAAAACGATTCCCTACAAAACCCTCGATATCTTTTACGAATACGAACTTGAAAATCCTGAAATTGGCATCGCAGCCGCCGACGAGATCGCTGCGTTACAATGGTGCCATCCGCCTACGATGGATTTGAATGCGATAGGGTTTATCTCTATTCGCAAAGTGATAGGGGAATACTACTGTAGATAAAGAAAAGCGATTCTTTATTTACGCCACTTTCGGCCACCTGCGTTGTGCATTTTAACGCTCGATAAGGAGTAACGTTTGACGCATCTGTTCCAACAACGATGCTGTAGTCATCACCCGAGTGTCAGCGGCAAAACTATGGTTTCCGTAGGGGCCATACAGGGCGGGGTCGGTCACCTGAAAGAGTCCCACAGTAGGGGTTAGCGCGGCACTAGCCAAATGCATTACGCCACTGTCAGCACCAAGGAATAACGAACAGTTGGCAATGACCGCTGCCATTTCACGTATGGATTTTGAATACAATGTTGGAGCCGCAAAGTCGATTTGTGAAACGTTTTCTGCTGGAAGAATCTCGATGAAATTGTACTCTGGAAACTCGGTTTGCAAACGTTGGTAGAATGGAATCCACCATTCAGGAGGATAACATTTGGCACCCGTAGCAAATGTAAATAAGGCGATGGTTTTTCTTCCAGTAGGGACTAATGTAGACAATATCGCTTTCCCCACCGCTTTCTCAGCCGCCGAGAGTTTTAGGTCCATCAAAGGCAAAGGACGTGGCGTCATAAAAAGGGTTTGGGGGGTCCAAAACGTCCGAAAATCCATCACTAAACCATGCGCCATGTGGGGAATTAATTGGGTGCGAAGCGCTTGTAAACTATCGTTGCGATCGCCATACCATTTGTACGTTCCACGCGCCCAAGCTGTGGCCAAGCGCCCCGATGACGAATGCGAAACACTATTAATCACCAAGTCATACGAACGCATCCGCAACCGTATCCACGTCCAAAGGTAGGTGCCCAATGCTTTAAAATGTTTTTTGGGCAAGGCCATGATGCGATCTACCTGAGGATATTCGCGAAACACTTCAGAGGCAATGCCGCCTTTGACAAATAAATCCACCGTGGCTGTGGGAAAAAGTTGCTGCATTTCGGCAACGATAGGGGTAATCAACAGCGTGTTCCCCAAACGATGGTTGGGTCGAATAATCAAAATGCGGTGGATAGGCGTGGGGCTACAATTAGTAGGATTGTGAATAGGACGACGGGATTGCCCCAAACGACCCGTTAGGGCTTGGGTTATTTTCTTACGCCAGTGCTGTATTGAGGGTGGAATTTTCATAGGTAAGTGTTGATTGGAATGGGTAATTAGGCAATAGCTAACAAATGTACTGTACGCGGGTACTGACAGAGAAAAACAACTGTTAATTGACATAATTTTATGAAGTTATGTTAATTTATGTAAAAAAAGGAACGCGCCACCTCAGCTTGTTTTTTACCATAAATCCATTGGTTTTTTTGCTGTTTTGCTGTAACAAAATGAGGCGGTGTTGGACTAAAGAAGAAAAGCGGTCCTATGAACAAAGTGGTACTTTCAGCGCCGCATAATGGCGAAATTCGGGTCTCGGGGGTACAAACCTTCGACAGTAGCGTTGATTTTACAGCATTTTCTGCCAAATATGTGGTACGCGGTTGTGAGCAATACCGAATCAACAACCGAACCTACCGCGTGGAATCGGGCGAGTATATCGTAGGTAATGCCACTTCAACCTCACATATCATTATTGACAGTGCGCAACCCGTTTTGGGCATTTGTTTGGACATCCAACCCAAAGTGATTCAAGAGATTTTGGATTTTGAATACGGAACCCAACCTGAGTTGGCCGCTTTCATTTTACAACAAGAGCAAATGGTCAACCGCTACACAGCAGCGCACACGCATTTGGGCTATGCCATTCGCCAGATCGAACACCATTTTGAAGCCTTAACCCGCGATGAAGCCGTGTTACACCACGAGTTGTTATATACCTTGGGCGAATGTATGGTCAAAGATCAAGTGGACCTTTGGCAGCAATTTTCGCGACTAAAATCGGTCAAACAAGAAACCAGTAAGCGGTTGTTTGATTTCGTACACGAAGCGCGTTTGTACATCGAGCGGCATTTTTTGGACCCTATAGCTCTCGCTTCTATTGCCCAAGAGGCCCATTTATCAGAGTATCATTTTATTCGCCTTTTTAAAAAATTATTTGGACGAACACCCTACCAATACGTGTTGCATTTGCGCTTACAACAGGCCCGTAATTTAATGCAACAAGGACTTACTGTTGCCGAAGTTGCTTTTCAAACGGGTTTTGCCGATAAATCAGCCTTTTGTAAAGCGTTTAAAAAGAAATTTGGACAGACACCCACTGCAGTGAAATAAGCAATTTTTGACACCTTTTGCGACCTCCTCTTCGGGTATTTTTGTTTAAAAAAAGCAATGAAAAATACCTTCGGACGTGGATTACACCTCTTGTTTGTATGTATTGGTGTTTTTTTTATAGTGCGAAACGATTGGGGACAGGCCTTACTCTACTTTGGGTTGGGATTAGCCTTCGATCCTTTTGCTCCCGCACAAAAATGGAACGACAAGCCCCTTTGGCAAAAAACGGTTTTGCTTTCTGAATTAACTCTTGTTCTTGTCTTAGGGGTGCTGTTGTTCTTTTCCAGTTATTTTTAATTTTTTAAAAAAAAGAAAAAGCGATGCGAAAATTAGGAGTCTATATTGGATTAATTGGGTTTGGAATTGCGATGGCTACTGCGCAACCGTTGCCGCGGCGTCCTTGGTTGGGTGCCCGACTCAGTGCCGATCCTAAAGGGGGTATTTTACTCAATCAAGTGGTTGGGGGTACTGCCAAAGCCGCTGGATTGCAACCGGAAGACGTTTTGTTACAAATCAACGGCAAAGTACTCCATCACCCGAGCGAAGTGGCAACGGCAATAGCCCAATACACCGAAAAACAAGTGGTTACTTTTACCATACGACGGGCAGGTTCGCCACAACAAATCAAAACCACTTGGGTGGGACGTGATCGGGAATCGGTGGCAAAGGGGTCGATTGCGTATGATCGGGTTCCTTTTAAGGGCGGACAGCTCAGTGTCATTATCAACAAACCCGAGGGAACGGGTAAACTCCCTGCCGTACTTTTTATTCCGGGTTATACCTGTAGTTCGGTGGATGGCTTGACGCCCGATCATCCGTATGGACGCGTGGTGCAAGCGTTTCATGATGCCGGATTTGTGGTCGTACGCGTAGAAAAAAGTGGGTTAGGCGATAGCCAAAACACCCCCGATTGCAGTACGACTACGTTGTATGACGAAGTGGAAAGTTTTAAGGCCGGTTTTCAAAAAATGAAATCGTTACCGTATGTTGATACCGAAAAACTTTTCATTTTTGGGCACTCGATGGGCGGTATTATTGCCCCTGCGATCAGTGCTGGTGAAAAAGTACGCGGGGTTATGGTGTACGGTACCACGGCCAAAAGTTGGTTTGAATACCAATTGGAAATGAACCGGTTGCAGTTGAAATTGGCCAAAACACCACCCTTGGAATACGAACAACGTTGCCGCATTCAGGCTGGTATTGCGTTTGACTATTTTATTCGTAAAAAAAGTTTAGAGGCGATTGCCGCCGACCCAGAGAAGAAAGCCATATTGGAGTCGGATTGGCAATACGATGGGAAAGACCGTATTTTTGATCGCAATCAGGAATATTGGCGTCAAATACAAGATTACCCGCTTTTGGACAATTGGAAAAATACTACGGGTAAAGTTTTGGTATTGTATGGCGAATCCGATTTCCAGGCCTTTTCACTAGCCGATCACGAACAGATTGTACAGACCGTCAATCATTACCATTCGGGAAATGCCAGTTTGCTTTCTTTTCCGTTAACCGACCATTACTTTGCCCGTTCTGGAACCATGCAGCAAGCCTATGACACGTTTAGTCAAGGAAAAATACAAGAATTATTTCAAGCCTTCAATCCCGAAGTGACACAAAAAGCAGTGGCTTGGGCTTTGGCGTTAGTGCAACCTTAATCGTAATAAAACATTGAAATGCAACGAATTATTATTCCTCTGATTTTTATTTTAACCGCCTTGTGGAGTAAGGCGCAAACCAACGGTTGGCAAAAATTGACCACCGAACCCTATGCGGGTAAACAAGATGATATCACCTTTGTCGATCGCAATATGGGTTGGTATGTTAATGGTTTTGGTCGCATTTACCACACCCAAGATGGTGGTAAAACGTGGACCAAACAGCTTGAACAAAAGGGATCGTTTTTTCGTACCCTTGTTTTCTTGGATGAAAAAGTTGGATTTGTGGGTACCGTTGGGACTGATTATTTTCCAAATGTGACCGATACCATTCCGCTTTACGGGACACAAGACGGTGGGAAAACATGGAAACCTGTCGCCTACAAAGGCCCTTATGTAAAGGGGTTATGTGCTTTTGATGTGGTTAAAGAGCAATACATCAATCACGGAAAGATTGATTACAAAACCCATATTTATGCCGTAGGAAGAGTCGGGAGTCCGGCCAACATCATGGTTTCACACGATGGCGGAACGACGTGGACTTCCCGCAGCATGCAAGCCGATTGTAAAATGTTGTTTGACATAAAGATGCTAGACAAAAATACGGGGTTTGCCTGTGCAGCAACGAGTGAGGACATTACGCAGTCGCATGCTTTGATTTTGAAAACCACCGATGGAGGACAAACTTGGAAAAAAGTCTATGAATCCAACCGGCCTTTTGAAACCACTTGGAAAGTATCTTTTCCTACGGCCAAAGTGGGGTATGTTACCATTCAATCCTACAATCCTGATCCCAATGTAAAGCAGCAACGGGTGGCCAAAACGACCGATGGGGGCGAAACATGGACCGAAATCAATCTCGTAGAGGAGGCAGGGGCACGGGAGTTTGGTATTGGTTTTATCGATGAGAACCACGGTTTTGTGGGAACAATGAATTCGGGATTTGAAACCAAAGATGGCGGAACAACCTGGACCAAAATCGATTTAGGCCGCGCTTGCAATAAAATTCGCTTCTATACCGATGCTGATAAAAAAGTATATGGCTATGCGATTGGGGTGAATGTTTTTAAATGGGAATGATTTAGGGAATTATGAGTTATGAATTAGTAGTGCTGAATTAGTAGTGATTTGAAGAGTAATTCGAAACGTAAAAAGCATTTATCAATAGGCTGTTTTTGGGAGGGATACAACCACTAACGCGCAAACAGTAACAGTTCTTAAAAAGTAGTACAACAACTGAATGTAGGCCTAGGGTGTTGTGGTTCGATAAGGAAAGCGCTCCTGTTTCAAGTCCCATTCATAAATTAAACAATTGGATCGTGTCGCAAATAAAAAAAACAATTTCAAACCCCTTATCAGCGGTACCTTGCATTGATCGGCATTATATCGGGTTGAATACAAAAGACATTCTTGTTTTTGAAAGTGCTTTTGCGACCTATGTTCGGGGGTACGATGTCAAGGGCAAATTACTTTATCCAAATCGCGATGCCTTGGTTTCGGCATTGATGCCCCGGTTGCAACAAACCGATTTCCATTGTGAATTAGTGAGCCGTGTTTATCATGACCGTGGGGTAATTGATGAGGAACATTTATTTTTATCCGGAAAACCTTTCCAAGCGATTTGGATTTATTTTGAAGTGGTTGAGGATGAAATAACGATGTTTCAATATCTTAAAGAGAACGACCTCAATGCGCACGCGTGTTTATAGATAAATAGCTTTTCCGATACGCCATCGGGCGGCATTTTTTTTTTGCCAAAAAGACCCGATTGAAATAACTTAAGGTTTCAAAACCACAATCGATGGCAACGGTACTGATTTTTCGTTCCGTTTCTCGTAGCAACATGCAGGCTTCTTGAATTCGAATTTCATTGACATAGTCAGAGAAGGTTTTTCCCGTTGCTTTTTTAAAAAACTTACAAAAGTTACTCGTACTCATGCCGCTCACTGAGGCTACCTTTTCTACTGTTAAAGGTTCGCTGAAATGGCCGATAATATAACGACAAATGGTATTGATACGCAGTTCTTGTTGGGGGGAAAAGGAATGGTGTATTGGATTTGGACTAATTCTTTCATAAGGTGCTTGGGCCAGTTCTTCCAAGAGCGCTATCCCCAAAAGCATGCGGTTTAATCCCTCTAAGGTTACCAAATGGTTGAGTTGTTGTATCCATGCTTCCCGAACTGTAAATCGAATGCCATAAGCCGCTTCATTCAATAAGTTTTGCAATGCTACGCCTTCTTGACACGACAATATCGAATCCATGGGCTCTTTTGTAAATTGAATGACTACCGCCTCAACAGGCTCACCCTCAAGTGATTTCCCCGACCACGTATGCGGCACATGACGCCCCAACAAGACAAAATCACCCGCTTGGAATTCTTCATACGTATTTCCCACCAACCGATACCCCGATCCCTTCACAATATAGGTGAGTTCATACTCGGGATGGAAATGCCATTTGAACTCAAAATGCGGTACCACGATCCGATACGCATGAAAACTCGATGTGCCTTTCTCGTGTGGAATGTTTTCAAAAATAGGTTTCATGGTCTCTATTGAATAGAAATACGTAAAAATAGCGTAATTAAATTCAATATAGTATTAGTTTTTGATTTTTTACGAAAAAAGAAATGGATAAGCATGCGGTATTTTTGTTCCTGTTAACGGTTTATTTATCCATAAACAATACAGAACAAAACCATGCGTACCGTACCCGATGCTATTCGCACCTATTTAGACACCCCGATGCCCCTCACAACCGAACAATTGGATTTTTATGAGACCCATCGGTTCATCAAACTCAAGTCGGTTTTAAATGCCGAAACTGTCGCCTTTTTCAATCGTGAAATTGGAGTTCAAGTAGCGGCGATGACTACCGAGCAAATAGCCTTGGAAGACCGAACTACCTATGGAAAAGCTTTTTTACAATTGTTCAATTTATGGCAAGAAAACGAGGTCATAAAAACCTTGGTATTTAGCAAACGATTGGCCAAAATTGCTGCCGATTTGATGCAGGTAACGGGAGTGCGATTGTACCACGATCAAGCCTTGTTTAAAGAAGGCGGCGGCGGGATTACCCCATGGCATGCCGATCAATACTATTGGCCCTTAGCGTCCGATAAAACGGTAACCGCCTGGATTCCCTTGCAAGCAACCCCTTTGGAAATGGGCCCCTTGGAGTTCAGTGCCGGGAGTCATATTCTCGTGGAAGGGCGCGAAATGGCCATTAGTGATGAAAGTGAGGATTTCCTAAACCGAAAATTACGGGTAACCGATTTTGAACATATAATCGAGCCTTTCGATTTGGGGGAAGTGAGTTTTCATTCGGGATGGATTTTTCACCGTGCAGGGGCCAATACCACCCACGAAATGCGAAAAGTGATGACGATTATTTACATGGATCATGAAATGCTTCTCAAAAATCCCGAGAACCGAAATCAAGTCAAAGATTGGGAGACTTGGTGCCCTGGAGCGCAAGTAAATGCCGTGATTGATACCCCGTTGAATCCAGTTCTTTATGCGCAATAACATGGAAATTCGCTATTTGTGTCCCTATTGGGGCTGTGAAGCAATGTCCGCTTCCGAATTTTTAAACCGCGCCCTAGCCCACGGGTATGATGGGGTAGAGATTAATTTTCCGCATGATGACCAATTTATTGCAGAGTTTCAAGCGGCTTGCGCTACCATCCGTTCGACATCACATCCTCATTTTATGGTGATCGCCCAAAATGTAGTATCGCCTTCCGAAAAAGGAATGGCAGATTACACAGCACGGTTGATTGATCGGTTGGAAATGGTAGCGTCATTACAACCCTATGCCATCAATTCACACACGGGAAAAGATTACTACAGTTTTTCTGAAAATTGCCAAATTATCGAGACGACACAACAAATTGCAAAGAAAACAGGGATACCCATTTGGCATGAAATTCATCGCGGTCGTTTCTCGTTTCATCTAAAAACCGTTTTGGATTATTTGGAAGTGTTTCCCGCTCTTGGTCTGGTCGCCGATTATTCCCATTTCTGTGTGGTTTCCGAAAGTACATTACACGACCAACAAGCTCATTTGGATCGTCTTACTCCTTTTGTCAAACATCTGCATGCTCGAATCGGATTTGAACAAGGACCACAAGTCAACCATCCTTTCGCTCCCGAGTGGGAATCCTATCGCAGGTTGTATTTGAAATGGTGGAGAGCAATAGTGGCTTTTCATGAAAAACAACATTGCTCGATTTTTACAGTAACTCCCGAATTTGGTCCCTATCCCTATATGCCCTCGGCACCTTTTACCCAACAACCTTTGGCTTCGCAATGGGACATTAACTTGGAAATGAAACAGTTTTTACAACAACATTTGTAGGGTATGAAATCAACACATTCAACAAAAATTCGGTTTATCACCCTGAGCGCAGCCCTCGGAGGGTTGTTGTTTGGCTATGATACTGCCGTAATCTCAGGGGCAATTGGCGATTTAACACGGTACTTTACACTCACGCCTATGGAAACGGGTTGGGCAATTTCAAGTGCCTTGCTGGGATGCTTACTGGGCGCTTTAATCTCAAATTTCTGTAGTTCGCGTTGGGGCCGAAAAAAAGCAATGATACTGGCGGCTCTTTTATTTATTGTCAATTCGATTGGAACCGCAATACCGGACACGTTTACCGAATTTATAATTTACAGAATTATAGGCGGGATAGGAGTAGGGTTGGCCTCCATGGTGGTACCGATGTATATCGCTGAAATTGCGCCCGCCCAACGTCGAGGTGCCCTGGTCGGCCATTACCAATTGGCCATTGTAATCGGAATTGTTTTGGTGTATTTTGTGAATTATGGTATTGCCTTACAAGGTAATGCACAGTGGAATTTAACCGTTGGATGGCGTTGGATGTTTGGTTCTGAATTGATTCCCTCGGTGTTATTTTTCATTTTCATTTTTTTCATTCCCGAAAGTCCACGCTGGTTGTTCATGCAAGGAAAAGCACAGAGCGCAATGACCGTTTTACACGCTATTAATAGTGAGCAAGATGTGCAAAAAGAGCGTGAAGACATCGAAAAATCCCTGCAGTCGGAGCGTCCACAAGCTTGGAAGTCTTTACGAAATCCCAAATATAAAAAGGCTTTAGGCGTTGGAATTGGCCTTTCCCTTTTGCAACAGTTAACAGGAATCAATGCTATTTTGTATTATGCACCTGAAATTTTTAAGAGTTTGGGGAGCGCTACAGATGCTTCTTTATTGGAAACGAGTACTTTGGGAGTAATCAACTTATTTTTTACACTTTTAGCGATTCGATGGGTGGATCGTAAAGGTCGGAAACCGTTGTTGTATTTAGGGTCGATTGGAATGGCTTTGGCTTTATTGACCGTAGGTCTATTTATTTATTTTGAATGGGAAAAAACCTTTGTTCTACCTTTTTTACTACTTTTTATGGCCTCTTTTAGTATTTCGTGGGGCCCCATTGTTTGGGTTCTATTGGCTGAAATTTTTCCAAATTCGATTCGAAGTTTAGCCTTGGCTATCAGTGTTTTTATACAATGGATTGCCAATTTTTTAGTGACCCAATTTTTTCCGTTTATGGTAGAAAATGTATGGATTGATAGGTATTTCAATGGCGCTTTTCCTTTTTACTTTTTTGGGTTACTGTGTTTGCTTTCTTTCTTTTTTGTATGGAAAAAAGTACCCGAAACCAAGCATTTAACCCTTGAAGAAATGAATGCATTATGGAATTAAGAAAATGGTTACTCCTCCTCGGGTTACTTTTGGGAGGTTTTTCATTATTTGGACAGAAGACCACATCCTTCGTCAACGTTTTTATAGGTACTGAGGGTACTGGGCATACTTTTCCCGGTCCATCGATGCCTTTTGGAATGGTGCAACCCGGACCTGATAATCGCGATCGGGGGTGGTCTCATACCAGCGGGTATCAATATCGAGATACCCTTTTACTCGGATTTTCACAAACACGCCTCAGCGGTACTGGGATTAATGAACTGGGTGATATTTTGATTTTACCCATCCATCAACCCGATTCAGTGAAGGCTAGGTCCTATGATAAATCTTCCGAAAAGGGAAAACCCGGGTGGTATCATGTTCGTAAAAATGATGGCGTTACGGTCGATTTAACCTGCTCCGAACGGGTGGCCTTTCATCGATACCGCTATCCTTCGCGTTCGGCCCATGTGCGCATTGATTTTCGTCACGGACTTCGATTTGTTTTTGATGAAAAAGAAACAAAACCGCTCGTGATTTCTAGTGAAGTAACCATTGAGAATGACTCTGTAATCAGTGGGTATTGTCGAACGCAAAACTGGGTGAATCGAGTTTATTTTTTTACCATTCACTTTAGTAAACCTTTTCAAAACAAACGAAGTATTGCTCATAATCAGGCTGATAAGGCCCCTTTGTATGCTTTTGACTTTCAACTCGATTCCTCCAAAGAATTGCTAATAAAAGTGGCCCTGTCTTCGGTTGCTGTGGAAGGGGCAAAAGCCAATTTGATGGCGGAGATTCCTCATTGGGATTTTCAACGGGTGTATGCTAACAATCGAGACACTTGGGAAAATTATTTGAATCGTCTGACGCTAAAAGCCCCACGGTCGAAGAAAGTGATGGCCTACACGGCATTATACCACCTTTTATTGCAACCCATGAACATGGCTGATGTTGACGGGAAGTATCGTGCTGTGGATGATTCGATTCGAACGGCGGTAAATCGGGCATATTACTCTACTTTATCCAATTGGGATGTCTATCGTGCGGCTTTTCCATTATTGCAACTTATAACCCCCGAAATCATTCCCGATCTTGTTGAGTCCATGCTGGCGCATCATGAAGCCAAAGGGTTTTTGCCTATTTGGACCGTTTGGGGGCAAGATAATTATTGTATGATTGCCAATCATGCCATCCCGATGATTGTGAGTGCTTATGTCAATGGTGTTGCACAAATAGACACCCAACGGGCGTTGCGTGCTATGGTGGAAACGTCTACTCGTTCGCACATTCATTCCGATTGGGAAGTCTATAACCGCTTTGGGTATTATCCATTTGATTTGATTCCCGACGAATCCGTTTCGCGAACCCTAGAAAGTGGGTATGATGATTGGTGTGTGGCCTATTTTGCACAATTAATTGGTGATATCGAAACCGCGAACCAATTTTATAAACGGAGTCAGTACTATCGTAATTTATTTGATCCTGAAACACACCTTTTTAGAGGGAAAGATCAATTTGGAAATTGGCGTTTTCCTTTTGATCCGCTCAAAGCAACCTCTCCATTAAACAATCCGGGTGATTATACCGAAGCCAATGCGTGGCAATATTTTTGGACACCTGCGCAACATGATCTTAATGGCGTGGTCGCTTTATTTGGCGGGAAAACCGCTTTAACCACCCATTTGGATACTTTTTTTACAACAACTGCTGTGGCCCCTAATAAATTTCTTGGTCAAGAAGCAATGATTGGTCAATATGCCCATGGTAATGAGCCAAGTCATCATATTGCCTATTTATATGCATTCAGTGATCGACCATTGCAAGGACACCAGTATTTAAAACGTATTATGAATGAATTTCATAAACCCCAACCGGATGGGTTAATTGGAAATGATGATTGCGGTCAAATGAGTGCTTGGTATTTGTGTACACTTTTGGGGTTCTATCCGGTGAATCCCGCTTCAGGCGAAGTTGTTTTGGGTGCGCCACAAGTAAAAAAAGCCATCGTAACAACAGGTAAAAAGCCATTAACAATTAAGGCAGATTCTTTCTCTTCAAATACCTGCGGCGCTACAGCCTATCAATGGAACGGATTGCCATTACTAACTCCAGTTATCCCATTTCGTTCTTTGACTGAAGGTGGAAATTTAACCTTTAACATGACAACTTCATGCGAAAAATAATCTTCTTTTTATGGGCAACCGTTGCCCTCGCCCAAAGTAATTTTAAACCAGAAGTACTTCAGCCTTTACCGTTCGGTCGTATTCAACCGCAAGGATGGGTATTGTCGTACATGCAACAAGATTTAGAGCATTATGTTGGTCAATTGGATCAGTTGGTCCCCACTCTTTTTAAAGATTCAATTTATACCACACAACGTTTGGGAAAAAACAGCAAAGCCAAAGACTTGGGCAATTTAAAATCAGGGGACGCGGCAGGGGATGATCAATACAAATGGTGGAATAGTGAAACCCAATCCAATTGGTGGGACGGGTATATTCGCCATGTTTTTTTAACTCAAAATACGAGCCATTCCCCCAAAGTAGCGGCCTACATTCGACATATCTTAGCGTCACAAGATGCAGATGGCTATTTAGGTATTTATGACCCACAAACCCGTTATAATTTTCAATCAGAGAATGGGGAACTTTGGGCAAAAACCACCTTACTTCGTGGACTCGTTGCCTACTACGAAGCTACTGGCGATGAAAAGGTATTTCAAGCCATAACGCGTGCAGTAACCAATGTGATGCAAAATTATCCTATGGGCAATTCGCATCCTTTTGATACAGGCAATGCCTTCAATGGAGGTGTATCCCATGGGTTAACCTTTACCGATATATTGGATTATATGTATCGTAAAACAAAACAACCCGAGTACCGTCAGTATGCGTTATTTTTATATCAATCCTATGCCAACAGTAATCAGTCGGAGTCGGATGCGCAACTCCAACGCATTCAAATGCCGGATTTTACTTTACAAGGTCATGGAGTTCATGTGTACGAACATATTCGACCATTAGCCGTAGCGGCTTACACGGCCAATGCTTCCAACTATTCGTTGATGCTTTCACGGTATTTGGAACAAGTCAACAAGTCGATTACTACTTCGGGAGGAGCTATTGGTGATGAATGGATTGCAGGTCGTATAGCCGATGCAACAAATACTGGATACGAATATTGTTCCTTACAAGAGTTACTGGACAGTTTAGCACAATTGTTACAAAAAACGGGCGAAGCGAAATGGGCAGCTCAAATGGAGCAACTTTTTTTCAATGCAGGATTAGGAGCACGTCATCCTAATCATGAAGGGATTGCCTATTTGAAAACGGACAATTCGTGGGTAATGGACGGAACACGTAATGGAGAATCGGAACCTGATCGGATTCAAACGCGATACAAATATTCGGCAGTTCATCAAGACGTGGCCGTTTGCTGCACGCCCAATGCGGGTCGCTTTTTACCGTACTTAATTCAAAATATCGGCATGCAAAATGAATTGGGACACCTTTACATCCATGTACCCCTACCGTTCCGATTAGCGTATGAGGTGCAAGGACAAAAGGTTATTTTAGAAAATCAAACACAATATCCTCAAAATTTTGCATTTACTTATCGAGTTACTACTTCAACGCCGATTACATTGACATTTTACCTTCGAAAACCAAATTGGGTGTCTCAACTTGAAACCAATGAAACGATAAGAACGGAAGGCGATTATTATGTGGTGCAACGTGTTTTTCAACCGAATGATTCATTCTCTTTTACATGGAAAACGGCTCCTAAAATTCACTACACCCAACAAGGTGAAGTTGTCTATCAATACGGTCCTCAAGTGTATGCGTTGTCTGTGGCATCAAAAATGAAGTTGGGGCGAAACTACAGCTCAAAATTTAAAGATAAGTATTATGAGGCAAAAGAGAAAAGGGTTTATGAGGCGATAGATTTTTCTCCCATTATGAGTAAAAGAGGAATGGAAGTACGTTTGTGGAATCCCCTTAAGAAGCGTGAAGAGAAACATGTTTTAGTTCCTATGGCTGAGACCATTTTGAGACAAGTAGCCTTTCCCAAAGCTATAAATACAAGGGCCAATGAGTAAAAAAAAGCACCTATTTTGAGGTTTCAAGATAGGTGCTTCATCGGCTTATGCGGGTTCGTTTTCGGTTACTCCTCCCGATAAATAGCATCGTAAAGGTGCTGGTATTTCTCTTTGATGGCCTTGCGTTTTAATTTTAAAGTAGGGGTTAATTCCCCGCCATCAATACTCCAAAGGGTAGGCGTAAGCTCAAATTTTTTGATGCGTTCCCAATTTCCAAAACGTTCATTGATTTTATCGACTTCCTCTTGAATTCGGGCTTTAACTTGCGGATTTTGAGCAATTTCTTCTGGGGTTGTACCCACCGTTTCATTGTGGCGTTTAGCCCATTCTCGAATAAAGTCAAAACTCGGTTGAATTAACGCAGCCGGCATTTTTTCACCATCGCCAATCACCATGATTTGTTCAATAAAAAACGATTGTTTCATGGCATTTTCAATCATTTGTGGCGCAATGTATTTTCCTCCAGAGGTTTTAAACATTTCCTTTTTACGATCGG
Source organism: Flavobacterium sp. (assembly GCF_027533505.1). Lineage (GTDB taxonomy): Bacteria > Bacteroidota > Bacteroidia > Flavobacteriales > Flavobacteriaceae > Flavobacterium. The sequence goes on along the minus strand of NZ_JAPZUB010000010.1, from coordinate 5,482 downwards.
TAATGCGCAAAAAGCCCATTTTATCAATTTCTCCTATATCGCCCGTGTGGAAATATCCGTCTTTCAAGACTTCTCCTGTCAATACAGGGTCTTTATAATAGCCCATCATGACATTGGGGCCTTTGCATAAAATCTCACCATCTTCAGCAATTTTTACCGTAACATTTGGAATCACGCGTCCGACACTTCCCACTTTAAATCCAAAGTTTTTCTGATCGTTTACGGAGATTACAGGCGACGTTTCGGTCAAACCATACCCTTCCATAACCGGCATTCCTGCTGCGGCAAATACACGAATCAATCGATGTTGCAAAGCGGCACTTCCCGAAACCATTACATTCAATTCGCCGCCCAACCCTTCTTTCCATTTGCTAAAAATGAGTTTTCGGGCTAATTTGAGTTGAAACTCATACCACGCCCCATTAGCGCCATAGGGTTCGTAACGCAACCCAAGATTCAGCGCCCAAAAGAACAAGGCCTTTTTGATTCCTGTTAATTCGGCTCCTTTTTGGTAAATTTTGTCGTATACTTTTTCCAACAAACGCGGAACGACTGAAAATACATTGGGTTTTACCTCTTTAATATTGTCCGATAGTTTTTCAATGTTTTCGGCAAAATAAATGGAAACGGAGTAATACTGATAAATGTACAATATCATCCGCTCAAAAATATGGCAAACCGGTAAGAAACTAAGGGCACGACTCTTTCCTTCTTCAAAAGGAATCCGCTCCGCACTGTCAATCACATTGGAGACAATATTTTGATGCGACAACATCACACCTTTGGGTTTCCCGGTGGTACCAGAAGTATAAATTATCGTAGCCAAATCGGTGGTTTGTACTTCATTCATGCGTTGCTCCACTTCGGATTGATTGGAAGCATCGGCTCCTAACTCCAACAAACTTTTCCAAGAAGTACAATCCGAAAGATCGTCAAAGGCATACACTTCTTTTAAATGGGGGACCTGACTGCGGATTTGACTTATTTTTTCAAAAACGACAGCATCCGAAACCAAACAGTATTGCGATTCAGAGTGATTTAAGATGTAGGCATAATCCTCTGCAGCAATCGTCGGATAAATAGGCACGGTTTGCGCCCCAGTTTGCAAAATACCAATATCACATATGTTCCATTCGGTTCGGTTGGTAGAGGAGATTAGGGCTATTTTATCATTTTTTTTCACGCCCAAACGCAACAACGCTCTTGAAACCGTATTGGCTTGGTTGATATATTCTTGCGTGGAGGTTTTAACCCATTCATTCCCATACTTGGTTACCAAACAATCGGCTTTGTTGTTTTTAGACAACTGATAGTAAGGAAAGTCAAATAGTCGGCTTATCGTTTGCATAGTCAATTTTTCTTGCAAATTAATTAAAATCGACTGCTTTTACAATTAATTTTTAATCTATACCGACCATAAAATACAAATTTGTAGTTTTGCTTCGATTTCGACAACCCTTTCTATGCAACGATTTCCGCGGTACAACGAATATAAAGTATTGGCATACAGGATTTTTCTGGCCTACCTGTTTTATATGGGGGTTCGTTTTTTATTTTTTGCCTATAATCCCAATTTAATTCGAATCGAGTCTTGGACCGAATTGGTTCCCTTGGCCTATCACGGTTTGGCGTTTGATACTACAGCGATCCTCTATGCCAATGCGTTGTTTATCGTTTTTTCGATCCTTCCTTTTGGGGTGAACACGCGAAAATCGTATCAGCTTGGACTTAAAATACTATACTTTTCCACCAATGCCCTTTTTTATGCATTGAATTTTGTGGATTTGGTGTATTACCGCTACTCGTTCAATCGCAGCACCCGAGCATCGTTGGATATTTTGGAACATGAAAGTAACAAAGCAGCGTTGATGGGGAATTTTTTGGTGAACTATTGGCATGTTTTCGTGTGGTTTTTTGGGTTACTATTTTTATGGATTTATCTCTATGGAAAACAAAAAGTTAAGCCTCATCAACAAAAATATACTTTAAAATACTTTTTTGCCTCAACCGCTACTTTTTTGCTCGTCTGTGTGTTGTGTGTGGGTGGGATTCGAGGCGATTTTCGTAAAAGTACGCGTCCCATCAACATGATTGATGCCAATCGCTTTGTGACCGATGCCTCGCAAGCCGATTTTGTGTTGAATACCCCTTTTGCCGTCATTCGAACCTGGAATGCCAATACGTTTAAAAAGGTGAACTTGGTCGATAAAGCTGTAGTAGATTCGTTACTTGTTCCCATCAAACAGTACCAAAACCGTCCCCAAACCCGACCCAATATTGTGGTGCTGATTTTAGAGAGTTTTGGAAGAGAATATATTAGTTCTTTCAATACCCATGAAAAAATTCCCGGCTACCGTGGGTATGCGCCGTTTGTGGATTCGTTGGCCCAACACAGTTTGATTTTCACACGCGGCTATGCCAATGGATACAAGTCAATTCACGGGATGTCGTCGGTGTTGTCGGGCATTCTCTCATTTAAAGATGCCTTTACCTCGTCGCCGTATCCCAAACAAAAAATTGAATCCTTGGTTTCCATTTTAAATAGTGAAGGGTATGACACCTCCTTTTTTCATAGTGCGCCCAACGGCTCCATGGGATTTTTAGGGTTTAGTAACATTTTAGGTTTTGACCATTATTACGGTAAAAATGAGTACGGTAATGATGCCGATTTCGATGGCGTATGGGGCATTTGGGACGAACCCTTTTTCCAGTATTTTAACCGAACAATCTCGGCCAAAAAGCAACCGTTTATGGCGACCTTGTTTTCGGTTTTTTCGCATGAACCGTATGTTGTCCCCGAAAAATACAAAGGGAAGTTTCCCAAAGGGGATAGTCCCATTCACCAAACCATAGGCTACACGGATTATGCGTTGAAACAGTTTTTTAAAGCAGCCCAAAAGCAGCCGTGGTATCAAAATACAATTTTGTATTGGTAGCCGATCACGATAATTTGATTCACTATGATTTGTACTATAACGATCAATACGCGCATACCGTTCCTATCTTATTTTATACCCCTAAGCATACCTACAAAGGGGTGAACCGCGATTGGGCGCAGCAAATCGATATTTTCCCAACGCTCATGGATATGATTGGTTACGACAAACCCTTTCGCAGCTGGGGCCGAAGTCTTTTGGGCGATCCCAAGGTGCCACCGTTTGTGATGCGGTATGCTTCGGATTTGTATCAAATGATGAGTGGCAATTATATTTGTACTTTTGATGGGGAAAAGGCTGTTGGTTTTTACCATAAAGACGATTATGCGCTAAAAACCAACTTAATCAAGCAACGCAATGCCGAAATGAACCAGCTGGAACTGCGCTGTAAGGCTTTTTTACAAGATTATATGGAACGAATTATTGATAAAAAACTAACCTCAAAATCCAACTAAGTCATGCGTTTACGAACTAAAATTGGCCTTGTTCTTCTTACCGTAGCATTAATGGCTACCGGAAAATACGTGTATGACCGTCACATCAACCATAATTTTATGGCCATCACGGAAGGAAAGGTTTATAAAAGTGGGGTAATTCCACCCGATGAAATCAAAGACTATGTGGAAGCGTATGGGATTAAATCCATCGTCGATTTGCGTTTTCCCGGTACGGGCGATACAATCAACAATCCTGAATTACCGGAAGAATTAATTGCCGAACGCGATGCGGTGGCCAAAATAAAAGGCGTAAAGTACTTCAACAACGGCTCGGATCAAGTGCCCAATGAGGAAAATTTGAAAACGTTTTTGCCATCATGGATGATTCGACCAATTATCCGGTGCTTTTGCATTGTTACCATGGCATTGGTCGTGCGCAAATGTATTCGGCGTTATATCGTATCGAATATGAAGGATGGACACCCGATGAAGCGCGAAAAAAAGCCGCTTTCCCAGTGCAGTTTAGCTCATTTGATCACGGCACCCCGAAAGGCGAATACTTAAAGAATTACAAACCCCGCAGCACAAAAGGGGAGAAGTAAGTTAGTTTGCAATGCGGCAACCTGCCAGGCAGGTGGGGTAATTCTTAATGGGGCAATCTACTGAACATAAGGTTTGCGAATAAGGCATATCTTAATGGTATAGGGCATTTTAAAAGACGACAAACCAATGATGGACAGATACAAAGAAACATTTGACACTTGGAACAAAATTGCTTCATTATACCAAGACAAGTTTATGGATTTGGACTTGTATAATGACACCTACGACTTTATCTGTACTTTTATCGACAAACCCAAAGCAAAAATTTTGGAAATCGGTTGCGGACCTGGAAACATTACAAAATATCTTTTATCTAAAAGACCTGACTTTGAAATTTTCGGCATTGACATAGCACCAAATATGGTAGAACTTGCAAAACAGAACAATCCGACGGCACGTTTTGCTATTATGGACTGTCGACAAATTAACATTCTTGACACGAAATTTGACGGAATTATTGGCGGATTTTGTTTGCCATATTTATCGCAGACAGAATGCAAAGAACTAATATCTAACTCTTACGATTTGTTACGGGACAATGGCTTGATATATTTAAGTTTCGTAGAAGGAGCGCCAGACCAATCGGATTTTAAGTTGGTAGTGGCGGACGAGTATATTTTAATTACTATCAATTGGACAACATAAAAGAACAACTGAATAAGTTCAAATTGGAAGAAATAAAAACATTTAAAGTGAAGTACAAAATTTCAGAAGCAGAATTTGACATACATACAATACTAATAGCGAAAAAGAAAAACACCCTATAACAGCAGTTTAGCAAAATGGCGGGTTCAGTGCTAAATTGAAAATTTGTGCTGCTACATCCGCTACTTCGCCTTGTTACGAAACGTTGTTCAGTATTTCTTTTGGTTGAGTTTCAGCAAACGATTTTTAAAAAAGTTGGAGAATAGACTACGCGGTTTTGCAATGCTAATCTAAACTCGCGGAAGTCCTTTTTGTAATCTTTAAATATATGTACATAATTAGTAATCCAGTGATAGTGCCAGCTATGAAATAGCCGGGTAAGTTAATACTTTCTACAGTTTGGATGCCTGTTGACAAGAGCAAACTTTTTGTGATTGTAAATAGCAAAACTGTAAGTAATATAAGGCCTATAGATACAATTTTTGTTGTCTTTTTTTTACTTCCATTTTTTTCCAAACCATATTCATGATAAATGGCAAAACGGCCCATAAAATACCAAATGTTAGTGAATCAAAAATTTGTGTTTTCATCGCGCCGTAGACTATGTTAGAAGTCCCCAACAACACATCTTGAATTTTTACATAAAATGTAAAAGCGACTACAAACAGCGCAATGGAGATAAGGGTTAAAAAAAAGTAGTTTCTCATTTAAAGGGTTTACTTAGTCATCCCTTAAAAAACAAATAACCGCCTGATTGTTATTTTATTACAATAAAATTTAGCTAGAAATAGATGATAATTATTGCCAAAAATGGTATATTTGAGTATAAAATAGTGGCAATATGTTAGGCAAAATAAAACC
>NZ_JAPZUB010000047.1 GCF_027533505.1 Flavobacterium sp. | reverse complement strand
AAGTGTGGTTTGACGTTGATTGTAGTGTTTGAAATTCATGTCTAATCATCTGTAAATCAGATATAAATATACAAATTGCAACTCTTTTATGCAAGAAAAAACGTAAAAAAAAACCGTCTCAAGTTGTGAGACGGCTTCTTTATTTTTTTGGAATTAATAATCCTATTGTAAGTAATAAATATAACCGAAGTTCAACATCAAATTCCAGTCGTTTGCACGGTTTTCAGTGTACACGCGTGGGTCGGGACTTAAACCGTCTACCCAGTTGGAGAAATAGTATTGCCAACGCAATTCTACCATTAAGTCGGAGAGTTCGGTTAACTTATAGCGGGTACCGATACTCGATACCAAAGACCATGTAGTGCCGCCACGGGTGTCAAACGCTTCCAAGTACTTGATGGGGGTCACGGTAGGCAAATCCCCTAAACCAGGGCCCAATTCAGAATAAGCGGTGGGTTTAAAAAACGAGAATTGTGCTCCAAATCCTAAGAAGGGCGCCCATGCACCTGTAGTCGCTGTAAAATCACGAATACTAAACGGATAAAATTCCAATTGCATTCCGATATTGGTCACGGCCGTACTTCCACGCATAGCACGCAATTGTTGTGCCGTTAAGGAACTTTTACGTTCGTCAACCCATTGACCAAAATGTTGTAAGTTGGTTTTATTATAAGAAAGTTCCGAACGTAATTTGAAGTGGTCGTTGAAATAGGTTTCGGGGGTGTAACAGTTACACTCCGCGCGATATGAGAAATTAAGGTAATGAATCAATCCAATTCCAAACCCCGTATTTCCGGCATTGGTTGAAAAGTCGTTACGCTCTCCATAATCCGATTGAAAGGCCACCGGACCAAAAATACCCCCGATTTCGTGGGAAAACCCAAATTGCGCTGCCGTACGGTGGGCATATCCCAGCAAAAGCAATAAGGTCAAAATAAAATACTTAGACGTCCGCATACGAGTTTTTTCAATTCCCGACAAATATATAAAAACATCATTCACTTGGAAAACAAATTAAAAAAATACTTCTTTATCTACGAAAAAAAGCATAAAATGTTTTAAAATGGCTTCAAAACCACAACCTTCTTCAAGATATCTTAACGTTTAAATAAAAATTATGCGGATTTAAAAAAAATGAACCCCATATTTTTATAAAATGTATATTTGTCGAAATTAAAACGAAAACGTTTTCTTAAACAAACTGAGATAAGTATGTCACAAGCAATCCACAATTTCTTAGCCGAAGTGGCCAAAAGAAATGCCAATGAGCCTGAGTTTATGCAGGCCGTAAAGGAAGTAGCGGAGACCGTAATTCCTTTCATTGAACAGAATGCCAAATACCAAAACAAAATGCTCTTAGAGCGTATGGTTGAGCCTGAGCGTGTCATCATGTTCCGCGTGTGTTGGATTGATGATCAGGGAAATACACAGGTAAATCGCGGGTATCGTATTCAAATGAATTCGGCCATCGGACCCTACAAAGGAGGGATCCGTTTTCACCCTTCCGTGAACTTGAGTATCTTGAAATTCCTTGCCTTTGAACAAGTTTTCAAAAACAGTTTAACCACTCTTCCGATGGGAGGAGGTAAAGGAGGTTCAGATTTTGACCCAAAAGGAAAATCAGACAACGAGATCATGCGTTTTTGTCAGGCCTTTATGACAGAACTTTCGCGCCATATTGGAGCAGACACCGACGTACCTGCCGGGGATATCGGTGTGGGAGGTCGTGAAGTCGGCTATATGTTTGGTCAGTATAAAAAATTGCGCAACGAATTTACCGGCGTTTTAACAGGAAAAGGAATCACTTTTGGAGGGTCTTTAATCCGTCCTGAAGCAACGGGATACGGCGATGTATATTTTGCTCAAAACATGTTGGCAACCCGCGGTGAAAGTTTTACAGGCAAAACCGTAGTGGTTTCTGGTTCTGGAAATGTTGCCCAATACGCCATCGAAAAAGCAACCCAATTAGGAGGGAAAGTCGTAACAGCCTCTGACTCTTCTGGGTATATCTATGATGCAGAGGGTATCGATGCCGAGAAATTGGCGTATATCATGGAGATCAAAAATGTACGTTACGGTCGTATCAACGAGTATGTGGCCAAATACCCCAACGCCACTTTTGTAGCGGGAAAACGTCCTTGGGAAGTGAAATGTGATATTGCATTGCCTTGTGCTACCCAAAATGAATTAAATGGCGAAGAAGCCAACATGTTGATTGCCAACGGCTGTATTTGTGTGGCCGAAGGGGCTAACATGCCTTCCACACCCGAAGCGATCGAAGCCTTCTTGGCCGCCAAAATTTTGTTCGCTCCCGGAAAAGCGTCCAATGCAGGGGGTGTAGCAACTTCTGGATTAGAGATGTCGCAAAACTCCTTACGTTTGAGTTGGACCCGTGAAGAAGTAGACCAGCGTTTGCACAAAATTATGAGTGATATTCACGAATCTTGTGTGAAATATGGTAAAGACGAAACGGGATTTGTGGACTATGTACGTGGAGCAAATATCGCAGGCTTTGTAAAAGTTGCCGACGCGATGTTAGGACAAGGCGTCGTCTAGTCTATAGCAAAGTACCTTATATCAAACCTTCTCTCGTTGTGAGAGGAGGTTTTTTTATGCTTTCGATATGATTTTACGTAATATTGCGTTACGATACTACGACCCTTTCGCTATGAAAAAATACGTACTGATCTTCCTTTTTATCTTCCAAATTGTTGGAGCGCAAACCAACCGCTTGTGGCAGGGGTATTTTTCCTTCAACCAATTAGGGGCATTAACCCAGCGCGGGACTACGGTGTATGCGGCCACTGAAAACGCTCTTTTTTTTCAAAAACCCGATGGATTCCTAGAGACCATTACCAGTGTCAACGGGTTAAAAGCAGAGAACATCACGGCCATACATTACAGTGAAGCTTTTCAAGTGCTTTTAGTGGGCAACAGCAATGGTTTATTATTGGTTATACAAGCCGATGGAACCGTAGCGTTCAAAAACGGCATTCTTACCGAAGTACCCGTACCCGCTGGCCAAAAACGTATCAATAATTTTTCGGAGTTCGATGGCAAAGTTTATCTTTCCACCGATTATGGGATTTCGGTGTTCAATTTGAACCAACAAGAATTTAGCGATACCTATTACATCGGGGATGGTGGCGCCCAAACACGGGTTATTCAAACCACCGTATACAACAATTCAATCTATGCGGTGATGGGGAATTTCCGCATCAAAAAAGCGGCTGTGACCAATCCGTTTTTGATCGACTTTTCCCAATGGGTTTTACACGACAGTGGCTTTTGGTATGGCGCCCAAGCATTTCAAAATCAATCGGTTTTCTTTAACGCCGATGGCAACGTTTACCGCTGGAATGGCACCGCCTATACCTTATTGTTTGCTGTGGGACAACCGCCCATTGATTTTCGAACCACCGCCGATTATATTGTTGTGACTACCGCCCAAAAGGTCATGGTCGCCAATGCAGCAGGCGTAGTTTTGGTCAATTACAACACTTCCAATTACACGCCGCAACCTGTAACCTTCAATGCGGCTACGGTAGCTGATGAAACAGTTTACATTGCCACCAATGAAGTAGGCTTGCTTCAATTTCCCATAAGCGCTCCAAGTAATGTTACGCCCCTTAAACCCGATGGCCCCGATTTGAATCAGCCTTTTCGCTTGAAAAAAACTGAGGATAAATTGTTTGTAACGTACGGTCGATTTAGTTTTACTTACAATCCGTACAATCCCAACCCGCCGTTTCAACCCTACCTTTTTCCTATCAATTATTTTGACAAAGAACAAGGATGGAGTAAAATCCCCACCACCGATGTACTCAACGCCCGGAGTTTGACAAGCTTGGTGGTGAACCCTTCCAATACGAATGAAATTTTTATTAGTTCCTATTTTTCGGGGATTTTAAAATTGGAAGATTTGGTTCCCACCACCCTATTCAACCAAACGAATACCGGCGCCAACGGATTGGAATCCCTTCAATTAACGCCTCCCGACCCTTCGTATGTTGACATTCGTATTAACGGTTTGGCCTACGATTCGCGCGGGGATTTATGGTTGACCAACGCCTACGTCGATAAAGGGTTGAAAGTATTTCGAAAAACAGGACAGTGGCAATCGTATGATTTGACCAATATTTTTACCGAGCCCTTTTTTGAGCGTTATGGACAAATGGCCATCGATAAAAATAACACCAAATGGATTCCCACGTATCGGGCCAATGGATTGGTTGCATTTAACGAAAATTACAGTAATAAATTTTTATTTATCAAAACTGGAACGGAAGGCAACTTGCCCAGCATGGATGTGCGTTGTGTAGCCATTGACAACCGAAATCAAGTGTGGATTGGTACGGCACGGGGACTGCGTACGTTATCCTCAGCCGATGCATTTATCACCGCCGAGTCCTTGCAATCGCGTCCCATCATCATCAATGAAGTCATCAACGGTCAAACCCTAGCACAGGAACTCTTTTTTGAACAAGTGGTGCTGGATATTTGTGTCGATGGCGCTAATCGCAAATGGGTCTCGCTCGCCGATTCTGGAGTGTTTTTGGTATCGCCCAACGGACAAGAAACGATTTACCAGTTTACCAAAGAAAATTCGCCACTACCCAGCAATACGGTTAATGATATCGAAATTGACGGTACAACCGGAGAGGTCTTTTTTGCTACCGAAAAAGGATTGGTTTCTTTCAAAGCCAATGCTACCGCACCGAGCGATGATTTGGCCAGCGTATTTGTATATCCCAATCCCGTTCGTCCTGAATACGCGGGTACCGTAAAAATTGCCGGCTTGACCGATAAAGCCGTAATCAAAATTACCGATATCGAAGGGAATTTGGTTTTTGAAACTACCGCGGCAGGCGGCACCATCGAATGGGACACGACCGCTTTTGGAAAATACCGCGTGGCCTCAGGCGTCTATATGATTTTCATTTCGGCCCAAGACGGAGTCGAAACTACGGTGCGTAAGGTCATGATTATTCGATAAGGATACCATGGAAGTTGTGTTTTTACATCAAGTAATTTCTTCATCAGTACTTTTTTTCAAAAAAGGAAATCCTAAACTATGCTCGTAAAAACCAAAGCCATCGTTTTGTCGGCCCTAAAATATCAAGAGAAAAGCTTGATTGTGAAGTGCTATACCCAAAGCGACGGACTCAAATCCTATTTTGTGCCCAATGCCTTTTCGGGAAAAAAGACGGCTTCTAAAATGGCTTATTTTCAGCCGTTGACGCTGCTTGAAATTGAAGCCAATCACAAGAACAAGGGAACGTTGGAGCATTTCAAGGAGATTCGCTTAGCCGTGCCGTACCAGTCCATTCCGAGTCATGTGGTGAAAAGTACCATCGTTATTTTTCTCTCCGAAATATTACATCACAGCATTCGCGAGGAAGAGAAAAATAGCCCATTGTTTACCCTATTAGAATCCGCTTTATTGTGGTTGGATGCCCACGATGATATTGCCAATTTTCATTTGATTTTATTACTGGAAGTCACCAAATACCTCGGATTTTACCCTGAACGCGACAATACCACCGATCCGTTTTTTGAAATGATAGAAGGTATTTTTGTGCCTTTCCAAGGGGTGAGTTGTCTTAATGCCCACGAAACCGTACTTTGGCGTAAACTCATGGAACAAAAAATTGAAAATCCCGGAAAAGTGTTTACCAGCACCGAACGCGCTACTTTACTCAAAATTCTTTTAGACTTCTATGCCATCCACCTCGATGCTTTCAAAAAACCGAAGTCATTGGAGGTGCTGCGGGAGGTGTTTGCTTAAGGGGAGAGATTAGCCCCAGAACTCTGGGTCACGAACAAACCCTCCAACAATCGAACCGTTTTCATCTAGGTTTACCTAAGCCGTCGTAGCAGCTTTGCAATTCCAGCAAACGCTATTTAAATTATTCCTAAAAATCAGCGCCTATGCATCAAATGTAGCGACATATATGCCAAATTTCATTACATTCGCAAACTGATTTAAGAAAACCACAAAATGCGTACTAAGTTTGCTGAATACAAAGGACTTGACTTGCCGCTAGTAGCCGAGGAAGTGCTGAAGTTTTGGAAAGAATATAACGTTTTTGAACAAAGTGTTACTTCGCGTGACGGAGCTACGCCGTATGTGTTTTTTGAAGGTCCTCCATCAGCCAATGGCTTGCCGGGTATTCACCACGTGATGGCTCGCGCAATCAAAGATATTTTTTGCCGGTATAAAACCCAAAAAGGATTCCAGGTCAAACGCAAAGCAGGTTGGGATACCCACGGCTTACCCGTTGAATTAGGTACCGAGAAAGAATTGGGCATCACCAAAGAAAATATAGGAAAAACGATTTCGGTAACCGAATACAACGAGGCCTGTAAACGCACCGTGATGCGCTATACCGATGTGTGGAATGATTTGACCGAAAAAATGGGCTACTGGGTCGATATGAACGATCCGTATGTAACCTACAAATCCAAGTACATGGAAACCGTGTGGTGGTTGTTGCAGCAAATCTATAACAAGAATTTGTTGTACAAAGGGTACACCATTCAACCCTATTCGCCCAAAGCCGGAACGGGATTGTCTTCCCACGAAGTCAACCAGCCCGGTACCTACCGCGATGTAACCGATACCACCGTTGTGGCACAATTTAAAGCCATTCCCGATAGCTTACCGACCTTCTTACAAGGGTTTGGCGACATTCATTTCTTGGCATGGACGACCACACCCTGGACGTTGCCTTCGAATACCGCGTTGACCGTTGGACCCAAAATCGATTATGTTTTAGTAAAGTCATTTAACCAATATACGTTCGAACCCATCCAAGTGATTTTGGCAAAGCCTTTGTTGGGTAAAGTTTTTGGGGGTAAATATGCCGTTGCTGAAAGCGATGCGGATTTTACCCACTACAAACCGGAAGACAAAAAGATTCCTTATGCAGTACTCGCAGAAGCCAAAGGAGCTGATTTGGTCGGAATTCGCTACGAACAATTGTTGCCCTATGTGTTGCCGTACCAATCGCCAGAAAATGCATTCCGCGTGATTGCGGGTGATTTCGTTACCACCGAAGACGGTACCGGTATCGTGCATACAGCGCCCACGTTTGGTGCCGATGACGCCAAAGTCGCCAAAGAAGCCACACCGGAAGTTCCCCCTATGTTGGTGCTAGATGAAGCAGGGAATCCTGTGCCCTTGGTGGATTTACAAGGACGTTTCATTCAAGGGTTGGGGGATTTGTCGGGCAAATACGTGAAAAATGAATACTACAACGACGGAGAAGCACCCGAGAAATCGGTGGATGTGGAAATCGCCATTCGTTTGAAAGAAGAAAATAAAGCGTTCAAAGTGGAGAAATACGTCCACAGTTATCCCCACTGTTGGCGCACCGATAAACCGATTTTGTATTATCCTTTGGATTCGTGGTTTATCAAAATTACGGATGTCAAAGACCGCATGTTTGACCTGAACGACACCATCAACTGGAAGCCCAAAGCAACAGGAGAAGGCCGTTTTGGGAATTGGTTGAAAAATGCCAACGATTGGAACTTATCCCGTTCCCGTTATTGGGGTATTCCGTTGCCGATTTGGCGCACCGAAGACAAAACCGAAGAGATTTGTATCGGTTCGGTCGAACAGTTGTACAATGAAATTGAAAAAGCGGTGGCAGCGGGACTTATGACCGAGAATCCGTACCGTGGTTTTAAAATCGGCAATATGGACGAAACCAACTATGATTTGGTGGACTTGCACAAAAACATCGTGGATAATATCGTATTAGTGGCGCCTTCTGGGAAAGCCATGAAACGGGAATCCGATTTGATTGACGTATGGTTTGATTCGGGTGCCATGCCCTATGCCCAATGGCACTATCCGTTTGAAAATAAAGCGTTCATCGACAATAACGAAGCGTTCCCTGCCGATTTTATCGCAGAAGGTGTAGACCAAACCCGAGGATGGTTTTATACGTTGCATGCGATTGGTACTTTGGTATTTGATAAAATAGCCTACAAAAATGTCGTTTCAAACGGCTTGGTGTTGGACAAAAACGGGCAAAAGATGTCCAAGCGTTTGGGCAATGCCGTGGATCCCTTTGAAACCTTGAAAGAATATGGGCCCGATGCCACACGTTGGTACATGATTTCGAATGCGAATCCGTGGGACAATTTAAAATTTGACATCGAAGGCGTTGCGGAAGTTCGACGTAAATTCTTTGGCACCTTGTATAATACGTATTCGTTCTTTGCGTTGTATGCCAACATCGACGGGTTTACCAACCAAGAAGCAGAAGTGCCGTTAGACGAGCGTCCCGAAATCGATCGTTGGATTCTCTCCGAATTGCATACGTTAATCCAAACGGTCGATGAAGCCTATGCCGACTACGAACCCACCAAAGCGACCCGAGCGATATCCGATTTCGTCCAAGAGAACCTCAGCAACTGGTATGTGCGTTTGTGTCGTCGTCGTTTTTGGAAAGGCGAATACGGCACCGATAAGATTGCGGCGTATCAAACCTTGTACACTTGTTTGAAAACGGTTGCCCAATTGTCGGCTCCTATTGCTCCGTTCTTTATGGATCAGTTGTACCGCGACTTGGTCAATGCCACGGGAAGTCCCGAATTTACTAGTGTTCACTTGGCAAATTTCCCTCAATTTGTTGAAAAATTTGTTGATAAATCGCTGGAGCGTAAAATGTTAAAGGCGCAAACCGTTTCTTCGTTGGTGTTATCCCTCCGTAAGAAAGAGATGATTAAAGTTCGTCAACCCCTGCAAAGAGTAATGATTCCAGTACTTGACGCCACTTTTAAAGCAGAAATTGAAGCGGTTGCTGACCTTATAAAATCAGAGGTAAACGTCAAAGAAGTGGCGTTATTAGACGATGCTTCAGGGGTGTTGGTGAAGCAAATAAAACCCAATTTTAAAGCGTTAGGCCCCCGTTTTGGGAAGGATATGGGGTTGATTTCCAAAGCGATACAAGAGTTCACACAAGAGCAAATCAATGCGATTGATGCCCAAGGAGAACTTGTTATTGAAATTTCAGGAAAAAATTTAACTTTAACATCCCAAGACGTGGAGATTACTTCACAAGACATTCCCGGATGGTTGGTGGCTAACGCCAATGGAATAACCGTCGCTTTAGACATCACGTTAACCGAGGAATTAAAAGAAGAAGGAATGGCCCGCGAGTTGGTCAACCGAATCCAAAACCTCCGAAAGGATTCAGGATTTGAAGTGACGGACACCATCGAAGTGGTATTGCAACGTAACGGGGATTTAGAACAGGCCATCGAAAACAACAAGGCGTATGTTTGTGCTGAAACATTGACCCGCTCGTTAACGTTTGCCGATGTCTTGGAAGAAGGGATCGAACTCGAATTTGATGATATAAAAACCAAAATACTAATCTCAAAATAGGAAAATTATGGTAGAAGAAAAATTGAGATATTCAGACGCTGATTTAGCAGAATTCAAGGATTTAATCTTAAAAAAGATTGAAAAAGCACAAGCCGATTTAGAGCTGATTAAAAGTGCGTATATGAACGATTTAAACAACGGGACAGACGACACTTCGCCTACGTTTAAAGCGTTTGAAGAAGGAAGTGAAACCATGAGTAAAGAAGCGAATTCGCAATTGGCAATTCGTCAAGAAAAGTTTATTCGCGACCTGAAAAATGCATTATTCCGTGTGGAAAACAAAACCTATGGTATCTGCAAAGTAACCGGAAAATTGATTTCCAAAGAACGCTTAAAAATTGTTCCACACGCCACGATGAGTATCGAGGCCAAGAACATGCAACGCTAAGTAATTCCATTTTTACAGTGAAACGCTCCGATACGGGGCGTTTTTCTTAAAAATTGAGTACTTTTGCCACACAAAAACAAACCCGTTACATTCCTGTTTGTCATGAAACTTAGAAATGCCGCCTTACTTATTTTCGTCCTATTGGTGATCGACCAATACTCCAAGATTTACGTCAAAACCAATTTTATCTTGGGCGAACAAGTGAAAGTATTTAGCTGGTTTAAATTGTATTTTATAGAAAATGAAGGAATGGCTTGGGGCACCGTGATTCCTGGTGAGTATGGCAAATTGTTTCTAACGCTTTTCCGCATCATTGCCGTGGGAGTCATCGCCTATTGGTTGTGGGATTCGGTGAAAAAACGTAAAAACAACTTCTTGATTGTGGCTATCAGTTTGATTTTTGCAGGAGCCCTCGGAAATATTATTGACTCGGTATTCTATGGTGTCTTTTTTGACGATAGTTCGCACCGTTTGGCCACCCTTTTTACGGATCAACCTTACGGAACGCTTTTTCATGGAAAAGTGGTGGATATGTTTTACTTTCCTATCATAGAAAATTATATGCTGCCCACTTGGGTTCCCATCTGGGGTGGAAAAGAAATCACCTTCTTCAATGCGATTTTTAATGTAGCCGATGTGGCCATTTCCACAGGGGTTGGTATTTTAATAGTGTTTAACAAACGGGCATTTGCCCACACGCCTGAACCTTCCAATGTAACCATCGCCCCATGGGAAGGCGAACCTCACGAGGGAGTCTCCACGCCAAACGAATAAACCGTATCGGGTGTTACGCAATAATCCAAGCGAATATCTTCCGCCGATGCATCGGTAATTTCGGGAACCGCTTCAAACAGCGATACTCCTATTTTTAAAGTATCTGGCCGACATTTTGCCAAAAATCGGTCATAAAAACCTTTGCCATAGCCTACGCGATTGCCTTGGGTATCAAAAGCCAGTAACGGAATAAAAACCACATCCAATTTGGTTTCGGGCACTTCAATGCCATCCACGGGTTCAGGAATACCATAGGCATTCTTTCGAAGTTGGGTGTTTTCAGTGAGTAGATAATGGGAGAGTGTCCCCAATTCAAAGTCGCTTTTCGACAACACCACTTCTTTATCTTTTCCAAAAAGAATTTGTAAAATAAACTCGGTTTGTATTTCTTTTTGCCGTTCAATCGTCATAAAAAGATGGTAGTATACGTAGCCCCAAATAGGCATCCGCAGCAGTTGATTGGCAATTTGCAGGCTTTTGGAATCGATTTGTTCTTCGTTCAATTTCGCGCGTTTGACTTTATATAAGGACCGCAATTCTTTTTTGAGCATGGGGTGCATTTTCAGTTCCAAGGTAAAGGTACGGAATTGCACCGAAGTCACCCCCATCCTTGGCGATGAGAATACGGCAATAAACGCAGGGCGGTCTCCAATGCGGTAGGGCGTTAAAAATTAAGGTCAAGACAACTTTCCGCGCTTCTTCTGTGTATTTTTGTAAAAAAGAATACGATGGCGCTCCCTCCTTCATTGGAACTTCAAGTACAAACCTTACCCGATAATCCCGGCGTGTATCAGTATTTTGATGCCGAGGGAAAGCTTTTGTATGTGGGGAAGGCCAAGAATTTGAAAAAAAGGGTCGCGTCCTATTTCAACAAAGTCCACGACAATGCTAAGACCAATGTCATGGTACGAAAAATCCATGAAATTCGACATATTGTGGTGGCCTCCGAAGCCGATGCCCTGTTGCTGGAAAATAATTTGATTAAAAAACTACAGCCACGGTACAACGTATTGTTGAAAGATGATAAAAGTTATCCGTGGATTTGCATCAAGCGCGAACCCTTCCCGCGGGTGTTTTCTACGCGTAAAATGATCAAAGACGGATCGGAATACTTCGGCCCGTACACCAATTTTAAAGTGGTGCATACGATTTTGGACATGATCAAAGAACTGTATCCGTTGCGCACGTGTCAGTTGGATTTAAAACCGGCCCACATCAAAAGTGGCAAGTTTAAAGTGTGCTTAGAGTACCATATTGGCAATTGCAAAGGCCCCTGCGAAGGTTTGGAATCAGAGGAACATTATTTGGACCAAGTGGCCGCGATACGCCAAATCTTAAAAGGGAATTTCAAAGACAGTTTGCGGGATTTTAGAAAAAAAATGCAAGACTATGCCGCCGAGATGCAGTTTGAAGAAGCCCAAAAGATGAAGGAGAAAATCGAAGTGTTGGAAAACTATCAAGCCCGTTCGACCATTCTCAATCCGAAGATTTCCAACATCGACGTTTTCTCTATTGTTTCCGATGAAAGCATGGCTTTTGTCAACTTTTTACAAATAGCCCACGGTGCCATTATTCGTTCGCATACCCTAGAACTCAAAAAGAAATTGGACGAAACCGACGAAGAACTCTTAGCCCTTGCGGTTGTGGAAATGCGCGAGCGATTTGGGTTAACTTCCAAAGAAATTGTGGTTCCTTTTCCGTTAGATTTTGGCGAACATATAAAAGTAACCGTCCCGCAATTGGGCGATAAAAAACAAATTTTAGAATTGTCACAGCGCAATGCCAAATACCATCGTTTGGAGCAGTTGAAACAATTGCAAATCGTCGATCCCGAGCGGCATACACAACGAATCATGGCGCAAATGCAAAAAGACTTGCGCTTGTCGGTTGAGCCGCGGCACATCGAGTGTTTTGACAATTCCAATATTCAAGGAACCAATCCCGTTTCGGCTTGTGTGGTCTTTAAAGACGGTAAACCCAGTAAAAAAGAATACCGCCATTTTAATGTCAAAACCGTAGAAGGACCCAACGATTTTGCGACCATGGAGGAAGTCGTGTACCGCCGGTATAAACGCTTATTGGACGAAAACGAACCCTTGCCCCAATTGATTATTATTGACGGAGGCAAAGGGCAACTATCGTCGGCATTGAAAAGTTTGGAAGCCTTGAATTTACGCGGGAAAATTGCCATTATTGGCATTGCCAAACGTTTGGAAGAATTGTTTTATCCCGGCGATTCCGTGCCCTTGTATTTGGATAAAAAATCGGAAACCTTAAAAGTCATTCAGCATTTACGCAACGAAGCCCACCGTTTTGGGATAACCTTTCATCGCGATAAACGAAGCAAGTCGGCCTTACAATCGAGTATGGAAACCATTCCAGGCATTGGTGAAAAGACGATGCAAACGTTACTAAAACATTTTAAAAGTGTTAAAAGATTGAAATTGGCGGCTGAAAGTGAAATTTCGGAGGTTGTAGGGCCATCGAAAGCCAAAAAAATTTACGAATTTTACCAAACCAATACCAATAAAGACCATCTTGAAACTAATTCGTAAACGCCTACTCGAAGTTTTTCCTTGTTATTCCACCCTGTGGGTATTCGGGATGTTGTGCTTCGGTGTCACTTGGGGGTACAGCCAAGAGGAAACTCCGCGGCCCAAAGTAGGCGTAGTTTTGAGTGGCGGTGGAGCCAAAGGGTTTGCGCATATTGGCGTGTTAAAAGTTTTGGAAGATGCTGGGGTAAAAATAGACTACATCGGCGGAACCAGTATGGGTGCTGTTGTAGGGGGATTATACGCTTCGGGATACAGTGCGCGCCAAATCGACTCGATTTTTCATGACACCAATTTTGACGAGTTGTTAAGTGATTACATTCCCCGTGAATCCAAAAGTTTTTATGAAAAGCACAACGACGAATTGTATGCTTTGACCCTTCCCTTTGATAAGTTGACCATTGGTATTCCGATTGCGTTATCGCGGGGCCTTTACAACTATAATTTGTTGAATAAGTTACTGCATAACGTGCGTCATGTGCGAAAATTTGATCAGCTTCCCATTCCTTTTGTGTGCGTGGCCACCAATATTGAAACCGGAGAAGAAGTGATGTTGCGCGAAGGCTATCTTCCCGAGGCGATTCTGGCGAGTTCGGCTTTTCCAAGCTTATTTTCCCCTGTAGAAATTGAGGGTAAGTTATTGATTGACGGTGGCGTTACGAATAATTACCCCGTCGAGGAAATTCGTCGTATGGGCGCCGACATCATCATTGGGGTGGATGTGCAAGATGATTTACAAACCCGCGAAAAACTCTCGGAAGCGACTCGTATTTTGGTGCAAATTTCCAATTTGGAAATGATTCAAAGCATGAAAAGAAAGCAGTTGTTGACCGACATTTATATCAAACCCGATATTAAAAATTATTCGGTGATTTCTTTTGACAAAGGACGAGAAATTATAGCCAAAGGAGAAGAAGCCGCCCGGGAATCGTGGGAAAAATTTAAAAAACTAACGAACCGTAACTATCAATTAATCGAAAAACCGTTACAGCAAGATAGTTTGCAAGTTGACCGTATTACTATAAATGCGTTAAAAAATTATACCCGTGCTTTTGTGATTGGGAAATTGGGATTCAAACAAGGGACAAAAATCAGTTATGCAGATTTAAAAAATGGAATTAACAAACTAACATCGACGGGGAACTTTAGTGCTATTTTGTATCAAATAAATCCGTTTAATGATGGCGAAGAGTTGGAACTACGTTTAACGGAAAGTAAAAACAAAACCTTTTTGCGTTTCGGCCTTCATTACGACGGGTTGTATAAAAGTGCTGCTTTGGTTAATTTGACACAAAAGAAAATCCTCTTTCGCAACGATGTATTTTCTGTAGATGTTGGACTAGGCGATAATTTCCGGTATAATTTGGATTACTACATTGACAACGGATTTTACTTCAGTTTTGGGTTAAAATCCCGGTTCAACCAATTCAATAGAAATGTCTCCACCGACTTTAATAACGGCGCTTTTTTTGATCAAGAAGGTATCAATGCCATTAATGTAGATTACTCCGATTTTTCGCACCAAGCCTACCTTCAAACGGTATTTGCGCAAAAGTTTTTGATCGGCGGCGGCATCGAATTGAAGCATCTTGAGATTAAATCCAAAACACTTGAAAATCAAAAGCAGGTTTTTGAAGACAGTAATTATTTTAGTGTTTTTGGCTACTTAAAATACGATTCGTTAGACAATAAATACTTCCCCAAAAAAGGGTGGTTTTTTAATGGAGAGCTTAATTCCTACCTTTATTCTTCCGATTATGCCAACAATTTTGAGCGGTTTACCATCATCAAAGGCGAAGCAGGCATTACCCGAACATTTCATAAAATTTTCAATGTACGCCTACAGTCTGAAGCGGGCATCAATATTGGCGATAACGGGTCGCATTATTTAGATTTTGTGTTGGGAGGCTATGGGTATCAAACCATCAACAATTTTAGGCATTTTTACGGGTACGACTTTGTGGGTGTTGCTGCTGACAGTTACATCCGAGCGTTGGCAACAGTCGATGTTGAATTTTACAAAAAGAATCATATTAATTTTTCGGCCAATTATGCCAACTTAGAAACGGGTAATTGGTTGCAAGCGCCCATGATGTCTGGATATGCGGTGGGGTATGGCTTGGAGACGGTTATTGGACCTATTGAAGTGAAATATTCGTGGTCGCCCGAACTTCCGAAAGGCTTTTTATGGTTTAGCGCCGGATTTTGGTTTTAAGCCAACGGAATCCTTAGTTTGTTTTTTCCACAAATACGTTATATTTGGAAACTATAACATAACCAAAAACAAAATTATATGTCAATTTGGAGAGTAAAACCTGTTTCAGCCTTTGAAGCAGATATGAAAAAAGGCGGACTCAACCGCGTATTAACCCGTTGGGGACTCACCTCACTGGGAATTGGGGCTATTATTGGAGGGGGTATTTTTACGTTAACCGGAATTGCCGCTCATGATTATGCAGGTCCTGCGTTAGCTTTATCCTTTGTAATTGCCGGGATTGGCTGTTTATTTGCCTCTTTGTGTTATGCCGAGTTTGCCTCTGTATTGCCTGTTGAAGGTTCGGCCTATGCCTACGCCTACGGTACTATAGGTGAGGTTTTTGCCTGGTTTATCGGATGGAATCTAATCCTAGAATACATGATGGGTGCGACCACAGTGGCGGTGGCTTGGAGTGGATATTTCACCAAATTATTGGGTTTATTTCACCTTAAACTCCCACTTTCATTGCTTTCTGATAAAGCAACGGCTATGGAAAAACTCAATCATGCCAAAGCGGTTGATGCGGTCAAAGAGTATTTGGCAACGCATACTACAGCCACTTTTGATCAAATCAAAGAGCACTTTGCCAATGCCGAATTTGCCAGTGCGTTTAAGAGCTTGACTACGCTTAAAGATTTTCAAAATTTTGCCACAGGCGAAGGAGTCACGCAATTTGCCGCGCATTACTCTTCAATTGATTTGTCGGGGATTGTTTTCAATTTGCCTGCTTTTTTAATCACATGGGTAATTACCGCTATATTGGTAAAAGGAATCAAAGAAGCCGCCAAGACCAATAACATTATTGTAATTATTAAAATTGCGGTTGTACTATTTGTTATTATTGCTGGTGCGTTTTTCATAAATCCCGATAACTGGGTGCCGTTTATCCCTGCCGAAACGAAAACTATTGTGGATGGTGTTGAAAAAATTAATTTTGGATTTGGGGGGGTGTTAACTGCTGCGACTATTGTGTTTTTTGCGTATATCGGATTTGATGCTGTGTCAACCCAAGCCGGAGAAGCGATTAATCCGAAAAAGGATGTGCCCTTTGCCATTGTCGCCTCGTTGGTGATTTGTACCATTTTGTATATTTTGGTCTCCTTGGTCTTGACCGGGATGGTTCGTTTTGATCAATTGGACAAGGCGGCTCCTGTTGCTTCCGCTTTTAGTGGTGTCGGATTGACGTGGGCCACATTTTTAATTACCATTGCCGCTACCGCCGGATTAATGTCGGTGATGTTGGTGATGATGTTGGGACAAACGCGCATTTTCCTTGGCATGTCCAAAGACGGCTTACTCCCAGGTTTCTTTAAAGATTTACATCCCAAATACCTCACTCCCCACAAGAGTACGTTGTTGGTCGGATTAATTATTTCCATTGTAGCTGCGTTAACGCCTATTGAAAAAGTTTCTGAAATGTGTTCCATGGGTACCCTTTTAGCTTTTGCTATGGTATGTATGGCCGTAATGGTATTGCGTGTGAAAAAACCAGAATTGGAGCGTCCTTACAAAACCCCTGCGGTTTACGTAGTAGGAACTCTTGGCGTTGGATTTAATTTGTTCTTGATGACTCAAGTCCGCACCGAAACATGGTATACCTTTATCATTTGGGGTACCTTGGGAATTTTGGTTTATTTGTTATACAGTAAACGACATTCCAACTTAGAAAAAGAATAAATTGAAAGCCACAGTATTGTGGCTTTTTATTTTTTACGATATTTGTTCATATGAACGGTTGGAAAGGTTTACGGTCCTATCTCAAATACCTCATCAAGAGAAATCCTGAGTGAGTCGTGTAATTGTAGCCTTTATTTTCGACCCTTTCGGGGGTAATGTTAACCACAAACAGTTCAATTATGCCGATTTATCATAAATTAGGAGACACTCCGCACAAGCGACACATTCAGTTTCGCAAACCCAACGGCGACTTGTATTATGAGCAACTTTTTGGCACCATCGGCTTTGATGGTATGTATTCCAATTTGTACCATGTACACCGTCCCACACAAGTCAAAGAAATTCGCCAGCAATACAGTGTTGCTCCCAAAATTGCGAAAGCCAATAACATTCAATCCTATCGACTCCGCGGATTTGAAGTTACACCAGAGGATGATTTCTTGGAAAGCCGCAAAATCGTCTTGACCAACAGCGATTGTCACATTGTGTTGGCCGCTCCCCGTGCATCGATGACGACCTATTTTTACAAAAACACCGATTCCGACGAAGTGATCTTTATCCACAAAGGTTCAGGAAAACTGCGCACGATGATGGGAATTTTGGACTTTAAATACGGCGATTATTTAGTGATTCCCCGAGGAATGATCTACCAAATGGATTTTGACACTCCCGACAACCGATTGTTTATTGTCGAGTCCCATCGTCCTGTATATACCCCCAAGCAATACCGCAATTGGTTTGGTCAGTTGCTCGAACATGCTCCGTTTTGTGAGCGTGATATTCGTCGTCCGTATGCCTTGGAAACCCATGATGAAAAAGGTGATTTTTTGATGAAAATCAAGAAGAAAGACGAGATTTTTGAATTGATTTACGCCACACATCCCTTTGATGTGGTGGGCTATGACGGGTTCAATTACCCGTATGCGTTCTCGATTCATGATTTTGAACCCATAACGGGACGGATTCATATGCCTCCTCCAGTACACCAAACGTTTGAAACCGATGCTTTTGTTATCTGTTCGTTTGTGCCTCGCCTCTATGATTACCATCCCGAGTCGATTCCCGCACCCTATAACCACAGCAATATCGATGCTGATGAGGTATTGTATTACGTCGATGGTGATTTTATGAGCCGCAATGATGTCGAAGCGGGACATATTTCGCTACATCCTGCGGGCATTCCTCACGGACCCCATCCAGGGGCTGTTGAGCGCAGTATTGGGAAAAAAGAAACGCTTGAATTGGCGGTCATGGTCGATACGTTCAAACCCTTGATGGTTACCGAGGAAGCCATGCGTATTGCGGATGAAAAATATTACCAATCTTGGCTTGAATAATACGATGCACAATCATAGATTGCCCGCCGATCCGTTAGTGCTCATACTGGGAGTAACCAGTTTGTTTATACTCTTTTTTGTGTGTTGCTGCG
The DNA here is from genome assembly GCF_027533505.1 of Flavobacterium sp. GTDB lineage: Bacteria > Bacteroidota > Bacteroidia > Flavobacteriales > Flavobacteriaceae > Flavobacterium. The sequence continues at coordinate 61,332 of NZ_JAPZUB010000047.1, read as the reverse complement.
GCTTTTTAATTCCCTTTTCTTTGGGATTAGCTATTGTAGGATGGGTGCTCGCCGGCAAAAGTTTACGGCTCTATGACGTCGATCCCCAGCAGTATTCAGAAGGCAGTCGCTCTATCGTTTCAGTAGGAAAAATAGTTTGCATGATTAGTGCCCTCATCAATGTGATTTTAGCACTCTTGATCACTTTCTTTTTCCTCTTTTTGGATTATGACATCATTGAAAAATTTTCAAACCAAAACCTAATACAACAAACCAAACAAATCACAACGCGCGCAAAGGATTCAGTAGTGCACGATTCGGTATATGACGATGCCTTATTTAAACACCCCTCAACCGATACCGTAGCCACACCCGCTCCTAAAACGCGTCCTTAACATTTAATTTTTATGGCAAAAGAAATAAAATCCGTAGAGTACGGACTGGAAAAAATCTTTCAAGGGGCCCAAGACTTTTTACCCTTGTTAGGTACCGATTACGTTGAATTTTACGTAGGTAACGCCAAACAATCGGCTCATTTTTACAAAACAGCCTTTGGGTTTCAATCGTTGGCCTATAAAGGATTGGAAACGGGCTCCCGAGATGCGGTGAGCTATGTATTGCAACAAGGCAAAATTCGGTTGGTATTGACGACTCCATTAACAAGTGAATCGCCAATTAACGATCATTTGCGCAAACACGGTGACGGCGTAAAAGTGGTCGCTTTATGGGTTGAAGACGCTCGTTCCGCTTGGGAAGAAACCACGAAACGCGGCGCCCGTTCGTTTATGGAACCTACCGTTGAAAAGGACGCGCATGGCGAAGTTGTTCGTTCAGGAATTTACACCTATGGCGAAACCGTACATGTTTTTGTAGAACGTAAAAACTATTCGGGAACCTTCCTCCCTGGATTTATGGATTGGAAATCCGATTACAATCCCGAGCCCCTTGGGTTAAAATACATCGACCACATGGTAGGAAATGTAGGTTGGGGTGAAATGAACCAATGGGTGAAGTGGTATGAAGACGTGATGGGATTTGAAAACTTTCTATCCTTTGATGATTCGCAAATTCACACCGAATACTCCGCGTTGATGAGTAAAGTTATGTCCAATGGCAACGGACGCATTAAGTTCCCCATCAACGAACCCGCCGAAGGGAAAAAGAAATCGCAAATTGAAGAATATTTGGATTTTTACGAAGGACCAGGGGTTCAGCACATCGCGGTCGCTACCGATGATATCATTCAAACCGTAGCGGGCTTACGGGCACGTGGGGTCGAATTTTTACCCCCTCCACCACAAGCCTATTATGATGAGATCCCCGCGCGTTTGGGCAAACATATGGAGGTGATGAAAGAAGACATCAAAGCCCTGCAAGCCTTATCCATTTTGGTCGATGCGGATGAAGAAGGGTATTTGTTGCAAATTTTCACCAAACCCGTAGAGGACCGTCCTACCTTGTTTTTTGAAATTATTCAACGTATGGGAGCCAAAGGATTCGGTGCAGGTAATTTCAAAGCCTTGTTTGAATCCATTGAGCGCGAGCAAGCGTTACGTGGCACACTATAAAAACCTCAAAATGTTGAATAATTGTTAAAATACAACGTTGTAGTGTCGTTGTTTCTAATAATTATTTGTTAAAGTAGGCGTTCTGTTGTTGATTATTCAAAAATAGGCTGTACTTTTGACCTCAGAAAACAAGAAAGGTGTAGTTTCCTTTTGAAAGTAATTACGTTTTTCATAATTTATAGTTTTTTGGTTGGTTAATAGCATAAAAACCCGGTCACTTTTGGCTGGGTTTTTTTGTTTTTTTACATTTGGAACAGTAATTGTATGCGGTAAATAAATTTCAGATCATTATGAAAAATCTTGTTTTGCTCAGTCTTTTATTGTTTACCGTTTCCTTTGATATGGAGCGTCCTTCGGCTTTTGATGTGGGCGAATGGTTCAAATTTCGTATCCACTACGGTTTAGTGACAGCGGGTTATGCTACCTTGGAAGTTAAAGAATCCACGCGCAACAACAAAAAAGTGTTTCATGCTGTCGGCAAAGGATATACTACAGGCATGTCCCGATGGTTTTTTAAAGTAGACGACAATTACGAATCGTATTTTGATAAAAACACAGGGAAACCCTATCAGTTTGTGCGTAAAATTGACGAAGGAGGATATACCAAAAATCAGGAAGGTTTTTTCAATCAAGATAAAAATACGGTGTTGGTCAAAGATTATAAGAACAATACCAATGCGGTTTTTGAGACTCCCGAGCAAGTGCAAGATATAGTCTCTACCTTTTATTACCTTCGCAACCATCCGAATGTTGACAAACTAAAGGTGGGCGAATCCATTAATGTGGATATGTTTTTTGACAACGAAACCACAAAGTTTCGGTTAAAATTTATAGGTCGTGAGGATTTAGACACTAAATTTGGCACCGTTCCTTGTATGATTTTCCGACCTTTGGTGCAAACGGGTCGCGTTTTTAAGGAACAAGAAAGTTTAACGGTTTGGATTTCGGCGGATGACAATAAAGTGCCGATACGAATCAAAGCCAGTTTGATGGTGGGTTCCTTAAAAGCGGATTTAGATGCCTTTAAGGGCTTGGCCAACCCTTTTGAAATTAAAGTAAAAAAATGAGTAGCGAACAAACCCCTACCTTGATTGATGCCTTGGATGAAAAATTCCAAAAAATAAATCAAAATACCGACACCCATCTTGAAGGCCTTTTGTGGGCGAAACCCATCACGTATTGGGACTATATTCAAACCGATGCGCTTTTGAATTTGCAGATTCAACGCACTACACTCCCCGACGAAATGGTATTCATCATGTACCATCAAGTTAACGAGTTACTGTTTAAAATGGTGTTGTGGGAAATCGATCAAGTATGCCATGCGCAAACCTTAACGACCGATTTTTTTACCGAAAAACTACGTCGTATCAGTCGTTACTTCGACATGTTAACTACCTCTTTTGACATCATGGGCGAAGGCATGGAAGTGGCGCAATACATGAAGTTTCGCAACACCTTGACTCCTGCCAGTGGCTTTCAAAGTGCGCAATACCGCAAAATTGAATTTGCATCCACGGATTTGATCAATTTAATTGACTACCGTTTTCGAGCAACTATCGACCGCAATACGCCTTACCGTCATGCCTTAGAACATTTGTATTGGCAAGCCGCGGGAAAAGACCATCGAACCGGAACCAAAAATTACTTGATTCAAGCGTTTGAGCAAAAGTATGATGCCGAATTCCTTCGGTTTATGGAGGAATACAATACGATTAACCTATGGCAAAAGTTTTCACAACTTCCAGCGTCCGATCGGCAAAATCCCGAACTCATTGCCGCCATGCGTCATTATGACCGTACCGTAAACATCACTTGGGTAATGGGCCATTACAATGCCGCTCGCAAATACATTGAAAGCGGACAAGGGAATGGGGAAGCGACTGGAGGTAGTGATTGGAAAAAATACATGCATCCCAAATACCAACGTCGTATTTTCTTCCCTGAATTGTGGAGTGAAACCGAATTAAAACATTGGGGAGAGGATTGCGAATGAGAAGGGCATCGCTAAACATACTAGCTCTTTTTGGGTTCTTTTGGCTCTTGTTTTCCTGTTCCCAAAAAACAGAGGAATACGTTATTGAACCCATGGAGCCGCGGAAACCTTTGGTGGATTTCGGGTTCAATTTTGACGATTTTAATGTCCATTTTGATACGATTCGTAGCCAAGATACTTTTGAGCGCATCTTAAAAAAGCAAAACCTTAACGGACGCAAACCGGCTGAGATTATCGCCAAGGTTAAGGATTCTTTTCCTACTTCTGTGCGGTTTATGAAACCCTACATTTGTTTACGCTCCAAAGACAAGTACCACAAACTACAGTATCTCATTTACCAACCCAACAAAATCGATTACTATTTGGTTGATTTAACCGATTCCATTGTTGGCTACAAAAAATCACGTCCGCTTACGTTTAAAGTTCGCACAATTGCCGGAAAATTAGACGGCTCGCTTTCCACCACCTTACGCGGGATGAAAGTCGACCCTTCGTTATCCAATAAATTGCTAAAAGTATACGCGTGGTCGATTGACTTTTTTAAACTGAAAAAAGGAGACCGTTTTGCCGTTAGTTTTACCGAGCGCTATATTAACGATACGATTTATGATGGAGTCGACAGTTTGCGCTGTGCTTTTTTTGAATACAAAGGCGACAAAATCTATGCTTTCCCTTTTCAACAAGAGCGCAAAGGACGCACCGATTATTATGATGAAAACGGAAAAGCACTTAAGAATTTCTTCCTCAAAGCGCCGCTGAAGTATATTCATATCACGTCGCGTTTTTCCAAAAGTAGGTTCCATCCTGTGCAATTGCGTTGGAAAGCACATAACGGCACCGATTACGCGGCTCCCACCGGTACACCGATTATGACGACCGCTTCGGGGGTTGTCGAGCAAGCAGGATACACCGCCGGAAATGGGAATTTTGTCAAAGTCAAACACGACCGAACCTATGCTACCCAATACCTTCACATGTCGCGCATCTTGGTGCGACGGGGCCAGCGGGTAAAGCAAGGGGATGTGATTGGAAAAGTGGGCAGTACCGGCTTAGCAACAGGACCGCATGTGTGTTACCGTTTTTGGAAAAATGGCGTACAGGTCGATCCACTTCGCATACAACTGCCCAACGCGCAACCTATGGAAGGAAGGAATTTGCCGCGATTTAAGGAACAAATGCGTCCGTTGAAGCGCGAATTGGATAGTGTGGCCCAAGTGGTTTTCAAAGGACGTTAATTTTTTTCCAACGAAAACGATTTCTTAACCTTACCGTTCCCTTTTTTGAAAGACTTTAACGATTTTTCCCCTATTATTTTAGTTAATTTTGTCGGGCAAAAAATCTCTTATGGCATTACAAGCAATTAATCCAACGCACACCGCTGCCTGGGCAAAGTTACAATCGCATTACGATTTCATGCAGCAGCAATCGATCAAAACGTTGTTTGCGGAACAACCCGATCGCGCGCATACATTTCATATTCAATGGGAAGACTTTTTGGTCGATTATTCCAAAAATGCTATTACCCGTGAAACACTACAGTATTTGTTGGAGCTCGCTGACGCAGTGCAACTCAAAGAAGCCATTGCCGCTTATTTTGAAGGGGATTTAATCAACCAAACGGAACAACGAGCGGTATTGCATACGGCATTGCGCAATCCAGCCTCAGCTTCGGTTATGGTTGAAGGTCAAAATGTAATACCCGAAATTTATGCCGTCAAACAGCGCATCAAAACCTTTGCCGACGCGATTATATCGGGAACGCACAAAGGGTATACGGGAAAATCGATTACCGATGTAGTCAATATTGGTATTGGAGGCTCTGATTTGGGTCCGGCCATGGTGGTAGAAGCCTTGCAGTTTTACAAAAACCACTTGAACGTCCATTTTGTGTCTAATGTGGATGGCGATCATGTGCAAGAAGTTTTGAAAAAAATCAATCCCGAAACAACCTTGTTTGTAATTGTTTCCAAAACGTTTACCACACAAGAAACCCTCACCAATTCGGAAACCATTCGCCATTGGTTTTTGCAATCGGCCCAGCCTGAAGATGTGGCCCGTCATTTTGTAGCGGTGTCCACCAATATTCAACGGGTAACGGCTTTTGGAATCCATCCGGAGAATATTTTCCCGATGTGGGATTGGGTTGGAGGTCGTTTTTCGTTGTGGAGTGCTGTGGGACTGTCTATCGCCTTGGCTGTGGGATACGAGCATTTTGATCAACTGTTATCGGGGGCGCATGCCATGGATACGCATTTTAGAACCACTCCATTCGATCAAAATATTCCGGTAGTACTTGCGCTGTTGAGCATTTGGTACAATAATTTTTACGGGGCCGAAAGTGAAGCGTTGATACCGTATACCCAATACTTACAGAAACTTGCTTCCTACTTGCAACAAGGGATTATGGAGAGCAACGGGAAAAGTATTGGTCGTGATGGAAATCCGGTCAATTACCAAACGGGAACCATCATTTGGGGGGAACCCGGTACGAATTCGCAGCATGCCTTTTTTCAATTGATTCATCAAGGAACCAAGTTAATTCCAACCGATTTTATTGGTTTTGTCAAAGCCTTGCACGGCGATCAAAACCATCATGATAAATTGATGTCCAACTTTTTTGCCCAAACTGAAGCGTTGCTCAATGGAAAAACGGAGGAACAAGTTTTGACCGAGTTTGCACAACAAGGGATTTCGGGTGACAAAGCTGCCTTTTTGAAACCGTTTAAAGTGTTTTCGGGTGACCGTCCTACCAATACCCTTCTTATTCAGCAGTTAACCCCAGCCTCATTAGGAAAATTAATCGCGTTGTATGAGCATAAGATTTTTGTTCAAGGCGTTGTGTGGAATATTTTCAGTTATGATCAATGGGGAGTAGAACTCGGGAAACAGTTGGCCAATTCAATTTTGGATGAAATCGAATCGCAACAGGTAAAAACCCATGACAGTTCGACCACCTTCTTGCTGAAACATTTCTTAAAGAACCGCTAAAAGAAGTATAATTTCATGATAAATAACCGTATTCTCCAAGGAGGGTGCGGTTTTTTTATGGTTTTTGCCTATTTTTGTTATCCACTAAAACTAAAATGTAAGTACGAATTTATACAAAAGTTCCACTCTGGGTGGGCTTATATTGTCTTAGCCTTATTGGTTTTCACCGCGATTAACGCCGTAATGGGCCTTAGTTCGGGAAGAGCATTTTCAGCACGCGACCGCAAAATCGGATTGTTTACGTTGATTGCTTCACACGTGCAATTGTTGGTTGGGTTGGTGTTGTATTTTATATCTCCCCTAGGAAAAGCCTTGTTAGGCGATATGTCTAATGCGGAGGCGCGTTTAACGTCTTTAGAGCATCCGTTGACCAATATTATAGCGATTGTGTTGATTACCGTAGGCTGGTCAACCCACAAAAAAGCCACGGAATCGGGCGTTAAGTTTAAAAAATTCGCCATTTTCTATACCTTGGGATTGGTGTTGATTTTATCGCGTATTCCTTGGAAACTTTGGTTGTAAGGCAACCGTTTAGAATGTAATCGATGGCAAGATTTTAAGCTATAGAAGTCTTGAATCGCCCAAAAACAAGTCACATGCGCACAAAATCAATACTTATTTACGGGATTACGCTCGGCATAGGTCTTTTCTTTAGTACCTCATTTTTGGCTCAAAATACGGTGAATCCCGAATTAAAAAAGCAAAAAAATGATACCGTCAAGAAAGAAAAAGTACCAACGGATGTCCCTGTAACCGATACTTTACCCGTAGTCAACGGGAAGTTTAAGCTTTTTAAAAAGAAAGCGCACGCCTCGTATTATTCTGATCGTTTTCATGGCCGCAAAACGGCTAGTGGGAAGCGCTATGATCGCAACAAACTCACCGCGGCGCACAAAAAATTACCTTTGGGGACCTTGGTTCGGGTTACCAATGAAGCCAATGGGAAAACGGTTATTGTTGAAATTACCGATCGAGGTCCGTTTGCTCGTGGTCGAGAAATCGACTTGTCTAAACGCGCTTTTTTCTTGATTTCGGGATCTCGAAATTCCGGTTCGGCTACCGTTACCCTCGAAGTGATTGAAGTCGAGAAGAAATCACCATAATTGAAAAGGATGTTGCGATAGATAGGCGTTGTAATACCGTTTATCGTGCGTCACTTCTTCGCCTAGCCATTCGGGTTTTAGGTAGGTTTCGTTTTCCGATTGCAGTTCAATCTCAGCGAGTATAAGTCCGGCATTTTCACCCTCAAAAACATCCACTTCAATAATATGTTGCCCCGATACCACTTCGTATCGGGTTTTTTGTATCGTTCCTTTTTCACACAACGGCAAAAGCAATTGCGCTTCGGCTACCGTAATCTCCTTTTCCCATTCCAACCGACTGGCACCCGAGGCACTGCTTTTTCCTTTGATGGTTAAAAATCCTTGATTTCCTTTAATGCGCACCCGTACGGTTCGTTCAGGAACAGAAGAGAGGTAGCCTTGGGCAATCGGAATAGCGGCCCGACTTTCGGCTTTGAATTGCTCGTTTCGCACTAGGAATTTACGTTCAATTTCGATCATCGTATTCGAATTTAGGAGCAAGTTAAGAAAAAAATCCCCCGTAACCTGTATCTTTACGTAACGTCAAACACGCCATTTATGCACGAAACCGCCTCGATGACTTCTTTACACAATTGGTATCAACGCCATTTTCAATCGGAAAATACTTCAGATTCTTTGGCTTCTTTGGTTGCCTTGGTGGCCATGTTTCGACCTGCACAACCCAAGCAGGCAGATACCGTGTCAATTGCCCCGCTTTTAGACTTTTTAAGCCAAGAAAATGACAAAGCACAACAAATTGCGCATAGCGTTCAAAAAACACTGCAAAAGCGAAAATTTGCACGCATGTTGTCGGATTCTGGGATTTTAAAAGATTCTGATTTTTGGTATGAAATCAAACAGCGTGCGTGGGCCAAACTATTACCCTATCAACCGGAAGGTGACACTTTAGAGTTTGTATTAAACCAAGTGTTTTACAAAAGCACCGACCCTATTTGGTTGGCCAAAATTCCACTCGAAGAATACCGCGCCTTGTTTACGCATCTTCAACTGCAACCCATATATACTTCGCTCGACGACCAATCGCCTTTGTCGGAATTGCTTACCGCGATGGCTTTATTAATGCAACGCATGAGCGGGCGCGCCATGGAGAATCAAGTGATACAGATGGTTCCCGAATACGACGATTTAGAAAGTCCTTTTCTCGCGTTGGAAACCGAATTTGAAGCCTTGCATCATCGACTTCATGCGCAAGAGGCCCCTTACATTACTCCCGATGATATGCATTATCGGCAGATTTTGGTCTTGCAAAAACAATGTGAAGCCTATGTGGCAAAAGCCTTTCAAAACAGTAGCAAGTTTGGTATTTCTTTGAAAGTCAATCAAAGTTTGTTGCGCATACGACAGCAATTGCAGCGCGTTAAGGCTTTGTTGGGATACTTGGTGGTACCCAAGGTAGCCGATGCCCAATCGCAAACCATTTTGTTGGCGTTGCGCCTCATACGGTACAATTGCCACAAAAACAATATCCGTCAATTGTTTAATGAGAGCACCCAACTATTGGCGTACGAAATAACGCAGCACACCGCACGCACAGGCGAGCATTATATTACCGAAACCCGTTCGGAGTATTTTTTAATGCTTAAAGCAGCGTTGGGCGGTGGTTTTATTGTTGGGTTCCTGTGTATTTTCAAATTGCTTTTTTCCAAAGTCGAGGCCAGTGCCTTTGGTCACGCCTTTTTATATAGCCTAAATTATGCGGCTGGATTTATCTTGATTTATCTTTCGGGGTTTACGCTAGCTACGAAACAGCCTGCGATGACGGCGGCGACCATTGTTCAGGCGATTGAAAATGGGATGCGAAAACCGCGTCAAAAAGACGATCAGAAGCACGAGGCGTTTGCGTTGTTGTTTGCCCGGTTGTTTCGATCGCAATTCATTGCTTTTTTAGGCAATGTGCTCATGGCGTTTCCGGTGGCTTTTGGGTTGATTTGGGGCATTGATTTTCTGTGGGAGACCAATATTGCCGAGGAAAAGGCGTATAAATTATTGACCGATTTATCGCCTATTGATTCACTGGCTGTTTTTCATGCAGCCATTGCGGGCTTTTTTCTCTTTTTGTCGGGAATCATTTCGGGGAGTATTTCCAATAAAAACAAGTACAATAAGATTGCTTACCGTATCCAAGAACATCCCGTGTTGAAGCAAACGTTGGGCACCGCCAAAACAACGCGATTGGCGCAATGGATTACCGACTTTTGGCCGGGAGTGGCCTCCAACGCTTGGTTTGGGGTTTTTTTGGGGAGCACTGCTTCGTTGGGGATATTTTTTGGCCTTGCGTTGGATATCCGGCATATCACTTTTGCGGCAGGTAATTTTGCCCTGGGGTTGTACGGTGCCGATTTTCAAGTGGCAGTTCCCATGATTTTGTGGGCGGTTATCGGAATTGGAGTTATCGGATTTGTAAATTTTATGGTAAGTTTTTCACTTTCCTTGGGACTGGCTTTACGTTCGCGTAATATCCCATTGGTCGAGTTGCGCTTGCTGGTTTGGGCCACGTGGAATTATTTTAAGCGACGACCGATTGCGTTTTTTGTCCCAGTACGCGAGTAAGTTATGGAAACAGAGTGGCGGCAACGAAAAATAATTCACATCGACATGGATGCGTTTTATGCCTCGGTGGAGCAAATGGATTTCCCGGAGTTAAAGGGCAAACCCATCGCCGTGGGCGGAAGTGAAGTGCGCGGCGTGGTGTCGGCGGCCAGTTATGAAGCCCGAAAATTTGGGGTGCGCAGTGCCATGAGCGGCGTACAGGCCAAACGGTTGTGTCCGGACCTGATTTTTGTGCGACCGCGGTTTGATCGCTACACCGAAATTTCCAAGCGCATACGGGCTATTTTTCGGGAATATACCGATTTGGTGGAACCCTTGTCGTTGGATGAAGCCTATTTGGATGTGACGGTAAATAAAAAAGGGAATCCGAGTGCCACCTTAATCGCGCAAGAGATCCGGCAGCGTATTTTTGACGAAATCGGGTTGACGGCTTCGGCAGGGATTTCCAACACCAAGTTTGTCGCCAAAGTCGCCAGTGATTACAACAAGCCCAACGGACAAAAAACGGTGCCTCCCGATGAAGTGGAAGCCTTTTTGGAGGTATTGGATATTAAGAAATTTTATGGGATTGGCAAAGTTACCGCCGAGAAAATGTACCATCACGGGATCTTTACGGGTGCCGATTTGAAAGCACGTTCGCGGGATTATTTGGAGGAGCATTTTGGCAAAAGTGGGGGCTTTTATTACCAAATCGTGCGGGGCATTCATTACAGTGAAGTCAAACCCAATCGGGTATCCAAATCGGTGGCGGCAGAGCATACGTTTGAGGAGAATTTGACTTCGGAGTTGTTTATGGAGGAAAAGCTCACGCATATTGCCGAAACCTTGGAACGGCGGTTGAAAAAATACACGATTTCAGGCAAAACGGTCACGTTAAAAATCAAATACAGCGACTTTACGACCCAAACCCGCAGCAAGACCTTGCCCTATTTCATTAGTGATAAGGGCTTGTTATTGGAAACGGCCAAAGAATTATTGTACCAAGAACGCCTGAAAGAATCGGTGCGCTTGTTGGGGATATCACTCAGCAATTTGAATACCGAGGTCAAAAAAACGGTCGTAGTGCAGTTGAAGTTTGCGTTTTAGAACGGGGTTTGTCGGTACTTCAAGAGTGGATAGACAGGCATGGTGCACTTTGAGTCGTTAGACATTAGTCGTTAGACTTTAGAGTGATTAGTGATTAGTGATTAGTGACTAGACATTAGTCGTTGGACGTTAGAAAAGAAGGTCCTGTAAGCACGCTCATTTATAATTTAAAATGCAACATTTAAAATAACTCCAAAAGGGGTCTTTGCTCTTGCTTCATTGTGTTCGTTTCTTTCGGACCTTGTTCGGACGTTCTTCGGGACTTGTTCGGCAAAATGCCGTTTTTCGGGGGTTTTTCCGAACAAGTCCCGAACAAGTCCCGAAGGAGGTGGTGTAGTTTTAGACGTTAGTCGTTAGACGTTAGAAAAGTCGTAAGTCGGGTTTGGACGAGAATCTTCAAACCGGCAGGCAGGCAGGCGCATCGACTTAAATTCGGACGTTAAGTAGAAAACTGTAAAAATCAATGTTTATATTTGTAAATGCAAAATCATTTAAAAAATGAAATATACAATGTCCTTTCAGGAAAGAGCGAAGTTAGCTATGGAACAATTATCCAATCAATCACCTGTTACCTTAACAATGGCCAGAAAGCAAGCCCAACTCTTGAAAACGACAAGCATCGCAAAAAACAAGAAGCAGAGAGGTTAGAAAATTTTAGCTCTGAACATAATCTTTGGATCAAAGACATCGATTTTTCTCAATATGTTAGTGAAGGTGCCGAACAAAAAGTCTATTTAAGAGATAGTGAGCATGTATTAAAATTGAATGATAGTATTTATTACAGTTCATGGAAAGATTACTTTTATAACTTATTACTTCACAATTATTTTTTTCCAGACACTGCATACGAACTTATTGGATTTACTAAAGACGAAAGCATATTATATGCCATTGTCAAACAGAATTATGTCTCAATAACTTCAAATACAAATCTTGAAAACGTGAAAACATTTCTAACATTGAACGGATTTGAAAACGTGCGTAACAATGATTATTACAATTCAGATTTGGGAATAATATTAGAAGATTTACATGACGAAAATGTTTTGACTAGAAATGAAATATTATACTTCATTGATACCGTATTCTATTTGACGGATAATTTCTGGGAAATTTAAAACCTCCGCTAACAGCCTTTACCCACTTCAGCTGGTTTTCTTGGGTTGCACTTCTTTCTTTACGTAAAATATTATCTTAGCAGATATGGTGATAAGCCCCCTAGCCCCGAAACTTCGGGGGGAATGGTTATTAGTGATTAGTGAATAGTGACTAGTGATTAGTCGTTAGACATTAGACGTTAGACGTTAGAGTGATTAGTAATTAGTGACTAGTGATTAGTCCCGAAACTTCGGGGGTAACTGGTTGGTTAGAACACATTTTCAAATTGCCACATTGACTCATTGCCACACCTGCCTGCCGGCAGGCAGGTCGACACATTGCCACATCGGCACACCTTCCTACCGGCAGGCAGGTTGGCACATTGATAGTCGTTAGCCATTAGACGTTGGACGTTAGAAAGTCGTAAGTCAAAAAGTCGTAAGTCGTAAGTCATTTTTGCGGTCAGCTATCAGCGATTAGCAATTAGTTTCAACATCAATCAACACTTCTTTGCTCTTGCTTCTTTACTCTTTCTTCTCAACTTAAAAGTCGTTAGACGTTAGTCAAGGAGGACGTGTTAGCACGCGCATTTATAATTTAAAATTCAACATTTAAAATAACTCCAAAGCGGTCTTTTTTCTTGCTTCTTTCCTCTTGCTTCTGTAAGGTTGGGGGAAAAAACCGGACCATCTCCGGAAAAATACTTTGAAAAAAGGGGAAAAACCCTAAAGGACATTTGAAATGGATTTTTTATTTTAGTGCACAGGGTTGGCCACGGGCAAAATCGTGTATCGTGGACAATTGGTATAGCTGGGCCTGAAGGGGCCAAAAACGGCAAAAAAGCCCCTTTTTTGTAAGAAATAGTATCGATTTATGGCCTTTTTGGGGTTTTAACAGTGATACTTTATCCATGCTTTAGCTATGCTTTATCTATGCCTTTGCTAGGGCGATGCCCTGAAGGAATGGATTTTTGAGGGGGATTTTGGGGATTTGGTATACATGGAGGGGGAGTTTTGTACGAATGGGAAGCGGTGATGAAGAATTTTTGAAAGTAATAGAAATAATATTAATTAAAGCCTTAGAATTTAGACGTATGCGGCCAATGGGTTGGGTAGGGTTGAAGATTTCAGAGGTGTTAACTAGTTGTGTGAAATTTAAAAAAACGATATGCTAAAATTAGAATACTTAATTTTTATAGATAACGAAGGAATTAAATGCAATGATGAAAAATCATTTAATCATTTGTTGCAATCTAATCCTGATATTGAGGTCAAAAACAATAAAATAAAATATAAAAGTATAACAGTAGATTATGAGTTGACATTTGGTCAAATAGCAGATACTAACAGAACATATTTTCACCTAATTTTTAATTATAATGAAATCGACAAAATTGATATTTATGTTAGTCTTTTAAAGTCAGTAAAATCGGTAATTCATATAATTACAAAAACTCCACAAACTCTATATGACGGAATAAGCATTTATTATTCTAATTTAGCTTATCCGATTATTTCAGACATAGAAAATGTAATGAGGAGACTGATTACTAAATTTATGTTGACTAAAGTCGGTGTTGACTGGATTAAAGATAGAACTCCCGATGATGTAAAAAGTTCGATTAATTCAAGTAATAAGGATTTGACTTATTTACATAATGTTGATTTCATTCAGTTAAAAAACTTTTTGTTTAGTGAAAATTACCCTGTACATAAAGAAAACTTGGTTAAAAAACTAAAAGAAGCAAAAGATATAAGCGAACTTAATCTCGATGATATAAAGGTTTTAATTCCAAACTCAAATTGGGAGAGATACTTTTCAACAAATATATCAATTTCGAAAGAAAAACTTATAAAAAGTTGGGATGATTTATACGATTTACGCTGCAATGTAGCACACAACAAAACATTCAATAAAACCGATTACGAAAAGGTTAAAAGTTTATGTGATGAAATAAGACCACAATTAGTACAAGCTTTTGATAGTTTGTCGAAAATTGAAATTGATAAATCAACACGTGAAATGTTGAAAGAGGAAATAGTTAATAATTTCAATGTTTTATATGGTGAATTTATTTCAAAATGGCGATTAATTGAAAAATGGGTATTTGAAAGTTCAAAAATGTTTATTGATGATGAGGAAAATAATAAAAGACCAACTTTTACATTAGACTTGAGAAAATTAATGCAAACAGGTTACATGGACAGAGAAACATACCAGAGAATTAGAGAATTATACTCTGTAAGAAATGATATTTTTCATAACAGTAGAAATCTGACTGAGAATGAAATTCACGAGGCAATATTTGACTTGTTCCTTGTAATAAGTGAATTAAATATTGATGAAACGAACGAAATAATAAAATAAACTTTACACAATAGTACTTTGGCAAAATGGCGGGTTTAGTGCTAAATTCAACAACTATTATTAGATTAAACATATGTAAAAGAATGAATATATATGCATCGATTTCATTCACTTAGCAAATATATAAATGTAATTCCATTTTATACTAAGATAGTAAAAAGAACCAAAAACGACGAAAACTAAATCGATTATGAAACTTAAAATCTTACTAATTTTTGTGTTTTTAAACATTAATACAAACCTTATTTCACAAGAAAAAGCTAAACCAATGACCAATACTGAAATTATGCGCAATGTTTCGAAAATAGATATTGAGGGTAAAGAGTATGAAAATGTTAAGATAACTTTCAAATCCATATCGCCGGATTATTATTTTTCTGACATTGAAAAAGTAAAAGTCAGTATTGTTGATATGGAAGGTAAAGAAATATGGAAGAAAACTCTCAAAAATGTTTATCTCTATGTTTTTTCAGATGGCCAAATTCAGGTTGGAAAACCTAATTTCAGCAAGATTCTCATTAAGAGAAATGAATCAGGTACATATAATGGAATTATTAGGGAGAAAGAAGGTGTATATTAATATCAATTTAGAAAAAGCTAATAATAGCTACATCAATTGTACGTAACTATCATTTTTTATAAAAATATTGCCTAAAAAATGAAAAACTTAAACCTTTTTTCAAGCTACAGAAAAATTGAGTAAATGAGGTTTCTTTATTTTATAAATAATAATTAAACGAGCTAATTAAAGCGTTTATCAATTGTAAAAATCTTGTCTTTACAACAAATTGAAGCTAAAAAAAGTTAAAAACTCAAGTTAACAAACGAATTTTAAGCGGGGCTGAAGTACAGTTTGGAAGTTTGCTTCGATTTGGCGACTTTGGCTCTAGGACGCTAAAGTAACGATAAATTCCTTCAACATTCAGCGAAACCGTTTGTGCAATTCAAAAAGACAAAATTTCAACTAAAGTAGAAGGAATAAAACAAGATTATAGTAACTTTGAATCAAATACATTTTAGTAAAATAATGAAATACCAAATTAACCAGTTAAGAGATTACTCATCCTTGTTTTCAAGGAGTGAAGCTCTTTCATGGCTAAAAATGGACTTCACTTCTATCAATTATAAAATTGAAAGATATGATGAAAAATGGTTGAAACACCAAAATTCGACTTATTTAGACTATTTAAAATACATATATTCTATTCTAGCAGACAATTATCAAAATGAATACATTTTTAAAAATGAATTCTTAAATACTTGGCTAATAAAAGAACTTGGTGAGACAAATTCTCAAATATTTAGTGAGTTTAGAGTTGGTAACTCTATAGCAGATTTAGCTATGTTCAACGGTTGCTCAAAAATTTTTGAAATAAAAACAGAATTTGATAGTGATTCCCGATTGACTTTACAACTTCAAAACTACGAGAAGGCATTTAATCAGATATATCTAATTATTCCTAAATCAAAGTTAAACATCTACGAGAAACAAGAAGCTTCAATTGGAATTATAATATATGACACAAAGAGCGACAATTCATTTTCACTTTATCGTAATGCAAATGCAAATTTTGAAATAGAGCCTTCAACTATTATGTCAATATTGCACACAAATGAATATAAATCCATTGTTAAAAAACATTACGGTTCTCTGCCTCAAATGACAAGCTTTAATCAGTATAAAGTTTGTAGCGAATTAATTAATGAAATTCCTTTAAATGAATTAAATAAGCTTTTCATTTATACAATGAAAAAAAGAAGCTCAAGCAATGCCTTATCATCTAGATATTACAAAGAGTTTAATCAGTTGTTTTTAGCTCTTAGAATGAATCGAAACTCAAAAGATAAAATGATAGAATCATTAAAAACAACTATTCAAATTTAAATATATGTACTATCCATTTTTACGAGCAAGACAATTTGAACTAATAGCTTTAAGGGAGTTAGCTACAGAAGGGGCTACACAAGGAGTCATAGTTCCAATTTTAGAACCTGTAAAAGAAACGCACAACAATTTAAATTTAGCACATAAGGTTTTCCAAGAAAAAGGTCAAAGTGCATATCTAGTTGTTAACCCAAAGTTCGGTGAACTTGCAGGAGATAGCCAATTTTATATTGAATATCTCGCTACGTTTAATTATGAAGTATTTCTGCCAGCATTTCATTACAGGAATAATGCTGAATATATAAATCAAAGCATTGAGCAATTTGGTCTAACCAATTGTATGCTTATATGTGAGAACGACATTGAAGGAGATGATACAAATTTTAAATCTATAGCAGAATTACAGGCAGTAAGTCTTATTACAGTTAACGATCCTGGAAGAAATAGGTCATTAAATAGGTATATAAGAGGTTTACAAAAAGGTTTCGTTAGACTTGATGACTTATTTGAGAAAAAAGATAGAAACAGCGATTTCCTTGACGTAACAGAACATAGGTTTTCAGAGGAACATATTCATTATTCCACCGAAGGTTTTGAAGGGTTTTCAGATTATACTGTTTTACCAAGTGAATATGTTGAAGGAGGTAGTACACCTAGAGCAGTTGTAATTCATTTGACGTATTTAAATATTCAAAATGAAATTTGGATTAGACATTTCACATCAGAAACCAATGACTCAATTGCCAATGTTCAAGGTAAGTTTGCAGAAGCTGCAGCCAAGGCAGTAAATTATTGTAGGCAGAATGGGCTATCTAATTCAGCAATTACTGAATTAGAAACATATTTTGACACTCAACATTATCCCGGGTTAGGAACTGTGAAAAAATTATCTATCAAGAATCATTTATTGGTTCTAAGTAATTTTTTAAGAAATAGATAATTTTATGAAGGTTTGTGTAAATTGTTTTTCTGACAGAGAGCTTAAAGGATTTATTTCTTCATCATCCGAATTTGGAGACTGTGTTGTTTGCGAATCTAAAAATCAACCGCTTCTAAACGTTTCTGAGCTATTTGATTTTTTCCAAGAATTAATAGATAACTTCAAAGTTTATGAAAATGGAATGCCATTAAGTTCTAAAATTCAATCCAATTGGAGTTTTTTTAGTTCCCTCGGTTCAGCCAACAAAATTCTTAATTATGTTCTTCCAAACTTACATACAGAAATAATTTCATCAAACATAAATGTTGAATACACTGATGATATAATAGAAAATTTTAATCATTGGGAAATTCTGAAAGAGGAGTTAAAGTGGAAAAATAGATTTGTAATTAACATTGAACGATTAGAAGAACTCGGTTGGGATGGATTTTTTAACACACAATTCAAATTAAGTAAAGAAACACCTTTATTTCGTGCTAGACTGCATCATCAAAGTGGTATGGTAGTATTTAAACCTGATGAAATGACTTGTCCTCCGAAAGAATTTGCAGGCGGCGGAAGAGCTAATCCATCAGGAATTCCATTTTTATATTTGAGTGATAATCCAGAGACTATTCTATATGAAGTTAGAGCATCCTATTTAGATGAGTTGAGCGTGGGAACATTTGAATTAAATTCTGAATTGGAATCAATAAAATTAGTTGATTTTACGGAAGACACTACTCTTTTTCAACCAAATTCAAGTTCGATAAACAAAACTATAAAAGCTAAATTGTTGAGACAAAAAATTAGTAGTGATTTATCAAAGCCAATGCGGAGGTATGACAGTGAATTAGAATATATACCTACGCAATTTATCTGCGAATTCATTAAAGTTTTTACAGGTGCTTTTGGTATTCGTTTTAATAGTTCATTACATCCGAAAGGAAACAATGTAGTTCTGTTTGACCAAAACTTAATGACTTGCATATCTGTAAAGAAAGTGAAAATAAATTCTGTCAATTTACAAGGTATAGAATTAAAGCACTAGCCGATAACAGCACTTACCCAAAAGACGAAGCTCTATGCTCATAGCTAAGTTTGAATTTTTATCTCCAACTACGGTGTGATACAAATTTCGACTCGGTCAATCCATTCACTTAAGAGTATGAATATAAATTAAAACAGTTCATAATTTTCGCACCAAAAAAATATGTAAATATTAAGGAATACTGAAATAATAAAAAACATCAACGTATAAAAGGAATTAATATGGATACAACACGGGGTGTAATCTTTGATTGCAAATTTGTATCATTGGGTAATCAATATGTACCAGTTTTAATTTAAAATCAACTAATAAATTTAAGTAATGAAATATATTGTTTTGTTTTGTTTGACATTTGGCATTCATTGTTTTTCACAAGAACTCCTATTCAATGAATCCAATAATTTTTTTGAGTTTTCAAAGATTGTTTCAACTCAGGACTCATTGATATTAAACAAATTTGAAAAACGGTTCAAAGAAATAAATTTAACGGGAATAGAAACTGAACAAAACAGTATTTATGGTTACGGATTTACCAACCATTTAGTTGGTGGATTTGCCACTGTTGAAATAAAATATAAAGTCAAAATTGATTTTAAAGAGAATAAATACAAAATTACAATTACTAATTTTATACTTACAGACTTGAATGGAAGTAATCCACTTGAAGGAATGAGAAGTTATAAAAATAAATGGATTCGGATAATTAATAAAAAACTTCCTTCAATTTTAAGTAATATTGAAAACATTCACAGTGATACTGATAAATGGTAATTTTAATGCCACTTTGTATAAGTGTTATCAATTAATGATTTGAAAATACTTGAACTAAGACTATGAAGAACTTTTAACATTTAACAATGAAAAAAAACATGGAAAAAAAAATCTTCTTTTTGTTACTTTTTAGTGTTTCAAACTTCTTTGCTCAATCACAAGAGGTTGATACAAGAAAAAATTATATTAATGAAGTAAATTCCCAAACTTTTTTATCTTTAGGTAATAATGATATAATGTATTATGAATGTAAAAATGAATGTTTTGACGTAGAAATTTTTATTTCTGAAAAATATTGGAGAGGTATTAAAACTTCAAAAAAACAAAAACAAGAATTGGGTAAAACATTAATAGAGCAATATACTTATTTGTTTTATTCAAAGGGGTTTAAAACGATAACGGTAAATATTGAGGGGATTGAACCAATTACTAAAGAGCTTAAGTTAAACAGATAAAACTACTTTTTTAGGGTTTAATGATTTTCATCTGTAATTCTCTAGCTTAAATAACGCATATCTTCATATTGATGTTACCATGAAGTTATCTGAATCTAAATTTAAAAATACAATTCCATGAAAAACACGATCTATTTGCAAAGCATGAAGATTTCAAGTGAATCATTTTTTACCCAACTTATCATTTACATTATTCTCTTTGTTGTTGCGGTGTATATCACCCGTTGGATTTTTGGTATAGATAAAATCATTGAAAATCAAAATAAAACAAATACATTATTACAAAATTTATTAGATAAAACAGCGCACCCCCACCAAACCCAAAAAAGCACTTCTTCAGATGCTAATTCTGGGGATGTAAACAATCCAAACGCTTTGAATGATACTTTTGATAAGCTTAAGTAAATAAAAAATATTGCTCTTGTCTCTTTGCTCTTTTTTCTCAACTTAAAAGTCTTTAGTCGTTAGACTTTGGACGTTAGAAAGTCGTAAGTCAAAAAGTCGTAAGTCAAAAGTCGAGTTTGAACTCCAATCTTCAAATTAGCATATTACCTCATAAATCCACCGGCACCCGCCCCAGCGATAGAAGCGGCATCCCCGTAACGCAGTGGAGGGATATAGCGGATAGCGCGGTGGCTTGCCAGGGGCCAGAAAAAAAAACTATCTTTGCCCCTTTACTTTACCTATGATACAATCCATGACTGGTTTTGGGAAGGCTTCGTTGCAACTGCCCACCAAGAAAATAACCGTTGAAATCAAATCGTTGAACAGTAAGGGGCTGGATGTCAATACGCGGATGCCTTCGTTGTATCGGGAGATGGAATTGGGGGTGCGGAACTTACTTTCGCAACGCCTGGAGCGCGGGAAGGTTGATTTTTCGCTGTTTATTGAAATTACGGGCGAGGAAACGGCTTCTAAGATCAATGCTCCCATAGTAAAGGGCTATATCGCACAAATGCGGGAAATTCTGCCCGAGGCTGATGCCACCGAACTCATGAAAATGGCCGTGCGCATGCCCGATGCCTTAAAAACCGAACGCGACGATATTGACGCGTCCGAATGGACCCAGATTCAAACGGTGATTGACGAGGCCCTGAGTGCGATGATTCACTTTCGCTGTGATGAGGGATTGGCGCTGGAAAAAGAATTTACACAACGCATTGCCAACATTCGCACGCTAATGCAAGAGGCTGTCAGTTATGACGCGGAACGTATCGAAACGGTGAAAACGCGTTTGCGTACCGCTTTGGAAGAACTGGAAGCCAATGTCGATGAAAACCGCTTTGAGCAGGAACTTATTTACTACCTCGAGAAATACGACATTACGGAAGAACGCGTGCGCCTCGATAATCACCTCAACTATTTTCTGGAAACCCTTGCCGGGAAGGAAGCCAACGGACGTAAATTGGGCTTTATCACCCAAGAAATGGGCCGTGAAATCAATACGATGGGGTCAAAATCGAACCATGCCGAAATGCAAAAATGCGTGGTTTTGATGAAGGATGAGTTGGAAAAAATTAAGGAACAGGTGCTAAATGTTTTATAACTATTTGCACGCTATACAACACCCATGGCAACAGGAAAATTAATCGTCTTTTCGGCACCCTCGGGATCGGGGAAAACTACTATTGTACGTCACTTGCTGGGCATTCCCGACTTGAACTTGGAGTTCTCGGTGTCGTGCACTACCCGTGCCCCACGCGGTACCGAAATTCATGGCAAAGACTACTACTATATCAGCATTGCCGATTTTAAACAGCACATCAAAGCGGAGGATTTTGTGGAATGGGAAGAAGTGTACCGCGACAACTTTTACGGCACCTTAAAAAGTGAGGTGGAACGCATTTGGGCCTTGGGTAAAAATGTGATTTTTGACATCGACGTGGCAGGTGGGTTGCGCATCAAAAAGAAATTTCCCGAGCAAACCTTGGCCGTCTTTGTGAAACCGCCAAGCGTAGACGAATTGAAGCGCCGCTTGAAAGAGCGCTCTACCGAAACCGACGAGAAAATCAACATGCGCATTGCCAAAGCCCACGTCGAATTGGCCACAGCGCCCCAGTTTGACAAAATCATCAAGAATTATGATTTGGATACGGCGAAGCAGGAGGCGGTGGAGCTGGTGAGGGGGTTTGTTGGGGGTGATTAGTGACTAGTGACTAGTGATTAGTGACTGGTGACTAGTGACTGGTGATTAGTGACTAGTGACTAGTGATTAGTGACTGGTGACTAGCCTCGAAACTTCGGGGGTGACTAGTGATTAGTGATTAGTAATTAGTGACTAGTGACTAGCCTCGAAACTTCGGGGGTGACTAGTGATTAGTAATTAGTGACTAGTGACTGGTGACTAGCCTCGAAACTTCGGGGGTGATTAGTGATTAGTGATTAGTGACTGGTGACTGGTGACTGGTGACTAGTCCCGAAACTTCGGGGGTGACTAGTGATTAGTGACTAGTGATTAGTGACTAGTGACTAGCCTCGAAACTTCGGGGGTGATTAGTGATTAGTGACTAGTGATTAGTGACTAGTGACTAGCCCCGAAACTTCGGGGGTGATTGGTGATTAGTTGGTGATTAAGGTTGAAATTTATATATTTGACTCTTAAATTTAAGCCATTATGAACTCAATTAAAAGCCACAAGGATCTCCATATCTGGAGAAAAGGAATGGACATAACTGAATCCGTTTACCTACTCGTAAAATCATTTCCAAAAGAAGAAAAGGATATTTTAATTCATCAAATGAAACGAAGTGCTCTTTCTATTCCATCAAATATAGCAGAAGGATTTGGAAGAAACTCTAACCGTTCTTTTGTGTACTTTCTTGCCATTGCTAGAGGTTCGCTATATGAACTGGAAACTCAATTACTACTTGCAGAACGTTTTCGCTTCATCACTGATATTGAATTAATGAATTCCATTCTACATCAAATTCAAGAAGAAGGTAAAATGATAAATGCATTTTCAAAATCATTACATTAAAAAAAGTTCTTACTTTACATCATTAAATTACTGGTTACTAGAAATTCCGATTATATCGGAACTAGTCACTAACCTGCCTGCCGGCATAAGCAGGTCACTAATCACTAATCACTAGTCACTAGTCACTCTATGAAAATAGGTCTTTACTTCGGCACCTTCAACCCCATTCATGTGGGGCATTTGATTATTGCGAATCATTTGGCGGAGTATTCCGATTTGGATCAGATCTGGATGGTGGTGACGCCGCATAATCCGCATAAGGAGAAGCGCACCTTGCTCGACGATTACCAGCGCTTGCATTTGGTGCATTTGGCCACAGAGGCCTATCCGAAAATAAAACCTTCGGACATTGAATTTAAGTTGCCGCAACCCAACTATACCGTGACTACCTTGGTCCATTTGGAGGAGAAATTTCCCCAGCATGAATTTGCACTGATTATGGGCGAAGACAATCTGAATTCGTTGCACAAATGGAAAAACTACGAATACATCTTGGCGCACCATGCGATTTATGTCTATCCCCGCATAGCGGCGGGGGAGGCCTTACCTGAATTGCTACAGCATCCACACGTGCATAAAATTAACGCACCCGTAGTCGAAATCTCGTCGACTGCGATACGCGAGGGCATTGCCCAACAGAAGAATGTTCGGCCACTCCTACCCGAAGCGGTATGGACGTATGTGGATGCGAATTTGTTGTATCGGTAAACCAAAAACAACATTAGACATGAAATCATCTCCAAACAATCCTCCTGCGAATGCTCCAAAGAAAACTTTCTTTACCTTCCTTCGTTCGCAATTGCGTTTTATAGGTTTAATTATCCTTTTTGTGGGGGCTATGATTCAGCTGGGGGCTAAATTCATAGATAAAGATGCTCCTACCTATACCACCTTATTTTATATCGTTGGCTTGGGTTTGTTTTTAGTCCATCGATGGCTTGTAAAAAAAGAAAGATAGCCTACAGGGTTTGGATTTTGGCTTCGTAGTTGTACTTTACGATTTGTATCTATGAGATTAATTTTGACGTTTACGCTTTTCCTTTTGACTTCTTTTTGTGTGGGGCAATTTGCCGTTGTTCACGATAAAGATAGTTTACTAAATGTTCGAGAGGACGGTTCAAAAAACAGCAATGTTATCGACCGATTGGGTAAAGGTCAATTGGTTTATTGTTTTGAATCTAAAGGGAATTGGACGAACATCGATTATACGATTGACAATAATGAACGAAATGGCTACATTTATAAGAATAGATACCGTTTGATCTCAAGTTTCCCCGCATTTACCATTTCAGCACAGACCACGACCTCAATTACTCTAAAAAAAGACGCTATAGTAGTAACGCTACGTCAATGCAATTTTGACAAGGATAAGCATACTTTCACGTATGTCGCTAAATATCCCAAACAAATTGAATTCATTGATAATCAACGCTATTGGGGAACTGATGGCGGTATGCCCAATACTGAATTTGAAAACATACGGATTGATATTGGGGCGCAAACAATACCCGTGCCTAAATCGGCCTTAAAGGGACTTTATGAACCTAATTTAAACAGTGCAAAAGTTAATTATGACGCGGCAACAGACACCTTATACATTCAGACCGAAAACGGTGATGGTGCGGGAGGTTACATCGTAATTTGGAAAATTGAAAAGGGTGTTTACAAAGACCGATTGGTTGTTTATGGATTCTAAAAACCGAGGAATGCATTGTATTTTTCCGAGTAACGATTTTGAACTAACAGAACGAAAAGGAGCACGTTCCTGTTTTTCGCCCAAAAAAATTGCCGTTTTTAAGATGAGAATGAATGTCAATTTGTATGTAACTATTTCCGCTACTGCGATACGCGAGGGCATTGCCCAACAGAAGAATGTTCGGCCACTCCTACCCGAAGCGGTATGGGCGTATGTGGATTCGAATTTGTTGTATCGGTGAGCATAAAAACTATTTGAGATGACCCTACATTTTAGTCTTTTCCATCCCCTTCCTGAACCAAAGTTTGACTGGAAAAAATGGATTCTACCACAACGTTTTGACTTTTTTTTTGGTGGACTTTTACTGTTTTTTATCGGGGTAATTGTGCATCTCTACTATTCGATTAAGGAACTTGAATCTCCAACGTTTATTCCCTATTTTTTCGTAGTTGGTTTTTTCGCCTTTATAATCCACCGCTACCTTAATCATATTGAGTATTGTAATGATTCGGGAAACTTCGAGGGTTACATCCGTTTTGATTATGAGGGTTTTGAGTGGAATGAAACGCGTTATTCCAAAAATGATTTTGTAATGGTTTCCTATGCTATTGACGATTATTCAGGAAAAACTATTGGTGCAAAGTCATCCAAAGTTGTACTTAGTTCGGGTACTTCCAATTATTTCACGTTCAAAACCGCAGACGCTACCCATCGATTACAATTTCGTATCCCTTCCGAAAACTATCTTCATCCGTTAAGAGATGTACTGCAAAGTTATATTCCCTGAACCTTAACATTCCCTTACCACCCGTTATAAGGGGAATGAATTACCTTTGGACTTTAATTTTTTGAATGATGAATAATTTTGAACTATACAATCCGGTCCATTATATTTTTGGCCAGGGACAAATCGCTAAATTGGCGGAAGTAACGCCCAAAAACACCAAGATTTTATTGGCGTATGGCGGCGGAAGTATTTTTAAAAACGGCGTATACGACCAAGTGAAAGCGGCGTTGGCGGGTTATGAATGGGTCGAATTTGGGGGTGTCGAACCCAATCCACGCTACGAAACCTTGATGAAGGCCGTGGAATTAATCCGTGCTGAAAACATTGGTTTTATCTTGGCCATCGGCGGCGGAAGTGTCATTGACGGGGTGAAATTTATTTCGGCGGCAGTACACTATCCGGGTGATGCGATTGAAATCTTGAAACAACGCATTTTATTTAAAGATGCCTCGGTTTGTGTGCCTTTTGGAACGGTGTTGACGTTGCCCGCAACGGGTTCGGAAATGAATTCGGGCGCCGTAGTCACCATTGAGGCAACCCAAGAAAAATTAACCTTGGGCGGTAGTGCATTGTTCCCTAAATTCTCGATTGTAGACCCTACAGTGATTGCTTCGTTACCGAAACGGCAATTGCAAAACGGGGTGGTCGATGCCTTTACCCACGTCATGGAGCAGTACGTAACGTATCCGCACGATGCCATGTTGCAAGACCGTATTGCGGAGAGTATTTTGCAAACCTTGATCGAAATTGGTCCTTCGGTCGTTGAAAACCCAACCGATTATAAATTGGCCTCCAACTTTGTGTGGTCGGCGACAATGGCCTTGAACGGGTTGATTCAAAAAGGAGTGCCTTCCGATTGGGCGACGCACATGATTGGGCACGAATTGACCGCGTTGTATGAGATTGACCATGCGCGTACCTTGGCGATTATCGGGCCGAATTTGTACCGTGTGATGTTTGAGACGAAAAAAGAGAAGTTGGCACAATACGGGCAACGCGTTTGGAATTTGACAGGAACCACCGAAGAAATTGCCACAGCTGCGATTGACAAGACGGTTGAATTTTTCCACACTATGGGCATGAAAACCCGTATTTCGGAAAATGCAGAAAATTGGGAAAATACGGCCGACTTTATTGTGCAACGCTTTGAAGAACGCGGCTGGTTGGGACTCGGCGAACGTCAAAATGTAACGCTCGAAAAAGTACGGGAAATAGTTACCCTCAGTTATTAATTCATTTTACTTAAAACACAAAAGGCGTTCGATATTATACCGAACGCCTTTTTTTCAACCCAAAACAAAAATTCACTAAACTAACCTTTGCAAGGATAACGAGGGTAAAAACATGAAATTGTAGTTTGCTGTGTTAAAATAAACGTTAAAGTTTTACGGCGCTGTTTCGGTGGAATCTTGGGTAGCCGAAATAAATACCCTATTTTTGAAAAATCAAACCCACACACATGCAAAAACAACCTAAAATAGCGGTTATCGGTGGCGGCAGTTGGGCCACAGCCATTGCCAAAATGCTATGCGTTAACTTGGACGAAATTGCCTGGTACATGCGCAACGAGGCGGCTATTGACCATTTGAAAGCCTACAAACACAATCCGAACTATTTGAGCTCGGTGGAATTTGATATTACTAAATTACGCTTAACACAAGACATCAATGAAGCGGTCGCTTATGCCGATTATGTGATTTTTGCCATTCCTTCGGCCTTTTTAAGCCGCGAATTGGAAAAGTTGACCGTGCCCCTGGAGGATAAGATTATCTTCTCGGCCATCAAAGGTATCGTGCCCGAAACGTTCTTAATCGTCGGCGAACATTTTCATACCACCTATGGGATCCCTTACCACAATATTGGAGTAATCACGGGGCCGTGTCATGCCGAAGAAGTAGCTTTAGAGCGTTTATCGTATTTGACTATTGCCTGCGGGGACACCAAAAAGGCACGGGTCATGGCCAAGCTATTGGCGGGGAATTATATTAAAACCAAAACCTCTGATGACATCATTGGGACCGAATATGCGGCCATGTTGAAAAACATTTACGCCATTGCGGCGGGAATTGCGCATGGTTTGGGCTATGGTGATAATTTCCAATCGGTGATAATGAGTAATGCCATTCGGGAGATGAAGAAATTCATTAAAAAAGTGCACCGCATGAAGCGCAACATTAACAACTCGGCCTATTTGGGCGACTTGCTCGTGACGGGCTACTCGGTTTTTTCCCGCAACCGTATGTTTGGAAACATGATTGGAAAAGGGTATACGGTCAAATCGGCGATGATGGAAATGAGTATGGTGGCCGAAGGGTATTATGCCGTTAAGAGTGCCTACAAACTCAACCAGGATTATAAAGCAAAAACACCCATCATTGATGCGGTGTATGCCATCTTATATGAAGGGAAAGATGCCAAAAGCACGTTTAAGAAATTAACCGAACAATTGGATTAAAAAAAAGAGCCTCAATGTTGAGGCTCTTTTTTTTGGGTTTATTTTCATTGACTATACCTTAGTCATTTTTAGGTAAACCAATTGATTGGAACTATTGGTGAACGCTACCACTATTTCGGTATAGGTTAATGACACAATCGTTAGCGATTGGTTAACCACTTGTGGCGTACCCCCAACATTGGTTGTATAACGCAACGTTAGATTGGTCGACAAGCGGTTGTACGTTCCCGAAATCGATTGGTTGGTACAGGTTCCTGAATTCACAAAATCGTTTTGTTGGTACGTAAGGTCAGCATTGAAGATATAATTGTCTTTATCACAATTGGCGTCATTCACATAATTGGTATAATTGATGGCGCCTTGTGCATTCATAGTACCTGTTTGCGAAATTTCCCATTTGCCCACGAGGTAATTTTGTTGCACAAACGTCTCTTCGTCTTCTCCACAAGCGGTAAAAAGCAAGGGGAGTGCCATTAAAAGGAATACGAACTTCTTCATCTTATTGTGCAATAACTTCAATGTTGTCAATTTGGTAAGTCGAGGTAATGTTGTTGGTTCCTCCTACATATCGGAACGAGATGTATACTGTTCCGGTATACGCTGATAAATCCACATCACCTGAACTGGTAAAGTTGGTTGGGAAACTGCTCGTCTGTGGTGCAAAAGTAGCCGGCAATTGTGTCCAAGTAGCAGCATTTACATCTGCAGCCAATCCTGAACCATTATAGTTGGTCGAAATCCAAACTGTTACCGCTTCACCATTGGCAAAACCAATTTTAGACCCAAAACGCAAGAAAGCTCCGGTGGTACCTGTCAAATTGATACCCGGTGTAATTAAACGCGTATCTACGTTATTTTCTGCTGGCGTTAATCCAAAAGGGGAAAACTGCGCATATTTATTTCCACTGAAGATACGAGCTTCCCAACGTTCATTTCCACTATTCATTGATACGTTACTCCATCCGGGTAAAGCAATGAATTGGTTGTTTCCTGTGTTGGCAATTCCTTCGAAATTTTCAGAGAACAAAGGCACCAAACGAGGTCCTGTCAATTTAATATCTTCTTCTGTACGGGCAACAAACTGGTAGTCAGAACCAAATTTTGTCAAAATTCCACGCACTTTTCCACGGCCAGAAGCTACAGGACGTGAAGCAAAGTTGGCAAAACTACTGGTACGGAAAATTACTGTTTTTCCATCGGCGTCTACCAACAAGTGATTGGTAGCCCCCCCTAAGTCATTATTGGCATCATAGTAGGTTGTTGAAATCGCTTGGTTGGAGAACTGTACATTATCCAACTCCACCAATGTATTGATGTTGGCATCGTTCAACAATTGCGGAATGGTCAAGGTGCGTTTTAATTGATCTTCAGGAACAATAGTACATGCTTTGTTTAAAACCGTACGGTATAACGCAGGTGCCAAACGACCCACTGAGGCAGTTCCGGTAGAATTTACAAACAAACCTCCAAAACGACGACCTCCATTGCTTACGTCGGTGTATAAATCTTTCATTTTGATCAATACTTTGCGTCCGGGTTCAAACGTAATAAACGTTGACGTCACATCTACAGGGACACTGAACGCTGAAGGAACGGGATTTGCTGTTGTAGGAATCGTTTGGAAAGAAATGGATTTAAAGAAGTTACCCCCTTTATCCGAAGAAACTACATAGGCCTCAATCACATCGTCTTGTGTATACTGAGCTACCGTAGAACCGGCCGTAATATCGGCAACTTCTTTGGTTTTCACCAAGGTCGTTTCGATACAATTGACCTGAGGAGTATCGTAATTGTCGTCGTTCACACAACCGACAAAAGTACTTGCTAAAAGCGTTAGCGCAAGAACGGGTTTAAAAAAAGTTGTTTTCATATAGTGCTTTTATTTTTTTTAGAAATTAATGTAAAAATTGAAGAAATAGGTACGACCGAAACCGTAGAAGTAGCGGGGTGCAAAAGCAGGAGTTCCACTGGATACATCTTGGTTTAATTCACGGAAATTGGCATTACGTGCTTGTTCAAATCCGCCGGTTTTGTACCGTACATCAAAGATATTATTTAAAGTGGCAAATAATCCCAAGGTGATTGGGTTTTTACCTGAAATTCTCCACGATTTTCCTCCGGTTAAGTTCACAAGCGTATAGGGGTCAAATTTTTCTTGTTTCAACAACTGATCCACGCGTTCTTGAGTCGCTTCGGGGAATTGGAATCCATTGGCATCTTGTGGATTGCGCAAGAAACTGTTGGTGCGCAATACAGAAGAAACATCCAAATACGTATCGGCCAAGTAGTTTACATTGGCACCTACCCACCAAAACTTCGGATCGCGGTATTCTAAACCAACGGCATACGCTTGATTTGGGATTCCCGGTTGACGGTAGTTTTTCAATTTAGCTTCTCCTAAGTTCACTAAGGTCGATAACCCATTGGCTGCACGGGTATCATCGTTCAACACAACATTCGGATTGCTGTTGTACGTAAACTGTCCGTAAGAAGCGGCAGCCGTAGCTTTAATGGTTGAGGTAATTTGGTATTCCAACCCTAACTCCGCTCCGAAATTCAATTTATCCAATCCGGTTACAATCTCCGCTACGAAAGCATCGCCTCCATCGCCATCGTTATCTTCAAAAGCACCTTCGGCAAAGAAGAAAGACGTTTCGGTAGCGTTTTGAATGTTGGCATAGTAGGCAGTAATACGGGCTTTGAAGGATGGCGTTTTGATGGCATAACTCAAATCCAAGTTGGACACCCGCTCGCTTTGTAAGTTGCGGATAGGCGTATTGCTTAAACGGGCATTGAAAAACACATTACGCATGGATGGCGCTTTGGTCATGAAAAGACTGTTCATGGTCAAGAAGTGCTTACCCGTCACTTTGTACGTTAACCCTCCTTTGAATCCAAAGTTGTCAAAATCTACTTTGTCACTTTTTCCAAAAGAAGAGTTGGCATAAATTCCGTTGCGGTATAATCCCTCGCGTTGGTAGGTTTTACGGCTAAAAGATTGTGCCAAATAGAAATCTACTTTTTTGTAGGTAAATTTAAACTGTGTAAAGGCATCGATATGATCGGCAAACAAGTTGTAGTTGTACCCGTATTTATCGCCTTCTACCACACGACGGTTGGGGTTGTTTAAGTCGGGTTGTTGTGCTGTACCGGTTTGAAATGGATCGATATCAACTAAATGAGACCCTCCCAATAAGTCGGTCAACATTTGGAAGTTGGCCGATTTCAAACGGCTGTAGCTTGCGCCTCCATTCATCACAATGTTGTCTGACAATTGAGAGCTTAAAATAGTGTTGGCTACAAACAAGTTGTCGTCGGTACGGTCTTCGTATAATACGTATTTACTCTCAGCGGCTTGACGACCGATTTCATTACCGTTGGCATCCAAGATAGGCGTGGTGTTGGCGCGGTACATGGCATTCCAATCGATTTGACGTTGGGTAAAGAACGGTGCGTCCATTGCTCCTACTAGGTTGGGCGTAAAAACACCTCCTAAACCACCGGGTTGGTAGGCCGAAGCGGGAACCACTGAAGGGTCATTTTCATACAATGATGTAAAGTAACTGGGTAAATTTTGGTAGTATGTTGGATCGGGATTCGCAGCGTTTACAAAGTCCAAACGCGAGTTTCCAATTTTACCAAATTGGTACATTACATTGGAGGTCAAGCGTGTTTTATCGCTTAATTTCCAATAGTGCGTAAGCATTAAAATGGGTTCGTCTACTTCACGATCACGGGAATTCCGTTTTTCCCCATCTTGCCAACCCCAGAAAGAGTTGTAGTTCACTCCCGCAATGCTGTTGATTTCATCGGTATTGGAAGAGTTACGTCCCCGACGGTTTTGCGCATAAATGGTGGTTAAGTTCAAACTATGGTTGTCGTTGATTCGTTTTTCAATGCTGGCAAAAAGCGAATTTGCAGAATAATCGGTTCCTTCAAAATATGCTTCTTGTGCCCAACGACGGGAGGCTGAAATTACAAACGCCCATCCATCGGCATTCATTCCTGAAGCATGGGTGGCCATAGCACGCCAGTTGTAGTTGGTGTTGGTCCCTGCATACGACAAACGGGTCCCTTTGCGGTAAATTGATGCGCGGGTATTGATTTCTTGTGTTCCTAAAATTCCCCCAAACGTATAATCCGAAGGTGCTGAACCCATGGTAAATTCTTGGTTACGCGTGGCATCGTTCAATCCCCCCCAGTTCCCCCATTGTGGACGGTTGTCCAACAATTTATTCATCACTACTCCATTAATCATGGTAGTCGCATATTCATTGTCTAAACCACGAATACGGAAACGAGCTTGTCCCCAGTTGAACGCGGCGGCTTGTTGATACGTATCCCGCGACGCTTGCAACAAACCAGCCGTATTTTCAGAACCGCTGTTGTCGTCATTCAAGTCGTTTTCAAGAATCGTAATCAAGTTGATTTGCTGCTCCAAGGTCACATCCTCTTCTAGAATAATCAATCCTAAATCAGAAATTTGACCTTTGGCTACTTCTACACTTAGAAGTTGGTCTTTAAATCCGGTACTACTCACTTTTAAAAGAACAGCCCCTGGATTTAAATCGTTGAATACAAACTCCCCCTCGCGGTTGGTCACTTGGGTAAAGTTGGTGTTCTGAATAGAAACGATGACGTTTTGCAAGGCCTTGTTCGTCTTCGCTTCCACTACTTTACCTTTCACTCCGCTTCCAGATTGCGCTACGGCAGCCCAGCACTGAAGGAGCAGTAAAGTAACATAAACAAGTTTTTTCATAAATAAAGCAATGTTAATTTTGATATAAAAAAAGTTAAGATAAACTTAACAGGCAGCAAAGGTACATTTTTTCATTATAATATTTACTTTTGGCGTGAAGTTTGCGTAAGCTTAACTTTAATTTAAATTGACTAAAATGAAGAAAATTAAAAATATCGTATTTGTTTTTGCCATATTAGCAACAAATACGCTTTTTGCTCAAGGAAAATTCGAACTCCATACCGTTGCCTTTTACAATTTCGAAAACCTCTTTGACACCATTAACCAAGAGAATAACGACGAAGAATGGTTGCCCAATGGGGCTCAAAATTGGACGCATAAAAAATACCGTCAGAAATTACACAACTTATCGAAAGTGCTTTCAGAAATTGGCACTGGGGAACAACAAAGCAACAGTCCTGTACTTATTGGGGGTTGTGAAATTGAAAACCGTGGGGTTTTGGAAGATTTGGTGAAACAACCCTTGTTAGTCAATAAAGATTACGGTATTATCCATTTTGATTCGCCCGACAAACGCGGGATTGATGTGGCTTTACTATACCAGAAAAAACACTTTAAACCCACCAGTTACACCAGTATTCCCCTTTATATTTATCGTAGTATGGAAGGAAAAGGCGATAAAGAAAAAGATAAAGACAAGGAAAAAGAAGAATCCGACGATAAGGTAGAAGCCGATAAATCCTCCAATCGCGTGTATACCCGTGATCAATTATTGGTTACTGGATTGTTGGACGGTGAAGAAGTGAGTATTATCGTGAATCACTGGCCTTCCCGATCAGGGGGTGAAAAAAAGAGCGCGCCGTTTCGTGAGGCTGCCGGTTTATTGAACCGAAAGATTATGGATTCGTTGTTTGCCATTAATCCCAAAGCAAAAATCATTACCATGGGGGATTTGAATGACGGTACGTACAATAAAAGCGTAAAAGAAGGCATTGGTGCCAAACGCAAAAAAGAAGAAGTAAAGGAGAAAGGCATTTACAATCCTTTTGAAGAAATGTTTTACAAAGGGCACGCCACCTTATTCCACCGTGATGCGGGTGACATTTTTGATCAAATCATGGTTTCGGAAGCCTTTATTGATAAAGATTACAAGAAGTTCCAATACTGGAAAGCGGGGATTTACAACAAACCCTATATGATTCAAAATTTTGGCCAATACAAAGGCTATCCTTTGAGGCATACGCTCACCGAAATTGGTTATAGCGACCACTTTCCGGTATATGTTTACCTCGTTCGGGAAGTAAAATAAAAGCAAAAGTCAGCGGCGGCTGACTTTTTTATTTTGTACCTTTCGTGTCCTAATTTGTATCTTAAATTGAATCCCTATGGCAGCGGCAAAACCCTTTAACCTTCCGCAATGGATTGCAAACAACAAACACCTTTTGCAACCTCCTGTAGCCAATAAAAATCTGTACGTCGATTCCGAAGACTACATCGTCATGGTCGTTGGGGGTCCCAATGCCCGCAATGATTTTCATTACAACGAAACGGAAGAACTTTTTTACCAATTGGAAGGACATATCACAATTTACATTCAAGAAGAGGGTGAAAAAAAGGCTATCGCTTTGGGACCTGGAGACCTGTTTTTACTTCCTGCGCGCACACCGCATTCGCCTGCCCGTACGGAAGGCTCTATCGGTTTGGTGATTGAACGAAAGCGTGAAAACCAGGGGTATAAAGATGGACTACTTTGGTTTTGTAGCCAATGCAATCATAAACTCCATGAGGTCTATTTTGAATTGACCAATATTGAAACCGATTTTTTACCCCATTTTAAGGCTTTCTACACCTCCGACACCTTGCGGAAATGTACCCAATGCGGCACAGAAATGCCGGTGCATCCGAATTTTATATAATAGCTTTTTTTTACGCGAGAATCCGTTATTTTTGACCCAACAAACAAACTAGAATATATGGCAACTATTGCACAACAATTCGGCATGACCGAAGCCTTGGAACTTTTAGGAATTAAAGCGGTAAACGAAGGAACTTCCACGGGAACCCAGTGGTTTTCAGGAGGGGAGTTAATCGACAGTTATTCGCCCGTAGATGGCCAATTAATTGCTAAAGTGAAAGCATCCACCGAAGCCGATTACGAAAAAGTAATGCAAGCGGCTACCGAAGCCTTTAAAACCTTCCGTTTAATGCCCGCTCCAAAGCGTGGCGAAATTGTGCGTCAGTTTGGAGAAAAATTGCGTCACTATAAAGAGCCTCTTGGGAAATTGGTTTCTTATGAAATGGGAAAATCGTACCAAGAAGGTTTGGGTGAAGTGCAAGAAATGATTGATATCTGTGACTTTGCCGTAGGGTTATCCCGTCAATTACACGGTTTAACCATGCACTCGGAACGTCCTTCCCACCGTATGTATGAACAATACCATCCACTAGGCGTGGTCGGTATTATTTCGGCCTTCAACTTCCCAGTGGCCGTTTGGTCGTGGAATACGGCTTTGGCTTGGATTTGTGGTGACGTTTGTGTTTGGAAACCCTCAGAAAAAACACCATTGTGCGGCGTGGCTTGTCAAAACATTATCGCCGAAGTATTGCGTGAAAACCACTTACCCGAAGGAATTTCCTGCTTGATCAATGGCGATTATAAAATCGGACAGTTATTAAACCGCGACACCCGCGTTCCTTTGGTTTCGGCTACGGGTTCGACCCGTATGGGTAAAATTGTAGCGCAAGAAGTAGCGGCACGTTTGGGTCGTTCGTTATTGGAATTAGGCGGAAACAATGCGATTATTGTCACGCCCGACGCTGATATTAAAATGACGGTTATCGGGGCTGTGTTTGGTGCTGTAGGAACAGCGGGGCAACGTTGTACCTCAACCCGTCGATTAATCATCCACGAAAGTATTTACGACAAAGTAAAAGATGCGATTGTAGCCGCTTACGGGCAGTTACGCATTGGGAATCCTTTGGACCAAAACAATCACGTGGGGCCGCTTATCGATACGCATGCCGTAGAACAATACAACAAAGCCTTGGCACAAGTCGTGGCTGAAGGCGGTACAATTTTGGTTGAAGGTGGCGTACTTACCGGCGAAGGATACGAAAGTGGTTGTTATGTGAAACCTGCTATTGCAGAGGCGAAAAACGACTTTGCCATTGTACAACATGAAACGTTTGCTCCAGTCTTGTATTTGTTAAAATACAGCGGAGATGTGACCGAAGCGATTGCAATTCAAAACGGTGTGGCCCAAGGATTGTCTTCAGCTATTATGACGAATAACTTACGAGAGGCCGAGGCATTTTTATCGGCGGCCGGTTCAGACTGTGGTATTGCGAATGTAAATATCGGCACCTCGGGGGCTGAGATTGGCGGTGCTTTTGGTGGTGAAAAAGAAACTGGTGGCGGCCGTGAATCGGGTTCTGATGCCTGGAAAGTCTATATGCGTCGTCAAACGAATACGATCAACTATTCTACGAGTTTGCCGTTGGCACAAGGAATCAAGTTTGATTTATAGTTTCTTTTTAGAGAAAAGAAGCAAGAAAAAAGAAAAGCGTCCTGTAAAATTGGGACGCTTTTTTGTTGTATCAAATAACGTTACTTGGTTTTCTTCACATACTGGGTAAGAATCACGATGTATTGTCCTTCTACCCGACCTTCAATTTGGTCGGCGTTGTCCCAAACCAATTTGATGTTGTGCACTGCGGCGCCGCGTTTGGCGGTGAAATTGGCGCCTTTCACATCCAAATCTTTAATTAACACCACCGAATCGCCATCGTTAAGGATATTTCCGTTGCAATCTTTGTAAATGATTTTGCCTTCATCTTCCTCGCCTTCACCGGTCGCTTTTGCCCATGCTAAGGCTTCTTCATCGAGGTACATCATTTCGAGTAAATCGTGGTTTTTCAAGCGGGCCAACATGCGCCAAGAAACGATTTGTACCGGCAGCTGTTCGTTCCACATACTATCGCTCAATCCGCGCCAATCGTTGGGATCGGTCGTTTCTGGATTATCGATTTGATCTTTTAGTTTTTTAGCAATAAGAATGCTGTTTTCTAAACTTTCTGTAGTTTTGGGTGCTACGGTATAGACCACTAAGTCTTCTGTAGCTCCACTAATTTCGCACACTGCTCCACTGCGGTCGTGTAATTTTTTTTCAATAGGAGTCATTCGCTTCGGCGGAATTATAAATTAAAGGACGCGCCGATATTGAACAAAAACTGATTGTTGTAGTATTCGTATCCCACTACGTCTGAATCGTATCGGGAAAAAGGAGCGCTAAATTCAGTATACAATCCAAAGCCATTGGTGAAGAAGTACCGCACGCCTAGATGTCCTCCGAAATTGCGTAAGCCCAAACTTAAGCCGGGATAGATGTCTAGTTTTTCATCTATTTTGAAAACGTTCCCAATATTGGCATTAAAACGCAAGCGCACATCGGCTCGGTCTTCAAAACGGGGTTTAAAACTCAAATCGCGTTCTGCATTTAAAATATAATTGGTCATGATTCCCAACGAGATGTTTTCTCCGATACCGAAATCGGCCGTCACAGCGATACCATTACCTCCGTCTTGAAAAGTAGCACCCACCTGCCCTTTCACATCGCCTTTTCCTTTAAATGCTTGTGCTTGTAATCCGAGTGTAGCCCCTAAGGCTACGATCATAAGTAGTCGTTTCATAATTGAGCGTTTTGAAGGAACAAAGATAGAAATTCCTAACTGCCACGGTGAAAATCGAGTTAATTTCTTCCTTTTTCGTTGGGATACAACTGCGGTAGGGGTTCGCTTTGCCAAAATTCTTTGCTATCGACATCAAGGATCGTTAGCGGTCCGGTAAAGGCTGCTCCCGTATCGACATTCCAAACCCCTGCTTTGTGCACGGGAACCGTTTGTCCTATTTTGGTCACGGGGGTATGCCCAATGTAGATTTCGGCATACAAATTCAACCGCCGCGGATAGAACACACTTTCCTTGGATAACTCTTCCGGCAAAGCCAATGCGGTTTCCCACAGCGTTCGATCCCAATACAACAACCGGGGATAATATTCATAATCGATTCCATTCATATTGGTAAAACCCGCATGAACAAACAATCGATTCTGGTCGTCTAAATAATAATCCTGCAAACTTTTTAAAAAAGCAATATGGGCTTGCTTTTGTTTTTCAGAAACCTTTTCATAGGCTAAAACTGTGGCTTCTCCGCCGTGTTTGTACCATTGGGTTTCATCAATATTTTCGTGGCGTTGCGCTAACCAATTCAAGAGTAATTCATCGTGGTTCCCCCGAATAAATATACAATGTTGATGGTGTTGGAGTTCGATCAAAAAATCCAACACTTCGGGCGACTGACTCCAGCCGTCGACATAATCGCCCAAAAAAATTAAGGTGTCATGCGGCTGCATTGCGGCGCGTTCCAGAACTTGGTGTAACGCGCGCAAACCGCCGTGTATGTCTCCGATAACTAGTGTTCTACTCATAAATCTTTGTTATATTTCACTTTTCGCAACACCCGCATGGCTTCTTTGAAGTTGGTATATACTTCGGAGCGACGGGTTTGTTTAAATAGGGGTTTGGCATCGATTAGTTTTTGTTTGGCCTCTTCAAAACCATTTAAAAAACAAAGCATCAGGGTGTACGGTAAATTTTCCAAGTCCCGAAATTCACGCTCAGATAATTCGAGTCCCTTTTGCATTTTTGCCAACAAAGATAAGCCCGCATTGTAAATATGATACAACATTTTGCGGTTGTATTGCGGTGGCTCAAACAACATTTGGGTTTCAATTTTATAATATCCGTTATCGAAAAACATCAGTTTTTGTTGTTCCAATGGATAATAGCTCGTTTTATCGTTTAAGCCTAATGGCACATATTCGGTAATGGTAAACGAACTTTCATCGAAGGTAATCGTGACAACATCTTGAGCCGAATAAAACAGTTTAATTTGTTCGTTCACCAATTCAATGTCGACCCGGGAAAGAAATTGTTTATCTCTGATTTTTTTGGAATTCCCCGACCAACAAATGACAAAAAGTTCGCGAAATACCCGGTAGTGCGACGGCATATCCCGATGGCGGTTGTTGACAAAATCAATCACACTGTCTAACGTATGTGCGATGCTGTTGCGCGAATTGTTTTCGATTCGCAATACGGTCTCAATATTTAACTTGGTATACGGGATTTTATCTTCCGTAGGGACAGAATTACTACCAATACGAACAAATGCAGCTTGGGCGGGTATCGTGTGAATTCCTTTTTTAAAAAACGAAGGTTTGGATTTGGGTCGGATGGTCACCAAACCGACTACGCGATCTTTGGGCAAATTGGGGAAAGGGACGTTTTCGTACTGAATTTTGGGCGGATTCTCTAAAAAAGCGTTGACTAGGTTTTGAATATGACTGTCGTCAAAAAAATCATCGCCCACTATTTCATTCGACTCGTCTTCAACCCCCACCACGATATACGAATTGTTGGAGGGATTGGAATTGGATAAGGCGCAAATGTGCTTCAAGAACTTGGCTTTCCCTTCTTTGGTATGCAAATTCAGTTGTCTTTTTTTATCATAGAAACTACTCTCATCATTATGAGCAAGCAAATTTCGAATCAAAAGACGTTTGTTAATCATGAAACTGAATTACTGAACACTGATTACTGAATACTGATCACTGAACACTGATTACTGAACACTGATCCCGACCCTTCGGGGCTGAACACTGATCACTGAACACTGTACACTGTACACTGTATACTGTATACTGATTACGGCACCTTATTCCCCATACTTTCCGTCCAAATAGCAAACCAATCCAAATCGGTCAGCGGCAATTCAACGGCTTTCATCAGTTGCTGAATCCGGGCAATATTTACAGTTCCGGCCACAGGAATAACCCCTGCGGGATGCTTCAAGACCCATGCCAACAACAACGTATCTGACCCAACTTCATATTTTTCAACCAATTGCACCAATAGTTTTTTCAAACGACGGGTTTGCTCAATATCCTCCCGAAAAACCGTTCCCAATGGGTTCCAAGACATTGGAGTAATTTGATGCAATTGCATGTAATCCAAACTTCCATCCAACATG
This sequence comes from Flavobacterium sp., assembly GCF_027533505.1. Taxonomy (GTDB): domain Bacteria; phylum Bacteroidota; class Bacteroidia; order Flavobacteriales; family Flavobacteriaceae; genus Flavobacterium. The sequence continues at coordinate 21,812 of NZ_JAPZUB010000047.1, read as the reverse complement.
GGTTGGAAATGGGTGGCCGAAAATTGAATTTGATTGTAATGGACTTCGGTACGTTGGCGAATTAACTCCGTTTGGGTGGGTGTAAAATTAGACACCCCAAAATCGCGGATTTTTCCTTGTGCATGAAGTATTTCCACTGCTTCAGCAATTTCATCGGGTTGCATCAACGGACTAGGGCGGTGCAACAACAAGACATCCAGGTAATCGGTTTGTAAGTTTTTGAGCGAATTATCTACACTCCAAAGGATATATTCTTTTGAATAATCATAATGTTTCAGCGTATTGGGTCGCCCTTGGGTATGTTGTATCCCACATTTGGAAATCAGCTGAATACGATCGCGCAACAACCCACTTTGCGTAAACGCTTGGCCAAACTCAGCCTCGGTAGTATAGCCGCCATAAATATCGGCATGGTCAAACGTAGTGATTTGATTGTCAACACAAACGCGAATCAAATGCGCCATTTCGGTAGTGTTGAGTTTTTTATCCCACACGCCCCAATTCATCGTTCCTGCAATCACAGGAGAAAGCACTGTTTTTTTCATAGCTTCTTAAAAGTCTAAAAATAGTAAAATGAAATCATAATTCTAGCTTAATACTATGGAAAATAAGGAACATTTAACGCATCATTAACATCGGTTTGGGGATTAAATCTTCAATTTTGAATTGTTAAAATTTAAAGGTTATATTCGCAAAAAAATAGCATTTATGGAAGAAAATTCAACGGCTTTGGATATCCGAGCAATTAATGAAAAAATTGAGCGGGAAAGTGCCTTCATCGACTTGCTGACCCTAGAAATGAACAAAGTAATTGTAGGACAAAAGACGATGGTCGAGCGCTTACTGATTGGCTTGTTGGGACAAGGACATATTTTATTAGAAGGAGTGCCTGGTTTGGCCAAAACCCTCGCCATCAATACCTTGTCTAAAGCTGTTCAAGGATCGTTTAGCCGAATTCAATTTACTCCTGATTTGCTTCCGGCCGATGTGGTGGGTACCATGATTTACAACATCAAGCAAAACGAATTTTCCATCAAAAAAGGGCCCATATTTGCCAATTTCGTCCTTGCCGACGAGATAAACCGAGCCCCTGCTAAAGTCCAATCGGCCTTGCTTGAAGCCATGCAGGAAAAACAAGTGACTATTGGTGAAACCACGTTCCCCTTAGACAAACCGTTCTTGGTCTTGGCTACGCAAAACCCTATTGAACAAGAAGGAACCTACCCGCTCCCCGAGGCACAAGTAGACCGCTTTATGTTGAAAACAGTCATTGACTACCCCAAAATCGATGAAGAACGTTTGGTGATTCGTCAAAATTTAAAAGGGTCCTATGAAACGGTACGCCCCGTAGTTACGGTGGAACAAATTTTGCGCGCACAAGAGGCTGTTCGGGAAGTGTATATGGATGAAAAAATTGAAAAATATATTTTAGACCTCATCTTTGCCACTCGTTATCCTGAAAAATACGGCTTAGAAAATCTAAAACCTTTAATAAGTTTCGGGGCCTCGCCACGGGGAAGTATTAATTTGGCTACCGCGGCCAAATGTTATGCTTTTATCAAACGTCGTGGCTACGTCATTCCTGAGGATGTGCGCTCGGTTGTGCATGATGTCCTTCGCCACCGTGTGGGCGTAACGTATGAAGCCGAAGCCGAAAACATCACTTCGGTTGACATCATCAACAAAATTGTCAATCAAATCGAAGTGCCCTAAATCAGTTGACAGTTTGCAGTGACAGTTTGCAGTTTACTAATTAGTAACGATTGACTTACGACTTCATTGACTTACGACTCCAAATCCATGGATACCAAAGAAATTTTAAAAAAGGTTCGAAAAATCGAAATCAAAACCCGTCGTCTGAGTGACCATGTGTTCTCGGGGGAATACCACACGTCGTTTAAGGGGCGCGGTATGACCTTTTCAGAAGTGCGTCAATATCAATTTGGCGATGATGTTCGGGCTATTGATTGGAATGTAACCGCACGATACAACGAACCTTATGTCAAAGTTTTTGAAGAGGAACGAGAATTGACGATGATGCTTATGGTGGATGTATCCGGTTCGGAAAACTTTGGGAGTCAACAGTATTTAAAGCGTGAAATCATCACTGAAATTGCGGCAACCTTGGCCTTTTCTGCGACACAAAACAACGATAAAATTGGTTTGATTTTATTTACCGATCAAATCGAATTGTATATCCCGCCTAAAAAAGGAAAATCACACGTTTTACGGATTATACGCGAACTTATCGAATTTAAACCCCAAAGCAAACGCACACATTTGGGACAAGCCTTGCAATTTTTGTCGGCTACCCAAAAGAAAAAAGCGATTGTCTTTGTTATCTCCGATTTCTTGTGTCCCGATGATTATGAAAAACCGTTGAAAATTGCCAGTAAAAAGCACGATGTAACGGGTTTTCGAATTTATGATCCGCGGGAAGCCGAACTTCCTAATATAGGTATTGTAGAAACGCTCGATGCCGAAACAGGGCAAATCGCCATCATCGATACCGGAACAGCGATAGTTCGGCAACGGTATGCCGCTTTGTATCGCGAAAAAGTGGCGCGCTTCAAAGAATTGTTTTCCCGTTGTGGCGCGGGTACCGTTCAATCCCGAGTGGATGAAAGTTATGTTACCCGATTGTTAAGTTATTTTAAAGCCCGAGCGTAATGAAAAAGTGGATTTTTGGATGTCTTTTAACCTTAGGGTTGTTGGAACCGGCTTGTGCGCAACGCGTGGAGGCTTCCATGGACTCGGTACGCAAAAAAATTGGGTCGGAATTTTTGCTTACGCTTCGCACACAAGTAGCTCCCAATACACGGGTACAATTTCCGAAAGGTCAACAATTTGGTCCCTTGGAAGTGTTAGAATCCTATCCAATAGATACCCTAAAAAAATCCGATCGCTGGGAATTTGTCAAAAAATATGGGCTTACCCAATTTGATTCTGGACAATACATTCTTCCTAAACTCGCGGTGAAAATTGCGAAAAAAGACGTTTACACCCAACCGATTACCGTCGAAGTGATGCCTGTTCAGGTGGATACGTTGAAGCAAAAAATGTACGATATCAAAACCATCGTGGCGGCGCCTTCCCCCAACATTGGAATTTGGTGGTGGATTATCTCGGGAATAGTAGGCGTACTTGCTGTGGTTTTTATCGTGTACCGAATAGTAAAACAGCGAAAAACCACAACGCCAAAAGTCACCCCCGAACCTCCAGTAAAACCCATTGAAAAAGCGACGCAGAAACTTATGGCTTTGGATGCTGCGCAATGGGTATCCAAAGGGGAAGTAAAGCATTTTTACTCAGAACTTACCGAAATCGTTCGAACCTATCTCGAGGAAGAAATCGAAATTCCTGCGATGGAACGCACGACCTCTGAGCTTATTGCTATCTTGGAATTGGTGAGTCAAAATAAGAATTTGCGTCTGTCGCGCGAGACTATTGCTACGCTTGAACAGGTATTGCGCCAAGCAGATCTGGTGAAATTTGCCAAAGTTCGTCCCGACATTCAAGCGATTGAATCGGATAAAAACCGTATTGCAGCTACGATAATTACCATCAATAAAGCGATTCCCGAAATCGAAGCGGTTACCGATGAACTGGAGGCTTGGAATGCCCAACAACGCGAATTAGCACGTCAAAAACAAGAAGCGAAAGCCCGTAAACAAAAACAACTTCGCATTGCCATCGCCAGTGTTGTAACCGTTGGGATTCTCTTGGGCGGGTCGATCGCTTATTTTGGGATGGACACTTTGAAAGACGCCATTTTGGGCAATCCTACAAAAGAAATGTATGAGGGCGAATGGATTACAAGTGCGTATGGTGACCCTAATGTAGAACTCGAAACCCCTAAAGTACTTACCCGCGTAGACTCCGAAAAATGGGCAAAAAACACGTACGCGGTCGTCAAGGAAATGCGCACCTTCACGCAAGGATCGTTACAGGAACCCTTGTTTGTGTTGGTGGGAACGAATTATTACAAACAAGAGAAAAATCCGTATTACGACAAAGAAACGACTCAAATTGATTACGACAAAGTGTTGGAAGGCATTACCAAAAGTTGGGAAAGTCAAGGAGCGCGTAATATTTTGTATAAAAATGACGGAACATTTGAAATTGCCGAAGGAGTGAAGGGCATTCGCGCTTATGGCACCATGACCGTGGAAGACAAAGACGGCGAACAACACCGACGCTATTATGAAATTTTGCTGTTTAACCAGAATGGTGGGTTGCAGCAAGTGGCCGTAAGCTACCGTGAAGACGATCCGTTTGGAAAGAAAATACTTGAACGCATACAAGGTTCTATCAAATTACAATTATTTAATTTCAATGGATAAGGTGAGCTTTTTACATCCTGAGTTTTTGTTGCTCTTGGCGTTATTGCCGATCGTAGGGGTATGGCTTTACCGTTCGCGAAAACAACAATCGGTGACGTTGACCTTGCCCGCTGTCTCCGGTTTGGAGGGATTGGTCAATTGGAAAGTCCTACTCAAACCCTATCTACTGGTGTTTCGGTTGGTTGCTTTAGCGCTAATTATAATTGGATTGGCACGCCCTAGAACCGTTGATGTAAGTAACCAAACCAAAACGACACGAGGTATTGACATCGTTATGGCGGTGGATTTATCGAGTAGTATGTTGGCCAAAGACTTGGAACCCAACCGTATGGAAGCCTTAAAAAAAGTGGCTGACCGTTTTGTCGATGACCGACCCAACGATCGAATTGGCATTGTCGTCTATGCTGGGGAAGCCTACACCAAAGTGCCCGTAACCACCGACAAAGCTATTGTAAAGCAAATGTTGCAAGAACTGAATTACGACCCAACCGTTGATGATGGCACCGGAATTGGGATGGGGCTGGCTACCGCAGTTAACCGATTAAAGGAAAGCAAAGCCAAGAGTCGGGTGATCATTCTCTTGACAGATGGAATTAATAATGCAGGTTTTATCGAGCCCGAAACCGCCGCCGATTTGGCGAAAGAATACGGCATCAAAGTGTATACTATCGGATTAGGATCCAACGGCATGGCGCCCTTCCCTGTAGGATATACCCCTGATGGTGCCTTAGTTTATCGAAATATGAAGGTGGAAATTGATGAAAAACTGATGAAGTCCATCGCCAAAAAAACAGGGGGAACGTATTTCCGAGCCACCAGTAATAGCCGTTTGGAAGCCATTTATGGTGAAATCAATCAGATGGAAACTACCGAAATTGAAGAATTACGGTATTATGATTATGAGGAACAATTTCGCCCTTTCGCCCTTCTTGCCTTGGTGCTCTTAGTGTTGGAAGTGGGGTTGCGTCAAACGCTTTATCGCTCGTTTATATAGCTTATGTACGAATTAGAAAAGAAACTATATTTCTATGCTTTGGTACTCGTCCCGGTGTTTCTGGGACTTTGGGTATACAACCGGTATTGGAGACAGCGAAAACAACAGGAATTTGGACTGCCCGACAAAATCAGTTATCTCAGCCCTGAGCGTTCTACCTTTAAGCCCGCGTTAAAATTTGGATTAAGCTTGTTTGGGATAGTTTTGCTCATCATTGCATTGGTCAACCCAAAGATTGGAACGACAACCGAAAAAGTGAAAACCCGTGGGGTCGATTTGGTCTTTGCCATTGACGTTTCCAAAAGTATGCTCGCCAATGATGTCGCGCCCAACCGTTTGGAAAAAAGCAAACAAATTGTATCGCAACTCATCAATCGCTTGTCGGGTGACCGCATCGGACTCATAGCGTATTCAGGAAGTGCGTTTCCTGTGTTACCCATGACTTCTGATTATGGGGTGGCCAAAATGTTTCTGCAAAGCATGAGTCCAGAGATGATTTCGGCACAAGGAACCTCCATCGATTTGGCCATTCAATTGGCAGCGACACGGTATTTTAACGAAAAAGACAAAACCAATAAAATCCTAGTCATCCTTTCCGACGGAGAAGACCATAGCAATAATGCTGTCGCGGCCGCCGAGATTGCCAAAGACGTTAAAATGCGTATTGTAACGGTCGGTATTGGCACCGAACAAGGGGGGCCGATTAAGTTGATTGAAAACGGAAACGTACAATACCTTCGCGATTCCAATAATGAAGTGGTGCACACCAAACGAAATTCAAAAATTTTGGAAGAAGTCGCCCAAATTGGAAACGGAGGCTATGTCGATGGGAACACGACCAAAACAGCCGTTGATTTTGTGAAAAAACAACTCGACAATTCGGAAAAAACCGAATTTGGAGAATCATTACTTGCTGATTATCAATCGCAATTTCAATGGTTTTTGGGATTTGCGTTTGTCGCCTTATTTTTGGATCTTTTGATTCGGGAACGACGTACAGCGTGGTTGCGTAAATTAAATTTATTTAATGAAAAAAATGAAACGAAATAACGTCTTTTGGTGTTGGATATTGGTATGGGTGACCTTTGTCTCATGGGGACAAGAGGCCGATACGCAATTACCAAAAGGAAATGACGCTTTTTCGGAAAAAAAATACGCTGAGGCGGAAGCACTTTACCGAGAATCGGCAGCAAAAAATCCGAAAAAAGCAGCGGCTTCTTATAACTTAGGCACCTCAATATACAAACAAAAACAAGGGGGTGAGGCCAAATTCAAGTTTTTACAAGCCGCTGAAAATGCGAAAACCAAAGCGGAAAAACACAAAGCCTTTCACAATTTAGGGAATGCCTTAATGCTGGAAAAAAAATACGATTTGGCCGAACGCGCTTATAAAGATGCGTTGCGTAATAATCCGCGGGATGAGGAAACGCGTTACAATTATGCCTTGGCTAAAAAAATGAACAAAGAAAATCCGCCGCCAGAAGATGGAGGAAAAAAGAAGGACGATAAGAGCCAGCAGAAAGAAAAGAATCAACGTCCCGACGATTCCAAAGGGAATCAAAAAAATAAAAGTCAAGAAGACAAGCCCGAAAACAAAAGCGGTCAAAATCAAGAACCCGACCCGCAACCGCGTCCTTCGGGGAATAATAAACAACGCATTGACAACTTGTTGGACGCTGTCAATAATGAGGAGAAAAAAGTCCAATTAAAGCGCAAAGAGAAAAGTGCCCAAACGGCTCCCGGAAAACCCGAGAAAGATTGGTAACCTTTTGTCATTGAACGATGAAACGAATTGTAACCTTAGTACTGTTATGGATTTCTCTTACGGTATCGGCCCAAGTTAAATTTGAAGCCGACGTGAGTAAGGCCACTGTAGCTGTAAACGAACGGTTTCGTGTGGAGTTTACAATGAATGTGGATGGCGATAACTTTGAAGCACCCGACTTTGAAGAGAGTGGCTTTTCGGTTTTTTCTGGACCCTCACAAAACATTCGTGAAATATGGGTGAATGGTAAAGGGATGTTTCAAAAAACCTACACCTACTTTTTGATTGCAGAAAAGAAAGGTACATTCACCATCAAGCCTGCCGCCATCGAATTCAACAACCGTATTTACCGCAGCAACACGGTCAAAGTTACCGTAACACCCGCCGTTGACCCCGCCAACGATCCTAATTTGGCACCTGTGGCTCGAAACTCCACCATGTATTTGGTAACCGAAGTGTCTAACAGCAATCCCTATGTGAATGAGCCCATTACGGTAGTCCAAAAGCTGTATTTCAACTACAACACGGATATCAATGACGCCCGGGATATTCAAAAGCCTCGTTTTAATGATTTTTGGAGTCAAGAAATAGAGACCGATAATTTTGAACCCGAGCAAACCGTTTATAAAGGGAAACGCTGTCTTTCGGTAGTGCTCAAAAAAGCCGTTTTGTATCCGCAGAAATCGGGGAGTCTTGAGATCGATCCTTACATTTTGGAGGTAGATTGTCGGGTGCCTACGGGTCGCATGACCATTTTTGGTGAAATCATCACGATGGACGACAGTCGTCGATTGACCTCCTCGGGAAAGACAATTACTGTAAAAGCGTTGCCTGAAACCAACAAACCCGAGAAGTTTAGCGGAGCTGTGGGTGACTTTGGCTTTGCCGTTATTCCCTCTAAAACAACGCTAAAATTTGGCGAATCACTTGATTTGACGCTGAAAGTTTCGGGTCAAGGAAACCTAAAGCTTTTTCAAATTCCGCGTTTAGAATTGCCTGAAAATTGGGAAGTTTATGACCCAGAACATGTAGAAAATGTCACCACGCCGCTGTCGGGAATGACGGGTTCGATTGCTGACCGCTACACCGTAGTACCCCAAGCCAAAGGAACGTATGTGTTAAAAGACCTACGCTTTAGTTATTTTGATTTACGCAGTAAACAATACCGTACACTTACAAGTCCTCCGATTACCGTTACCGTAACCGACGGCCCGGGATTACCTGCGGGGGGCTATGCGACTAATGCACGTCAAAAAAGGGCGCGTGAAGCCTTTGTAACATCGCCTAAAGAAGGTGCATTATCTTCGATTGATCGTCGAGACTTCTTGGGTTCACCCTTATTTTACAGTTTGTTACTTATGCCTTTTTTAGCGATTCCTTTGTTTGTTTTTGTTCGTCGTCGTAAAGCGGCTGCAGACGCAGATACCGTAGGTAAATCGATACGAATGAAAAAGGCATTGGTAAAACGCTATCTTTCAGAAGCGGGAACCTACTTGCAGTCGAAAGGACCATTTTATGATGCGTTGGAACGGGCGTTACATAACTTTTTAAAGGCCAAATTATTCTTGGAAACCGCTGAAATGCAAAAAGAAACCATTCGAGAACTGTTAGCACAGCGGAAGGCTGACCCCACAACCGTAGCCGAATTTATACAACTTCTTGAGAGTTGTGAAATGGCGCGTTTTGCTCCATCTTCGGCTACTGCGATACAAAATGATTACGACACCGCGATACGATTGATTACCGAACTAGAAAAACAATTGTCATGAAGTTAAACCTTGCTTTTTGGGGGCTGCTTTTGGTTTGCCTTGTGGGTCATGCACAAGATGCTTTTGACGCGGGAAATAAGGCTTACCGTAAAGGAAAGTATGCTGAGGCGATTTCGTATTATGAAAAAGAAGTAGCGGCAGGAAAAACAGGGGCGGCTCTTCATTTTAATTTAGGTACAAGTTACTACCAACAGCAGCAAATTGCCCCTGCCATATATCATTTAGAAAAAGCCCGTTTGTTGGATCCTACCGATAATGCAATAACAACCAATTTAGGTTATGCGCAAGAACGCTGTAAAGATACGTTGCCACAACTTCCACAAGTGGGTTTTGAAAAGATGTTGCACGAAGCTACCACAGTGCTGTCGTATGATCGATGGGGAATGGTAGCGATTGGATGGGCTTTGGTGGTATTCGTATGTTTTGCGGGCTACTATGTTTCGGGTTCGCCGGTTAAAAAACGACGCTATTTCACGGGCATGTCGCTTTCGTTATTGTTGGTTTTGGGATGTCTTTTTGCGGGGTTTTTTCAAAAAAACGAAGTGAATTCCGACCGTAGTGCAATTGTTTTTCAAGACCGCACTGAAGTTTGGAGCGAACCCCGTATGGGCAGTGAACCAAAAGTAAAATTGCGTGAGGGCGCTAAGGTTTGGGTGCTTTCCAAGACGGCACAGTGGGCAAATGTTCGTCTTTCGGATGCGGGAACGGGATGGGTAAAACGTACATCTATTCGTGAATTGCAACCGTAATCGTAGGTAATGTTGTATTTTTGCGCGATTAAAAAATAACTATTCTTTATACCTATTCTACCTTGTCTAGAGACGAAACTTTAAAACGCCGTTGGGAGGCTGTCGTTCAACTATTATCCGATCGTTTTACCGATGGAGAGCCTTTGGATTTGGACGGCATTATTTACCTTATTGGAATTCAAGAATTGGGTAAGGTGCACCAAAAATTTCAAAAAGACGACAAAGTCAATTTGATGCATATTGCCATATGTCGCTTGTTGGTGCCTTATGGCTATTATGAATTTGATTATGTTGACCGTGACGGTTGGCCGCATTTCAAAGCCAAAGATGCTTTACCTGCGTTGAAAGCTGGGGAGCAAACGCTATTAATGAAGGAGGCGGTTGTGGGGTATTTTTTAGAAAACGGATTGATTACGTAAGGGCGATCTTAAAAATCGTGTTTTGAAATACACACCTTTATGGCTAGCCCGGGGTGAAGCGGCAGCGCCCGAGGGACGAGGGACTATAGCGGAACACCGGAGGGAGGTTATGAAAAAAGGCGGGGTTGTTGCTTCAAAAAAATAAAAACGAAAAGCGGATATGTGTCCCCAATTGGGCGGAAAATCCTATTTTTGCAGCAGAATTACAGGACCATGATTGAGAAAATAAAACAACATATTGAAGAGGCTAAAGCGTTCAACGACAAGAACAAAGAGGCGTTGGAAGCGTTCCGAATTAAGTATTTGGGGAGTAAGGGGTTGTTAAAAGCGTTTTTTAACGAGTTTAAAAATATACCGAACGACCAGAAAAAAGAGTTTGGACAGGTGATCAATACGTTGAAAGCTGTGGCCGAAGAAAAGGTACGTAGTTTGCAGGAATCGTTGGAAAACGGTTCGGATAGCGAAGGAAAATACGGCGATTTAACACGTCCAGGGATGCCTTTTGCGGTGGGTGCGCGTCATCCGATATCATTGGTGAAAAATCAGATTATTGATATTTTTTCGACGATTGGATTTAATGTTTCGGAGGGGCCTGAAATCGAAGACGATTGGCATAATTTTACGGCGTTGAATTTGCCCGAATACCATCCGGCACGGGACATGCAGGATACCTTTTTTATTCAAACGAATCCCGATGTGTTGTTGCGTACGCATACCTCATCGGTACAGGTGCGGTATATGGAGAGTCACAAGCCTCCGATTCGGACCATTTCGCCAGGGCGGGTGTTTCGTAATGAGGCGGTGTCATCGCGTTCGCATTGTATTTTTCATCAGGTAGAGGGTTTGTATATTGATAAAGACGTTTCCTTTGCCGATTTGAAGCAAACCCTGTTGTATTTCACCAAAGAAATGTTTGGCAAGTCGAAGATCCGTTTACGTCCCTCGTATTTCCCTTTTACGGAGCCCAGTGCTGAGGTTGATATTTATTGGGGATTAAAAACGGAAACCGATTACCGCATTACGAAAGGAACGGGTTGGTTGGAAATTATGGGTTGCGGGATGGTCGACCCGAATGTATTGAAAAACTGCGGGATTAATCCCGTCGAATACAACGGATTTGCTTTTGGTATGGGGATAGAGCGTATTGCGATGTTGTTGTATCAGATTGGTGATATTCGGATGTTTTATGAAAATGATGTACGCTTTTTGGAGCAATTCAAAACGAGTATTTAAATATAGTAAGCCGCAGCGCGAGAGCCATGCGGTTTTTTTGTGGATCACACTTTGAGCATAACACGAGGTTAAAATGAGAGCAGATATTGTAATTCCGAAAGTTGAAAATGTATTTATGGCGGCCGTTCAGGAGTGGAACGACGACTTTATGGATAAGGTGTGGTATGTTTTTTTGATCAACGATTCGGACCATGATTTGGAGAGCGTGATGGTGGTTTCGAAGGCTTTTGGTACCCTTGACGGGGAGATGAAAAAAACGTCGTTGTTGCGGCATGCGTATGTCAAAGTTCCTTCGGTTTCAGCAGTGAAGATTGAAATGATTGAGCAAAGTGTGTTAGCATTGAATAATGAATTCATGGTAACGTATTTTATTGGGAACACGTTGTATGACAAAAAGTTTATTTTCCGTAAGAATACGATTAATGAACGGGCGACAGAGGAAGTGCCGATTTTGTGGCAGCGGGGTGTGGTGGTGAAATAAGTTTATTTTGCTTCGCTACTACAGTCGGCTAAAGCCATGTGTTGGGTTTGATGTTTCCTGAAGGTGCCTTGAAAGAGGCAGGGAGGGTTTAACTTTTCCTTTTGCACGCAAATGAAGCGTTTTAAGCGCAATTTATTTCCTAAACACATCTTAATTGGAATGTCAATTAATTGGCGTTAAAAACAAAAAAGACAGCCTTTTGAGCTGTCTTTTTGGTATTGTATTTTGTAGTGGATTATTTCTTCACGATTAGGAATTCTGAACGACGGTTTTGTGCGTGTTCCGCTTCGGTACATTGGTCACAAGCCACTTTGGGTTCGGTTTCACCCATTCCTTTTCCTGAAATACGAGCGGCATCGATACCTTTAGAAATGATGAACTGTACGGTAGCTTGTGCACGACGTTCAGACAAATTCATGTTGTATTTATCGCCTCCACGACGGTCGGTGTGTGATTTGGCGAAAATAACCATATTGGGGTTATTTTTCATGACTTGAACAAGTTTATCCAATTCGAAGGCGCCTTGTTGGGTGATGTTGCTCTTGTCAAACTCGAAGTAGATAGGATTCAAGACCACTTCGGTATCGGTTACAATGACTTCGATTGGGTTCAACGGTGCTTTTACATCGGCTTTGGGTCCTTTGCTTTTAGCGACAGGGAATGCATTGCCTTCAAAACCGTCTTTCGATGCCTGAATGGTGTATGCTTTGTCGCATTCTACACGATAGGAAACTTCGCCTTTGTCATTAGAAGTTTCGGTAGCGATGACATTGTTTTTATCGTCTAAGATTGAAACTTTGGCATTGGAAAGAATTTCTCCCGTTTTGGCATTAGAAACTAACACAAGTACATCCACACCACAGATTGGGGTTGCGCTGAAAATATCATCGTTTCCATTACGGTTACTGGAGAGGTATCCAATGTTTTTGTCTTTGTTAAAAGTAAAGGCAAAATCATCTTTTTCTGTGTTGATAGGTTTACCCATATTCACAGCTTCACCACCTTTGGCAAGGTCAATCATATACACATCATAACCTCCTAATCCTTGGCGTCCGCTTGAAGCGAAATACAATGTAGAATTATCATCGGAAATGTATGGGAAACTTTCGTTGCCCTCAGTATTTACTTTTGGTCCTAAATTCTGAGGGGTTCCATAGGTTCCATCAGCATTAACAGTAACTTTCCAGATGTCTACACCGCCAATGCTGCCGGGCATATCGGATGAAAAATACAGTGTTTTACCATCGCGTGAAACGCTTGGATTACTAATAGAGAATTCGCTAGTATTAAACGGTAATGATTTAACGTTACCCCATGTATCACCAGATTTAGTGGCAACATATAAATTGTTTCTACCTAATTTGAGTTTATTCGCCTTGTCCTTTTGAAATGATTTTTCACGGAAACTATCGGAGGAAAAATACATTGTATTTCCATCGGCTGTAATCGTTACAGGACCATCATGGAATTTTGAGTTAACCTCTGTTACTAATGTTGGCTCAGCTAAAGTTCCATTGTCACTTCGTACGGATTTATATACATCAAGATACGGTTCATCGTTCCAACCGTAGTTTTTACGAGCACCGTTTCGAGCACTAGTAAAATAGACCTCATTGTTGTATAAAACAGCTCCGAACTCTGATTTATCCGAACTCAACGTAGTATTATCTACTGTATATTCTACTCGTTTACTTAAAATACGAGGAACATAGTTTGGATTTTCCTTAAAGGCTTTGGCACGTTGATCATTGGGTGCTTTGGCTGCAAATTTGCTCATTTGCTTATTGGCTTCTTCATATTTGCCATTGGCTTTCAGCATTTGAGCATATCGGAAATAGGTTTCAGCATCCTGATCTGTTTCGACGGCTTTAGCGTACCATTTGGTGGCTTCAGCTGAATTAAACATGTTGAAATAGGTATCGGCTAATTGTTTATAAACATACCCATCTGCTTTCCCATTATCTACCAATTTTTGATATTCTTCAGCAGCTTTTACATATTCATAACGATTGAAAAGTTTATCCGCAGTCTTAGTGTCTTTATTTTGAGCACAAATAGTACTGCTGATGGCTGCAAAACTTAAAGCTATATATAGTTTTTTCATTTTGAAAGTTAGGTTTAAGATTAGAAATAACGTGGAGACTGAGAAACTTTTTTCGGGAAGTTCAAGTCAAACAACAAGATGACCTCGTGCGAAGAAGGTGTCGTCACTTTTAAATCCGAAACGATGTGATCGTAAGCGTACCCGATGCGTAAATTAGGAGTAATTGCATAATTTACCATTGCACCAAAGGAATCTTCTCTTCGGTAAGTTGCCCCAATTTCGAATTTATCATTAAACAAGAAGTTGGTAGAAACATCAAACGATACTGGCGCTTGGAAAGCCGTTTTTACCAAGGCAAAAGGTTTAAATTTAACCGTTGGTGATAAATCAAACACATACCCCCCCGTTAAGAAGTAGTGTTGTGTTTCGGTTCCAAACTGACGCCCGTTAAAGTCAAGGTGTTTTGATTTTAACATATTCGGTACTGATAAAGCTACATAGAACTTGTTTGTATAGTAGAAAAGACCCGTACCTAAATTTAAATAGGTACTATTGGTATTTTCTCTAAATGCAGGGTCGTTCGGGTCGGGTACATTATTAAACACCTCGCTAAACAAACCAACTTTATGAAAAGTAGCTCCTGCTTTAAGTCCAAACGCTAAGCGGCTTTCACCTCCTAAATTCAAGGTATAAGAGAAGTCGGTGTAGATGTTATTTTCTTCTACTGGACCAATTTTATCGGTAATCGCAGAAATACCTAACCCCACATTTTTTCCAACGGGACTGTGTAAAAAGAAAGTACCCGTGGTAGGAGCATCCTCTATTTCAACCCACTGCTTACGGTACAATAAACCTCCAGACATGTTCTCTTTGGATCCAGCGTAAGCAGGGTTAATTACACTCATATTGTACATATATTGGGTGTAATGTGGGTCTTGCTGCGCACTAGCATCGAGAACGGCAAGCAGTGCAAAAGCGGTTAGGAAATATAGTTTTTTCATCGTTTTGAAATTTTTCATTTATTATTTGTTTGTTATTTCACTTCTCTGTTGATGTAAATCCATCCTGTCTTGGTGGACTGACCGTTATTGAACTCAATCACATAATAGTAGGTTCCGTCAGGTAATTCATTATCATTATCGGATTGACCATACCATTGGTTCGTGTAGTTAGCACGGCTGTATACTTTGGTTCCATAACGATTATAGATGCTCAACTGCTTCACATTCTTTTGTTCCAGATCAAAGAAATCATTTAACCCGTCACCATTGGGTGAAATCCCTTTTTGAATGTCACAATAAATAGAGGTTAACACAACGGTGTTGAATTGTGTACAGCCCTCGGCATTGGTTACAGTGACACCAAAAGTAAGCGGTAATTCCTCTACTTGAGTGGTTGAATTCAAATAATCGGTTACATTAAAGGTCGCTTGATTGGCTCCTACAGGAGTTGAAGTGCTGCCATTAATCCATACCCAGTCGAAACTTGCTCCACCGATGTCAAATGTATTATTTATCGCTTGAACTTCCAAGACATATTCATCACCATTACATCCTGCATCAATTGTAAAGTTGAATGAAGGGACAAATACAACCGTTCCACTCGCAGAAGTACTCGTACAACCTGTGGTAGTATCGGTAATTGTAACACTATATGTTCCAGCTACAGTGGTAGAGAAATTTGCTACGTTTCCTGGGTTGGTAGCCCCTGCTGGAACCGTCCACACATAAGTGTAAGAACCTGCAGCTCCTGGTGTAGCCGTAACATCTGCTGTTGAGCCTGAACAGATAGTTTCACCCGTTACAGTTACCGTAGGTAACGCATTTACTGTGAGCGTTCCCGTTGCCGATGAACTAGAACAACCAGTAGCAGTGTTAGTAATCACTACAGAGTAAGTTCCTGCCACTGTTGCTGTAAAGCTATTTACATTTCCAGGGTTAGTTACTCCCGACGGCACAGTCCAAGCATAGCTGTAGGTGTTTCCATCTCCTGGGGTTGCCGAAATAGTAGCCGATTGACCTTGACAAACGGTAGCTGAATTTACTGTAACTGTAGGTAGCGGATTAACGGTTACTGTTCCACTAGCACTATTGCTTGTACAAGTTGTACTAGTATTCGTAATAATCACACTGTATGTTCCTGCAACGGTTGTGGTAAAGGAAGCTACATTTCCAGGATCGGTTACTCCTGCAGGTACAGTCCATGCATACGAATACGTTGAAGAATCTCCTGGGGTTGCCGTAACTGTAGCAGTTTGACCATCACAAATAGTAGCACTTGAAACGGTTACTGTAGGCTGTGCATTAATAATAACTTGTACTGTAGTACTTCCACCCTCTTGACAGTTGGCCGTGTTTTGAGTGATCGTATAGGTTACATTATAGGTTCCCGGTTGCGAAGCTGCAACATTGATTACACCTGTTGTTGCGTCAATACTCAAATTCGGTGAATCAGCGGTATACTGTCCTCCTGCTGTAAATCCAGCAATTGAGGTGTTGGGTGTTAATGTAGACACTGCATTAGCACAAACCGGACTAGTATAGGTAATTCCTGTAACAGCTGGTTGTAATTGTGGCGTGTCAATAGTGATGGTGACAACTTGTGAAACACATCCCGTAACCACATCGCGAACAATTACCGTATGCTGTCCTGGAGTTAGACCCGTAAAGACAGGGCTAGTTTGGTATGTCCCATTATCAACAGCATACTCATATTGGCCTGAAGTAGCTGGAGTAAAGTTACCTATACCCGTGTAGTCGTTATTTGCACAATTAGCAAGACCGCTATCTACAAAATCAACAACAGTCCAATCGGCGTTATTGTATGTTGTATTTGGCAATGTAACATTATTAAGTCGACGGAAAGCGGCTCCTTCAGTTCCAATAATTGTGGTTGGCGCCCAATTGTCTGAACCAAATACACCCCAACTATCCACTAAAGTAGTTCCGTTGAAAAGTGCAATATGATCATGTCCACCATTACTAAAGTTAACCGAACCGGTTCCGCTTGATTGAGCGGCTAAAGAACCGTCAGCACCTGGCGTAGAAGGACAGAAAGTATCGTTTCCTAAGGCGATAACATAAGTGGCTCCTGGTGCTAAACTCACATTATTCAAAGGCAGTGTAAATCCATAAGTGGTGTTTCCATTGCTTGCCGTTTGAATGGAATATGTACCCAGATTGATTGAATTCGCTGTCGCATTATACAATTCAACATACGATAATGAACCCGCATTAGAATCTGTTACTTCCGAAATAAACAAATCGTTAGCAACCGTTCCTGAACTAGAAACTGGAGAAGTTATCGTAATTGTTCCTGTAGGTGTTGCACACGTTGCTTGTTGTGTGATCGAAACAACGGGAGTTGGTGTACTATTTACAACAACATTGATTGAAACAGTCGCTGCACACTGACCTGCATCGGGTGTAAACTCATAATTCACCTGACCCGCAACACTAGTGTCGATTGTTGCTGGATTCCAAGTTCCTGTAATTCCATTGGTAGAAGTAGAAGGTAATACAGGAGCGGTAGCATTCAAACATAAGGCTGCAATAGGATCAAACAATGGCGTCTGAACTGGGTTTATGGTCACTTGTGCTGTAGCCGTATTACCAACACAATTGGTTACCGTATCGGTAATCGTAACGGTGTAGGTACCCGAGATTGTCGCATCAAATGTACTCACATTACCTGGGTCAGTAGCTCCTGTTGGAACCGTCCAAACATAGGAGTACGTACTGTTTCCAGAAGGTATTGCAGTAACGGTTGCTGGATTGATAGCACATACCGTTACATCACTCACACTTACAGTAGGAGGAGTAGGATTAACCAATACAATTGGGGTAGCATTTGGCAAAATACATCCATTCACACTCACGACGAAATTGGAATACGTTCCTGCTGTTAATCCCGTAATCAAAATAACCCCTGAATTGTCAGAAGTATAGGATGTTGGTGGATTAGGTAACGCGAAGGTATAGCCAACATTATACGATGTATTGGGCGCTAAACCTGAAATAGTAATGGTTCCATCACTACCGCCACACGTCGTTGGATTGGTGCTTGCATACACCGGTTGTGATTGGAGGGTATACGTAGCAATAAAGTTTGCTCCTCCATTATTAATCAATTGGGTATCGTCACATTGGGAAGGTGAGTTTACATCTCCCGTTAATTCATAATACACTTCAACATTATAGTCCCCAGGAGGGAAAGTGGTAAGGTCAATTGGTGATTGGGCATCACTCAATACGCGTTGCCATTTTTGGTCGCGAGCGTTACAAGCCCCCCCTGTTGGGAAAGTATCTACTGAACCATTGGAGTCACTATCAATTGTACAATCATCAAAGAATGGTAAATCGATTGAGATAAAGGTTCCTGGGGTACCTGCCACAGGATAAATTCGATAGAATAAACGTGCGCTACAAACATTGGCTGTGGCCGACTTGAACGTTTTTACTTCAGCCCCTCGTAATTTTAATGAACCTGAATTTTGAACATAGGTTCCTAAATCACTATTAGGGAAAACGTTTTGCGCTGGACCAATAATATCGGTTCCTGTTCCCTGCGTGTTAAAGAAGTTAGACGTTTCACAATTAGTCAACCAAACGGCATTGGCATAACTACCAAAGTCACAACTTGGTAAAACCGTAATGGTCAACGTAACATTAGAAGCACATTGTCCTGGATCAGGAGTGAATTCGTAAGTTCCTGTAGCCGTGTTGCTTACTGTAGCTGGATTCCAAGTTCCAGTGATACCATTTCCAGAAGTGGTTGGTAGTACCGGTGCTGGAGCGCCGGGACAAATAGGTGATGGAGTCACAAACGTTGGTGTGACTCCCGGATCTACCGTGATAGACAACGTTGTTGGATTGGCACAAAACGTTACATCAGGAGTAAAAGTATAGGTTGTAGTTCCCTCCACGTTACTCACTACAGCGGGTGACCACGTTCCCGTAACACCATTCGTAGATATTGTTGGCAATGTTGGAGCTGTTGTTCCAGCACAGAAATTGGCTACTGGATTAAAGTTGGGCACAAAGAAATCAACAACAGTAATCGTTTGTGTACTCGATGCCGATTGAGGACAGTTAACATTTCCTGCGGTTGAGGTCGCTGTAATATCAAATGTCCCAACGCCTGGAGGAGTAAATACAATGGAAGTACCTGTAGTTGAACTTAAACTTCCTGATGAAGTTGTCCATGTAAACACGCCATTACCGCCCGAAGCGTTTAAAGTCGCTGTTTGACCCAAACAGATGGTTGGTGTTGTGGTATTTGTTGATGTTGTAATTTCAACAGGAGCTTGAATCCCCGAATTTGAAGCAATAACATAATCACAAACGTCACCTGCAAATCCATCAATCATGATATAGTAGGTTTGTCCTACTGTTAATCCTGTCGCAGTTATCGTTGTTGAACCTGCAGGAACATTCCCAGGGCTCCAACACGTATATTCGGTAACTGGACCTGAACCACAGTTGGCTGCGCCGAATACCATAATCTGAATACCATTATTGTCTTCACTACTAGTCACCCATACATCAAAAGAAATTGTAGTTTCAGAAGCCACAAACGATAAGAAAGAGTTGTTCTCTAGAGAACCACAGAATTCTGCCGTTAATTCGGGCCATGAATCTGACGTATAGGATGCTGATGTATTTCCACAATAACCATTCAAGTTACATATTGGTGTTGCTACAGCACAGGTATTCCCTGCCGGTGTATTGGTAATACAGCTTGGCGGGGGCGTTGGGGTTCCTATACAAACTTGGAAGCTTGATGTTTGGTTGGGTGTTGCTGTCCAAGAATAAATGCGCACATAATAGGTTTGTCCTGGAGTCAAGTTATTGGCGATACTATTGTTAGGGTCGCTACAATAAATTTGCGTCAAAGCGCCACAAGTCCCTGAATATAATACATGGAACAAATCGGTAGTTCCACCAGTTATGTTATTCAAGTTAATTGTGTGTGTTGTACTGGTCGCTGTAAAGCTAAACCAAACATCATCGTCATCAGTACCACCACAAGTGTTGGGCTGTGCTGAAGCCGTAGCTCCAATCAAACTTCCACTTGAAAATACAGTACACGTATTGGTTGTATTTACAGGTGTAACGGTTGCATTAATACATTCATCATTAGCGATTACAGTATTAAAGGCTCTTACATTAGACCACAAACTGATATCTGAAGGCGAACATAATGATCGAACATAAACAACATATTGGGTGGCAGGATTTAATCCTGTAGCAATGTATGGGTTAGAACTTGTAACAATTCCTGTAGATGCAGCAGTAGGAACGGGTGAACCCGCGGGTAAAATCAATACTTCCCACTGTGTGGCAGTTCCTATCTCGGTCCAAGAAATTTGGGCTGTAGTAGTAGTAGCGTTGCTCACAATTACATTGGAAGGTTTTGGACAGGTTGGCGGAGGAGCACAAGTTACATTCGCGATCCATCCAGGGGCATTGACCGAACCATCACTTCGGAAACGGAACGTTAAACATCCATTGGCACTTGAAGCTGTAAATGGACCCGGTAAATTGGCCCCTGTTAAGTTACCCCAATACGAACCGGGTAAACCGCCAGGCACATTCCCTGCTCCATTGGTACTTGCTAATTGCTGTGCTGCAATTGAGTTCCCATCAAAAACATACAGACCATCCCAGTTGGCTTCGGTATTAAATTCAGTAAAGGTTACCGTTACTTGCTCTCCTGGAATAGTAGGGCAAATAGTAACTGTATAATCTGTTCCATTAGCATAGTTTGCGGTAGCGCCCGCAGGGTCAGTAAAAATTCCTCCACATTGCGGCGGTGCAATTTGTGTGGTTATAGTTCTTGGACCAACCCAGTTACTTAAATCACCAGGACCACAAACCGCTTGAACATATAAATCATAACAGGTGTCTGGTGTCAATCCTGTAAACACATGAGGGTTGGTGGTGGTTACGGTAAATCCTGTCGTAGCAGCTGTTGGAGCTGGAGAACCACATGGAAGTGCAATCACATTCCAAGTCGTTGCGGTATTAGGGTTATTCCATGCTAAAGTTGCACTATTTGAGGTAACGGCTGAAGCTACTAACGTATTTGGATTAGGGCAAGTTGGTGGTGGTGCACATACTACGTTGGCTAACCATCCTGCTGCATTAACAGATCCATCACTTCGGAAGCGGAATGTGAGACATCCACTTGGATCGGTTGAAGTAAACGAAGGTAAATTCGCTCCTGTTAATGTTCCCCAAAATGAACCCGGCACACCGCCAGGCACATTACCTGCACCATTCGTGCTGGCAATTTGAGGTGATGCAATTGTAGATCCATTGAATACATACAATCCATCCCAATTGGCTTCGGTGGCAAACAAAGTGAAATTCACTGTGACTACATCTCCTGCATTTACAGGACAAATGGTTACGGTTGAATCGGTATTGTTGGCATAGTTTGCGTTTCCTCCGGGATCGGAGAATACTCCTCCACAGGCTGGCGGAGCTACTTGCGTAGTAATCGATGCAGGACCTGCCCAGTTGCTCAATTCTGATGCTGAGCAAACGGCACGAACATACACGTCATAGCAAGTTAATCCCGATAATCCGGTCAATTGGAAAGGACGGGTATTGGCTACAGTAAATCCTGTAGTCGCTGCATTGGGTGCAGGCGAACCACAAGGTACCGCGATAATATGCCACTCGGTTTCGGTGCCTCCAGCCGTCCAGTTGAATGTAGCTGAGGTTCCTAAAACGATGGTTGGTGCTAATGAGAAAGGCGCAGGACAAGCGGGAGGTGCCGCACAGGTAACATTGGCTACCCATCCTGTAGCTGTGGTTGTACCATTACTGCGGAAACGGAAGGTCAAACAGCCATCAGGGCTAGATGAAGTTACCGTACCCGGACTGGTGGTTCCCCAAAACGCTCCTGCCAATCCACCAGGTACTGCTCCAGCAGGGTTTGGACTAGCAATTTGAGGTGCTGATGTTGAGTTTCCATTGAATACATACAAACCGTCGTTGGTTGCCTCT
>NZ_JAPZUB010000069.1 GCF_027533505.1 Flavobacterium sp. | reverse complement strand
TTGGAGTTTTGGACTACAACTAAAAAATAAACCTCGCTTATCCCGAAGTTTCGGGAGCTTAAACGAGGTTGTTTTTTACGAATTATTTTGAAAAATTTTATTTTGAATGGGTTGTGCAACAGTTACCGCTGTTGTGTGTAGGCTTTATATCTTTATTCTAGTTTGCGATTTAATAATTCCCTCATTAGTCGGGCTAAGTAAAATTTTATGCCTTATTGATATTTCTTCTCTTGTCAAATTGCTTCTAGTGAAGAAAGCCTCACTAAATGCTTCAATTAATTTAGGAAATGAAACAATTGCGAAAACTTTTTTGTCTGGCGGCAAAATACCATTGTCACGAAAATAACTTACTGTGCTTATTATTTGAGCTATCATAGTGTTAGGATAGTCAACCTTTTCGTCCAATGCTGTTTTTAGATTTGATGTGTATTTTGTCTCAATAAAAAGAACCCAATCGTCAGCGTTCAAAGATGTAGGAAACAATACACACTCACATTGCTTTACTTGACCTTCTGGAGTCTTTACTTTTAAAGCGTTTTCTTTAAACGCAACATAATGAACATTCACTTTTTTCTCATTTGTCAAATGAACGCAATCATGTTCTGGCTGATTTTCTAATATTTCAACTTCTCCACCGTTGATATTTTTATAGTCAATTACATATATATTTTCAGCGTCAATTGTGCCATTGCTTTGTCCAGCAATAATTTCATTAATTCTTTGAATCATAATCGTAGTAACCTAACATTTCAAAATACTCATCCATTATGTCTTTGGTAATCTCATTGAAATAATGTTTAGTTACCGTTTTTGTTGTAATATCTTTTACAGAAACAACTTTTCCGTTTTGTACTTGCCAAATAGAGACCAAATCAGGGTTTATCCAAGACTCTTTATTTATGATGTCAGTTTCTTCATTTTTGCCAATTTTATCCTTTATATTAAAACCCATTAGGCAATTGTTTATTGAGTAAAGGATATATGGGCTGTGAGTTGTTAAGAGCAAGGAATGATTCCTTTCTTCATTCATTTTATTGAACAAATAATTTATGAGTTCCCTCTGTGTTGAAGGAAATAAATTTTGTTCAGGTTCTTCTATAATGAAATTTGTCGAATTGTATGATTCTAAATATTTAGCACGTTGATACGAGAAAAGTAGCTTTTTCATATCTTTTTCGTCTAACTTAATATTTTCTATGTCTTTATATTTCGACAAGTCTAAAATTTCAGTAATGTTTTTCAGTAAGAAGTTCTTTAAAGAGTCTTTTTCCTCAACAGAGTTTGAAATATTGTTTTTATAGATATAGTTTGTTAGATGTTCGATAATTACTATCAATGGAATTATTGATTGCAAACCGCTTGAGCCCTCACGTAGTAAAATTTCTCTTTTGTTGTCTAAAAGCAATATATCATTATCATTTTCAGACTTGTTGTAAAATTGAATTCCCAAATTTAATACTGGAAGAAGATTATTATTGTTGAAGATTCTTTTTGCAGTAAACCAATCATAAACAAAACTCATTATGTTATCATTCGTTTCTTTGTATTTCGATAAGTTTGGTATAACTGATACAAAGTTTCGTTCTGACGGTATGTAAATATTTTTTGTCTTTTTATAAATTTTTGAAGTTTGCTTTTTACGAATACTCCTCTTTAGTTTCCTTCCTTTGTATGTAATTATAATGAAGTCTGTTTCATACGTAAAAGAAGAGTTGTCATAAAAATAGTTGTCACTAAGTCTGTGAAAATCTAATAATTGTTCCCTTACATCATATTTAAATTCACCGTCAAGCAAGTATCTTTTTTCAGCCCATTGGCAAAAACTGATAATTTTTGCAATCGTACTTTTTCCGCTACTTTGAGGTCCCATTAAGACATTGATTTTGTTTAGCTCAATATCAACTTCTTTTATGGGTCCAATATTTTTTATTTCTATTCGATTCATTATCTTAATATTCAATGTACAAAGATATAAATTCTGTGATGTTTACTGGTGTTTGTTGTCAAATAAGCTTACACATAACTCGTTTATACCCCTGAAGCATTCAGACTTAGGCAAACCCATTGGGTGTATATGCCTGATTTCTTAGGGTTGTATAAAAGTAGGTTTTTTTTTTACAAATCCTCCAATAATCATAGCCGTATTTAACCGCAGTCTTTGCCAGGTTCCCCCGCACACAACTTAGTAGTTTCAAAGCCCTGTACTAGTCACTAATCACGGTCATCAATAATTGGGGGATGTTTTCACCCTCTTCTTTATACTGTACGGGAACGGTAACATCTCCAATTACAAAATACGCAATATCCTGTTGTGTAAGCTTTTGTAAAAGTTGAGGCGTTAATACAAACGAACTCGATAATTGAAATTGATGCGAACGTAAAGCGTCGCATCGCACAGGATTGTCGGGAAGTGTAATTTGCTCACCATTCAAAAGTACCAAACGAAGGCCGGATTGACTGCCACACGAACTGTTTTGAGTTTGTACCTGCAAGGTGTACTCTAATTCAGAAGGGGACTTGTAGCGGGAAACAGTGATTGTACTGGATGCAGCTACTAGTACTGTTTCAAAATCCGTACGGTAAATAGGATCCCGCTTTTTTTGAAATGTTTGTGCGATACAGGTGAAACCCGAAAAAAACAATAGCGCTAGCGAAAAATAGTTCATAACTTCAATTGATTGGGATGATATAAATCAATAATGCTGGTTTTTAATTTTTATTGTTCTTGCATGCAATTTTCTCCACCACCTCCTTCGGGACTTGTTCGGAACTTGTTCGGAAAAACCCCCGAAAAACGGCATTTTGCCGAACAAGTCCCGAAGAACGTCCGAACAAGGTCCGAAAGAAACGAACACAAAGAAGCAAGAGCAAAGACCCCCTTTGGAGTTGTTTTAAATGTTGAATTGTAAATTATAAATGAGCGTGCTAACATGTCCTCTTTGACTATTTTAAATGTTGTATTTTAAATTATAAATGAGCGTGCTAACATGTCCTCTTTGACTATTTTAAATGTTGTATTTTAAATTATAAATGAGCGTGCTAACATGTCCTCCTTGACTAACGACTAACGTCTAACGACTAACGACTAACGTCTAACGACTATTTAAAATACATCTTCTTAGGACACAACCTGAAACCTTAAACTTGAAACTTGAAACCAACTATTCCCCCCCTTCGGGGCTGACCGCTAAAAAGACTTACGACTTATGACTTTCGACTTTCGACGTCAAACCTGTTCCATAATTTTGGGAGAAACGCAAAACCCCCTTGCCCAAACCTTAGAATTTCGTTTCTTTGTAACACTAAAATTAAACCCAAACGCGTTATGGAAACCGATAAGTGGATTGAATTGGCGATGTATACGTTACCCGCTGTAGTGACCGGCGGAATCGCCTACTTGATGATGCAAAAGTTTGTGAACTTGGACGAAAATCGCCGCAAATTCCAATTGCTGCGCGACAACCAGAAACAAGCGCTGCCCATTCGCCTCCAAGCCTATGAACGCATGGCCTTGTTCCTCGAACGCATTAATCCGCTCAAACTCATGATTCGCGTGGCGCCTTTCAACAACGATACCGCCGATTATATGAATCTTTTGATTCAAAATATCGAGCAAGAATACGAACACAATGTAACGCAACAAATCTACCTCTCCGATGAAGCTTGGGTGATGGTAGTCAATGCCAAAAATGCTATTATCCAAAACCTCCGCAACCTAGCTGCCGATAGCGAAATCAAAGACGCCGACCACTACCGAATGAAAGTTTTGAGTTCTTTAATGGAAACCGAATCTGCTTCGCAATTGGCATTGGAGTTTTTGAAGAGCGAAATCAAGGACTTTATTTAGACTTTAGAGTGATTAGTCCCGAAACTTTGGGGGTGATTAGTGACTAGTGATTAGTTATTAGTGATTAGTTATTAGTGATTAGTTATTAGTGATTAGTTATTAGTGATTAGTGACTTTTGGAATTTTAACTATTGGAATTTTAACTATTGGAATTTGGAATTTAAGATTTTGGAATTAAATTATTGGATTTTTTATAAATGGGTCGCAACTCAGAGGCTTAGCGTCTCAGTAACTCAGTAGCTTAAAAAAAATGCTCGAACAGTATCTCAACCAATTAAATGAAGCGCAACGGGCGCCCGTACTGCAAAAAGACGGTCCCATGATGGTGATTGCCGGAGCCGGTTCGGGGAAAACACGCGTGCTGACCATGCGTATCGCCTACCTCATGCACCACGGTGTTGATGCTTTCAATATTTTGGCACTTACCTTCACCAATAAAGCCGCCCGTGAAATGAAATCGCGGATTGCGGCTATCGTGGGAAGTAACGAAGCCAAAAACCTCTGGATGGGAACATTTCACTCGGTGTTTGCTAAAATTCTTCGCATTGAAGCCGATAAATTAGGATACCCGTCCAACTTCACCATTTACGATACTCAAGATGCCGTGCGGTTGATTTCGGCCATCATCAAAGAGATGCAGTTGGACAAGGATATTTACAAACCCAAACAAATTTTGGGACGCATCTCGTCGTACAAAAATTCACTCATCACGGTAAAAGCCTATTTCAACAACCCCGAATTACAAGAAGCCGATGCCATGAGCAAACGCCCGCGGATGGGGGAGATCTACCAAAACTATGTCGACCGCTGCTTCAAAGCCGGTGCCATGGATTTTGACGATTTGTTGTTAAAAACCAACGAACTGCTTAACCGGTTCCCCGATGTGTTGGCCAAATACCAAGACCGTTTTCGCTACATCATGGTCGATGAGTACCAAGATACCAACCATTCGCAATACTTGATCGTACGCGCATTGTCCGATCGCTTTCAAAATATCTGTGTCGTAGGCGATGATGCCCAAAGTATCTATGCCTTTCGCGGAGCCAACATCAACAATATACTCAATTTCCAAAAAGATTACGATCGGGTGCAAACCTACCGCTTGGAGCAAAATTACCGTTCGACCAAAAACATCGTTGAAGCGGCCAATACCATTATCGATAAAAATAAAACCAAATTGGATAAAGTCGTTTGGACGGCCAATGAGTTGGGACCAAAAATAAAAGTCCACCGCAGTTTAACCGATAGTGAGGAGGGACGTTATGTGGCGGGAGAGATTTTTGAAATGAAAATGCGGGAACAGCTCACCAATGGGAAGTTTGCTGTGTTATACCGTACCAATGCACAATCCCGAGCCATTGAAGATGCTTTGCGCAAACGCGACATTCCGTACCGTATTTATGGCGGTCTATCGTTTTACCAACGCAAAGAAATCAAAGATGTGTTGTGTTACCTTCGCTTAATTATCAATCCCAAAGACGAAGAGGCATTGGTGCGCGTCATCAATTATCCCGCACGCGGTATTGGTGATACGACGATTGAAAAATTGACTATTGCGGCCAACCATTACAAGCGTTCCCTATTTGAAGTGATGGAGCATATTGACAAAATTGATTTGAAATTGAATGCGGGAACCAAAAACAAGCTTCACGATTTTGTGAACATGATTAAAAGTTTTCAAATAATCAATGAAAATCAAGACGCGTTCTATTTGGCCGAACACGTGACCAAAAAAACAGGGTTGATTCAGGAGTTGAAAAAAGACGGTACTCCAGAGGGCGTCGCTCGGGTAGAAAATATCGAAGAATTGCTTAACGGAATTAAAGATTTTACCGAAGGGCAAAAAGAAGTCGATGGCGCACGGGGCGCCTTGGCCGAATTTCTTGAAGATGTTGCCCTCGCCACCGATTTGGACAACGATACCGGCGACGATGATCGCGTGGCCTTAATGACCATTCACTTGGCCAAAGGACTGGAGTTTCCCTACGTTTTCATAGTTGGTTTGGAGGAAGATTTGTTCCCTAGCGCTTTGAGCTTAAATACCCGAAGCGAACTTGAAGAAGAACGCCGTTTGTTTTATGTGGCGCTCACCCGTGCCGAACACCAAGCCTATCTCACCTATGCCCAATCACGGTACCGTTGGGGAAAACTTACCGATGCCGAACCCTCGCGTTTTATTGAAGAAATCGATCCGCAATACCTAGAATTTGTCAATCCCGCTGAAACCTCTAGCTACCGCTACAAACCCATGATTGATATGGATATTTTTGGCGATGTCGATAAATCCAAATTGCGTTTGCAAAAACCCGTTTCGGGAACACCGCCACGTCGAATGCATGAGGACGAACCCACACCAAGTGCCAATATACGTCGCTTAAAGCCTGTGAATGCAAGTGCTCCCACTTCTTCATCGGGCCATGGAGACAGTAAACTTGCGATCGGGAATATCGTGCTCCACGAACGCTTCGGGAAAGGGGAGGTGCTCAATTTGGAAGGCGTAGGAGCCGACCGAAAAGCCGAAATCAAGTTTGAGGTAGGCGGGATCAAAAAACTGCTCTTGCGTTTTGCCAAGCTCGATGTAATTGGCTAACTTTAACTACCTAATTTCCAAGCGATGGCTCAATTTGTAAAAATCTACAACGACAATCCCAACGAAGCGGCCCTAAAAAAGGTCGTCGAGGTATTGCGCAACGGTGGTATCATCATTTACCCCACGGATACGGTCTATGGATTGGGCTGCGATATCACCAATGCCAAAGCGTTGGAGCGGGTCGCCAAACTGAAAGGAATTAAGTTGGAAAAAGCGAATTTGTCCTTCATTTGTTACGACTTAAGTCATATATCAGACTATGTAAAGCAAATTGACACATCGACGTTTAAGTTGCTAAAACGCGCCTTACCAGGACCCTATACGTTTATTTTGCCCGGGAATAACGATTTGCCTAAAGTTTTTAAAAATAAAAAAACGGTGGGAATTCGCGTCCCCGATAACAACATCATTCGTTCACTGGTCAATACCCTAGGTAATCCGATTATTTCGACTTCCATCCACGATGAAGATGAAGTATTGGAATATTCCACCGATCCGGAATTGATTTTTGAAAAATGGCAAAATCATGTAGACTTGGTTATTGATGGCGGTTATGGCGATAACACCCCCTCTACCGTGATTGATTTGTCGGGGTACGAACCTGTTGTGGTGCGTGAAGGCAAGGGTTCACTCGATATTTTGTAAAAAAAAAGCGCCTCGATAAGGAGACGCTTTGAGTGTTGGTAAGCCATTACTTGCTTAGGTTTTTCATTTCTTTTTCAATCATATCGTAGAACTGGTCGATTTTGGGTAAAATGACAATACGTGTTCTGCGGTTGGTCGCTCGATTTTCAGCCGTATTGTTGTCAACCAAAGGAATATATTCACTACGTCCCGCCGCAATAATTTGCTTCGGATTTACACCTAAATCTTTGGTCAATACACGCACAATGGCTGTAGCGCGTTTGACACTCAAATCCCAGTTGTCAAGCAATATCGCATTCCCCGTAAAAGGAACATTGTCGGTGTGCCCTTCCACCATACATTCAAAATCAGGCTTGTCGTTGATGACTTTAGCTACCTTATCCAATACGGATTTGGCCTTGTCGGTCACCACATAACTGCCGCTTTTGAATAACATTTTATCAGAGATGTTGATGAAAACGACTCCTTTTTCTACACTGATGTTCACATCTTGATCGTCAAGACCTACATTTTTCTTCAAACTGGTTACTAATGCCAATGTCACGGAATCTTTCTTCGTTAAGGCATCTTGTAAACGGTTGATTTTTAAGTCTTTTTCTTTCAAACTTTCCAAAGAGCGCTGTAAGTTTTCAGCTCCTTTGGTGGTCAACATCGTTAATTCTTTGGAACTATTAATCAAGTCGCTGTTGTTCTTTTTCAAGTACTCATTCTGCTGACTCAAGGCATCTTTTTCGGTCAAACAAAGATTCAACTTCATGGTGGTAGAATTCAACAAATCCTGACATTCTTTGTTCTTTTGTTCCAATTCGGCAATTTTCTTTTTACTGCCGCAAGAAGCTAATGTTAACGCTGCTAAAGAAAGAAACAATACTTTTCTCATGGGATATCTTTTTTGTTTTTGACAAAATTAAAGGATGTTGTGTGAAATAGGACTACAAAAAGGTTAAGATTTGTTAATTATCGTTCAAAATACTTTTTTCCTTTCACAAAATAATTCCAAACAATACTATGCAATCTATAATAATCCTTGCGTTGCGGTGCCTTTCGTAAGGCGAGGGTAGCCCTTATTCTTCCATAAAATGAAAAGTGTGCCTTAACAATGGCCCAAGTGTGTGCTCCTTTTCCTTGCAGCAAAAATTGAATTCCGGCTATACCGTCCAAGACCAAGCGTAAAAAAAGGATGGGCAACAAGGTACGGGCAGGTAAATTTTTGAGCATCATTGATAAAGAGTTCCGAAAATTCAAGAAGGTTTTATGCGGAGTTCCTGTTTTTAAAGTTGCGCCCCCCAGATGATACACCACCGAGTCGGGAAGGTAGTAGCAATCATACCCTTGATTAAACGCACGCCAACATAAATCGATCTCCTCTTGATGCGCAAAAAAAGAGGCATCCAGTCCACCCAAATGATGATAGACATCGCGACGAATGAAAAAACATGCCCCAGTAGCCCAAAAGATTTTTGCGGGTTGATTGTATTGTCCCTCGTCTTTTTCCAAGGTTTCAAACACGCGTCCACGGCAATAGGCATATCCCAAACGATCAATAAATCCGCCTGCTGCCCCAGCGTATTCAAAAAACGCTTTGTTTTTGTAATCCATTAATTTGGGTTGCGCAATCGCGGTATGGGGATGGGACTCAAAATGGGTTATGATGGGCTGCAACCAATTTTCGGTTACTTCAATATCTGAATTCACTAAGGCATAAATAGGCTCTTCAACTTGTTGTAAGGCCTCGTTGTATCCTTGTGCAAATCCATAATTTCCTGCATTTTGTATGATTTTTACGGAGGGGAAAGTCGCCTTTACAAACGACACCGAATCATCGGTAGAGGCGTTATCTACGAGGTACACTTGCGCCTCATCGGAATGTTGTACCACCGAAGGTAAAAACGTTTCGAGCAACGCTTTTCCATTCCAATTTAAAACAACGACAGCTATTGATTTCACAGACTACAAAAGATTAAATTCAGGTAAATCAGGTAGAAAAATATACGTTTGCGCTTCAAAGTCCATTTGACAAAAGTAATGCTCCAATCCGTTGGTTACCATCAAATACTTGGCCTTCAAAACGAGGTTGTACCGCGCAATTTGATCAAAAACCGCTTGGGTAATTTTTACCTCGGGCGCTTTGCATTCGATCAAAACAGCGATTCCTCCATCTTGCTGAAAAACAACCACATCATAGCGTTTAGTTAAACCATTTTGTGCAATCGATTTTTCAACATTGATATACGATATCGGAATTTTTTTAACCTCTTGCAAAAACCGAACAGTATGTTGTCGAACCCATTCTTCGGGGGTTAAGACTACAAATTTTTTCCGGATAGCGTCAAATATTGCCGTTTTATTTTCACTATTTTTGAGGCGAAAGGAAAACGGTGGGAAATTGAGTGCTTGCATTAGGCAAAAGTACACTTTTTTCATCGCAAGCCAAGGAGACAAAAACTATGGACGAAGCGGTACATATCATCAATGCGATAAAAAGCGGAACAATAGCCCCAATTTATTTTTTAATGGGGGAAGAACCCTATTACATTGATATTATTACAAATTACATCGAAGATCACTTGCTCACTGAAGATGAAAAAGGATTCAATCAGATGGTGATGTACGGACGCGATACGACCATTGAAGATGTCATGGCACAAGCCAAACGATACCCTATGATGGCCGAACGCCAAGTAGTGATTGTGAAAGAAGCTCAAGAATTAGCACGAACCATAGAAAAATTAGAACCCTACGCCGAAAATCCCCAACCCACGACCGTATTGGTTTTGGCTTACAAGTACAAAACTTTGGATAAGCGCAAGCGTGTGATCAAAGCGTTGGAAAAAAACGGATTGGTGTTTGAAAGTAAAAAACTTTATGAAAATCAGGTCGCTACATGGATTACTCGAGTAATCAAAGGGAAAGGTTTGGGCATCGAACCCAAAGCGGCGGCGATGTTGGTGGAGTTTTTGGGGAATGATTTAAGCCGCATAAGCAATGAATTGGACAAATTAAAAATCATTTTTCCGGCCGGACATGTGGTGACTCCCAACGATATCGAGGTAAATATTGGGTTTAGCAAAGATTACAACAATTTTGAATTGCGTACAGCAATAGGGGAGCGAAATGAGAAAAAAGCGTACCGCATTGCCCAGTATTTTGCTCAAAATTCGAAAGACAATCCGTTGGTAGTTACCACAGCCATGGTGTTCTCGTATTTCACCCAAGTATTGCAATACCATGGGTTGAAAGATAAGGGTCAGGCGAATGTGGCTAAGGTGCTGCGCATTAGTCCCTATTTTGTGAAAGATTACGAATTGGCTGCACGCCATTACCCGATGAAAAAAGTATCGGCGATAATAGCCAAACTCCGTGAAGTCGATGCCAAAGGAAAAGGGGTAGGGGCCAATTCCATCAGTCATGCCGATTTGTTAAAGGAATTGTTAGTGACGATTTTCAATTGAGTTTTTTTCCGATATTTGCCTTCCGATTAAAATAAAATGAAACGATGGCAATGAATAAAAATACAGTACTCGGTTGGGCAACACTCATCATGATTATCATGGGGTTATTGCTCATTGGAATGGGCGTTTTTCGCTATAACGAAATCGCAGGTTGGGGATTTGGCGCAGTAGGGGTAGGATTTTTAGCCAATGCATGGGTGTTTAGCTCGTTGAAAGGACGGGTGTGAGATTATTTTAAATGGGGGTATTATAATTTATAAATTCTCCCGAAAATCCAACGTCCAACGTCCAACGTCCAACGTCTAATGTCCAACGTCCAACGTCTAATGTCCAACGTCCAACGTCTAAAGTCCAACGTCTAACGTCTAATGTCCAACGTCCAACGACTAAAGTCTATAATCTAAATTCTAAACTCAAAACTCTAAACGCATATGTCAGACGATAAGAAAGTTTTATTTTCCATGTCTCGAGTCAACAAAACGTACTCGAGTACAAACAAGCAGGTTTTAAAAGATATTTACCTAAGTTTCTTTTATGGGGCCAAAATTGGGATTCTGGGTCTTAACGGATCGGGAAAATCGACATTGCTAAAAATCATCGCTGGTGTTGAGAAAAACTACCAAGGGGATGTGGTCTTTGCGCCCGGCTATACTGTGGGCTATTTGGAACAAGAGCCCCAATTGGATGAAACGAAAACGGTGATTGAAGTCGTACGTGAAGGAGTGGCTGAAATTGTAGGCGTTTTGGACGAATTCAACAAAATCAACGATATGTTTGGGTTGCCGGAAGTCTATGAAGATGCCGATAAAATGCAAAAACTCATGGACCGTCAAGCCGAATTGCAAGATAAAATCGATGCTGTGGGCGGTTGGGAGTTAGACACCAAATTGGAGATCGCCATGGATGCATTGCGAACGCCCGAAGGGGATACGCCCATCAACGTATTATCGGGTGGTGAAAAACGACGCGTAGCCTTATGCCGTTTGTTGTTGCAACAGCCCGATGTATTGTTGTTAGACGAACCGACCAACCACTTGGATGCTGAGTCGGTATTGTGGTTGGAGCAGCACTTGCAACAGTATGCAGGTACTGTAATCGCCGTAACCCACGACCGTTATTTCTTAGACAATGTGGCCGGTTGGATCTTGGAGCTTGATCGTGGCGAAGGAATTCCATGGAAAGGCAACTATTCGTCATGGTTGGATCAAAAAGGAAAACGCTTGGATCAAGAAGAGAAAGTGGCTTCCAAGCGTCGTAAAACCCTGGAACGCGAGTTGGAATGGGTTCGCCAAGGCGCCAAAGGACGTCAAACCAAACAAAAAGCGCGTTTGCAGAATTACGACAAACTTTTGAATGAAGATCAAAAAGCATTAGAGGAAAAATTGGAGATTTATATCCCCAACGGTCCGCGCTTAGGTACCAATGTGATCAATGCGCATCATGTATCAAAGGCTTTTGGGGATAAAATTCTCTACGAAGATTTGAATTTTACTCTACCTCAAGCTGGAATTGTTGGTATTATCGGTCCCAACGGTGCAGGTAAATCTACTATTTTCCGCATGATTATGGGCGAGGAACAACCCGATGCTGGTGAATTTTCGATTGGGGATACGGTAAAAATTGCCTATGTAGATCAAAACCATTCCAATATCGATCCCAACAAAACGATTTGGGAAAATTTCTGTGATGGACAAGAATTAATCATGATGGGCGGACGTCAAGTGAACTCAAGAGCGTACTTATCCCGCTTCAATTTTGGGGGAAGTGATCAAAATAAAAAAGTAGCCACCCTCTCCGGTGGGGAGCGCAACCGTTTGCATTTGGCCATGACCTTAAAAGAAGAAGGTAATGTCTTGTTGCTGGATGAACCTACCAACGACTTGGATATTAACACGTTACGCGCATTGGAAGAAGGCTTGGAAAACTTTGCAGGTTGTGCTGTGATTATTTCCCACGACCGTTGGTTTCTCGACCGTGTGTGTACGCACATATTGGCTTTTGAAGGCGATTCACAAGTATACTTCTTTGAAGGAGGCTTTTCCGATTACGAGGAAAACCGTCGTAAGCGATTGGGAACCGAAATTACGCCTACGCGAATTAAATATAAAAAGTTAATCAGAAATTAAATATATTTGTTAAAGTCCCAATGATGTTGGGACTTTGTTTTTATTTCTTGAAACTTGAAGCAAATTTGGTACATATCATTTTTAGTATTCTTTGGATGGGCGTACGCGCAACCATCAGAGAAATCTGTGAATGAATTATTGGGCAAGGCAGGGGATGCTTTTTACCAATTGGATGGTGTTGCCTCGCTTGAGTTTTCCAAAAAAGCCCTTGACCAAGCCAAATCCATCAATAATTCCGCATTAGTAGCCCAAGCCTACAATATGATTGGGTTAAATTTTGATGAGTTTTACGATCCGGTTAAAGGACTTAAATGTTACCTGCGCGGATTAAAACACGCCGAAAAATCCAAAAATGATTCGGTTCAAATTTGGTTATGTAACAATATTGGTAATTTTTATTCGTACCGGAAAAATGATTTTAAAAACAGTATTCAATATTACAAACGCGCCTTATATTTTGCAGAAAAAATAAAGGATTCATCCGAAATAATGTATTCGAAGCTCAGTATTGCAGGGGCTTATTTTGGAGCAAACAAATTCCGTCAAGGGGAGACCTACATGCGAAGTATATCCAATTACATTCTTCAAAGGGGTGATATTGAAGCCAAACTACATTACTATTCCATGTACGGTGACTATTATAGTCATATTGGAAATTATGCCAATGCAGAATCGTTTTTTGACCAAGCGGTTCAATTGGGGAAAAAAGAATCGGGCAGTTTACTCGATGCCTACATGATTGACGTGTATAACGATTATTCCAGTCACTTTAAACGAAAAAAAGATTTTAAGAATGCCCTTTTCTATGCCGATTTACACAAGTCGTTAAAAGAAAAAGTGTACAATGAGGAGCGAACCCGTAAAGTAAAATTAGCGGGAAGTCAGTTGGAAATTGAAGAATATCAAAAGCAAATTGATCAGATAGAAGATGAAAAATCACAACAAAGCAAGTATTTAAAAGAGTCCAAGCTTATTGTGCTATTGTTTGTGATTATTCTTTTCATTCTTTTATTGCTCCTTTTCTCGCTGTATCGCAATTCCATTTTTAGAGATAAAACGTATCGCGAGTTACAACAAGCCTACACCGAACTGCAAGAAGCCAAAGAAAAAGCCGAGGAAGCATCGCAATTGAAAACACAATTTGTATCTACAATTAGCCACGAATTACGAACCCCACTTTATGGCGTTGTAGGGATTACCAATATCATTTTGGATGAACACAAAGAGTTGGCCCAAAGTCCGCATTTGAATTCCTTAAAATTTTCCGCGCGGTATTTATTATCCTTAGTCAATGATTTGTTGCAAATCAATAAGATTGAAGAAAATAAGATTGTCTTGGAGAATATGATTTTCAATATTCCCGATGAAATCAATACCATAGTCGATTCGTTGGATTTTATCGCCAAAAAAAACAACAATACCTTAGTTAAAAACATCGATCCAGCCATTCCTGAATTTTTGATTGGTGACAAATTACGGTTGTCGCAAGTATTTATGAATTTGGTCAGTAATGCGTTGAAGTTCACCAAAGACGGTACTGTAACCGTGACTGCACAATTGCAAGAGGTGGTCGAATCCCGGTATTTTATTCATTTTTCTATCGCCGATACAGGGGTAGGTATTGCGCCCGAGGACCAGAAGAAAATATTTGAAAAGTTTGTGCAAATCGAGCGCAAAGAAGGCGATTATCAGGGAACAGGACTTGGACTTTCGATTGTGCAAAAGTTGGTGGAGCTCTTCGGGAGCACCATTCAGTTGGAAAGTGAAATCGGTAAAGGAACCACTTTCTCGTTTACTTTGGCCTTTGATGCCGATGAGAAAAAACGCATCGAAATTATCAACAATATCGATGTCGACCTGTCAACGGTGCAAGTGTATCGTATTTTAGTGGTGGAAGACAACAAAATCAATCAAATCGTTACCAAAAAAATCCTGGAAAGCCACCATTTCAAATGCACTATTTTAGATGATGGTTATGCGGCAATTGATTTGTTGGAAAAAGAACACTTTGACTTGGTACTCATGGATATTAACATGCCCATTATCAATGGTTTTGAAACTACAAAATTAATCCGTAAAAAAGGGATAGAAACTCCAGTTGTTGCATTAACGGCCTTTGACAAACAAGAAATTACAGAACAAGCCCTTTCCAGCGGCATCAATGATATTATTATCAAACCTTTTGAGCCTTCAAAGTTATTTCAAGTGATTAGCACCTTAATTGAACGGTAGTTTATCGCTTTCCTCCCGATTTTTTGCCGCGAAATGAAAACTTCTTCTTGTTTCTAAAATCTTTTTTGGGGGCCGCTGAACTCGGTTTACTTTCATTAGAATTAGTAGTAGCAGCATCTCTCCATGGAAACGCATGGGTTTCGACGACCTTAATTTTTAAACGAATCAATTTCTCGATGGCTTGCCAATACACCCATTCGTCTTTACCACACAATGAAATTGCTTTGCCCTCTTTTCCAGCCCGACCTGTTCGACCAATTCGATGCACATAGGTGTCGGGTATGTTTGGAATATCAAAGTTGATGACAAAAGGTAAATTCTCAATATCGAGACCGCGTGCAGCAATATCGGTAGCGGCGAGGAGTTGAATCTCTTTGTTTTTAAATTGCTCCAAGACCCGTTGTCGTGCCGATTGCGACTTATCTCCATGAATGGCTTCGGCTTTGTAATGTTGCTTTTTTAAAAACTTTACCACATTATCAGCTCCATGTTTGGTTCGCGTGAAAATAAGAATTTGCTCCTCAGGATGCGCTTGAAGGATATCATGGAGTAATTTACGTTTATCCTCTTTCTCCACCTGATAAACGTGTTGGGTAATCTTCTCTGCCGTTGAAGCCACAGGCGTTACGGTCACATATTGGGGTTGGGTCAAAAACTGTTCTGCCAACTCGCGAATCGGCAACGGCATCGTCGCTGAGAAGAGTAGCGTTTGACGATTATCAGGAGTTAATTTGACAATTTTTTTTACGTCGTTGATAAATCCCATATCCAACATTAAGTCGGCTTCGTCCAATACCAAATGATGTAAATGATCCAGATTGACATGGCCTTGTTTATGCAAATCCAATAATCGCCCAGGTGTGGCAATCAATACATCAACCCCGCGTTTGAGTTGGTCAACCTGTGGCACTTGATTTACGCCGCCAAACAAAACCGCTGACACGATGTTGGTATAGCGTCCGTAGGTGGCAAAACTCTCTTGAATTTGTATCGCTAATTCACGCGTAGGGGTAATGATTAACGCACGAATTAGCTTTCGTTTTTTTGCCGAACCCACAATGGGATGAATTTGGTGAATGATGGGAATGGCAAAGGCGGCCGTTTTTCCGGTACCCGTTTGCGCACAGCCGACCAAATCATCGCCCTTTAAAATGACGGGAATGGCTTTCTCTTGAATAGGAGTGGGTTGCGTATAGCCTTCTTCAACGAGGGCCTCTTGAATATTGCGTAATAAGTGAAGGTCTTGAAATGTCATACAAAAAGCTGCATTAGCACAGCATGGTCGCAAAGATAGGGATTAATCCAAACTGTTTTTGGCTTTGATAAAATCCGTAACGAGATAACCGATTAACTTGCCCACCATATGCTTGTTGGTTTCAAAGTCCAACGCCGGTGCCCCTTCACAAATATGCAAGTAAGCGGCTTGTGTATGTTTTCCGAAAAAGTAAACGAATTGGCGAACTTCTTCCACCGAAAAGCCACTGGGTGTCATGGCACTCGTGGGCACCATAGGTAAGGAATCAAGATCAATTTCCACACCATAAGCATCTGATTTGATAAAATCAATGGCAATTTGCATCTCCAAACGAAACTCTTTTTCTCGACGAATATTTAATGCATCGTATGTATTGTAAAGGACCCGTTCTTTAAGCGATTTCAATTTGTCTAAAACATTTTTGGAAGTATAACTTTCATGCAATCCGAAGATGAAGTATTTTTTTAAAAACCCTTCTTCAAAGGCATACGAAAAACCGTTGCCACTATGGCGTCCTTCAAGAATACGAAAATCAGAGTGTGCATCAAGGTTGATGGCATTAATAGGCTTTCCTTTGGCTAGCGCTGTTCCTTTGATGTTGCCATAGGCATTGTTGTGTCCGCCTCCAATTACAATTGGGATTTTCCCATTTTGAACGATAAGACTGATAATATGCGATACTTCCTTGTCAATTTCACTCACCAAGGTATGAAAAGTCTTTCGATCGGCTGTTTCCGAAAATTGTAGCGAATCGGCTTGTTGATTTAAGGCCGAGACATCGAGTGTTCCTAAAATGAGGATTTGCGACCCTTTGCAAAATCGATTGTGCTGAATGTTGGCAATGCTTCGAATTGCACTTTCCCATGCTGTAGCGGCACCTGGGCGACCTGAATTGGCTCGAACACCAATGTCTTCCGGGATCCCAAACAACACAAACTGCGCTTCCATTTTTTTTAAGGCGTCTAGGATAGGTTCGTTTTCGGGAATAACTTGCATGCGCTCCCCAAATTTTACCTCACCACTTCGATGGTTGGTAATTTTAGATAAATCAGCGGCGGTAAATCGAATTAAATGTTCCATACAAAAAGTTAACGCCCAAAAATAATATAATTCCCAAAACCAACGTTATCCTCGTATTAATTATTAAATTTGCCTCACTACTAAATCTTTTGATATGGAAAATCAGAAAAGCAACAATTCGTTAAAAGCGATTATTTTAATTCTGGCCCTCTTATTGTTGGGAAGTTTGTTTTACATTTTCAAACTCACGACAGATACGCAGAATTTGGAAACAAAGGTTACCGCGGTTACCACAGAGAAAGAAAATGTCATTAAAGATCTTCAGGCCCTTAAAGCTACGTATGATGCCGCTATTGCCGAAAACACCTCGATGTCGGATGAGTTAATTGCAGAGCGTGAAAAAGTGGTCCAATTGATGGCGCAGTTGGAAAAAGTTAAAGGGGATGCAAGAGCTTTAGAAAAATACAGAAATCAATACAAAGCATTAGAAGCCAAGATGAAAACTTTAATGGTGGAAGTTGAAACGTTAAAAGGCGAAAACCAAAAGCTGGCCAAAAACTTAGACAGTACGGCAGTCGTTTTACAAGATTCTAAAAATTATAATCAAGTGTTGGTCGGTCAAAACGAGCAATTGTCTAAAACCGTTGAGAAAGCGTCTAAATTATCGGTATTGAATTTAAAAACAGCTGCTTACAAACAGAAAAGCTCAGGAAAACAAATTGAAACTGACAAAGCAAGTCGTGCCGATATTTTGAAAATTAGCTTTACCATTGCCGAAAATGCTGTGGCAAAGTCAGGGGATAAAAATTATTATGTGCAAATTATCGACTCGAAAAGCAATGTTTTAGGAGATAAAGAAACGGTTACTTTTGGGTCACAATCGCTAACGTATAGCTTTATTGCCAAAGTGAAATATGAAAATAAAACGGTAGATGTTAGTCAGGACTTACCGGGGAAAAGTTTTGAAAAAGGAACCTATTTTGTCAATATTTTTGACAAAGGCGAATTGGTTTCAAAATCGAGTTTCACATTACGTTAATACAACTTTTATAGATACGAAAAAGTCCGAATGCAACTTCGGACTTTTTTTATGGTAGTAACACCCCGTTTAAAAACACTTTTGCAATGCGGTTGGAGCCAAAAGCATAGGGTAATTCATGGTAGTGAATATGCGGTTGTGTAAGTAAAAAGTTGGCTTTTTTTCCGCGTGTGATACTGCCATGCGTGGCACTAATACCCATGGCATAGGCGGCATTGATTGTAGCTGCATTAATGGCTTCCTCGGGTGTCATTTTCATTTTAATGCAGGCGGTAGCCACTACGAAATTCATATTGCCACTGGGTGACGTCCCGGGATTAAAATCAGAAGCCAAGGCCAAAGGGAGTCCCGCTTCTAGCATTTGACGGGCTGGGGTGTAGGGGATACTTATAAAGTATGAGCAGGAGGGTAGGGCGACCGGCATGGTTGCAGATCCTTGTAAGGCGGCGATATCGTCATCTGTAATGAGTTCCAAATGATCAACCGACAAGGCATTATGGCGCACGGCAGCCTCAATACC
Source organism: Flavobacterium sp. (assembly GCF_027533505.1). Taxonomy (GTDB): domain Bacteria; phylum Bacteroidota; class Bacteroidia; order Flavobacteriales; family Flavobacteriaceae; genus Flavobacterium. Next base: position 29,080 of record NZ_JAPZUB010000069.1, on the reverse strand, counting down.
TCCAATGGCTGTAAATTGATTGACATGAATTTTAGGACGCAAACCATACTGATTCCCCAAAGCCATTAAGCGTTCGGTTTCTTCTACCGTAAAATAATCCGTTTCACAAAAAACATCGAGATAATCGGCCAATTTCGCTTCAGCGATTTGCGGTATCATGGTTTCTAACAAGTGTAAATATCCTTCGCGATTTTCTTTATACACTAGAGGAAAGGCATGCGCTCCAAGGAAAGTAGCTTTAATCGTAATGGGATAATTTTCGCGCAAGCGTTGTATTACGCGTAGCATTTTTAATTCCCCTTCGACCGTTAGTCCGTATCCCGATTTGATTTCGACCGCGCCTGTTCCTTGACGGATTATCTCCTCCAAACGAACCGCCGATTCGTGATACAGTTGGTCTTCTTCCATAGCGTTGAGACGGGCGGCTGAGTTTAGAATCCCACCACCGCGTTGTGCAATTTCAGCATACGAAAGTCCGTTAATGCGATCTACAAATTCCTGCACCCGATTGCCGGCGTACACCAAATGGGTATGACTATCAATCCATGAAGGGAGTAGCGTGCCGTGTTGCGCATCGATGATCATGGCATCTTCCAGGGCTGGACAATCCCTCATCAATCCAAAATCGGAGATAATATCATTTTCTATAAGCAAAAAAGCCTCCTCCAAATAGGGTAAATCGGCCATAGCAGCCCCTGATACTTTATCCATTCCGGGTTCTCTAACTTGGAGCAGTGTTTTTATATGAATAATTAACGTTCGCATGAGGATATTTTTGGTAAAAATACTTTTAAAAACGATTTATTTCTAACTTTAGTCCAAATTCCTTCAGGTGCGAAAGATTAGTTATAAAAAAGGGCGCAAAGTACAGCCCACCTTGCTAGAATATACAGGTTGCCACAAATCGGTAAAAACAGAATTGCAACTATTTGTATACGATTCAGACACGATAACCGAGTTTGAAAAGTTTCATGTAGACGCATTCGAAACTTCGTTTGTTCCCCAAAAAGTAAATTGGCTGAATGTACACGGATTGAATGATATATCGATTATTCAACGAATTGGCGATTTTTTGCATGTGGATGCCTTCATGTTATCGGATATTTTAAATACTACCAAAAGAACCAAATTGGATGAATACCATGACGTTCTTTTTTTTAATATCAAATCGCTTCTCCCCATTGAACATTCAGATAATATTCAAGTGGAACAGATTAGTTTTTTATTAAAAAAGGATTGTTTGGCTTCTTTTCAAGAAAAACGAAGCGATTTCTTCAGTCATATTCGGGAACGATTGCGTATGCATTCGGGTATTGTGCGTGAAAAAGGGGCCGATTATTTGCTGTACTTGATGTTGGACGCTGTGATGGAAAATTTTTACATTACCATTGAGAATGAAGAAGATAAGGTAGAACAATTGATTAATTTATCGAAGTCGCATTCCCGACCCATTGTCTTGGAGCAAATTGAAAAACATCGCGATAATTTTAATTTTTTAAAGCGTTCTATTGTTCCGTTACGCGATTCGTTGTATTCAATAAAAACCATTAAAGACGATGATGTTTTCAATGCCATTGCCCATGAAAATTTTAGTTTTTTTGATCGTTTGTATCAAAAGGCACAAGAATTATTGGAACAAATCGATTATGATATGACGACATTGGACAGTGCTTCCAATTTTTATTTTGCCTCTCAAAGCAACAAAATGAATGAGGTAATGAAAACATTAACGGTGGTCTCTGTCTTTTTCATGCCGCTAACGTTTATTGTAGGCATCTACGGGATGAATTTTGATCACATGCCCGAATTGCATTGGAAGTACGGGTATTTCATTATTCTTGGAGTGATGTTTGTGTTGCTTTTGGGGATGATTATTTATTTCAAAAAGCGTAAATGGTTCTAATGTTCATAACCTCGTGAATAAAATCCCTACAACTATTGGTCATTTGAATATTAAGGCGTAATTTTGGAGGGAATTCACAAATTATTCCGGAAAACAATGTTTGAATTTCAACAGTACCTCGGTTTTCTTCTTTTCCTAACGATTCTCACAGCCGGTTTCTGGTTGATGATTTTCTTAATACACTTCGTATTTTACTGGGTGTTTGGAGTAACAAAAGAGTTGCTTCAAGAGCGAAAAGAGAAAAAAGCTTTAGAACAAGCGTAATCGTTTTGTTTTAAAAAAAAAGTCCCGATGATTCGGGACTTTTTTTGTGCGCTTATCCGGCATATTCACCACCGTCACCGTCTTCACCACCGCGTCGGGGACGATTATTTTCCCGTTCGTTTTTGGTTTTATTAAAACGATAGGTGAATGACAATGTTATTTGACGCACGCGCCATTGCATTGCTCCATCGGTTTCTACTTGACCATCAATGAAGTTTTCGTAGCGGCGCACGCGTGAGTTAAACACGTCATTAATATTTAAGGCAACTGTCGCTTTTTCTTTAAGTACATCTTTGCTAAAACCTAAATTCATAGCAAAGATTCCTTTATTTAACCCTTGCGCCGTAGTTTGAGGGCCATTATAGTTGATATTTGTTTGCCAATCTACTTTTCCTGGTAAGGTTAGTTTTGAATTGACCCGTGCCGACCATGTATTGGCAACGTTAGCAAAATCAATGACCCGTTCAATATTCGTGGACGTTAGGTAACGATACACCCCAACGGTTTCCAAACGGAAAAAGTTAAAGTTGGTATTCACTCGCCACCATTTGTAAGGGGTATAATTAAAGTTGAATTCAAACCCAGCGCGGTATTCCGTAGATAAATTAACAGGAGTAGTTACAATAACAGGGGTTGTCCCTACAAATTCTCCACTTTCGCGTCGTACATACTGTACATTGTCAACCGTTCTGTTGAAATATACCGAGGTGTTGAAGGTTAATTTGCTCCAACGTTTTAAAAATCCTAAATCATACGCATCAGTGCGAGAAGGGTCTAAATCAGGATTTCCTTGAAACAGGTTGATGTTACTGGAATAGCTGCTAAAAGGATTGATTTCACGTCCCCTCGGACGGTTAATCCGTTTACTGTAGTTCACGGAAATATTGGTGCTGTTATTAAATTCGTAAGCAATTGTTCCAGAAGGGAAAAAGTTACCGTACACTTTATTTGCATAAATATTAGAGGTTACTTGGTCGACTACTATGTCAGAATGCTCATAGCGTAAACCGGCCAAAAATGAAAAATTCTTCCATTTGGTACCCAACTGCGTGTATACAGCATTTACATTTTCAATATAATTTAGAAAATTGGTAAAGAATGTATTCAATACTCCATCATTCAATACCGTATAGTCGGTGGCTAAATCCAAAAAGTTTCCACGGTATCCCGCTTCAAACTGACTTTCTTTATTTTTCCCAAAAGGCAATACATAGTCGGCCTGCAACAACAAACGGTCTTGACGTTGGATATTGAACGATTGATCCAAAAAGACATTGGGATTGATGGTAGAGAAATTCTTGATGTCAGCCGTATTGTCGTCTTTATTTTTTGAAATCGAAAAATCAACGGTCAATTTATGACCATCGCCTTTGAAATTACGAATCAAGTTGGAAGCAAACTCGATATTTTCACTCCGCGTATCTTCAAAATTATCTCGAAATAGTGTTCCTGTAAACACGCGATTGGCATCATAGGTTACTTGATCTACATCATCTTCAGTAGTTCCTGTATTTCGGCGATAATTCACACTATTGGTCCACGTGGTTTGTTTGTCCAAAAACCAGTCAAATCCAAAATTACCGTTGTATCCTTTACTAAATCGATCGGTGTCACGCGTTTCGTCGATGAAGTCTCTCGTATCATTAGTAGCTGTCAAATAACGGCTGTCCATGCGGAACTTTCCGGGATTGTTGCGGTAATTGTAGCCTTGATTCGTAAAAAAGTTAAACTCTTTGGATTTGAAATTTAGTGCTGCGGTTAAACCATGGTTATCAGGAACTCCTGTAGTCGCCATAAGCGTACCGTTAATGCCGTTGGTTTTTCCTTTTTTAAGGATAATATTCAAAATACCGCCCCCCCCTTCGGCATCATAGCGTGCAGAAGGATTGGTAATGACTTCTACTTTGTCGATAGCATCGGCGGGAATCATGCGTAAAGCGTCGGTCATACTGATGGCATTGGAGGGACGACCATCGATGAGAATACGCACGTTTTCATTTCCACGGAGACTTACATTTCCTTCGGCATCGACTGCCACAGAGGGAATATTGTCCAAGACATCACTCACCGTTCCGCCCTTTACCATAAGGTCTTGCCCTACATTGTAGACTTTTTTGTCCAATTTAATTTCTACGGTTGTTTTTTCTTTACGAACGACCACTTCGTCCAATTGGGTAGCGGCATCTTCCAAGGCAATGGTTCCCAAATCCGTATCCGTTTGAAGGGTTTTGTTGGGCAACACTTTGGGTTTGAACGATAGAAATTCAATGTTCACGGAATACGTGCCTTGAGGAACTTCAATAGCGAAAGCTCCTTTGGCATCGGTTAAACCTCCCGTTACCACTTTGTTGGTTTGGGTACTAACAAAGCGAACTTCGGTATACTCTAAGGGTTGTTTGGTTGTTTGGGCCACTATGGTCCCTGTTACTTTAACTTTTTTGCCTCCCCCGGGACGTGCTTGAGCGTTAGCGTATAATCCGGCAATGAGTGCAAAAGTAGTAAGTAGAACTTTTGCTAATTTCATGTATGTAATTTTTTGCTTTCCTGTTGGGTGCAAAATTAGAAGAACTTGAGGGCATGGTTGCCAAAGTTTTGTTAATCTTAGGCTTCAGCAATCATTAAAATAATTCAACAATTCGTTCCAACGGACGCGCAATTACAGCCTTATTGCCTTTGACAACTACGGGGCGTTCCATCAAGATAGGATGTTGCACCAAGGCGTTAATTATTTCGTTTTCAGCAAGTGCTTTCCCTTTATAGTTGGCAATCCATAGCGGCTCTTTGGTTCGTACTAATTGCATTGCGGTACAATTTAATTGTTGCAGTAACGTGGTAATGCCCTCACGGTCTAAAGGCGATTGCAGGTAGAGAACTATCTTGATTTCTTCGTTTATTGCTTCAAAATGGCGCACACAATCGCGCGACTTGCCACAACGAGGATTGTGATAAATTGTGATCATTGTCATGTTTTTTATATGGCTAAAATAACTAAATTGCTACAATAAAATAAAGTTGTATGACACCACTTTTTGGGTTAGAGCGACCGCTGAATTTCGGTTGGTATCTGTTGGGTTCTGTTATCGTTATTGTAGCTTCAGTGATTGGACAAATTCCTTTCACAGTAGCTATTGCATTTAAGACTATGGCTTCTGGCAAAGGGTTGCCCAAAACGATGAAAGAAATGTTGCAAGTAATGGACCTTAACCTGTCCTTGTTTTTATTGCTGCTCACTTTTGTGGTTGCTTTTGCTGGTTTTTATGTAGTGATTCGTTTTATGCATAAGCAAACCTTGCGAAGTATCGCTACCTCACGAATGCAATTGGATTGGAAGCGGGTGATTGCAGCATTTTCTTTGTGGGCAATTCTCACTTTGATAATCACCATTATTTCCTACAAAGCCTCCGATACAACTTTAGTGTGGAATTTTCAACCCGAGCGGTTTTTGATTTTAGCCCTTATCGCCGTGGCGTTGATTCCCTTGCAAACCTCCCTGGAAGAATTTTTATTTCGAGGGTATCTTATGCAAGGATTTGCGCAGTTGCATCCGCATCGATGGTTTCCCTTGTTTTGGACCTCACTCATCTTTGGACTTTTACATATTACCAATCCTGAGGTAGAGGCATTGGGATATGTTGTACTCTTTTATTATGTAGGCACAGGATTATTTCTCGGCATCATTACCTTAATGGACGAAGGTATGGAATTGGCGCTCGGATTTCATGCGGCCAATAATCTTATGGCAGCGTTATTAATTACTTCTGATAGTTCAATTTTTCAAACGTATGCCATTTTTAAAGACACCGAAAAACCACAACTCAGTTTGGAGCTTTTTTTACCTTTATTGGTATTGTATCCGTTGTTGATTTTTATATTTTCAAAACTATACCGTTGGACCGACTGGAAACAGCGCTTAGCAGGTCCAATATTAATTCCAGACCCAACAAATACCAAAACGTTATGACACCTCATTTTACCAACGTCCACAATCAGTTTAAGTTAAATGGTTTTCATTTAGACCGTGATGATTTATGCCGGGTAGCCTATAGTTTCATTAAAGAAGGGGAAGATTTTGAAAAGCCTGTAGGCGAATTTCTATTGGATTGGTTTGATGAAAAACCGTATATCGAAATGCAAACTTCCGGTTCAACAGGTTTGCCCAAAATCATTCAGGTTGACAAACAAGCCATGGTACACTCAGCTTTGGCGACAGGAGATTTTTTTGACTTAAAACCCGGTGATCGTGCTTTGCAATGCTTACCCGTAAAATATGTCGCGGGTAAAATGATGCTTATTCGTTCTATTGTTTTAGGATTGGATTTGGATTATGTGGCACCAACTTCACACCCCATGGAACGCTTGGAGGACAAGTACGATTTTGCGGCCATGGTTCCTTTACAGGCCCAATGCTCGATTCCAAAATTGACACAGATTAAGAAGTTAATTGTTGGAGGTGCCCGAATAAATGCTGTATTAGAACAACAATTGATGCAGTTGCCTACTCAGGTATTTGAAACCTATGGCATGACAGAAACGATTACTCATATTGCTGCCAAGCGCGTAGGAGAGAAGGCTTTTACTGTTTTACCGCATGTTACTATTTCGTATGATGAAAGAAATTGTCTGGTCATCCACGCGCCGCACATCATCGCCGAAGAAACGGTTGTGACCAATGATTTGGTAGAATTAGTCAATGAAAACCAATTTGTTTTTTTGGGGCGAATTGACAATGTAATTAATAGTGGTGGGGTGAAAATTCTACCCGAGCAAGTAGAGCATAAGTTGGATGGGAAGCTCGACCGACGCTTTTTTATTTCAAGCGAAGAAGACACCGAATTGGGAGATAAAGTAGTTCTCATTGTGGAAGGCGAACCCTTTGAAATTTCGCCCAAAATTTTTGACCGCTTGGATAAATACGAACGTCCTAAAACAATCCATTTTATCCCTCATTTTGCCGAAACGGAAAACGGAAAAATTATTCGTAAAGCGAGTTTGTTAAAGTAACGGATTACTGAGCCTCGTTTTTTTCAAGATTGAGTTTGACAAAAAACTTTTGGTGATCCACTGTTACAATGGCATTTTTCTTCATTTTTACTTTCGTTCGTGTCCAATCCGATTGGGGTTTGATTTGAAAGGGAGTGCCATTGACATTCAGCGTTATAGGCATAGCAAATGAAGTGGCATCGGCTTCCCATCGTGCTTCCAATCGCTTACCGCGCGAACGCACATGCAAAATGGGCAGCCGCGTATGACGCAAATATTGATTGAAAACAGGGGTCCAATCCATCCCTGAGGCTTCGTTAAAAAAGTGTACAACCGTTTCGGTATCGATAATTTTGTGCTTAAACCTGTGGCAATATTCCCAAATCAGTTTCCACCAAAGGGTATCGTTGTTGAGGGCATGTCGAAGGGTATGAAGTAATAATGCGCCTTTAGGATACATATCACCCGAACCCTCTTGATTGACACCATAAGGCCCTATAATTGGGCGGTCGTGGGCTACATTGCGACGTAATCCAAAGGCATACTTCAACATCTTAAGGTACCCTAACTGACATTCAATAAACACGAGTTCACTATATTGGGTGAACCCTTCATGGATCCACATATCAGCGATATCGCGCGAGGTAATGCTATTTCCAAACCATTCATGACCACTTTCGTGAATGGTGATGTAATCAAAGGTAAGTCCGACACCACTACCCGATAAATCCATCCCGCGATATCCTTTAAGGAAATTATTTCCATAGGCTACCGCACTTTGGTGTTCCATACCCAAATAAGGAGTTTCTACCAATTTATACCCATCCTCTTTAAAAGGATAGGGACCAAATTTGGACTGAAAGCAGGTCAGCATGGGTTTGACTTCTTCAAAGTGTTTCATGGCTTTTTCGCGGTTGTAATCCAAGACATAATAGTCAATATCCAAGTCTTCCAAACGGTCTGTAATTCGGGTGTAGTGTCCAATATTTAGGGTCACATTATAGGTGTTGATAGGATTCAATACTTCCCAATCCCATCGGGTATACCCATCATTCAGTGGAGTCGAACCTTTTAATCGGCCATTGGAGACATTTATCAGTTCGTTGGGGACGGCAACCTTGAGCAATACGCCTTGCTCAGGTTCGTCGCTTTGTCCGTCTTTAACGGGATACCAAACCGAAGCGCCTGTACCTTGCACCGCGACACCAATCCAAGGACGATTTAATTTGTCTTTCGAAAAAACAAAACCGCCATCCCAAGGCGCTTGACGTGCAATAATTGGGTGTCCCGAGTAATAAAATGTTAGTAGTTCGGTTGCTCCTGAGGGTAATATTTCGGGAAAATCAATAAAAACAGCATTGAATTCGCGGGTATACGATAGTTTTTTTGTTTGCCAAAGGATAGAATCCACTTGCATGTTGGCAAACAAGTCCAACTGAATACGCTTGGTAGCTTCTGTCACCTCAAATCGAATGGCATTGTGGCCTGAAATGAATTTTTTCTCTGGATTTACACGTATATCAATTTCATAGCGTTTCACATCAAAACAAAGACGCTCTTTAGGAAATCCGCCCATGAGGGAGTCTTTTCGGGTGAAGGGCTGGGCTACCAATGAAAAGCTAAACATTAAACTAAAATATATTGCATAGGGATTCATCATCTTAGTCAAAATTAAATATTAAAAAAATCTGGTTCTGATTTCACTGTTATACCACACTTGTGTATGGGATGCCAAAAGCTTATTTCAAATGCGTGTAAAAATAATCGATCTGCTTTCGTTCCATACAAATCATCCCCTTTAATAGGGCAATTAAGTCCCCCAGGATGAGCGGCATGCACTCGTAATTGATGCGTTCTTCCGGTGACGGGTTGCAATTCAACGACAACATTTTTTTCGTCTTTTTGCAAAATCTTCCAATATGTTGTAGCGGGTTTTCCATAGGTTTCACAGACGATTTGATAGGGGCGGTTGTCCAAATCAACCCGCAAGGGTAAATCGATAGTACCTTCACTATTTTGGGGGACACCCTCTAAAACAGCGATATACTTCTTTTCTATTTTTCTAGAAATGAATTGATATTGCAATTTTTTGTGAATTTCTTGCGTCTTGGCGATTAAAAGTAAGCCCGAGGTAGCTTGGTCCAAACGATGCACCAACAATGGACCGGTTGCTTCGGGATATTTCGCTTTTATTCGGGTATAAACCGAATCGGAAATGTTTTTCCCCGGTGTTGATAACAACGATTCGGGTTTGTTGATTACCATAAGATAGGCATCTTCGTAAATTATTTCTAAAGTTTTTGTTTGCCCTTCATTTACTAAAAACGGATTGTCTTCGAGTGGAATTCCCTCGAGCATGTGAGACAGTATCGGAGCGCATTTGCCGGTGCAAGCGGGATAAAACTGTTGGTGCTTTCTGATTTCTGACTTAGGGGATTGTCCCCACCAAAATTCAGCCATAGCCAAAGGGGTTAGCTGCTGTTGAAAGGCATAATGCAGCAGTTTTGGGGCTGCACATTCGCCCGCTCCCGCTGGGGGATTTCCTTCAAACAAGTCCAATAAATTCTTGGTAACGCCATAGCGATTGAGAAACGCATATTCTGAAAACAATTGATTTTGCAATTGGGCCGAGCGTTGCCGACGTTCCTCTTTTAGCGCTTCAATTTCTTGTTCCCATCGATGAAAAGTTGCCTGTGCAGTCGCTATTTTTGCTTTCCATTCGAGTTGCAAATGGCGTAAACGAATGTTTTCTAATTGACTTTCCTGTATCAATTGCTGTACTACTTCTTCCGATAGCGTAGGATTGTTTGTTCGAAAATCAGCTCTTCGTTGCTTATTCTGTTTTTGCATTTTTTTATAGTCCGCTATTGCTTTGGAGGCTTGGTTGATTAATAACGAGGCATTTGCTTGGGCTTCCAACCCTTCGGGCGAAGTTTCTTTTTGAGCAATCTTCTCGTTCAAGGCATTCAAAACGAGCTCTTCCTTTTTAAAATATCCTTTTTCCGTAAGCATATCATAAACGGTGGGCACAAATTTGGGCCAATGGTTTTGATCGGCCAATTTCCCAGAAAAAGCCCATAATTGTCCGAGGTCGCCTGAGGAAGTTTGTACCACTAAAACGCCAAACATTTTCCCAATAACAGCGCCACTTTTATTTTCATTTAATCCAAAATTGTGGTCGAAATCCGTTTGATGCGTCAAATAAGCTTGTAGTTCTTTGGCTGCGATACGACTCAAAGCATGAGGTTCATAGAAAAAAGGAAACGTAAATTTTTCAGGCAATGCAATACCTTCTACAGGAGTGGAGAAAGGAATAAAATGTGTTGGCCGATCCATGGGCTAAAACTAGTCATTCCGTAGGAAATGAAAGCATTTGTGCTAGAAAAAATTAAGATTTTTTTAATAAAATTTTGGCATTTTGTTGGGAGCATGCTGAAAGTAATACTTTTAATTTTGAAATAAAAACTTTTGACTATGAAAAAAATACTTTTACTTTCAGGCCTTGCGATACTTTCGGTTAGTTGTGCCGTTGTTCGTCCCGGAGAGGTCGGCATTCGTCAGAAAATGGGAAGATTATCGGACAAGATTCACACCCAAGGCGCAGTGTTTTTCAATCCATTTACCTCCAAAGTGGTAAAGACTTCCATTCAAACCAACGATTTAGAATTGACCTTGAGTTTGCCTAGTAAAGAAGGGCTTAGTATCAGTTCACAAATTTCGATTTTATACCGATTGGATCAAGACAAGGTGCCCAATATTATTCGCAATTTAGGTTTAGGCTATGAAGGAATTATTTCCAATGTTTTTCGTTCTGCTTCAGCCGATGTGTGTGCGCGTTTTTATGCCAAAGACATGCACTCGGGGATGCGCTCCAATATTGAAGAGGAAATTCGGAAACAAATGGATACCATTCTTGGGCCACAAGGGATTCGTATTGAATCGGTGTTGTTAAAAAGTATTCAGCTCCCTGATGGTTTAGCCAAATCGATTGAACGAAAATTGCAAGCTGAGCAAGAGGCCATGCGTATGGAGTTTGTATTGCAGCAAGAAAAATTGGAGGCTGATCGCGTAATTATCCAAGCCAAAGGAACCCGCGATGCACAGAAAATTTTAGCCGAAGGTTTGTCGCAAGAAATCATAAAATTGCGTAGTATCGAAGCATTCTTGGAATTGGCAAAATCCAACAACAGTAAAATCATCATCACCGACGGCAAGGCACCGTTTTTGGTAGGTGGTGAGGAAAAACCATAATTTTGTTAGGTTTCTATATAGATGAAAATGCCCCGTAGTTTTTGTTCTCGGGGCATTTTTTTATCTAAAAATAGAAACTTAAACCTGAATCACGCCTAAATTGAATTTCTTTTCTATCGGGGCATGATTGGCGGCTTCAATTCCCATAGAAATCCATGTACGTGTTTCCAATGGATCAATAATGGCGTCGGTCCACAATCGCGCAGCAGCGTAGTAGGGGGAAACTTGGGCATCGTAGCGTGCTTTAATACGGTCAAACAACTCTTGTTCTTTTACTTCATCTACTACTTCTCCTTTCGCTTTTAGGGAAGCGGCTTCAATTTGCATTAATACTTTGGCGGCTTGCGCACCTCCCATCACGGCCAATTCGGCACTCGGCCAAGCCACAATAAGTCGTGGGTCGTATGCTTTTCCACACATAGCGTAATTCCCTGCTCCATATGAATTACCGATGACTATGGTAAACTTAGGCACTACGGAGTTGGAAACTGCATTTACCATTTTGGCGCCGTCTTTAATGATACCCCCATGTTCACTTTTGGAGCCCACCATAAATCCGGTGACATCTTGTAAAAATACCAATGGAATTTTCTTTTGGTTGCAATTGGCGATAAACCGTGTGGCTTTATCTGCGCTATCGGAATAGATTACACCTCCGAATTGTAATTCTCCTTTTTTGGTTTTGGAAACCGTGCGTTGGTTGGCCACAATACCCACAGCCCAGCCGTCAATACGGGCATATCCTGTAATGATAGATTGTCCATACCCCGCTTTGTATTCGTCAAATTCCGATTGATCAACCAAACGTTTGATGATTTCCATCATATTGTATTGATCGGAACGTGATTTGGGTAAAATACCATAAATATCGGTAGGTTCTAAGGCTGGCTTTTCGGCTTTGATACGATTGAAACCGGCTTGTTCGTAAGCCCCTAGTTTTTGAACTATACGACGAATTCGGTCTAAAGCATCTTTGTCGTCTTTGGCTTTATAATCGGTTACACCCGATATTTCGCAATGGGTAGTAGCGCCTCCTAACGTTTCATTATCAATATTTTCCCCAATGGCGGCTTTGACCAAATAACTGCCTGCCAAAAAGATGCTTCCTGTTTTATCCACAATAAGCGCTTCATCACTCATAATAGGAAGGTAGGCGCCTCCGGCCACACAACTCCCCATGACTGCTGCAATTTGGGTAATGCCCATGCTACTCATGATCGCGTTGTTTCGGAAAATACGACCAAAATGTTCTTTGTCAGGAAAGATTTCGTCTTGCATGGGTAAATAAACTCCTGCTGAATCGACTAGATAAATAATAGGCAATCGATTTTCCATCGCAATTTCTTGGGCACGTAAGTTTTTCTTGCCTGTAATGGGGAACCAAGCTCCCGCTTTTACCGTGGCATCATTGGCAACAACCATACATTGTTTTCCGTGAATGTATCCGATTTTTACCACGACCCCTCCCGAAGGACATCCGCCATGTTCGGCATACATGCCATCACCAGCAAAAGCCCCAATTTCAATACTTTGTGTATTTTGATCCAACAGGTAATCGATACGTTCACGGGCGGTCATTTTACCTTCCGCATGTAATTTTTCAATACGTTTTTCACCGCCGCCCAATCTCACTTTCGCAAAGCGCTGTTTAAGTTCAGAAAGCAGTAATCTATTGTGGTCTTCGTTTTTATTAAAGTTCAGGTCCATGGGGTTATTTTTTTGCGTCGCTAAAGTACGAAAACGATTGAAATTGGACTAATCACCAAAAAATGTTCTATATTAATTTATTGTAAAAAAATAACGGGGACTTGTTTTTTTATTAATGTTAACTTAACATTGCGACTCTAATTTTGTAGCACAAAAATCGACAAAACATGACACTTAACAGCATATTTCAGTTCTTAGTTCCTAAAGATAAAAAATTCTTCCCATTATTTGAACAAGCCTCCAAAAATTTGACGCTTATGGCCAGTACATTGCACGACGCCGTCAATGCACCCAAGGCGGAGCGTGAGGAATTGTTTCGCAAGGTTGAGGAATTGGAAGCTATCATTGAAGATATTGCGCACAAAACCCATTTAGAATTAAGTCGTAATTTTATCACACCCTTTGACCGTGAAGATATTCATTCTCTGATCAAGTCAATCGACAATGTGGCCGATAATATGCATGGTGGCGCTAGTCGAATTCGTTTGTATCAGGTGGATAAAATTACCAAATCCATTAGAAAATTAACTGAAATTAACTTGGAAGCTTGTCAGTTAATTGAAGTAGGAATTAAGGAGTTAAAAGATCTTAAAAACCCTAAAGCGATTAAAGATACGTGTAAAAAAATCAATCGTTTGGAAAGCAAAGCTGATGCCGTTTTTGACAAAGCCGTGGCCGATATTTTTGAAAATGAAACCGATGCCAAAAACATCATAAAATACAAAGAAGTATTGTCGTCTTTAGAAATGGCCTCTGACAAGTGTAAAAGTGTTTCCAATGTGATGGAGCAAATTTCTGTGAAACACTCTTAATCATTGGATTCATGGAATTTACCCTATTAATTCTTATTATCTTTTTGGCGCTTGCCTTTGATTACATCAATGGATTTCATGATGCGGCCAATTCGATTGCCACTATTGTTGCGACAAAAGTATTGACTCCTTTTCAAGCCGTACTTTGGGCCGCTTTCTTTAACTTTTTGGCGTATTGGGTCTTTGGATTTGGGGTTGCCGATACGGTGGCCAAAACCGCCAAAACCAGTAGTTTGGATTTAACGGTTCTTCTCGCGGGAATTTTAGCTGCTATTGTTTGGAACTTATTAACGTGGTGGAAAGGAATTCCGTCCTCATCGTCGCACACCTTGATCGGTGGTTTTGCCGGCGCCGCTATTGCACATGGGTTTTCAGGAAGAGTGACCGATTTGGAACATGCGGGTTGGAATATTGTATCATGGTATAAATACAAAGAAGGTGATTTGTTACCGAGTGGGGTTTTGATTGTAATTTGTTTTATTGTCTTAGCACCTTTGGTAGGAATGTTTATTTCCTACTGTTTGTCGTTATGGATGATGTACTCTTCGCGTAAAGCGATAGGCCCTAAAGTATTTACAGTAGCCTTAATGCTTTTGGTTTTTTGGTTTTTGTCTACCGTGATGATTGGGTATGAGTCGATTGAAAAACCACGTTTCGAAAGTCATTTTTGGTCGGTGGTCACTGAACCGCATAATATAAAATGGTTATTGGTGGCTGTTATTTTTTATAGTTTGGCCCTATTCAATCTTATTTTCAGTTCGTATTCTGCAGCCAAAGCAGAGTCAGTGTTGAAAAAAATGCAGTTGTTGTCTTCTGCCGCATTCAGTTTGGGACATGGGGGGAATGATTCGCAAAAAGTAATGGGTATTATTGCGGCTGCCGTAGCCGTGTATTTAAATACAACCCATCAAGAAGTGTTAACAATGCCCGAGTGGTTGCGTGTGGTTTTACCCAATGAAGAGGAAGGTATAAAAAGTCAGATGCCCGAATGGATTCCACTTACCTGTTACACGGTGATTGCCCTAGGTACGTTGAGTGGAGGCTGGAAAATTGTGAAAACGATGGGGTCCAAAATTACCAAAGTAAATGCTTTTGAAGGTGTTGTAGCCGAGTCGGCGGGTGCTTTGACCTTGTTTTCAACCGAACATTTTAAAATACCGGTTTCCACCACACACACCATTACCGGTTCGATTATTGGAGTAGGGGTTACCAAACGCATTTCTGCGGTTCGGTGGGGGGTTACTGTTAATTTACTCTGGGCATGGATATTAACCATACCCGTATCAGCTATTATGGCTGCTCTTTTCTATTACTTAGTTAATTTGCTTTTATAAAATAATAAGTCACCTACAACGGTGACTTTTTTTTGCTTCATGTTTAATTTTCTTTCTAACTTGTACGCCAATAGATTATTTTATGGGAATACAATTTAGAACCTATTTTTTTCTTCTTTTTATTTTAATTTTTACCAATAGTTGGGCACAACCCGTTTTGGAAAAAAACAAAAGTGATAATGACCTGAAATTATCCACATTACCGTATTACAGTTTCGGAAAAGGATTAGGGCTTACCGCCCCTGACAGCTTATTTCAAATGAATTTGCGTTTCCGGATTCAAAACCGGGCTACTTATGTCAAAAATGAATTTGAAGAAGGAGGCTATGATTGGCAGATTCGTCGCTTGCGCCTTCGTTTTGATGGTTTTGTGGGAAGTCCAAAGTTTTTATACGTCATTCAATTATCATTTGCTCCAGGGGATACTGGCGAAATTCGTGAAGGGGATAATTATAACATAATACGGGATGCTGTAATTACGTATCGTCCTAATCCACAATGGAATTTTAGTTTTGGACAGACGAAATTGCCCGGAAACCGCCAGCGAATTAATTCTTCAGGAGCCCTTCAATTAACCGACCGTTCAATAAATAATGCGCGTTTTAATATTGACCGCGATTTCGGATTTCAAGTTCACCATCTAAAACAGCGCAGTAACCAGTTTTCGTATAATCTCAAAGCCGCATTGTCAACAGGAGAGGGACGCAACACAACCAACGGTCCTGATAGTGGCTTGGCCCTTACCGGTAAAGTCGAATTGATGCCCTTAGGCGCTTTTACCAAAGACGGCGTTTACTTTGAAGGGGATTTGATTCGGGAAGCCAAACCCAAACTCTTTTTCTCTGCCGCCTTTCAGCAAAACAACAATGCCCAGCGCACTCAGGGGCAACTCGGCGACAATTTATTTCAAGCCCGAACGTTAAAGTCGGTTTTACTAGACGGTATGTTTAAATACAAAGGATTTGCGGCGATGGCCACGTACATGTCTCGATCCACAACGCGAAATGCGATTACAGTAAACCCTCTTGATCCCACGCAAACACGTTTTGTGTATGTTGGTAGTGGATTTGACTATCAATGCAGTTATCTAACCCCGTCTAATTACGAGTTTATTGTTCGGTATTCGACCCAAAAAGTCGGAGCAGACATTGTAAATCTAGCGACCGATACTCAAGAATATACATTGGGACTTACTAAATATGTTTGGGAACATGCCTTCAAAATACAGGCTGAAGTTACCTACGATCGCCTACAGTTTTCGCAAAGTAGTGAGCAAAACAATTGGTATGTTCGATTTCAAATCGAAATGGGGATATAAATAATTTAAAAAAAACAACGTACTATGCAATCCAAATGGTTTTCGCTCTTTTGTTTGTTTACCCTTGTTACAAACGCACATCTCAATGCTGTTTCCTATGTTGATGGAACACAAGCTTTAGAGGGTTTTGCAGGTATTCCTCAAAAAGAGGTAGCGGAAAAACGAGGTGTTTTGATTCTTCCCGCTTGGATGGGGATCGATGTACATGCGAAAGAGTCCGCTGAGAAATTGCAAAAATTAGGATTTTATACTTTCGTTGCCGACATTTATGGGGTTGACCAACGCCCCAAAAATTTTAAAGAAGCATCAGAAAAGGCCGGATTTTACAAGAAAAATATTTTAGCCTATCAAAAACGAATCCAATTGGCTTATGACCAATTGGTGCAGTTGGGGGTGTCTCCCAAAAACATTGTGGTCATGGGGTATTGTTTTGGCGGGACAGGTGCTTTGGAGGCCGCTCGAATGAATTTACCCGTTCGTGGGGTTGTTAGTTTCCACGGGGGATTAGGTCGCGATGCCTCACGTTCCATAGAACCTATTCAAACGCGTGTTTTAGTGCTGCATGGAGCCGACGATCCGTATGTTCCACAAGACGAAATCAAAGCTTTTCAAGAAGAAATGCGCACTGCCAAAGCTGATTGGGAAATGATATATTATGCTAATGCCGTACATTCCTTTACCGACAAAGGTGCTGGTTCGGATAATAAGAGGGGAGCGGCCTACAACGCCAATGCTGCAAAACGATCTTGGAATCGGTTGCTGCAATTTCTTTTGGAAGTTTTTGAATAAAAAAACGGTCTATTTCTAGACCGTTGTAGGTTGTTATTTAAGATTCTTTTTGTCCCATCATCATCAAATACGCTTTTAAGAACGTATCGATTTCTCCATTCATAACGGCATCGACATCACTGGTTTCATGTCCTGTACGCACATCTTTCACGAGTTTATAGGGATGCATCACATAATTTCGAATTTGGGAGCCCCACTCAATTTTCATTTTCCCTGCTTCAATATCAGCGCGCTGTTCCATGCGTTTTTTCAACTCGATTTCATACAATTGTGAGCGTAACATTTGCATAGCACGTTCTCGGTTATCGTGTTTTGAACGGGTTTCAGAGCATTGAATTTGAATTCCAGTCGGTTTGTGAAGTAATTGAACTTTGGTTTCCACTTTATTTACATTTTGTCCTCCAGCACCACTCGATCGTGCGGTAGTAATTTCAATGTCGGCAGGACTAATGGCGATCTCAATCGTATCGTCTACCAAAGGATATACATAAACTGAAGCAAAGGAAGTATGGCGTTTGGCATTGCTATCAAAAGGAGAAATACGCACCAATCGATGCACTCCATTTTCGCCTTTTAGATACCCAAAAGCAAAATCACCTTCAAATTCCAAGGTGACTGTTTTTATCCCTGCCACATCGCCTTCTTGAAAATTCAGCTCTTTGATTTTATATCCTTGTTTTTCACCCCACATCAAGTACATACGCATCAACAAGGAGGCCCAGTCACAACTCTCTGTACCACCAGCGCCTGCGGTAATTTGCAACACGGCACTCATGGAATCGCCTTCATCCGAAAGCATATTTCGGAACTCTAGGTCTTCAATTTGGTGTAACGTCAAGGCATACTGCGTATCCAATTCTTCTTCGGAGGCATCGCCATCTTTGAAAAATTCGTAGGTAATTTGAAGTTCCTCGGCAAGATTTTCGGCCTTGGTAAAATCTTCGACCCACTTTTTTTTGGAGCGTAAATTGCGAACGATTATTTCGGCTTGTTTGGCATTGTTCCAAAAGTCGGGTGCAAAGGTTTTCTCTTCCTCATTCGAAATTTCGATTAATTTGGCATCAATGTCAAAGATACCTCCTCAACGCACCAAGGCGTTCTACAATACCTTTGATTTGTTCGGTATTTGTCATAAATTAATGTAGTTTTGTAGCCGCAAAAGTAAAGCATTGTTGTCGGATATGGAAATTAATTTAGTCAGCGATACCGTTACCAAACCCACCCAAGAAATGTTGCAGTATATGTTTCGGGCCAAAGTAGGGGATGATGTCTATAAACAGGATCCCTCGGTAAACGAATTGGAGGAAGCTGTAGCGCATCTTTTTGGTATGGAAGCGGCTTTGTTTTTTCCGAGTGGCACTATGGCCAATCAAACGGCGATAAAGTTGCATACCCAACCTGGAGAGCAAGTCATTTGCGACAAATATTCGCACATATATCATTATGAAGGCGGCGGTGCTTCCTTCAACAGTGGTGTTTCTTGCTGTCTCGTCGATGGAACCCGCGGGATGATTACAGCAGAGCAAGTTAGGGCATCTATCAACGATCCTGAATTTTATCATGCTCCAAAAACGGCATTAGTGAGTATCGAAAATACAACCAATAAAGGGGGCGGTGCTTGCTATGAAGTTCTTGAATTAAAGCGCATTAAACAAGTTTGTGTTGAGCATAACTTGAAGTATCATTTGGATGGTGCGCGTCTTTGGAATGCCTTGGTGGCCAAGAAACAACATCCTAAACAATTTGGGGAGTTATTTGATACCATTTCGGTCTGCTTATCAAAAGGTTTGGGTGCTCCAGTAGGATCTCTTTTGCTAGGTACAAAAGCCGATATGAAAAGAGCGTTGCGTATACGTAAAATTTTTGGTGGGGGAATGCGTCAAGCGGGCTATTTGGCGGCGGCGGGAATGTATGCGTTGCAAAATCATATTTTACGATTGGAGGAAGATCATAAAAGGGCACAAGAATTAGGCGCTCTTTTGGCTACTTTACCTTGGGTAGCAAAAGTCGAACCAATTGAAACCAATATTATTATTTTCTCTGTTCGTCCTACGTTGGATGAGCAATGGGTGATCGATAAACTCAAACAGAAAAACATACACATCAGTTCGATGGGCCCCGGAAAACTTAGAATGGTTACCCATTTGGACTATAAACAAGTGATGCATAGTTACGTAATGGAGCATTTGGCTAAACTTATATTTTAGTGTAAAATAACTTTACCTAAGGTCAACAGGCCGATACCCAGAATTAAAAAAAGAGCGATTTGTTTGAACCGATTTTGATCGATATAACGCAAGAGCAATTTTCCTAGACCCGAACCGAGTAAACTAATTCCAATTAAAACGGGAATTGCATAGATGATGTCTTGGGTCACATAGCCATTTTGAGCATACACTACGGTTCGTGAAGCATCGATCATTAAATCGATTGTAGCAGACGTGG
Source organism: Flavobacterium sp. (assembly GCF_027533505.1). Classification (GTDB taxonomy): domain Bacteria; phylum Bacteroidota; class Bacteroidia; order Flavobacteriales; family Flavobacteriaceae; genus Flavobacterium. Next base: position 9,277 of record NZ_JAPZUB010000069.1, on the reverse strand, counting down.
CTATAAAAACATTTTTTTCAAGATTAAATGCAGCCATCGTCAACCCGCGAATGGCACCGCCTGTTCCCATCAATCCCGCTGAAAACCCTGAAAATACCCCGCCAAGGACTGCATTTTTGGTGGTTGGTAATAGTGTTTTTTTAGTTTCAATAATAAAAAACAAACTGAAAAACGTCAAAAATACTCCTAAAATTAGTTCCAGTATTTGAGAAGATAAATAGGGCGTAAGCCATCCACCGATCAATACAAAAAGCACAGAGGGAATCCCCATGGTGAGTAATAGCGGCCGATGAAGCCCTTTCCTGAATAGTGCAATTTTGGTAATGTTACTCGCAAGGTGCAAGACCGCGGTGAGTCCCAATACATGGTGAAAATCAAAGTAAAAATTAGCAATAGGAACAAAGAAAACCGAAGAACCAAAACCTCCCACAGTGCCTACAATTTCTGCAACAAGTGTAAGCAAAAGAAAACCAAGGTCCCAACGCATATTATCGGAATAAATTCATTCCCGGAATGTTTGGAAGTCCTTCTTTGGCGACCGCGGCTAACTCGGCTTCTTGAATTTGCCCCGCTCGTTCAATCGCTTTATTGAGAACCGTAATTAAGTAATCTTCGAGCATTTCTTTATCTTCTAAAAGCGCTTCGTTAATTACAATAGACCGAATGATGCGATTGGCTGAGCAAGTCACTTCAAGTAGTCCATCACTGCTTTTTTCATCGATATAAACGGTAGCTAAACGTTGCTTTGTTTCTTCTATTTTTTGCTGGGTTTCTTGTAATTTTCCCATCATTCCCATTAAATCTCCAAACATATTTTTCTACTTTTAGTAACACAAATGTACGTAATAATCTTGTTAAAGAATTGGTTGAAAATTTAAGTTTTTTCATTCATCATAGCCCGTATTCGCGGTGTATCTTTGCAAAAATTAGTTTATTTCTTATGTCTACTTTTCAACCGCCCAAAGCGAAGAAAAATCCCCACCGTCTTTTTCACCATGATCACGAACGAATTGATGATTATTTTTGGTTGAATGATCGGGAAAATCCTGAAGTTATTGCTTATTTGGAACAAGAAAATGCGTATTATCAAGCAGCAACGGCACATACCAAGGAATTGCAGGATGCATTATTTGTTGAAATGAAACGTCGTATCAAAGAAGACGATAGTTCGGTACCTTATTTTTACAATGGATATTATTACATTACACGTTTTGAAAAAGGAGGCGATTATCCAATCTACACCCGACGACAGGGAAGCATGGAAGCTCCAGAACGGCTGCTGTTTGATGCCAACGAAATGGCAAAAGGGCATTCCTATTTTCATTTGACAGGTTTATCCATCAGTGAAGATAATGTTTGGGTGTCGTTTGGAGTTGATACAGTCTCCCGACGTCAGTACAGCATTCAAATAAAAAATCTTGAAACCGGTGAAATTTTACCCTACGCTATAGATAATACTACAGGTGGCGCGGTTTGGTCGGCAGATGGAAAATACTTGTTTTACAGTCGAAAAGACCCTAAAACATTGCGTTCGGATAGTATTTACCGGCATGCTTTAGGTGCTGATCCAAGCGAGGACGTAAAGGTATATTTTGAAGCCGATGCTACATTTGACGTTTCTGTATTTAAGTCCAAATCACGCGAATACATCATGATAGCCTCCGAAAGCACGCTCACTTCAGAGTATCGATTTATAAAAGCCGCTCAGCCTTTGGCAGATTTCCAGCTTTTTCAGCCGCGTGTTCGGGGTTTGGAGTATTCGGTATCGCATTATGGCTCGCATTTTTACATACTTACCAACAAAGATGAAGCGACTAATTTTAAATTAATGAAAACAGAAGTCGCGCACACTGCATTACCACATTGGGTTGATGTGTTGCCGCATCGGGAGGATGTTTTGTTGGAGGGCATTGATATTTTTAGCGATTTTTTGGTGGTCTCCGAGCGGTATAATGGGTTAAATGCATTGCGCATTATTCGTTGGGATGGTACTATGGATGAATACCTTCCGTTTGCTTCAGAGACGTATACTGCTTATACAACGACCAACGTTGATTTTGACACGCCGTGGCTTCGGTATGCGTATCAATCGTTGGCCACTCCGGCCTCGGTGATTGAGTTTAACATGATCACGCGCGAAAAACGAATTTTGAAGGAGCAAGAAGTGTTGGGTGGAGATTTTGATAAGCACAATTATATCGAAGAGCGTATATGGGCCACTGCAGACGACGGTGTTCAAGTGCCCATTTCTTTGGTATACAAAAAAGGACTTCAAAAAAATCAATCTAATCCGCTGTTGCTCTACGGCTATGGTTCCTATGGTGTTACGCTAGAGCCTTATTTTTCAACTACTCGGTTAAGTCTTTTAGACCGTGGGTTTGTTTATGCTATGGCGCATGTGCGAGGGGGAGAGGATTTGGGCCGACGATGGTATGAAACGGGAAAATTATTGGAAAAACGAAATACATTTACCGATTTTATCAATTGTGCTGCATTTTTAATCCAAGAGCGGTATACCAGTGAATCGCATTTGTATGCAGAAGGCGGATCAGCGGGTGGTTTGTTGGTGGGAGCCGTTGCCAATATGCGTCCCGATTTATTTCACGGAATCATCGCTCAAGTGCCCTTTGTGGATGTAGTGACTACGATGTTGGACGACACAATTCCCTTGACGACGGGAGAATATGACGAATGGGGCAATCCCAATGATAAAGTGTATTACGACTATATGTTGTCGTATTCGCCTTATGATAATGTTTGTGCTCAGGATTATCCACACATGTACATTTCAACCGGATTGCATGATTCACAGGTACAATACTGGGAACCCGCCAAATGGGTGGCAAAATTGAGGGCGATGAAAACCGATGCGAATCAGTTGTTTTTGGACACCAATATGGCGACTGGGCATGGAGGTGCTTCGGGCCGATTTGAAGCGCTAAAAGAGGTGGCAAAAGAGTTTGCTTTTTTATTGGATTTAGAAAAAATTAAAAGTTAGTTTAAATTAATTTACTAAATTTGCAAGGTTTGGGGACATTCTAGGATTGCTAATCGAATTCCCTGACGCTAATCTGTTTTTTATGAAAGAAACAATAAAAGCCTACAATAATGTACTCGAATTAATAGGGAATACTCCGATTATTCGACTCAATAGGATTGCTGAGCATCTTTCAGGAAATTTCTTTGCTAAGGTTGAAGCATTCAATCCGGGGCATTCCACCAAAGACCGAATTGCCTTATACATTATTGAAGAAGCCGAACGCCGAGGAATACTTAAACCGGGCGATACCATTATTGAAACTACTTCGGGAAATACGGGCTTCAGTTTAGCCATGGTGAGCATTATCAAAGGGTATGATTGCATCTTGGCGGTAAGTTCCAAATCCTCGAAGGATAAGATTGATATGTTGCGTTCCATGGGCGCTAAAGTTTATGTTTGTCCCGCCCACGTTTCTGCTGATGATGAGCGTTCGTATTACTCTGTAGCTAAGCGATTGCATGAGGAAACAAAGGGTTCCGTCTACATTAATCAGTATTTCAATGATTTGAATGTTGATGCGCATTACAATACTACAGGGCCTGAAATATGGGAGCAAACCGGGGGTCAGATAACGCATCTAGTGGCTTGTAGTGGAACAGGTGGCACCATCTCGGGAACCGCTCGTTTTTTGAAAGAAAAAAATCCATCCATACGTATTTTAGGGGTGGATGCTTTTGGATCTGTTTTAAAAAAATACCACGAAACTAAAGAATTCGATACTGCAGAGATTTACCCCTATCGTATAGAAGGTTTGGGTAAAAATTTGATTCCTACGGCCACAGACTTTGATGTCATTGACAAGTTCATGAAAGTAAGTGACGAAGAAAGTGCACATACGGCTCGTGAAATTGCCAAGAAAGAAGGCTTGTTTGTTGGATATACCAGTGGAGCTGCCTTTCAAGCGGTAAAACAGTTTGCTGAAGAAGGTGAATTTACGGCTGAAAGTAATGTGGTTATTGTATTCCCTGATCACGGTTCACGCTACATGAGTAAGGTATTTAGTGACGAGTGGATGAGTGAACAAGGATTCTTTGACAGCGTTAATGCGGAGGAAGTTCAAAAAATAGAATTTATTAAATAAAGAAAATCCGGTGATACGCCGGATTTTTTTAAGGTACATTCTTTTTTGTTTTTAACCGAATAATGTCTTCTAAAACCGCTCGGGTTTCATAGTTCACAATTTTTAATTGAATCGTGTCTTTTTGCGTGGTATATCCTTCAATCCAGTACAATTTACCCTCCTCAAATTTCACATTACTTTTATCAAAATCTACATCGCCATAGGTTAAGGTATTTTTAATATCAATGGTATCAATCCAATCTTCCGCGAGTTTCCGTGAGGCTTCTAGACTGTATTTTAAGGGTTTAGTGCGAATGTTATTGAGTACGCGTTCGTTTGGAAAATAACTACAACGGGTCTCTTTGCCTGTTAAGACGAAAGCGACAAAAAGGGCACCTAGTAAAACTCCAAAACTATAGTAGGCGAGGCGTTGATAAAATTTCATAACATATTTTTAGCAAAAGTAAAAAATCTCAAGCCGAAACGGTATTAAAATACAATTAAATTAATGTCGCTATCGGGTAAATGAAACCAATCTCCAATAGATTTATTGGTTAAAATTCCATGATAGTAATACACTCCATTTTTCAATCCTTTACTCAATCGCAATGCATTTTCCATGCCGCCATCCTCTGCGATTTGTAACAAATACGGCATGATGATGTTGCTGATAGAAAGGGAAGCTGTTTTTGAATACCGCGACGGAATATTGGGAACACAATAATGGATGACATCATTTTTAATAAAAGTAGGCTTTTCATGAGTGGTAATCTCTGAGGTTTCAAAGCAACCTCCCGTATCGATACTTACATCTACGATGACCGCCCCTTTTTTCATTAAATCGACCATACCTTCTGTGACAACTACAGGGCAACGGTCTTTTCCGCGCATTGCACCAATGGCCACATCACAGCGGCGTAGCGCTTTTTGTAATGCTTTGGGTTCGATAGTAGACGTAAAAACCCGCTGACTGAGGTTGTTTTGTAAACGGCGTAATTTGGTGATTGAATTGTCAAACACTTTAACATTGGCTCCCAAACCAATAGCGGTACGCGCAGCAAATTCGCCTACGGTTCCTGCTCCAATAATCACAACATCCGTTGGGGGAACTCCATTTATATTTCCAAACAAAAGTCCTTTCCCAAAACTATTATTGATCATTAACTCGGCAGCAATGAGTATCGATGCGGTGCCTGCAATTTCACTAAGCGATTTTACAGCGGGATACGAACCGTCTTCATCTTTAATATATTCAAATGCTAAGGCGGTTATTTTTTTCTTGGACAAGGCCTCAAAGTATTCTTTCTTTCGTGTTTTAATTTGCAAGGCTGAAATTAGTATCGTCCCGGGTTGCATCATTTCAATCTCAGCCATGGTAGGAGGTTCCACCTTTAAAAGCATGGGACAACAAAAAACTTTTTGGGTGTCGTTAGTAATTTCAGCGCCCGCATCACGGTATTCGTTGTCGGTGTAGCTGGAGCTTAACCCTGCACCTGCTTCCATCAGTACTCGATGGCCATGCGAAGTCAATGAATTTACGGCGTCGGGCGTGAGACAGATACGTCGTTCTTGGTAACTCGTCTCTTTGGGAATTCCAATAAATAATTCCGATTTATGGCGCGCAATTTCTAATTTTTCTTCTTGAGGAATTAATTGTTCCGGACTGAAAGGGGTCAGTGGCATACCGTACTATATTTTCTTCTAAAGTATAAAAAATCTACGAGACCTGCAACGTCAATTTTCTTTTTCCATCTGGGAGCACACTCAAATCAATTCGGGCATATTGCGCTGGCAAAAGGTTGGGAATTTTTTCTGCCCATTCGATAAAACACCAATGCCCCGAATACAAGTAATCTTCAATCCCAAAGTCGAGCGCTTCCATTTCCGATTTTAAGCGATACATGTCAAAATGATAAATTTTCTCTCCTTGTTGATTTTCGTATTCATTAACTAGGGAAAAAGTGGGACTGCTCGTGGCATCGTTAACGCCCAAAGTTTGTGATAAAACCTTGATAAGAGTGGTTTTACCGGCGCCTATTGGGCCATTGAATACGATAACTTTCGCAGGATTTTCGCGTAGTATTTTTTGAGCCACTTGCGCAATTTCATCCAATGAAAAAAGAATTTCCATAGGTTATCTCGGATTTAAAACAATAAACGGAATAATCATTTCTTCCAGGGAAATACCGCCATGTTGGTAGGTATTTCGGTAATAACTAACGTAATGATTGTAGTTATTTACATAAGCCAAAAATAAATCGTTTTTCGCAAAAATAAACGAGCTACTCATGTTTATGGCTGGCAATCCTACTTTTTTGGGATCTTTTACCACAAAAACATCTTTGTCTTCATAGGTGAGACTTCTTCCGGTTTTATAGCGTAAGTTGAGACTCGTATTTTTATCGCCTATGACTTTCGATGGATTTTTCACATTGATGGTGCCATGGTCGGTGGTGATGATAAGTTTAAAACCTAACTTTTGGGCTTGTTGAATGATTTCCAAGAGAGGAGAATTTTTAAACCAACTCAAGGTGAGTGAACGGTAGGCTTTGTCATCGGAAGCCAATTCTTTTACCACTTCCATTTCCGTTTTGGCATGCGACAGCATGTCCACAAAATTGTAGACGACAGCTACCAATTGATTGTCTTTTAACCCTCGGAAATTTTCGGCTAATTTTTTTCCGGTTTGAAAATTTGTTATCTTAAAGTAATCGTGTTTAATGTTTAAGCCCAATCGTTTTAAGTGGGCGGTTAAAAATTCGGCTTCAAAATTATTTTTTCCTCCTTCATCGGTGTCATTTTTCCAATACTGAGGAAACTGTTTTTCCATTTCAGAAGGTAACAGTCCCGAGAATAAAGCATTTCGCGCATATTGTGTTGCGGTAGGTAACATAGCAAAATAGGGGAGTTCTTTTTCGACTTTATAGTAAGTATTTACCGAAGACTCCATGGCTTTCCATTGGTCATAGCGCATATTATCAACAACTAAAAATAAAATCGGTTTTTCCTTTTTAACCAATTCGGGCACCACCCATTCTCTAAACACCGTATGTGAGAGAACCGGTTTATCGGCTTTGGAATCAAACCAATCTTCGTAATTCCGTTCAATAAATTTTCCAAATTGGAAATTGGCTTCTTGTTTTTGCGATTCCAGGATATTAATTAGGTTGGAATCTTCGGTGCGTTCCAATTCTAATTCCCAAAACAATAACTTTTTATAGACTTCAAACCAATCAGTAAACGAACGTGCCATGCCCATATCCAGGGCAATTTTTCGGAATTCTTTTTGGTAATCTAAGGTTGTTTTTTCTGAGATAAGTCGCGAATGGTCTAGGATTTTCTTCAAACTCAAAAGAATTTGATTGGGATTGACGGGTTTGATAAGGTAATCGGCGATTTTAGAACCAATGGCCTCTTCCATGATAAATTCTTCTTCACTCTTGGTAATCATGATTATGGGCGTGGATGACTTTTTTTCTTTCATTTCCGAAAGGACTTCCAAACCCGACAAGCCGGGCATATTTTCATCCAAAAAGACCACGTCAAAATTTTCATCTTGAAAAATATCCAAGGCATCACGACCGTTGTTACACGTCGTTACGTGGTAGCTTTTTTGTTCAAGAAAGAGGATATGGGGTTTGAGTAAATCGATTTCATCGTCGACCCAAAGAATTTTTATCGGATTCATGCGGTTTTATTTTCGTGCAAGTTACTATTCCTAAAACGATAAAATTCGTAAAAATTGTATAAAAAATAGAGCGTATTGCACTTTGTTAGCGCTAACTCCTTTAAAGCTATATGCTTCCCTTTCACTGAGAAATTAACAATTTTGAGTGAGAATTGTGTTGTTTTCTTCATAATTAATATCCTATTTTTGCGATATTAGAATTCAAATTAGAAAATGACCCGAATCTTAAATTTTAAAATTAACTTTAAATACGTTTCTGTTTTAGTATTTATCTCAGTTATAGCCACTTACTTTGTTACCCACCATTTTTTTAATGAAAAAACAAGTGAAACTTCAACTCGTGTAGCCAATACCTTACAAGTAAAACGATTGGAGGGATATCGTTTTGTTAAGCCATTATTGTATGTTGATCTTGATGAATCATCAGACATGGTTTCAATGAAGGCAGAGGTGCAAAATATTATTCAGGCCTTTCAACAAAAAAATGTGATTAAGTCTGCCTCTGTATACCTCAAGGATTACAGTACCAATGATTGGATGGGAATCAATTTGGAGGAAAAGTTTAAACCTGGTTCGCTTTTGAAAGTACCTGAGTTGATTGCTTTTTTAAAGATGAATGAAAAAAATCCAGGATTATTGGACAAAAAAATTCTTTTCAACAAAATATACAAAGCCGATAAAAAGCCTTTGTTTACTTCAAAATCGATTGAATTTGGTAAATCGTATTCTATTCGTGAACTTTTGTACTACATGATTGTTTATTCTGACAATAATGCCACGTATCTTTTGAATGAAAATATCGATGTAGAAGTATTTAAAAATGTTTTTACCGATTTAGGGCTGGCCGCTCCTGATTGGAATGCCACGGATTATTTTATCACTTCTTACGAAATTTCTTTATTCATGCGAGCCTTATATAATGCCTCCTATCTCACGAGTAAAGATTCTGAATACGCAGCTTCTTTATTAAGTAAATCGGAATTTAAACAAGGTGTATTGGCGGGAATTCCTAACAATATTGATTGTTTTCACAAATTTGGAGAAGCAGGTGATATGGTGGAAAAACAGTTGCATGAAACCGTGGTCGTTTACACCCAAGACAAGACTTACTTACTCACCGTTATGACAAAAGGTAATGATTTTAGAACGTTGCCTGAGGTTTTGAAACAAATTTCTGCGGTTGTTTATCGCAATCTGGGGGGGCAATCACCACAAGCTCTTTAATCAATAAAGGGAATTTATCGGGCAAAATTCGGATCTTTTTTGGCGCAACTCATGTAGGTTTTTGGTTAATGAAAAAAGTAATGCTCTTGTGCTATATAATCAATATTATAAATAAATACATTGATTAGGCTATGGTCTAATTAATATACGGTAAATTTATTATGTTTTTAAATTCATACCATGCGGAGAATGATGTAGCTATTAACAACACGGTTTTCTTTAGCGGACTTTGACTTTCATTTATGATTGATTTTAGCGCATACCA
>NZ_JAPZUB010000064.1 GCF_027533505.1 Flavobacterium sp. | reverse complement strand
GGCAAGCCGAAAAGCCGCCCAAAAGAAAAATCCGGCCCGCCACTGCGCCCCCGTTTGTGGTCTCCACCACACAGCGAGATGAAAGTAGCTAACAGATAAACTTGTATTTTTAGTTTTGCAAAAGGCTTGCGCCCACAGCCAGCGCGTGTGTGCAGCACATGCCGCGGAAATCGTGGGCGCAGGCAGTCTGGGCCGCAAACGGATTTTTGCCAACCGGCAGGACTTTTTACTTTTAGTTCTCACGCTGGCGAGGAGCGCAAGCATGAACGGAGCGGCAGACAGTGCTCAGGCCAAGAATGGTGGTTTGAGAGTGCAAGCGAGGGGGAGTAGGAAAGCCGCAGAGTCCGAGGGGAGATTCTGCGGAGAATAAGAATTCTATTGCATAACCCGTAAAACAGGTAGTATTGTATTCATTTGCATAAAATGAACTGCAACCATTTCGGAAACTGCTTGTATTGAAACTATTTCTTTTCACCGCAGGAGTCTCCCGCCTCGGGGACTCTGTCGGAAGCAGGAGATAAGTGAAAGAAAAAGTAAGGCAGGGCAAGTGAAGGAGAGAATGTAGTATAAAGGAAGTAAGCGCAGAGTCCCCGAAACGGGATCTCAGCGAGGAATAATCTTTGACCTGGGCCTGGTAGCAGGCATGTGGTTGCATCTGGCCTTTTCAATCATCCGTTTTCAAAGGCCTTTGCCAAAAGCAGAAGGTTGCAAATGAGTTGGATTTGTTGAATGACTGGAACTTATAGGCCAAACCCCAATAAGCCTATCCGGGCATTTGCTCGCCCAACCGGTGCAAAAGGCCTAACAACTTTTGCCGTTGTGCCTCATTGCACAAAAGAAACAACTGATGCAGGTGGTGGAGCATGGCACGGTCAATTTTATTTTGAATGGCGTTGATGGCAGCCTGCTTTTCAAGCAGCACTGACTCCGTCACGCTGGCCGATGAAATCTCATTAAAGAATTCCTGTTTGGCCAACTTCAATTCGTTCAGCATCGGGCCCATCACATTTTTGTTCGAATCCAGAAGGTATTTATACCGACTTATTTGGTCACTGTCCAGCTTCAATTCATAAATTAAAAATTCCGGCTCCATTGGTGAGCCTTGCCTATTGCGAACAAAGCCCAGTACAATAAAAATTACCAACAGCAGGTTGAGAAAAATGAGCCCGGTAATAACGGTGCGATTTGAAACAGTGGCCATACGTGTTAAAAGTTTATTTGGTTTACCGACAAATAATTAGAAAGGTTGTAGTAAGGTTCACTTACAAAATTCTGCCTGTAAGAGAGGTACCAAACGGTAACATTTACGGTAACAAGTGCAATGCCCGCTGCCATGCGCATCCAGTTTAACTCAACAGCCGTTTGCCTCTGAACTTTTAACTGCGGACGGATATGCGTAAGAAAGTACGTATCGGGCAATTGCCCCATGGGCATTCTTCGGGCCACTTCAATAAGTTCATGTATACTTTCAATCTTTTTCATAAATGAAGATATTTATTTTTGCTTAAATCATCTAAATCATCTGTATGTCTGTATAAATTTTTCCAGATTTCTTCTGGCTCTGAACAAAAGCGACACCACTGATGAAACAGTGGTATCCATGGCCTTGGCCACTTCTTCATAGCTTAACTCCGAAAGATAAAACAGCGAAAAAGCAACCTTTTGCTTTTCAGGCAGACGATTGATCAAGGTGTTGGCCTGCTCTCTTTTCTCTTGCTCCTCCATCCCCACCTGGGGCGTATGATAATCAGGTGGCACGCGTTCCATTTCGTTGTATTCTTTCGCCCAGAAAAAACGGCTGCTTTTACTATTTTTCTTGCGGGCACGCTCCAGGGCTTTGTTTACCGCCACCCGGTAAAGCCATGTGTACGCCTTCGACTTTCCATCAAAGTGGGCACTACCTTCCCAGATGGCAATAAACACATCTTGCACCGCTTCCTCTGCCTCTTCCCTGTTGCGCACCACATCCATGGCTACCTTAAAGATGCGGTTGCCAAAGCGGTGATAGAGTTTCTCCAGCACAACTTCGTGTTTGCGCTCGCAGGCCAACCGCAACAACCCCTCGTCTGAAATGTCCCCCGGTGGAATCACATTCATTTGCAAAGAATCAAAATACGCATTTTTTGGACGAGTGTGGATTAGTTGTTTTTGGAACTGGTTTTCCTGCGCCTTGCGCTATTTATTTTTATTTTAAGTCGCTCTTGGTAAGGGGAAGAAATTGTTGTGAAAAAATAATTCAGGGGTGCCGCAAGTATTCTTGCGTGGGTACCGACTAATGCACAAAACTTAGTTCGTGAAATCAAAATTGATTGTATTCCTTCTGCTTGCCAGTCCCCTTGTAGGCATGGCACATCAGCCTGCCTTTCAAATGGTCTCCCTAAAAAAAACAGGCACCGCGTGGCAGCTTGTTTACAGCGAAACCATGGCCCAATTGGAAGCAGCCCGTTTTGAACCTAACGATTTTATACCCTACCTCAGCATATTGGCAGATGGCAAACCACTAGCCTTGTCGGTCAACAGTCAAGGGTTTTATCAGGACGGTATACAATTACACCTTGCCTCGCTCAACAATGTTAAATCTATCACCATCAGGTTCGACCCGCGGGCAGGCAATGGGCAATCAACACGGATTTTTCGATTGGAAGGGACAAACAGACAAATGGCCGGAGCGAACAGAGATGATGTGTATGCTTCGTTTCTAAAGAAAAACGATCAAACTATACGGCTCGTGTTTCGCCAAGGCCATTGGCAAATCGAAAATGAGAAAACCGATGCCGCCAGTACCCATTGGCTTACAGTCCTTTATGCCTTCGTTTCAATAGTCTCTCTGGCAGTTTTTCTGAAAGTGGCCTGGAAGCACAGAGCTTTACCGCACAAAGCCATTGGGAACAATCCACCAGGTATTTTATCGTCATCAATTAATTACTAAACTATTACGTATTAATCATTTTACCATGAAACTTTCCATTTGCATTTTTACCGGTATTGCTTCGCTTTTGCTCGCTGCATGCAGCTCAGACGAAACCAAAACAAATAAGATAACCATCAACGGCCTGGTGAACGAAGTGAAGATCACCGAAAAAGATGGTTTCAGGATCATCGAATCGAACGGAATACCCGACCACGAAGTGGGTGTATTCCCCAATGCGTATAACCCAATCACAATCATAGAGGTTGACCACACGTATAAGATGCTGTTAAACCCCGTGGCGCTCGCCACACCTGTCACAACCCTCTTTTATGAATTTGGGGTGGCCATTAACGGGGTGCCAATGGATCCCAACGGGCCATACTATATTCATGGTGATGAACGTAGGGCTATCCAGTTTCCGTTTGAAGGTTTAGCCAGCGGCTGGCAATACGAGGGGCTTTCTAAAAATGTGAAGTTGGGGATGGACCAAAACAATGCACACGTGCAGCCCCCTGGCGTGTATCACTACCACGGGGTGCTAACGCTGCTGGTTAAAAAACGTACAGAGGAAACCAAAGCTGGAGAAATGGTATTGCTGGGCTATGCAGCCGATGGCTTTCCGATCTACAGCAACTTCGGCCATACCGATGCCAACAATGTTTCTTCTGCACTGGTGGAACTGAAAAGCAGTTACAAACTAAAGAGTGGTGTTCGCCCTACCAACGCAAGCGATAAACCCACAGGCCCATCAGGGGATTATGACGGCACCTTTGTGCAGGATTATGTGTATGAAAAGGGAGTTGGCGATTTGGACGAGTGTAACGGTAGGTTTGGCAAAACCAAAGAGTACCCTAATGGCACCTACTATTATGTAATTACCAGTGGCTGGCCCTATATCCCTCGGTTTTTCAGGGGCACACCAAACGAAAGTTTTAAAATAGGCTGAAAAAAAAATGCAAAGAGCTTTTGGCAACATCCACTCATTTTCATTTGTCCCAATCCCCATTTTGATTTCTTCACCAACGGGCGGAATGAAAGTAGCTAACAGATAAACTTGTATTTTTAGTTTTGCAAAAGGCTGGCGCCCACAGCCAGCGCGTGTGTGCAGCACGTGCCGCGGAAATCGTGGGCGCAGGCAGCCTGGGCCGCAAACGGATTTTTGCCAACCGGCAGGATTGTTTTATTTTGAGTTCTCACGCTGGCGAGACGCGCACGCATGAACGGGGCGGCAGGGAGTGCTCAGGCCAAGAATGGTGGTTTGAGAGGGCAAGCGAGGGGGAGTAGGGAAGCCGCAGAGTCCTAGGCGAGATTCTGCAGAAAATAAATAGTGTTTTCGAACCTTAAATTTCGCTAAATCGTTTGTTAAAGGAAAAAGTAAATATTTTATTTACATAGATTCTTGGATATTCCATTGTTAAGCTAATGATCAGATGAGGATGAAGATAAAAGTAAGGCTACCGTTAGTTGGTGCCATCATTGTTTTTTTGGTTGCGCTGGTAACTATCCGTTTGCACATCATTCGTTTTGATGCTCACCACGTATGGCCTGATGCTATAGTGGAAAAAGGGAGTAGCGCTGGAACGGAAGATGACCCCCAGGCACGTGAACGTTATGATCAAATGCGTTTTTGTAATCCCCGTACTGGCGAGATTCCTGAAAACATGCGCCAACGGGAGTTGCGATTTGTCTCTGAGATGATTGAGGCACAAAAAGTCTATACCAATGCACGTCAAAAATCCACCCTGGATTTACCTTTAGTCTGGCAACACCGAGGCCCTTTTACAGTTGGTCCGCGCACCCGTGCCATCGCTATCGACAAGGCGAATGAATGCCACATTTTTACTGGCGCAGTCTCTGGCGGATTATGGGAATCGTGGGATTGTGGCCGCTCCTGGAGCCGAATTTCATCAGCTGACCGAATGATCAACATATCGGCTATCACTCAAGATCCTCGCCCGGGCAAGGGGAGCACCTGGTACGTTGGAACACAGGAGTCCTCGGGCTCTTCGCGGTTCAACTCCGAAGGATTATTTAAGTCTACCGATAACGGAGCCACCTGGGTATCGTTACCCGGTACTTCGGCAACACCCATTCAAACGTCTGCCAGTTTTTCTAGAGTGATTGCATTGGCCGTACATCCAACGATAACCAATGCGGATGTGGTGCTCGCTGCAACATCAGCAGGCATCATGCGAAGTGCCGATGGCGGCCAAACGTGGGCACGAACATTGGGTACTACGAGCTTACGGCTTCATCACAATCTGGCGGTCACGTCTCAAGGTATCATGTATGCGACTGCCGCAGGAACGGAGGGCGGGATATTTCGTTCGGCTGATGGCGTAACGTGGTCCAATATTTCTCCTTCGTTCCAAAAAACCGCACCTCCAAAAGCCAGTATCGCCATCGCACCATCGGACGAAAGCCAAGTGTATTTTTTCATCGCACGGGGAAATGAGCACGACCTGTTTCATTACCAGCACAACAGTTCAGGAGGCGTGTGGACTGACCGAAGTTCCGTAATCACTCAAATCCGGGAACCCAGCCTCACACGTGTTAACACGCAATCGGGTTACAGCATGTTTGTAAGTGTCCATCCTGCCAATCCCTCACTGGTGTTTCTCGGAGGCATTTACCTCTATCGTAGCACCGATGGATTCAGCTCGCTGGCAAATGTGAGTATGAATACGGAACCTCATGTGGATCATCATGGGTTGGTTTTTTTTTCCTCTGATCCCAATCTTGCCCTCAATATCAACGATGGTGGCGTTTACTTGGCGGATATAGCGGCATGGCCGAAGAACTGGAGACCAATCAACAATAATTACGCAGCCACCCAATTCTATTCCGTTGCCATCCGCACAGAAGGCGCCAGCCAGGCGGTGGCGGGAGGAACACAGGATAATGGCACACATATGCAACCGGCTCCCGGGTTGCCCTGGAGCAACGTTATGGGATCTGATGGCGGATATGCAGCATTCAACGATTCCTTGTTGTACACGAGCATTCAAAATGCCGCGATTGCGGTAAATACCTGGAAAGGTGACAAGCTGGAACAGAAATTTGTGTTCAATGGATCTGCCCTCGGTGGCGTTCGCTTCATTCACCCGTTCTTTCTTGATCCTTCCGATAAAAACGTTATGTTCACTACGGTTGGAAAACAGGTTTGGCGAAACAACAAACTTGACCAACTTTTGTTAAATCCTCCTTTATCTTCATGGGAGAGTCTTTCACTAGGAAGTGTGGACTATGATGCACTTTTGGCTATTGGTGTAAGTTCACAAAGACCTACTCATCGCGTATACATGGCGGCAAGAAAATCTTCGGATCTGCTTTTTTATCGTTACGAAAAAGCACACGTTAGCGACTATGACGGTCCTCATTTTTGCGGTAAAATTCCGGCTCAAGCGTTTACTTTCGTAAATCAGATTAAAGTAGATCCTGATAATGGTAATGAGTTATTTGCCGTTATTTCCAACTACGAGGAATACAGCCTCTATCGAAGTGTTGATGCTGGAATCAATTGGCAGAAAGTTGCTGGCAATCTGGAAGAAAACTCCGATGGCACCGGAAATGGCCCTGCTCTGGTTTGGCTGGAAATTGCGCAAGTGGGAGACCGAAAAATTTATTTCGTAGGCACTTCTACCGGGCTATTTGCTACTGAGCAGATAGATGGAGAAAATACGCATTGGGAAAAAATTGCACTCGATCAAATTGGCAATAGTGCGGTCGACATGATAGCCTCACGCAACAATACCTTCCTCGTTGCCGTGGCCACGCACGGCAGTGGGATTTTTACCGCCACCTGGAATGAATGGCTCTCACAGGTGTCGGCTCAAAAGGAACTTCATTTTGGCTTTGTTGATGTTGGAAGCAGTTCTACAAAAGAGGTGCGTATTTCAAATAATTTCAATCAGGCTCTCCTGCTAGACAGCGTACAGTACCCTGTTGGTGTACAGGGGCCAAGCGGCAGCCGTTCAATTATGGCCAACAGTACGTTTAATCTTGCTGTCAGCTTTAACCCAGTTACAGCGGAAAGTTATGCAGGAGAAATTCGCTTATTTTTTAATGGAGCGACCAGCCCATTGACGGTGTACGTAACCGGGTCCGGTTCCTCACGTGAACTAAAAGTGCAAGACACGCTTTCTTTCAATACTGTCGGGGTGAATGAAACAAGGGTACTTGTTTTACCCCTAACAAATAATGGGACTGGTCCACTTACCATCTCAAAGGTGGAGTATCCGGAAGGCTTTACCGGTGCGGCATCGGCAAGTATACTTCCTAAAAGCGCGTATCTATTGCCTATATCGTTTCAGCCTGTCGAAGCAAAGGAATACAAAGGAAGCCTCGTCATTACATCAAATGGAAGTAGTGCTCCGATACAGGTTGATCTCTCCGGAAGGGGAGGTGTTATCACGGGTTTGAAAGAAGCTTTAACTAACCAGATTATTGCCTATCCCAACCCGGTTAACGATGAACTTTTTCTTTATACCGAGCTGCCCGATTTACAATTTTACCTGATCAATTCAAATGGCCAGCTTATCCATTCGGGCAATCTTCCTCAGCGAAGTAATCGTAGTGTATCTGTTAAGAACCTTGTGTCGGGTATGTACTATGTTCAGTTTAGATCTAACCGTCAATTGGTTCATGTTAGTAAGGTGAATGTTATGCATTAATGCAAGGCTGAATCTTTGGTGTGGCTAACTGCGGGTGTTATTTGCCTCTCATATTACCCCTGAAATGTCATTAGCAAGCAAAAATCAATAGGGTAGTAAAGGAATTGACATTCATCAAAGTCCTGTCAATCATTCCCTTAGTTTTCCGAAGTGTCTCGTCCTAAAATAGGTTTACACGAATTAACGTGTAAACATGATGAGAAAATCGACAAAAACTATTCAAGAACAGGAATCAATCATTGCTGAATATTTAACAGGAGAATTAAGCTTTCGTAAATTAGGGGCAAAACAC
>NZ_JAPZUB010000049.1 GCF_027533505.1 Flavobacterium sp. | reverse complement strand
TTATTTTGCCTAACATATTGCCACTATTTTATACTCAAATATACCATTTTTGGCAATAATTATCATCTATTTCTAGCTAAATTTTATTGTAATAAAATAACAATCAGACAGTTATTTGTTTTTTAAGGGATGACTAATTACTAGTCACTAATCACTAGTCACTAATCACTAGTCACTAATCACTAGTCACTAGTCACTAATCACTAGTCACTAATCACTAGCCACTAGTCACTAATCACTAGTCACTCTAAAGTCTAACGTCCAACGACTCCCCTCCGTCAAGACAAAAAGTAAAAAATCCAAGAAAAGCAGGATCTCAATACCATTCCAAAAAATCAAAAATCAACAATCAACAATCGTCAATCGTTAATCAAAATCCCCCCTTTGGGGGCTAGGGGACTAGGGGGCTCACTACTCACCCACCCTATAATACGCCTTATACCAATCCACAAAAGCTTTTACCCCTTTGTCCAAGTCGGTATGGGGTTGATAATGAAAATCGCGTTGTAATTCAGAAACATCGGCCCAGGTTTGCGCAACGTCACCGGGCTGCATAGGAAGCCAGTTTTTTTGCGCTGTAATTCCTGTATGCCGTTCGATAGCTTCAATAAAATCCAACAAACGAACGGGCTTGTTATTGCCAATATTATACAACCCATACGGTTTCGTGTAGGTGCCCGAAGCTAAGGCGGCTACAATGGCCTCCATGCCTTGGGTAATATCGTCAACGTAGGTAAAATCACGCGATAAGTCGCCATGATTGAAAACGTCTATTGGTTTTTGATTAAAAATGGCCTCTGTAAACAAAAACAAAGCCATATCGGGACGACCCCAAGGACCATACACCGTAAAGAAACGCAAACCTACAGTGGTAATGCCAAACAAATGACTGTACGTATGCGCCATTAACTCATTGGATTTCTTGGTGGCCGCATACAAACTTATCGGATGATCCACCGTATCGTTTACAGAAAATGGAACGTGTTCGTTGAGGCCATACACACTTGAACTACTCGCATAAATCAGTTTTTTTACCTGATGGTGGCGACAACATTCCAACACATTTAAAAAACCTGTTACATTACTGTCCAAATACGTAAATGGCTTTTCCAAACTATACCGAACGCCCGCTTGTGCTGCAAGATTACAAACGAGGTCAAAGGAAAATTGACCAAACAACGCGTCCATACCGCTTCGGTCTTCCAAATCGAGTAATACGAATTGAAACCGACCACCATAAGTAGTACTTTCTACAGGTACACCCGTTTGAAATACAGTGGACGTTATCCCCAAAACAGCCAAGCGATCTTTCTTTAAGGAAACCGGATAATACGGATTCAAATTATCCATACCCACTACGGTGTACCCTTTTTTTAATAAGAGTTCACAAAAATGGAATCCAATAAATCCCGCTGCTCCAGTGACCAATATGCGCATGACTCGTTTGAATTATTGATATTGTTTTTCGTAATATTCGCGGTAAGCCCCCGAAGTAACATTCTGCAACCATTGGGTGTTTTGTAAGTACCAATCAACGGTTTGCTCCAATCCTTCTTCAAAAGTGACCGAGGGCGACCACCCCAATTCGCGATTAATTTTATGAGCATCAATGGCATAACGCAAATCATGTCCAGGACGGTCTTTCACAAAGGTAATAAGCCCCTCCGAAGTCCCAACGTCACGTCCCAATTTACGATCCATTATTTGACATAACAAACGCACTAAGTCGATATTTTGCCATTCATTAAATCCACCAATATTATAGGTTTCATGATTTTTCCCTTCATGGAATACCAAATCAATGGCAATCGCATGGTCGATAACATACAACCAATCTCGCGTATATTTTCCATCCCCATAAATCGGCAGTGGTTTTTCTTGAATTATATTGTGAATGCACAGTGGAATCAATTTCTCAGGGAAATGATTGGGTCCGTAATTATTAGAACAATTGGTTAACACATAGGGTAATCCATAGGTTTCTCCATAAGCGCGTACAAAATGATCTGAGCTCGCTTTGGACGCTGAATAGGGAGAGTTTGGGTCATAGGGAGTTTCTTCAGTAAACAAACCCGTAGCCCCCAAGGTTCCATAGACCTCATCGGTTGAAATATGGTAGAAACGCTTGCCTTCAAACTGCCCTTGCCAAGCGGTTTTAGCCGCATTCAACAAATTCATAGTTCCCAAAACATTGGTACGCACAAAAGCCAATGGATCAGTAATCGAACGATCAACATGTGACTCCGCGGCCAAATGGATAACCCCCTCAAAAGCGTGCGTTTTAAAAAGAGAATCGATAAAATGGGCGTCAGTGATATCGCCTTTAACAAACGTATAATTGGGAAGTTTTTCTACATCGGCGATATTCTCTAAGTTCCCTGCATAAGTGAGGGCATCCAAATTGAAAATATGATAATTGGGGTAACGGGTCACCATGCGGCGCACCACATGCGAACCTATAAACCCGGCTCCTCCGGTAATTAATATTTTTTTCATACGTTATAATTTTCCGTCCACCGCATAGGGAAGAACGCCTTTAACATCATAAACTATTGACTTGGAATTTCGCAATCCCGCTAAATCCAGTTGTAAAAACTCTTGATGCGCCACACCCAACACAACAGCATCAAAAGTAGCTTGAGGTAGGGTGTTGGTCGTTGTCAAACCGTATTCATGCTTCACCTCCTCGGGATTGGCCCAAGGATCATAAATAGTTACCTGAATTCCGTAATCGGTTAAGGCATGCACCACATCAACAATCTTGGTATTTCGCACATCGGGACAGTTTTCTTTGAACGTTATTCCCAAAAGCAAAAGCGACGAATGATCGACCGAAATTCCTTTTTTAATCATCAATTTAATAATTCGCGACGCCACATATTCCCCCATACTATCATTCAAACGGCGTCCCGCCAAGATAATTTCAGGATGATACCCTGTCTCTTGGGCTTTTTGCGCCAAATAATACGGATCGACGCCTATACAATGTCCCCCAACCAAACCCGGCTTAAAAGGCAAAAAGTTCCATTTTGTTCCCGCAGCAGCCAAAACCGCATGCGTATCGATATCCAGTAAGTTAAAAATCTTGGCCAACTCATTGACAAAAGCAATATTAATATCGCGCTGCGCATTCTCAATTACTTTGGCCGCCTCAGCCACTTTAATGCATGGCGCTAAATGGGTACCTGCGGTGATGACAGAACGGTACAAAGCATCCACTTTTTGTCCAATTTCGGGAGTTGAACCTGAAGTGATTTTCAAGATTTTTTCAACGGTATGTTCCTTATCCCCAGGATTGATCCGCTCGGGGGAGTAGCCTGCAAAAAAATCTACATTGAACTTCAAACCACTCACCCGCTCTAAAACGGGTACGCACTCTTCTTCGGTTAATCCGGGATATACGGTTGATTCATAGACTACAATATCGCCTTTTTTCAACACCTTCCCTACCGTTTCACTTGATTTGTACAAGGGTGTTAAATCGGGGCGGTTGTTTTTATCGACTGGAGTTGGAACGGTTATGATGTAATAATTACAATCGCGAATGGCCTCCAAATCAGAAGCACACAACAACCCCTGGGCCTCCGTATGCTTCGATACCAATACCTGCTGAAGCAAGTCGGAGGACACTTCCAAGGTATTATCCTGCCCCGCATTCAATTCGGCAACCCGTTGCTGATTAATATCAAAACCTACAACGGGATACTTTGTGGCAAACAAACGCGCCAAAGGCAATCCCACATACCCCAATCCGATAACTGCTATTTTTATATCCATAGTGTTTGTATCACGAACCTATTCCTTGATAATGGAAGCCTATCGCGCGCATTGCCTCGGCATCTAATATATTCCGCCCATCAAAAATGAAGGCGGGTTTCAACATGGAATCGTAAATTTTTTGCCAATCATAGGCTTTAAATTCATCCCACTCGGTCATAATTGCAATCGCATGCGCCCCTTGACACGCTGTATAGGGATCGGCAAATGAAGTTACCAAACTGGCATTGGAAGCCGCATCACGGGTCTCCAAATAATTCAAATCCGAGAGCACTTGAGGGTGTTCCACTTTGGGATCATAAACCGCAATTTGTGCTTGTTCTTGCATCAAGGCATCGGCGACATAAATGGCCGCTGACTCACGGGTATCGTTGGTATCTTTTTTAAACGCCCATCCCAAAAAGGCAATCTTTTTTCCCGAAATGGTATTGTATAACGTACTTACGATATTGCGTGCGAAACGATTTTTCTGGTGGTCATTCAATTGAATTACTTGCTCCCAATAATCGGCAACTTCCTGCAATCCATAGGATTTGGCGATGTACACTAAATTCAAAATATCTTTTTGAAAACACGACCCTCCAAATCCAACAGAAGCTTTCAAAAACTTCGATCCAATGCGGCTGTCCATCCCGATAGCACGGGCTACTTCATTGACATTGGCTCCCGTTTTCTCACACAATTCTGAAATAGCATTAATCGACGAGACGCGTTGTGCCAAAAAGGCATTGGCCGTTAATTTCGACAACTCCGACGACCATACATTGGTGGTTAAAACACGCTCTTTGGGAACCCAATTGGCATAAATATCAACTAAAGATTGGATAGCATGCTGTCCTGCTTCGTCGGTTCCTCCTCCAATCAATACGCGATCGGGAGACAATAAATCTTCTACAGCCGTTCCTTCCGCCAAAAACTCGGGGTTGGATAGAATTTGATACTGAACTCCGTTTCCGGTATTGTCCAAAATACTTTTCAACGCTTCTGCGGTACGAACCGGTAAGGTTGATTTTTCAACGACAATTTTATCGGTAGTCGCCACGCGTGCAATTTGTCGGGCACACAATTCGATATATTTCAAATCGGCGGCCATTCCTTTACCCGTTCCATACGTTTTGGTAGGCGTATTGACCGATATGAAGATCATTTGTGCTTCATCAATAGCTTTATCTACTTCGGTTGAGAAAAATAAATTCTTCCCACGAGATTCCGCAACGATCGCACTCAATCCAGGTTCATACACCGGAATATTTTCAACATTATCATCATTCCAACGGGCAATACGTTCGGCATTTAAATCGACAACCGTCACTTTAATGTGGGGACATTTATTGGCAATGACCGCCATGGTGGGGCCGCCTACATAACCCGCTCCGATACAACAGATATGCGTAATTTTCATATGTATTTATCTTAAATTATCCCAATACCAAGCCACTGCTTCTTCTAAGCCGGCCGCAAAGTTGTATTGGGGTTGATAGCCTAATAATTTTTGCGCTTTGGCAATACTCGCTTTAGAATGCGGAATATCACCCACGCGCTGGGGTCCGTAAACGATAGGAACTTCAGCAATAGAAGCATCGTAACGGGATAAATATTTTTTGAGCAAATGCACCATTTCATTGAGCGAAATTTGATCACCGACCGCAGTATTATATACGGTATTCAGGGCTTCCGGTTGCGTTGCAGTCAATGCCAAAGCATTCATTTGAATCACATTATCAATATACGTAAAATCACGAGAATACGTTCCGTCACCATTGATCACCGGGGATTGTTTTTGCATCAATAATTTTACAAATTTAGGAATCACTGCCGCATAAGCTCCATCCGGATCCTGTCGGCGCCCAAATACATTGAAATAACGTAATCCAATGGTTTCCAACCCATAGGTGGAGGAAAAAATGGAGGCATACAATTCGTTAACGTACTTGGTTATCGCATAGGGCGACAAGGGCTTTCCTATCACCTCTTCCACTTTGGGTAAAGAAGCCGAATCCCCATAGGTCGACGAACTCGCGGCATACACAAAACGTTTCACCCCCGCATCGCGAGAGGCCACCAGCATATTCAAAAAACCAGACACATTCACTTCATTGGAGGTAATCGGGTCGTTAATTGAACGGGGAACCGAACCCAAAGCCGCTTGGTGAAGGACAAAAGTGGCTCCTTTTACCACACGATGACAGGTTGCTAAATCCCGAATATCCCCCTCGTAAAAAGTGAAGTTAGCATGGGAAAGAAACGGTTCTATATTGCGTCGATGTCCCGTTGCAAAGTTATCCAAACCCACCACGTGAAAACCTTGCTCCAAAAAGTGAGCGGTTAAATTGGAACCGATAAATCCGGCCGCACCGGTAATGACGAGGGTTTGCATAAATTTGATGCGTTATTTTTTACGCTTAAAAAGGGTTTCTTTTATTTTCTCAAATAGATTTTTGGGACGGTCATCTTCGTGATAGCCATTTGCATAATTTCCATAGCCGTAGCCATAGCCGTAGCCATAGCCGTAGCCTGTACCGTAACGTGCTTTGTTCTCAAAACCATTCAACACAATACTTACATTCGACAATTCATCCCGTTGCACACGGGTATTGATGAGTTGTACCATTTCTTTTTTGGTAAAATTCTGACGCATGATGTATAAGGTCACATCGGCAAAAGGAGCCAATTCAATAGCATCGGTCACCAAACCGACGGGAGGAGTATCCAAAATTACATAATCGTAACGACGCTTCAACTCATCCATAAACTCCCGCATCGTTTCTCCCATAATCAACTCTGAGGGATTCGGTGGAATGGGACCTGAAGTGATCACATCCAAATATGGAATTTTGGTGTTTTGAATGATTTCGTCCATGGCGTTTTGACCAATCAAATAGTTGACGACACCGATTTTATTTTTTAAGTTGAAATCATCAAAAATTTTAGGCTTACGCAAATCCAATCCAACTATAACTGTTTTCTTCTCACTGATAGCAAATACAGTAGCGATATTAATAGAACAGAATGTTTTTCCTTCCCCCGAAACGGAAGAGGTCAACATGAGGGTTTTACTTCCCTCCTTCTTCTGTTTTTTATACAAAAATTGAAGCGAAGAACGCAGTGCCCTAAAGGATTCCGAGAGGGCCGATTTGGGTTTTTCAAAAACGGCTAAATTCGAAGAGGTGTATTTCACCCCAATCACTCCAATTAATGGAATAGTGGTCAATGCACTAATATCTTCCGCATTTTGAATGGAATTATTGATAAAGAAAATCAAGAACACCACCAATAACGGAATCAGTAGTCCCGCAAAAATAGCAATTACATAGTTCACTCCCGTGCGCGGCCCAATCAATCCACCTCCAATGTCTTTGGCGGGATCAATAAACTCCACA
The DNA here is from genome assembly GCF_027533505.1 of Flavobacterium sp. GTDB lineage: Bacteria > Bacteroidota > Bacteroidia > Flavobacteriales > Flavobacteriaceae > Flavobacterium. The sequence continues at coordinate 37,548 of NZ_JAPZUB010000049.1, read as the reverse complement.
TCCGATAAATTGGCAGCTTTTACAATTTGGGCTTCATTGCGTTTTTGTAAATACGCATCGATAACACTGTTGCTTAGATTGAACTTGCGGGTAATTCGTAAATAATCTTGACTGTCCTCGGGGAGGCTTTCAATTTTGTTTTCTGACTCTCGGATTTTACGGTTTACTTGAGCCGCTTCATATTGAATAGCCGATTTAGCCGCCACAATATTTTCTAATAAAACCCGCTTTACGGCAGAAATTTCATTGTCAATATTGTTGTACATCAGCGCACTTTTCACCGAGTACGTCATCTCCGAACGGCGCACCGATAAATCAATGAGTTGCGCTACATTTTTAATTATATTGGGATCGTCAATACCCGCAACAGAAGGCGCAGGCAATTTGGAATAATCATTACTGTTGCGCAAATAATTGTTCAACACATTGTAGTAGTTGATCTTACGGTCAATTCCGTCTTTTATCAAATCTAAATCCTGAATTTGCGCTTGGTAAGTCTCCCCGCGTTTTTCTATCTCAACAACGTTACGACCCTTGCTAAAATCCTTTAAATCGTTGTTGGCCGACTTTAAATTTTCCTCCATCAAAGCCAAGGTAGTGTCAATGTACTTGATGGTGTTTTCAGCAAACAAGTTTTTGCTTTCTAATTGTTTCTTTTTCAACATTTGAACACTTTCGTTCAAATAATCAACAATACGGGCCTTATTGGTTCCTTGTAGTGAAATACGAATAATCGATCCCGCTTTTTCATCAATAACCACACGAACATTTCGGTACATACTGACGACATTATCAAACGAATTCATCCGAATGATAAATTTCTGCCCGGTATAATTTCCAGGCATCCCTTTGATGTCCAAAGTCCAATTGAGAAAAGGCAATCGCAACGGTTGTCCCACCTTGCAGCGCTTACGAAAATCGCCCGAGCGTACCGCCTGAGTGTCAATAATGTTCGTATTGTAATTAATTACGGGCACCGAATTGGATTTCACAGCAATACTGATTTCGTAGTCGGTTGGAGACACAAAATGTATTTCAACAGGAATCCCTAAAAGTTGGTTTTTGGTTTTATCCAATTTCACCTCAAAAGGAGCGGAACCGTACACATCTTTTTGATAGTATTTATCTTCTTGAAGATAGTCGATATAAAAACCGAGTTTATCCACTACCAATTCATTGTGCGAACGCGATTTCAAAGTACTCGCAATACGTTGCACCTGATCGGAAGTACCGCCCCAATTGAAAATTAAGTTGGTATTACTCATAAACAGCGGATTCTCTTGCTCTTTAACGGCTAAAGTAGCCTCCAAGGAGTAGATTTTCTGTTTACGAATATTGATTTGATGTGCCACAAATAAGGCAAAACCCAAACCAAATAAAAACCACTTCCAATAACTTCCTGTTTTAATCAGGAAAGCTTTGAAATCGAAGCTATTTTGTTTTTCAAAAAAGGAAAAATCTTTGATATCAAGCATGGAACGTCGTTTAATTGCGTAATAACAGCGTGAGCGTCAACAACATGGAAGCCGCAGTAATCATAACCGTCAATGTCTCGCGACCCGTACCTCCAAATCCCCATGATTTTTGTTTCAAAGGTTTGACGTAAATATAATCGTTGGGTTGCAAGTAAAAAGCCGGAGAATGAATTGCTGCCGCATCGGTCAAATCGATACTGAACGTCTCCAATCCATGGGGAAACTGACGAATCACCTTCACCTCTTTTCGGTCACCCGTCATCGTAATATCGCCCGAATTGGCCAAAGCTTCCAACACATTCACACGGTCTTGGTACAACACCTTCGAACCCGGATTGTTCACCTCACCATTGACTGTGTAACGGAATCCCGCAAGTTTTACATTGACAAACAGTTGGGCTTCTTTTTTAAAATAATCCGCTAACAATTGGGCCTCGATTTTGGCGCGTGCCTCCTCTACAGTGTATCCTAATACATTCACCTCTCCCAAAATTGGAATACGAATGTTTCCATGATCGTCTACGGTGTATCCATTAAAATAAAGCGTTTCCACGGTTTGACCCGCTTGATTTTGAGGAGACGTATTAAAAATTTCCAATAAACGCTCGTCCACCAACGCTTTGATTTGCACCGAAACAACATCATTGACCTGCAATCGGTAAGGCTTATTGCTTGGAGTAACTGCTTGCCCAGCGGAGGTAGTCGTATTTTTTTTATCTTGAAGGTATATGAGATCCTGTGTAGGAACACAAGCGGTAACAAGGAATAACAATACTATGGAAAACGACAGTATTTTGGTTTTCATCTACTTTGTTTTAGCCAACAAAGATAGTTTTTCAATCGTAAAATCAAAAGACTCGATGGGGAAATCTCTAATTATTTTTGAGGGAATTTTCAAAAGGAATGCGGTGTAAAATACTGCGTCCCAGCGTCACTTCATCGGCATATTCCAACTCATCACCTACGGCAATTCCACGGGCAATAGTCGACGTTTTTACCCCAGTATCTTGAATTTGTTTATAAATGTAAAAGTTGGTGGTATCGCCTTCCATCGTTGAACTTAACGCAAAAATGACTTCGTCAATGGGGGTTGTCTTCACTTTCTCAACCAATGAAGCAATGTGCAACTGACTCGGACCGACCCCATCAATGGGCGAAATTTTACCGCCCAACACATGGTAAATTCCTTTGTACTGCTGCGTATTTTCAATGGCCATAACATCGCGTACATCTTCAACAACACAGATCACGCGGTGGTTGCGGGTAGGGTTACTGCAAATCGAACACACCTCAACATCCGAAAGGGTATGGCAACTCGAACAAAACTTCATCTGCTCCCGCATTTGGGTCAAAGCCTCGGTCAAAAAACGGGTTTGCTCTTGGGGTTGTCGCAACAAATGCAGTACCAATCGCAACGCCGTTCGCTTCCCTATCCCAGGCAATTGTGCCATTTCATTGACGGCTTGCTCCAATAACTTTGATGAAAATTCCATACCACAAAAGTACATAATTTGAAAAAGGCATCAATATTTTTGTATTTTTCGCTTTTTAAAAATTACCGCATGAGCCCAACCCTCATTCTTTCCATCATCCTGGTGTATTTTGGATTGTTATTATTTATCGCCTTCCGCATTGGTAAAAAAAGCAGCGATAACGACACTTTTTTTAAAGCCAACAAAAATTCCAAATGGTACCTTGTTGCCTTCGGAATGATCGGAACAGCGCTCTCGGGTGTGACCTTTATTTCGGTTCCGGGCGCCGTAGGAAATCCTGAAAATCAGTTTTCGTACTTTCAATTTGTACTCGGCAATGCCCTCGGATTTATCCTCATTGCTACGGTGCTTCTCCCGCTGTATTACCGCATGAATCTTACCTCTATTTACAGTTATATCGAACAGCGTTTGGGGGTGGTCAGTTACAAAACAGCGGCCAGTATTTTTTTAATTAGCCGTACCATCGGATCAGCGTTTCGACTGTATTTGGTGGTTTTGGTGTTGCAACGCTATGTGTTTGATGCCTTCCAGGTGCCTTTTGCCGCCACGGTTTTAATCTCTTTAGGGTTGATTTTTGCGTATACCTATCGCGGGGGACTCAAAACCATCATCATCACCGATACGTTGCAAACATTTTTCTTGGTTACTTCGGTGTTTCTTACCATCTATTTCATTTGCAGTAGCCTCAATTACAGTCCCACCCAAGCCTTTGAAGCCGTAAAAAACAGCAGCTATTCGCAAATCTTTTTTTATGAAGATTACCTAAAAGGCCATTTTTTCTGGAAACAACTCCTTGGAGGAATCTTTGTTACTATTGCGATGGTCGGTTTGGATCAGGACTTAATGCAGAAAAACTTGAGCTGTGCCACTATCCAAGAAGCCCAAAAAAACATGTTTACGTTTACGGGAATTTTTGTACTCATCAATTTGTTTTTCTTGAGTGTAGGGGCTTTATTGTATCTGTATGCGGCGCAAAACCAAATTGCCATTCCCACCGTTAATGGTGTACCTCGAACCGATTTACTCTTTCCAGAAATTGCTTTTCATCACTTAGAAATCATTCCCGCCATCACTTTTCTGTTGGGCTTAACGGCGGCAACTTTTGCTACCACCGACAGTGCCTTAACGGCATTAACCACCTCTTTCTGTGTCGATTTCCTTCACATGGACAAGGTCGAAAACCAACATTCCCCTCAAAAACAGGTTCGTATTCGACACCAAGTACATCTCGGCTTTTCATTCCTGATGTTTTTAGTGATTGTCCTATTCAATATTCTCAATGACGAATCGGTAGTCAAAATGATTTTTAAAGTGGCCAGTTACACCTACGGTCCGCTTTTAGGACTCTATGGTTTTGGATTGTTTATGAAAACAAAAACGGTCAACGATCGCTGGGTGCCTGTCGTTTGCATCCTCGCTCCCATGGTGTGTTGGGTAATGACTACCTATGCCAACGATCTTTTTGGCGCGTACCAGTTTGACAACGAACTCATCATTGTCAATGGTTTACTGACGTTTGTAGGTTTGCTTTTTATCAGTAAACCTGCCGTGGGGCAAACCCGATTTTAATAGTGATGCATAGCCAACAACACCAACGTACAGGCCACTTCGATGTGAATTCCATGCGAAGTCAAAAGGGCATAAAACGCTGGATTTTCGGTTCCCGGATTGAAGATCACCCGTCGGGGACGCAACCCAATGATATAATCGTAATACCCCTGTTGGTGTGTGGGATTTATGTATAATGTAACGGTATCAACATCGGCCAGTTCGGGCAACCCTTCCTGAATTAGAATGCCGTCGACCTCAGTGGCTTTACGACCAATAGCGACCACTTCATGCTGGTGCTTTTGCAAACGGATTAACGCTTGGTAACTGTACCGTTCGGGGTTGTCAGAAGCGCCTAAGACTAAGGTTTTCATAGGTAACGATTATTTTACCCAACAAAAACACAACGAAACCCCCAATCCCCTACCTTTGCAACATGAACGATTTTATCTTTCTTTTAGCGGCCTTGTTTTCGGTGTTAAATCCTATTGGCACGGTGCCCATTTTTGTGGCGCTTACGCAAGATTATTCCAAAGCCGAACGCTCAAAAGTTTCCCTCTGGACTGCAATTAATGTTTGCTTAATATTGGTCATCTCCTATTTTATAGGGCAATATGTGCTCACTTTTTTTGGCATTACGATTCCCGCATTGCGCATCGCTGGGGGCATCATCATTGCCAGTTCAGGGTTTGGACTTTTGAACGGGAAATTCAGTCGCAACAAAGGGTTGGACAAAAAAGCCGAAGAGGAAGCACAACAACGCGACAACATCGCCCTTACGCCCCTTGCGATGCCCATGTTGGCAGGGCCCGGTTCTATTTCCCTTCTCATTGCCTATTACCAAGAACACAATAGTACGCGAGAAATTATTTTCTCAACGATTGCCATTTTTGCAGTGGCAGTATTGATTTTTCTCATTCTTCGAAGTGCGCATTATTTGGCTAAATACCTGGGCGCTTCTGGAATTGTAGCAATTTCTCGTATTGTGGGATTCTTAACCATTGCGATTGGTATCCAATACATTATTAATGCCGTTACCAGTATTTTAAAAATCTAAACTACTCTACGCATGCGATACGTTTTTTTTACTTTTTGTATTTCCCTTTTTTTATGGGGATGCAAATCTGCACAAACGTCAAAAAATACCGATAGTTCGGCAATGAAAGAATTAGTCACCCTCATGCAAGGCCACTACAGCTCTGAAAAACAAGCCAGCCAAGACAAAGACTATTTCAATATCTCCTTACGGATGACCCCCATTTGGAAATCCAAAGGCCATTACCTTTTTGTGGAACAAGCCTTATTTGACAAACAAAACCAACCCTATCGGGTACGCATTTACAAATTAACGCAACAAGGCGATCAATTCATCAGCACGATTTATACGCTTAAAGACGAAAAAAAATGGATAGGTAAATGGGCAACTCCCGAAGCGTATGACCAACTCACAGAAGCTGATATCGAAATAAAAGACGGCTGTGAAGTAATTTTAAAACGCACCCGCAAAAATACGTTCGAAGGCGCTACGGGGGATAAAACCTGTCCCAGTGAACTCCGCGGCGCACGTTGGGCCAATTCCAAAGTAACGGTTACCCATAACAGCATTCTGTCTTGGGACCAAGGATTTGATAAAGACGGCAAACAAGTATGGGGCGCCACCAAAGGCGGCTATGAATTCATCAAATTGTAATAAAAAAATCCCAAGCACCTAAAGCGTTTGGGATTTCTTGTAAAATTACGTTTGATTATCGCTTCGGTAAAAATACCTCTGCCATCATGCATCGGGCACTTCCTCCCCCACAAGCTTCAATGGTATCTAAACTCGAATGTAAAATAGTGACGTGCTGTTCGATTTGGGCAATTTGCTTCTTCGTCAGCGCTTGGTAAGCCGACGAGCTCATCACCAAATAGCGTTTCCCCTCCGATCCTTTCACTTCCAACATATTCCCCGCAAAATTATTGACCTGCTCTTCGGTAATCAAAATAATGTCTTTCTCATCGCTACGCAAGGAATCCAAAACCATTTTACGCTCTTTTTTATCGTCAATACAGTCGGCGCAAATCACCGCAAACGTATCGCCAATACACATCATTACATTGGTGTGGTAAATGAGTTTTCGTTCTCCATCCACGGTTTGAAACGCTTCAAAAATAACAGGCGTATACTCAAAATCCTCACAAAATTCAATCATCAGCTCCTCATCTGCACGGGGCGATAAGGCACAATAGGCTTTGCCGTTTTGTCGGTCAAGCAACAAACTACCCGTACCTTCCAGAAAGATATTGTCCTCTTCGGCTGAGGTATAATCCATAATGTCATTGACCACAAAACCTTTGTCCTCTAGTAAATCCAAAATATCTTCTCGCCGTTCAGCCCGACGGTTTTCGGCAAACATGGGGTACAACACCACATCGCCCGTTTCGTGAAACGAAATCCAGTTGTTCGGAAAAATACTGTCGGGGGTATTGGGCTCCAACGTATCGTCAACCACCGTAACATCAACCCCCACAAGGCGCAGTTTTTGCACAAAAGCATCAAACTCCTGCTGTGCTTTCGCATTGACCGTTTCGGGCGATAAGCCGTCCAAAACTTTTTGATAATAATTGTTGACCGCGGTCTGTTCGTTCATTCGAAACGCCACCGGACGGATCATTAAAATAGCATTTGTCGTTTGATTCATAGCTTCAGTCTAAAGGTTTCCCCAATTCATAATTCATAACTCATAATTCATAACTCATAACTTTTTGAGCGTGCCCTCTGGGCCGGGCTATCCGCGGTGCACGGCACCTAGCTCCTATCCCTCACGCGGCAGTGCTCCGAAAATCAATCCCGGATTAAAGGAAGTGTCGAACAACGCAACAACCCTTCTTGCTTGGCAATTTCGGCATAGGGAACTTCCTCTACTGTAAAGCCCTTGCTGCGCAACCAAGTGTTTAAACGGGTAAAATTGCGCTCGGAAACCACCACGTCTTCGGCAATCGAAAACACATTCGAATTCATATGGTACATTTCATCGCGGGTAATGTGGAATAGATTTTCTTTTCCAAACAAATTCAAGAGAAAAACATAATCGGCTTCTTCCCGAAAACCACTCTTGTAAATGATGCCTTTGTCTTTTCCCACAGGCTGAAAACAACAATCCAAATGCAAGGCATTGTCGCGGGCTTCCAATTTGGATTTGACCAAATCAAATTCTTTGACAATCTTATTTGGAAACAAACTTTGGATATAAGCCACCCCTTCCATATTGGTTCGAGCCGTAATGTAATCTTTATAATCCGAGCCTTTGTAGGTGCCAATAAAAATATAGTCGTTCCAAGGCATCACGTCACCGCCTTCGATGTGAACCTCTTCGGGGGGGCGTTGCACTTTTGCAGGATTGATTTGATCAATGATGTACTGAATCGCTTCCAATTCCCGTTCCCGATCGGGAAGAATATTGGCTTTGATAAACGTATCTTCGATAACAAATCCGATGTCCCGCGAAAAAATTTGATTGTAATTCTCGATAATTTCTGGACGAAAAACCTGCACATCGTATTTTTTAAACACGTCATGAAAAGCTTCCATTTCGCGAACCATATCGGCTTCAATCGGATAGGTTCCCGCCAAAATGTGTTCCAGTGACTTCGGATCATAAGCTTCTTCGGCCGTCGGCGTGGGTCCGTTACTCACCGCGGTCCCCAACACTACTGCACGTAACCGCGAAGTCTCGTTGGTGATATGTAATGGTAGCATAAAGTTTGTTGTTGGCTTTCTACAAATATAAAAAAGCTCCGCCGATTGACGAAGCTTTTCTACTATTGTGAACAAGTTTTAATTTTTCACCAATTTCTCCGCAATGACGGTTCCATCGGTAAGCACGATACTCACCATGTAAATGCCATTGGGATAGGCTTGCACATCCAAACGATGGCGTTGGGAAGCGCTAATTGTTTGTGCCGTCAGGATTTTTCCTTCGATGGTAGTGATTTGAATTTGGGTAAATTCACCTTCATCAACGGCAATTTCTACCCAAGATTGCGCCGGATTGGGCACCAAAGTGAAACCATTGCCTATACGAATGAGATGAATCTCTTCGGGAATTACATCCAGAGGAACCTCACGATCGGAAGGCACAGCCAAAGGAGTATCTCGATATAAGAAGTTTCCGGAACAACCCTCGGGATAAGCCGCGAAATGAGCTCCCGAAACCGCTTCAAAACCCGGAAGTAATTCGACAAAATTACCCGCATGGTACACGACACCATTGCCTACGCCATTATTCCCTTGTTGTATAACATTGGAGGCTCGAATCCAATCGGAACGCTCTTTCCGTTTTTCAGAAGGCGGCGCATTGTTACTGGTATCATCGGCGGGAGAAACTAAAGTAAGTACGGGCAAACAACAATTCTCAAACGTTACATCGGGACCAATAGCTGCCGATTCATCGCGTATGGTAAACTGAAAAGTTCCCGCAGGACAGGTGACATTGAAGGTAGCGACTACATCAAATTCAAAATCTCCTTGTGGATTGGCACCAAAGATGTTCGACGGGAGATCAAAACAAAATGTAGTGGACGTGAGTTGTGTGGGAGCATTAATTGTACCAATAATCGTATTCCCTTGCAACACATGAAGTACCAACGAACTTAGTGTGGCATTAATCGGCGGACTGTAGGTCCCACAAACTTGTACAGGAGTTGCTGGCGTAATCGACGGACAATTCAATTGAATCGGGTCAATATTTAGTGCTCCCAATTGCGGCGTAGCACACGTAAATCCACACACATTATCGATATAAACGGTACCAAAATGCGCCGAGGGTTGGCAATCACTTACCGACAACTCCAAAATTCCGGGTTGCCCAACTAATTCCCCCACATTCAAGCGAGCACATACCCACCCTGTGTATAGGATACGACGACGTGAACTCAAGTTGATACGACTGAACAAGCAGTTGTTGGGATTGGCAATAATACAAAACTCATCGACAATGTTTCCATTGACGTCTTTTACCCGAGCTCTAAAATAAGGCTGAATTTCTTGCTCATGATCGGGACGGTTGTCCATCACCAAAGAGAAATTAAAATCTAATGTTGCCTCATTGATCACCGGAAAGTAGCGAGAAACCGTAGCTAAATCAGAGGAGCCCATACCGCCCGTATTATTCAATTTAATACAGCGTGTCCCGCCGTTTGGCGCTAAAGTTGGCACATTTACCCCAAAACTCGCTAATACCGGATCAAACTGCTGGTAATTGGGTGCATTGCTATCAATTAAGGTTGCACGCGAGCCAAAATTATTGGTTGTGGCAGTAAGCACATTGGTTGTCGTTAATGCAGTGGGTGTGGCACACGATTGAAAAAAAGCGGTTCCTGATTGGGGTTGGGGACGTAAATCGGCCCAAAAAGTATAGCCTGCGGTTCCGTTTTCAAAATCACCATTGACACAAGTTTGCTCCTCCGAAACGGGTAACGTCCCGGCGCGATAATACTGTGTTTTTTCAGGAAATTTAGTAAAAAAGAGTTTTCGCAATTCGTTGCGTTTAGCCGCAATAATGGCTTTTTCTACTTCTTCATCGGTAAAATCCTCATGCTCACGAAGCTCTTCAATGAGTGTGGCCGAGGCTACTTTTGACAGTCGGTATTTGTGAAAGTTGGATTCGATAAATTGCTCCACTTCACGCTCAACGCTGGCAGCCACTGTTATTCTTCGCTGTTCCTCGTCCAAGAATTCCTGAACTTGTGCCTGTCCCCATGAAATATTTAGCAACAGGGCACTCATCCCGAGGAGATAGTGTACCTTGTTCATCTTATTTCATTTTTTGGATCAAAAGCGCTAATTGTGCTTTTAACTGATTGATTTCTTTTTGTTGCTGTGTTAGCGTAGCTTGTTGTGCTTGAATCGTTTTATTTTGATCGATTACATACAGCGTCAATTCTTCAATTTTTTCCATGTGTTTGGCTTGCATAGCAGCTACATCCAATCCCTCTTTGGCCAAAGTTTCAGCAGACGCCACACCGGGTAAATGTTTGTTTTTTTGAATAAAGGCTTCCACTTCGTTCAAAGGCATTAAACGGTAGTCATCGGCAAAAACATAATCCGCCCAATTGGCTGTACTTCGTAAGGCTACTTTCACTTTTTCTGTCAAAATACCTCCTTCAACATACAAGCGATAATTTCCTGTACTGGTGGGATAGGTCGCCGTATTTCCGATGTAAATTTTTCCATTATTTCCACTGCCGGTTGAGTTAAACCAAATGTTGCGGTTATTCATCGTCACCACGCGATTCAATCCCGTAGTGGTGGCTTGATTTATACTACCGTTGGCTGAGTATAAACTTGTATCATTTGCATTGATTACAAAGGGGGTTGCTGCCGTTCCATTGCCAGTTACGGTAACATTGGTTCCCGCTGTGATTTGAGTGGTCGGCAATGTAATGTTGTTTCCATTGGAAATGGACAACACATTACCATTTAATGCTAAGGTCTGCGCATCCGTATCAACAGGGAGCGTAAACGAACCGCCGCCGTTGGAAAGTGTTATTGTATTTCCATTTTGCGTTAAGGTTTGCAACTCATTGGTAGCATTCGAATCGCCATCGACGGGTAAGGTAATCGAATTTCCATTAGAAATCGAGAGCACCTGACCGTTTAACGCTAAGGTTTGTCCATCCGTATCTGTATCAACAGGCAGCGTAAACGACCCCCCTCCGTTGGAAAGTGTTATTGTATTTCCGTTTTGCGTTAAGGTTTGCAACTCATTGGTCGCATTCGAATCGCCATCGACGGGTAAGGTAACCGAATTTCCATTAGAAATCGAAAGCACCTGACCGTTTAACGCTAAGGTTTGTCCATCTGTATCTGTATCAACAGGGAGCGTGAACGAACCGCCGCCGTTGGAAAGCGTTATTGTATTCCCATTTTGTGTCAACGTTTGCAACTCATTGGTCGCATTCGAATCGCCATCGACGGGTAAGGTAACCGAATTTCCATTAGAAATCGAGAGCACCTGACCGTTTAACGCTAAGGTTTGTCCATCCGTGTCAATGTAAGCTGGAATGGGTAACGTCACAGGCGCGCTTGGAACACCATTAATAATTGTGACCAACTGGTTGCCTTCGTTGATTACGGTAGCCACCGAATTGATGATAGGCGTCGAAGTAGTTACTCCATTGACATTACTTTGCAACGTATTTTGAGTGGATTGCAATTGATTAGAAATTGTAAACGAAGGAATGCGTTCCAATACGACATCACCTGCTGCATTAACGGTTAAAAATTTATCGCTAAAGGTGGTATTCGTAGGCACAAAAGCACTGGTAAGATTGGTAAAACGCAACCCAGAAGCTCCGGGAGTTCCTTGTGCAATTTCCAAACGATTTCCTGGAGTAGCAGTTCCAAATCCCACACGGCCCTCAACTAAAAGTCCGTTGGTAGGGGCTGTAAATCCAGCGGTAGGGGTTGGCCAACTTCGCGAGGTATAATTGCGGCCAATGACAACGCCCCCATTGACATCCAAACGGTTGTTGGGAATCACGTTGTTTCCTAAACCCAAACCGACATTACCTGTAGCTGAAACAAATATGCGTTGGTTACCCGCCCCATCAGCAAAAATCATACTTCGATCGAGATTATTTCCAGCAATAATGGGTGTGGTAGGATCAGTAGAAACCGTTACACGACCTAGGAAGACGTTATTATCGCCCGTAAGTAAATTTACTGCGGTTTCGTTTCCTATGAAAATATTTCCGTTACCAGAGGTCATGTGTCGTGGGGTCATACTCCCCAACGCTACATTTCCACTTCCATACGTACTAAAAAGACTCCCAAATCCAACAGCTGTATTATTAGAACCCGGATTAATAACATTTCCCATACTTCGGTGACCAATAGCGACATTCCGATTGCCTGTGAAATTGTTTTCTAAGGCCCGCGTACCGATAGCCACGTTGAGCTCTCCTGTATCATTGTTGGCTAGGGCTCCATTACCAAAACCACAATTGAAGCTTCCTTTGGATAGGGTTAAGACGTTGTTTCCGAATCCAGCGTTACTTTGACCGCCGTTGTTGGTAAGTGTAAAAAAACCAAAACCGGCATTGTAGCTTCCAACATTGTTGGTTCCGGTTTGTTGTCCTTGAAACGTGTTGTTTAAAGGAGGCGTCTGTGCGAAGAACATAAAAGGGGTGCCGAGGGCAAGGCACGCCCACCATGAGGTAATTCTTTTCGTTTCCATAGGCATTAGTTTGAAGTGGGGTAGGTTAATGTTTGGGGTTCTTTTTCTACATGATAATTTAAATTAAGTTTGACCTATGATTCTGTGTGTTTTGTTGCACTAAATTATTGAATGTTTTTAAAAACAACGACAAAAAACTTATTAAATCGTTGAAAAACATATTTTAATATTTTATATAATATTTTTCTTACAAAAAAATAAAGGGCACAAAAAAAACTCTCCTAAAGGAGAGTTTTTGTAACAGGTTATCGTTGTTCAACTGGAACAAAGGGACGCAAAGCATACCCAGTGTACACCTGACGTGGTCTTCCGATAGGTTCTTTATTGATACGCATTTCTTTCCATTGGGCAATCCAACCGGGCAAACGTCCAATGGCAAACATCACGGTAAACATTTCTGTCGGTATCCCTAGAGCACGGTAAATAATCCCCGAATAGAAATCTACATTAGGATATAAATTACGTGATTTGAAATAATCATCCTCCAAAGCTACTTGCTCCAACTGTTTTGCAATATCCAAAAGCGGATCGTCAACACCTAATTTAGACAAGACTTCATCGGCCGCTTTCTTGATAATTTTTGCACGAGGGTCAAAATTTTTATAAACGCGGTGACCAAAGCCCATTAATCGGAAGGGATCGTCTTTATCTTTCGCTTTTAAAACATATTTGGCGACATCGCCTCCATCATTATTAATTTGTTCCAACATCTCCAAAACCGCTTGATTGGCTCCTCCATGTAAGGGACCCCATAAAGCAGAAACTCCAGCAGAAATCGAAGCAAACAATCCTGCATGCGAAGAGCCTACGATTCGAACCGTTGAAGTGGAACAGTTTTGCTCGTGGTCGGCATGCAAAATGAATAATTTATCCAATGCTTCTACAATGACTTTATCGGATTGATAAGGACCGGTAGGCAATTCAAACATTAATCGCATGAAATTTTCCACATAGCCTTTCGTATTGTCGTAATAATTCAAAGGGAATCCCATAGATTTACGATAAGTCCATGTAGCAATCACAATAAACTTCGCCATTGTTTTACACACAGCGATATACATTTCTTTGTCATCATGGGGATCTACCGACTTGGGATTGAATGCGGTTAAGGCACTGGTCAGAGAAGCCAAAACGCCCATGGGGTGAGCTGTTTTTGGAAACCCATCGATGATGTTTTTCATTTCCTCATTGACCAAAGTATATTTACGAATATCGTCTTCAAATTGATCAAGTTGCGTACGCGTTGGAAGCTCACCGAAAATCAACAAATAAGATACCTCTAGAAAACTTGCTTTTTCGGCCAACTCTTCAATGGCATAACCTCGGTAACGAAGAATTCCTTCTTCCCCATCGAGAAAAGTGATTTTACTCTCACAGGAACCTGAATTTTTGTACCCTGGGTCCAACGTAATAGCACCCGTTAAAGCACGTAACTTTTCGATGTCAATGGCGGCTTCATTTTCGCTTCCAACAATCATGGGAAACTCATACTTCTTGCCATCAATTTCTAATATCGCTGTTTTTGACATAATATAAATAGGAAATTAAATCTGATAAATAATAATTTAACAAAATTAGGGAATTAACCACGAACTAAAAAGGAAAATATCCAACGTTTTCGTTAAATAAATAATAAATTTTGCAAGATTGATATAGCTATACTTCAGACTGAAAATAAGCTAGTATTCACACTAAAAAATGAAAGACTATAAGTAAATGGATTAGTTCTTAATCAGTTTTTTCACAGCACTTCCGTTTTCTGTTTCTACTTTTATCCAATAAACCCCCGAAGCTTTTTGTTGAAAATCAAGTGCATCTTGTAATCCTTGGGTATATCGAATGTGCAACAAACGTCCTTGATTGTCGTACACTTCAATTTTTTGAATGGCTGCCGATGCATGAATGTTCACAAAATCGCTTACGGGATTAGGCGCTACAATTATCCCCACACTATCAGGGGTTTCCGGTAGATTCAAATCTTGATAAACCGTTTGGATAATCCCCGTATTTAGAGGAAGATTATAGTCAAAGAAAATATCCGCACGGCTGTTTACATCGTCTCCATTGCCCAAAGAATCCTTTGAACGAATTCGCATCAACACATTGCCATGACCGCCGGTATCGATTTGTAAATTTGGAAAAAAGATATCAATTAATGCATCCTTTTGACGAACCACTGCAGGAGCAGAAGTATCGAGAATTTGCCAAGAATCTATATCAAATTCAGTCCCATTTATATCTAATCGAACCACGACTTGCGCCGCTTGAGTCGCTCCCGTATTTTCAAAGTTAATCATGTAATGCAAATACGAACCAATTGCGGCTGTAGGCAATTGAGCCCCTTGTAAACACAATAATGAGTTGGGTTCAAATGATGCAATTACCGGCTGTTCAATCACAAACGAATCGTCGTTGGGCTGTTGATCACTATCTACAGGAGTTGCGGTGGCTTGAAAAGGCAAGGTATCGCCTACCCATACAGGAATCGCATCGGTTTCTGCATTCACGGCCAATTGCACATAAACTGTTTGTGTTGCCCATGGTTGTAGGCCCGTGTAATTCCACGTAATAAGTCCTCCCCCACTCTGATTTGGCACCACTGTGGCATTCAGGTAGGTACAGCGTGTAGCATCATAACTCAAGGAAAATGTTCCGTTGGACATTTGGTTGCCTTTATTACGAAGAACAACAACTAAGGTATTGGTAGTCCCGGGCTGAAATAAATATAGTGGTGCGACTGCCACTTCTACATCGTGATACACTCCGTTGGGTGCTAAACACACATCTACAATTTGCTCTTGCCCATTTTGTTGGGAAAATGTAATTGTCTGTTGAGATGGCGTAACTGTGGTATTCACTGCATTTTCAACCCAAGGCGAAAGGATATAATTAACCCCCGTGTTGGGAAATAATGCGTATGAACCATCGTTAGCAGTAAACGTACCGTAATTGGCTCCTCCTTCGACTTTAAGTTTTAAATAACGAACAGGAGCATCATTTGAATCGCATCCATTCTGCCCTGCATCCCATCGGGCTGTTCCGCGAAGGGTGTTGTAATTGCCCCCTGGCGGTATTGTACAAAAGTCGTTGACAGGAACGGTGGAAGTGCCCAAAGCAGTTTGAAAGTCATCAAAAGCCGTTGCATCGGCACAAACGTATTGTAAACTGGGCAAACTCGTTAACGTAAGTTGCTGATAGGTACTCTGTCCGTTTTTGGCAAAAATAAACTGTAAGGAGGGATTGTTATTACATTCCAAAAAGGTAAGTCCTTTTAAAGAATTAAGGTTGAGCGAAGATACATTAGGACAACTAGAAATAGTAACCGAATTTAAACTCGGCGCTAAGGGAAACACAAAAGACGAAAAGCTATTTTGACTGAGATCCACACTCAACAAGTTGGTATTTGACGATAGATCTAAATTTTGCAACCCCATGTTTCGAGCAATTAGGGTTTTCAAATTCACCAAAGCATTAAGATTTGGCGTAAATGAATTGTCTGATAACTTTAAAAAAATAATCCCTGGCGTCGACGATAAATTAAGTGTCGAAAGACTACAACTTTGTAACGATAAAAAGGAGAGCTCGGGTGTGAATTCCAAATTAACTGTCCCCAGCGGATTAAAATCGGCACGAAGGGATTCTAGCAATGCAACGGGTTGTAAATCTAAAGCCCCTAAGTTATTTTGCGAACAATCTAAATCATTCAAAAAGCCTAGTCCATTGAGGGTAAGCGTATTTAGCGCATTGTTGTTAATTTTTAAAATTTCAAGCGCAGGCAGTACCGCATCAAACTGGGTGAGTTGATTAAACGCAAGATTTAATTCGCGACAAGCCGTGAAGGCATTCAATCCCGTGGCATCCGTAAAAGCATTGGGGCTTGGTAAATTAGTATTGTTTAGTTTTAAACGCAATACAACCTGGGCTTCACTCACTTGAATTTCACCATCATTATTGGTATCGACATCACCATCGTAAATACCATCGTCATTAAAATCAGCACAGGAAGTACTAACCAATTTATTCTTCAATACAGCATCGGGAATCACAACCGTTTGTGCTCCTAGGGTAAGTGTACCCATGCTTAACCAGAAGAATAAAATTTTCTTCATATCCTGCGTAGTTATAATGTTTTGGTTATCAATTCTTGCAAGCGTTCTTTGTTTCGTTGTGAAATGGGCAAATGGGTTTGATCGGCCATGATTACATAGCCCCCATTTTTCTTGACGTAACTCTTCAAGAACGTCAAATTAATCAAATGGGACTGATGTATACGAACAAAACCATGGTCTCGCAATAGTTCTTCAAACTCTTTTAAAGTGCGTGAAACCAAAATCGGCTTGTTGTTTCGTATGTAAAATGTGGTATAGTTATCCTCACTTTCGCATCGAATAATGTCGGCGATTTCAAACAAATGAATGCCATCAGAATTCGTGAGGGCAATGCGTTTAAAATTGTTCGTTTGTCGTTTGATATTTTCTAACAACAATTCGACATGCGAGATTCCTGTTGTCTCATTTTGTGATTTTTTCAACTTTTCGACCACCGATTTCAACTCATCTGGATCGACAGGTTTGAGCAGATAATCAAGGGCACTCAACCGAAAAGCTTTCACAGCATATTGCTCATGGGCGGTGATAAATACCACTTGACTTCGCAATGTAGTGTTGTTTTTTGTAAAATATTCAAGCACGTCAAACCCCGTACCGTCGTTGAGTTGGATGTCTAAAAAAATAACTTGAGGTTGCCACTTCTCAATCGCAGCGACTCCAGTGGCTACGTCATCGGCTTCGGCTACAATCGCTACTTCGGGAGCAACCATAGACAATAAACCGCGCATACCACTGCGTAGGTTTGGATCGTCGTCAATTAAAAGGGCGGTTATTTTCATACTATTGTGCTATAAATTGAATAGGGATACTCAAAATCACTTCGGTACCCGATACCGTCCCTTCTGAGGACAATTCTTTTATTTCAACTCCCGCAGTTTTCCCTGTCGTGGAGGCTATTTTTTCTAAGCGCATTCGAATAATTTCGATCGCCATGGATTTATGCACCGATACCGATTGCGCTTTTATTTTTTGTGATGCTGTAATCCCAATCCCGTTGTCGGTAATGGTACATCGCAACTGTTCGGCGTCCAAATCAAAGCGGATGGAAATCAACCCTGCATTTTTCTTCGGCACAATACCGTGAATCAATGCATTTTCCACAAAAGGTTGGATGAGCAGTGGTGGTATTCCCATATTATCTTCAATGTCATCCGACTTTTCAATGGTAAATTCAAAAATCGAATTGAACCGCAATTGCTCCAATTCCAAATAATTTTGAAGCGCATCAATTTCTTTATCTACCGAAATTAAGGATTCTTTTGAAAACTCAAGCGTTAAACGCATTAATTTTGAAAATTTGGCCAAATATTTTACTGCCGATTCTTTTCCATTATTCACAATAAAACTGGAAATCGACCCCAAACAGTTAAAGACAAAATGGGGATTCATTTGCAAGTGCAAGGCTTTCTGTTCATATTCGGCCAGTTCTTTTTGTAACGTCAACGTTTTCTTGATTTGCAAACGATTATACCATAAAAACCCTAATCCAAATAACAACACGGCGATTAAGATGGAGTATACTAATTGTAAGCGATTTCGCTTTGCGGTTTCTTGCAATAGCAAGTCTTTCTTTAACAAGGCTTCTTTTTGCAACAAATTGCGTTTGTCAAATTCAAAATTTAGCTCTGCCTCAACACCTTTCCGTATGGAAGCCGCATTTTGAATACTATCTTTAAGTGTCGTGTATAATTTATAATGACGAAATGCCGCCGTGAGATCGCCTTCTTTTTCGGCCAATTCACTGAGCAATTTCTCAACCAGCATTTGTTGTTCCAACACGTCATTTTGCCGCGCCAATGCTAAAGTTTTTTGCGCATAAAATCGGGCTTTATCCGTTTGCTTTTCCGTTTGCCAAAACTGAGCCAAATAAAAGTACGTATCGCCCAATCCAAAGGATTCTCCGAAAGCAGTAAACGTTTGTTCTGCCGATTGCCAGGCTTGTATTGCCGCGGTTTTTTGACCTTTTTTTTGGTAGAGCAATCCTAGATTATTAAATAATTCTCCCAGACCCCGAGCGTCTTGATTTTTCTCTAAAATAATTTGAGCTTTTTGGTAATACGAAGTAGCACTAGTGTATTGTTTTTGACCTACCAAAGCATTGCCTATATTGGTATACGTCACCCCCAAAACAGGATCATTCGGATCTTTCAGCAGCTTTTCGGTTTTTGTAAAATAGGTTAATGCTTTACCATAAGCCTGTTGCGACTGGTAAAGTACGCCGATATTATTGTACAACCGTGCACATCGTTCAGGTTCGTTTAACTGCTCATAAATTGTTACTGCTTTTAAATAAAACTCGAGCGCTTTGGTGTAATTACTTTGTTCTGAAAAAATAATTCCAAGACTCCCGAGCGCTTTGGCCATTCCTATTTTTACGGAGGGTAATGTTTGATTCTCGGTTTCAAAAATAGATTTTGCTTGTTGAAAATAGCGAAGTGCTCTTTTGTAATTCGACTGCAATACGTCGGCGTTCCCCAAACTAATTAAGGCATAGCCTTCTTGCACATGATCGTCCAATTGTACCGCAAGTTTTTGAGCTTGCAATGCATAGGTTCGCATGGATTCTGGAGCTGCGGGTTTATACGCATCGGATAAAGCATTTAAAAGACGTAAGCGCTCGACAGGATTGTTTTCTTTGCGCAAAACTTGTTGCAAACTATCGGCGCTCTGGGGTTGTGCACCAACCCAGAAATAAAAAAATAAAAAACCGATAATAAATCTGTAACGCATGCCTTTTTAGGTAAGAAATCAAAGATAAACAAATCTTCACATGCACTTTACATCAATGAGCAATTGCGGGGGCAAGACGAGAATTTGCATAAAAAAAAGCCCCATCAACACTTGTGATAGGGCTTGTGTATGAAAAAAACTAACTTATCGTTGTTTAAAGGCTTTTTCACCTGGGAAGTAAGCCGTTTCAGCCAATTCTTCCTCGATACGTAACAATTGATTGTATTTGGCCATACGATCGGAGCGGGAAGCTGAACCCGTTTTGATTTGTCCACAATTGAGTGCTACGGCTAAATCGGCAATCGTAGTATCTTCGGTTTCTCCCGAACGATGCGACATCACTGATGTATACCCTGCATTATGCGCCATGGTGACTGCCGCAATGGTTTCAGACAATGTACCAATTTGATTTACCTTTACCAAAATTGAATTGGCAATTCCTTTTTCGATACCGGTAGCTAAACGCGCAACATTGGTTACAAATAAATCATCACCTACCAGTTGAACTTTGTCACCAATTTTATCGGTCAACATTTTCCATCCGTCCCAATCGTCTTCATACATGCCGTCTTCGATAGACACAATGGGATATTTTGAAGCCAAGGAAGCCAAATAATCGGCTTGCTCTTCTGAAGTACGGACTTTTCCATGTGCCCCTTCAAACTTGGTATAGTCATATTTCCCGTTTACATAAAACTCAGAAGCGGCACAGTCTAGGGCGATTTTGATGTCTTCACCAAACGTATATCCTGCCTTTTCAACAGCTACTTTAATCGAGTCGAGAGCATCTTCAGTTCCTCCTGCCAAGTTTGGTGCAAATCCCCCTTCATCACCTACTGCAGTAGAAAGATGGCGGTCGTGTAACACTTTTTTCAAATGATGAAAAATCTCAGTACCCATTTGCATGGCGTGTGTAAATGACTTTGCTTTTACCGGCATAATCATAAACTCTTGGAAAGCAATTGGAGCATCGGAATGCGATCCTCCGTTGATGATATTCATCATGGGAACTGGTAAAGTGTTTGCAGAAACACCTCCAACGTAACGGTACAAAGGCAAGCCCAATTCATTGGCAGCTGCTTTAGCCACCGCAAGCGAAACCCCTAAAATAGCATTGGCTCCTAAATTGGATTTGTTGGCTGTTCCATCCAAAGTGATCATGGTTTTATCGATACTATTTTGCTCAAAAACAGAAGTCCCAACGAGTTCGGGCGCAATTTTAGTGTTGACATTCTCAACCGCTTTTAAAACGCCTTTTCCAAGGTAATCTTTGCCGCCGTCGCGTAACTCAACCGCTTCATGCTCGCCAGTTGAAGCACCACTTGGGACAGCAGCGCGGCCTAAAACACCATTTTCGGTAACGACATCTACTTCAATGGTAGGATTTCCACGAGAGTCTAAAATTTGACGCGCATGTACTTTAATGATAATACTCATGCTAATAGGAATTTAATAGTTATGCAATGTTCTTTTTACAAAATTAAAGAATCAAAAGGAACCAAAGTTTGAATTCCTCAAAAACTTATAAACTCAATCGATTGCGCATCAGAAAAAAACAGCTCAATAGTGACCATCATGCGCTATTGATATTTTAATGTGTTTTTTCTTACCTTTAAAGCTCTTAATGTTATTTTATCGTATTTTTTTGTATTTTTGTCGAATAAAAAATTGCACAGTTCATTCGCAGTTTGTATTTTTAAACCGTTTTTTAACTAAAACAAGTGAACCCATGAAAACCCTACGCCTCCAATCGATGTTGTTGCTATGCTTTTGTTCTTCGCTGCTGATGGGACAACATTACCGCAATGCGAAAGCCTACATTAATGATTTTGGTAAAAACGAATTGTTTGTCAAGGAATCCTTAATGGAATATTCAAAATCCATTATTGATTTTACACCAGACTCAAGGATTAGTGCTACGATGGAGCGGATTTATAACAAACTGGAAGATATCAACGAAAATCTTTTGCGGAATGACATTGGTATTGAGGGTGATGTGGCTTTACGGGATGCATTCATTCAAATGAATACTAAAACCATTGAATTACTTAAAAACAAATCGCTCAAATTAAATGATTACACGGTACAAAGTGGTTTGGATTATGCGGATATTTTCAAAAATTTTGCCTACAAAGAACATCAAATTGCGAATTATTATAAAGACATCTTAGCCTATGAAACGGCCAAGAAAGCTTTTGGATTAAAGCACCGTATCCTCATTCGTAGTTTCAACAAACGCAATGTATTTGAATACAATGCCTACCAAAATCTTATTTTTTACAAGATTAACGTATTGGATGACAAATTAATGGCGTTATTAAAATTCCGTTCCGTTGACCAAGTACAAGAATGCATGACATTTATGAGTGGCGTATTGCAGGAGTCGATGTTGAAAACGGACTTATATAAGAACGATTACGAAGATCAGAGCTTAATAGAAGCAAATGTTGAGTTTATCCATTTTATCAAAAGTCAAAACGAAGCTTTACTTCCCTTGTTTCAACACTATGTGACCGTGTATGAAGATTTTCAAAAAATTAAAAAGAATTTTCTTGAAAACAACTCTCCGATTAAAGTCGAGGATTACAATGCTGAAGTACGCCGATTTAATGAAATAAAAAACACTTTTTTTGACACGCTCTATGCGATACAAGTCAAAAAAAGTGAATTAGTAAACCGCTGGTATATTACAAACAGTCAGTTCTTAAAAAACAATATTGAATTTGAAGATCTTTACGAAAAATTCACCAACAACGATTAAGCGGTAACTGATTTAACTTGCTGAATTGCTTCAATAAATTGATCAAACAAATAGGAAGCATCGTGTGGCCCCGGACTTGCCTCAGGATGGTATTGTACTGAAAAACAGGGCTTTGACTTCATGCGCATCCCTGCAACGGTTTGGTCGTTAAGATGGTAGTGGGTTATTTCCAAATCAGGATGGCTTTCTAAAGCTTCACGATCGACTGCAAAGCCGTGATTTTGAGAAGTGATTTCCCCTTTCCCTGTCACTATATTCATCACGGGATGATTAATTCCTCGGTGGCCATTAAACATTTTATAGGTAGGTACCCCATTGGCCAAAGCTAGAATTTGATGGCCTAAGCATATTCCAAACACGGGTGTATTGGAAGCAATCATCTGTCGAGCGGTTTCCTGTACTTGCACTAACGGATCAGGATCCCCTGGACCGTTAGACAAAAAATAACCGTCGGGCTGAAGAGCAGCTAAAGTTTCAAAAGGAGTATCGTAGGGAAATACATGAATACAGCAATCTCTTTGCGCTAAATTTCGAAGGATATTGCGTTTTATTCCCAAATCTAAAGCTGCAACATGATAGGTAGCCTCTGTATCGCCAAAGGTATAGGCTTCGGTTGTAGAAACTTTTGAGGCCAACTCTAGTCCTTTCATGTCTGGCACTAAAGCCAATTGGCGTTTGAGTTCGTCAACAGGAGTTCCATCGGTACAAATTACAGCATTTTGAGCACCATGGTCACGTATATAACTTACCAAAGCTCGGGTATCCACATCGGAAATAGCAACAACATGTTGTTTTTCAAAATAAGTAAACAAATCACTTTCGGAATCGGGGCGCGAATGGGTAAAACTAAAATTTTTACACACCAAGCCCGAAATCATAATTTGATCGGACTCGACTTCTATAGCATTTACCCCATAATTTCCGATATGTGCATTGGTGGTTACCATAATTTGACCGAAATATGAAGGATCGGTGAAAACTTCTTGATATCCCGTCATACCGGTATTAAAGCAAACTTCACCAAAAGTGGTTCCTGAAATTCCGATGGATTTTCCATAAAAAATTGTTCCGTCTGCGAGTAGCAAAAGGGCTTGAGGACGTGTAGTATATTTCATAGTGTTGTGTTGTTGTGGGCAAAATTAGGATTTCACTTTGGGATGAAGAAATTCTTTTATCAAACTTTTTAAACAAAAAAAAAGGATAAACCCGAAGGCCCATCCTTTATTATTGTCAATTCAAAAATTGAATTATTCTGCATTTTCAGCGGATTCTTCAGTACTTGCTTGAGGAGCTTCAGGAGCAGCTTCGGCAGCAGGAGCAGCAGTTTCAGCTTTTTTAGCTTTACCACCGCGACGGCTTTTTGCTTTTTTCTCCTCTTTTTTACCTCCGTTGTACAATTCGTTGAAATCTACCAATTCGATCATCGCCATATCAGCGTTATCTCCCAAACGATTACCCAATTTGATAATACGAGTATATCCTCCTGGACGATCACCAACTTTCGCTGCTACATCGCGGAATAATTCTGTAACGGCATATTTATTTCTCAAATAAGAGAAAACGATACGACGATTATGGGTAGAATCTTCTTTTGATTTAGTGATCAAAGGTTCAACGAATACTTTTAGTGCTTTCGCTTTCGCAACTGTGGTGTTGATGCGTTTATGCTCAATTAAAGAACAAGCCATATTCGCCAACATCGACTTTCTGTGTCCGCTTTGTCTACTTAAGTGATTTACTTTTTTTCCGTGTCTCATTTTAAAATCTTTTTACGCAATAAAGCACTAGTCTTTATCTAATTTATATTTTGATAAATCCATTCCGAAGGTTAGGTTTTTGTTGGCTACCAACTCATCCAATTCGGTCAATGATTTTTTACCGAAGTTGCGGAATTTCATCAAATCATGTTTGTTAAACGAAACCAAATCGCCAAGGGTTTCCACTTCAGCTGCTTTCAAACAGTTCAGGGCGCGAACAGACAAATCCATATCGACCAATTTTGTTTTTAACAACTGACGCATGTGAAGGGATTCTTCATCATACGTATCGGTTTGAGCGATTTCGTCAGCTTCCAACGTGATACGCTCGTCAGAGAAAAGCATAAAATGGTGGATCAAAACTTTAGCTGCTTCTGTTAAAGCATCTTTCGGATTGATTGAACCGTCGGTTTTGATTTCGAAAACTAACTTTTCGTAGTCGGTTTTTTGTTCCACACGGAAGTTTTCGATGGCATATTTCACATTGACTACTGGGGTAAAGATAGAGTCAATATAGATCGTACCGAATGGAGCATTTTGTTTTTTATTTTCTTCGGCGGGAACGTATCCACGACCTTTTTCGATCGTTAATTCGATATTGAAATTAACTTTAGAATCAAGATTACAAATCACCAATTCTGGATTTAGAACCTGGAAACCGGAGATGAATTTTTGGAAATCACCCGCAGTAATTTGGTCTTTTCCAGTCAAGGAAACAGTTACCGACTCATTATCGATATCTTCGATTTGACGTTTGAAACGAACTTGCTTCAAATTCAAAACGATTTCGGTTACATCTTCCACAACACCAGAGATCGTTGAAAACTCATGCTCAACACCCTCGATTCTTACAGAAGTAATTGCGTAACCTTCTAAAGCGGATAACAACACGCGACGCAGTGCGTTACCCACAGTCAATCCATATCCCGGTTCTAAAGGTCTGAATTCAAACTTACCTTCAAAATCGGTAGAATCGATCATGATTACTTTGTCTGGTTTTTGAAAATTAAATAATGCCATAATTTCGACAGGTGTCAGTTATTATTTGTTGTACAACTCTACGATCAATTGTTCTTTGATATTCTCAGGAATTTGAATTCTGGCAGGGACAGAAACAAAAGTTCCTTCTTTAGTATCGTTGTTCCAAGTAATCCACTCGTAAACAGCTGAGGAGTTAGCTAATGAACGTTCGATTGATTCTAATGATTTTGATTTCTCACGAACCGCAATTTTATCGCCAGGTTTTAAGTGGTACGAAGGGATGTTTACCACTTCACCGTTAACGGTAATGTGACGGTGAGAAACAATTTGACGTGCAGCACGACGCGAAGAAGCAATACCCATACGGTACACAACATTATCTAAACGCGCTTCGCACAATTGTAATAGAATTTCACCCGTTACTCCAGAAGCAGCAGATGCTTTTTCATATAGGTTACGGAATTGTTTTTCTAGAATACCGTACGTGTACTTCGCTTTTTGCTTTTCCATTAACTGTACTGCATATTCTGATTTTTTACCTCTCTTTTTAGCCAAACCATGTTGACCAGGAGGGTAATTTCTTTTTTCGAAGGCTTTATCGTCTCCGAAGATTGCTTCGCCAAATTTACGGGCGATTTTAGTTTTTGGACCAGTATATCTTGCCATTTTACTTTTTATTTGGGATAGAGATTATGAATTCAGGTCAAATCCTCCGATAATCTGTATTCTATCCGAGTTATACTTTAAAATTAAACGCGACGTCTTTTCGGTGGACGACAACCGTTGTGAGGCATTGGTGTAACATCAATGATTTCGGTAACTTCAATTCCTCCATTGTGGATAGAACGGATAGCAGATTCTCTACCATTACCTGGCCCTTTGACATATACCTTCACTTTCTTTAAACCTGCTTCTAAGGCAACTTTTGAACAATCTTCAGCAGCCATTTGTGCCGCATAAGGCGTGTTCTTTTTAGAACCACGGAATCCCATTTTACCGGCAGATGACCAAGAGATTACTTCTCCTTTTTTGTTGGTTAACGAAATGATGATATTGTTGAAAGTAGCGTTAATATGAGCTTCACCAGATGATTCAACAATTACTTTGCGTTTTTTTGTATTTGCTTTAGCCATACTACTTATTATTTAGTTGCTTTCTTCTTGTTAGCAACAGTTTTGCGCTTACCTTTTCTAGTTCGAGAATTGTTTTTGGTACGTTGACCGCGTAATGGAAGTCCTGATCTGTGACGGATTCCACGGTAACATCCAATATCCATTAAACGTTTGATGTTTAAGGAAGTTTCTGAACGTAATTCCCCTTCAATTTTGTAGTAGGAAACCGCATCACGGATTGCTCCGATTTCGGTATCATTCCAATCTTGAACTTTTTTGTCTTCGCTAACATTAGCTTTTGCTAAAATTTCGCTAGCTCTGCTTTTACCAATTCCGAAGATATAGGTCAAAGCAATTACCCCTCTTTTATTTTTAGGTATATCTACCCCTGCTATTCTTGCCATAATTATCCTTGTCTTTGTTTAAATCTAGGATTCTTTTTATTAATAACGTACAATCTTCCTTTACGACGCACAATGATACATTCTGCGCTTCTTTTTTTAACTGATGCTCTTACTTTCATTTTTTAATAACTTTAGTATCTGTAAGTGATTCTTGCTTTGGATAAATCGTAAGGACTCATTTCCAATTTCACTTTGTCGCCGGGCAACAATTTGATGTAATGCATGCGCATTTTTCCGGAAATATGAGCAATTACGACATGCCCGTTTTCTAACTCTACTCGGAACATCGCATTGGATAATGCTTCAATGATGGATCCGTCTTGTTCTATTGCTGATTGTTTTGCCATAAAAATTAAGCTACTGCTTTTCTATTTTTACCACTTTTCATCAAACTGTCATAGTGTTGATTCAAAAGATACGTATTGATCTGTTGAATTGTATCGATGGCAACACCTACCATAATGATCAATGAAGTTCCACCGTAAAACATGGCCCAAGACTGTTGCACATCCATACTCACTACAATCGCAGGGAATACAGCAATCAACGCTAGGAATAACGAACCAGGGAACGTAATCAAAGACATAATACGGTCTAAGTAATCGGAAGTTTCAACGCCGGGTTTTACGCCAGGTATAAAACCACCACTACGTTTTAAGTCGTCGGCCATTTTGTTGGTTGGGACAGTAATTGCGGTGTAGAAATACGTAAAAATGATGATTAGCAAAGCAAAAACAACATTATACCATAATCCAAAGATATTACTGAAAGTACCCGCAATGGATTGAGAAACATCGGATTTTGACAAACCAGCTACAACACCGGGAATAAACATAATGGCTTGTGCAAAAATGATCGGCATTACACCTGAAGCATTCAACTTCAATGGAATCCATTGACGATTTCCTCCGTTGGCATCTTGTTCAAAATCACCTGTAGTTGTTCGGCGTGCATATTGCACTGGAATTTTTCGTACGGCCATAACCAATAAGACACAAGCGATAATCACCAACAACCAAATGATAATCTCGAAAACCAACAACATTGGTCCTCCATTATTATTGGTTACACGAGAGGAGAATTCTTGTATCAAAGCTTGTGGCAAACGCGCCAAAATTCCGACCATGATTAACAATGAGATTCCGTTTCCTATTCCTTTATCGGTAATTTTTTCACCCAACCACATCGCAAAAATTGTCCCTGTAGTTAAGATTAATACCGATGAAAATAAGAAGGCAAATGAATCAAATCCAAGTAAAAAGGCACTGGAAGGAATGGTTTGATAGAGGTTGTAAATATACCCAGGGCCTTGCAATAGGGTAATACCTATAGTTAACCAACGGGTAATTTGATTTAATTTTTTACGACCGCTTTCGCCATCCTTCTGTAACTTTTGAAGATACGGAATTGCAATCCCCATTAATTGAACAACAATTGATGCAGAGATGTAAGGCATGATACCCAAAGCAAAAACAGAAGCTTTAGAGAAGGCACCTCCGGTAAACATGTCCAAAATAGAACCCAACCCTTGATCGGTTTGACCTGCTAGGTTGGCCAATTGATTGGCATCAATCCCTGGAAGTGTAACGTGAGCTCCAAATCGGTACACCAAAAGCAAGCCTAGGGTGAAAACGATACGGTTTTTCAACTCTTCTATTTTCCAAACACTCTTAATGGATTCAATAAACTTCTTCATAAAGTTAACGTATTATAAAG
The DNA here is from genome assembly GCF_027533505.1 of Flavobacterium sp. GTDB lineage: Bacteria > Bacteroidota > Bacteroidia > Flavobacteriales > Flavobacteriaceae > Flavobacterium. The sequence goes on along the minus strand of NZ_JAPZUB010000049.1, from coordinate 9,243 downwards.
TTACAGCCTCACCACCAGCAGCTTCGATTGCTGCTTTAGCCGTAGCTGTAAATTTGTGAGCAGTTACTTTCAATTTAGCCTTCAACTCGCCGCGACCAAGAATCTTTACCAATTCGTTTTTAGTTGCCAAACGGTTTTCAACCAATACTGTAAAATCTACAGTATCTGTAACCAAACCATTATCAACTAAAGCCTGAAGCGTGTCTAAGTTTACACCTTGATATTCTACTCGGTTGATATTTTTAAAACCAAACTTTGGTACACGACGTTGAAGTGGCATCTGACCCCCTTCAAAACCAATCTTTTTGGAGTAACCAGAACGAGACTTAGCTCCTTTGTGACCGCGCGTTGAAGTACCTCCTTTTCCGGAACCTTCTCCACGACCTACTCTTTTGTTTTGGTTGTGCGTAGAACCCGCTGCTGGTTGTAAGTTACTTAAATTCATAACGTATCTTGTTATTTAACTTCCTCAACGGAAACTAAGTGTTTAACTTTATTTATCATTCCAAGGATAGCTGGGTTTGATTCATGTTCCACAACTTGTCCTATTCTACGAAGACCTAAAGCAACCAATCCTCTTTTTTGAGATTGCGGACAGTTGATTTGACTTCTAACTTGTTTTACTACTAACTTTGCCATACTTTAAGCGAATTATCCTTTAAAAACTTTATCCAAAGACACTCCTCTTTGTTTGGCAACAGTAGCTGCACTACGCATTTGAAGTAATGCATCAAAAGTAGCTTTTACCACATTGTGAGGGTTTGAGGATCCTTGCGATTTTGACAATACATCGTGAACACCTACCGATTCCAAAACGGCACGAACAGCACCACCAGCAATAACTCCGGTACCGTGTGAAGCCGGCATTAAATAAACGCGAGCTCCTCCGTATTTTCCTTTTTGTTCGTGAGGTACAGAGTGACCACTAAGAGGAATGCGCACTAGATTTTTCTTTGCATCTTCTACCGCTTTAGCAATAGCTTCAGAAACGTCTTTGGATTTTCCAAGACCGTGACCTACTACACCATGCTCATCACCGACAACGACGATAGCAGAGAAACCAAATGCTCTACCTCCTTTGGTTACTTTAGTAACACGATTTACACTCACCAAACGGTCTTTCAACTCAAGTCCGCTGGGTTTTACTAGTTCGATATTTTTGTACTTGTACATAACGATTAGAATTTAAGTCCAGCGGCTCTAGCGCCATCTGCTAATGATTTAACACGTCCATTGTATAAATAACCCCCACGATCGAATGCGATAGTTTCTACACCTGCTTTTAACGCTTTTTCACCCAAAAGTTTACCAACTTGCTCGGCAATTTCCACGTTTGTACCTTTGAAATCTACTCCTTTTTCGCGCGATGAAGCAGCTAATAAAGTAACACCATTCACATCGTCTATGAGCTGGGCATAGATTTCTTTATTACTTCTGAATACCGAAAGTCTGGGTTGGGTAGCAGTACCCTTGACAATCTTACGGATTCTGAACTGAATTCTTTGTCTTCTTTCCGATTTTGATAATGACATAACCTTTATTTTTAAGCTGATTTACCTGCTTTTCTTCTTAATACTTCACCTACAAACTTGATACCTTTTCCTTTGTATGGCTCAGGCTTACGGAAACCGCGAATTTTCGCAGTCACTTGACCTAAAAGCTGTTTGTCGTAAGAGGTAAGTTTTACAATAGGGTTTTTTCCTTTTTCAGAAATAGTTTCCACCGTAACTTCTGGTGCAATTTCTAAAACGATATTGTGTGAATATCCTAAAGCAAGATCCAATTTTTGACCTGCATTAGAAGCACGATATCCTACCCCTACTAGTTCTAATTCATTCGTAAAACCGGTTGAAACCCCAATAATCATGTTGTTGATTAAAGAGCGGTATAAACCGTGTTTTGCGCGTTGATCTTTATAATCAGATGATCGTTCTACTGTGATTTGATCACCTTCAACTTTTACAGTTACGTCTGAGAACTCCTGTGTAAGTTGACCTAATTTTCCTTTTACTGTAATCACACCTTCGCCTAGAGTTACCTCTACTCCCGCTGGGATCGTAATTGGGCTTTTACCTATTCTTGACATCGTTTCCCTTTTTATTAGTATACGTAACAAATAACTTCACCACCCACATTCAACTGGCGCGCTTGCTTACCGGTCATCAATCCTTTGGAAGTTGACACAATAGCAATACCCAAACCGTTCAAGATTCGGGGTAATTTTGTAGCACCTGCATATTTACGTAAACCTGGTTTACTAATTCTTTGGATATCTCTAATCACCGACTCTTTAGTATCCTTATCGTACTTAAGAGCGATTTTGATGGTACCCTGAACGGTATTATCTTCAAACTTGTAGCTTAAGATATACCCTTGATCAAATAAAATTTTGGTGATTTCTTTCTTCATATTAGAAGCAGGAATTTCAACCACTTTGTGATTGGCTTTTGCTGCATTTCTAATTCTCGTAAGAAAATCGGCAATTGGATCTGTATACATATGTATGAATTTGCGGTTATGGTTTTCGCTGAACACTATGCCCAGCGAACCTTTAACCAATTAAACTTTTTATTGCTTACCAGCTCGCTTTTTTCACCCCAGGAATTAAGCCTTGGTTGGCCATTTCACGGAAAGTAACACGTGAAATACCGAATTGACGCATGTATCCGCGAGGACGACCCGTTAATTTACAACGGTTGTGCAAACGAACAGGAGAAGCGTTTTTAGGTAATTTCTGTAACCCTTCGTAATCTCCAGCTTCTAATAACGCTTTGCGCTTTTCAGCATATTTCGCTACCGTTTTTTGGCGTTTCACCTCACGGGCTTTCATTGATTCTTTAGCCATAACTTAATTCTTTTTAAAAGGTAAACCTAATTCAGCTAGTAATGATTTTGCTTCTTTGTCGGTTTTGGCAGTCGTTACAAAAGTAATGTCCATACCGGCAATTTTGTTCACTTTATCGATGTCGATTTCAGGAAAAATGATTTGCTCTGTAACCCCTAAGTTGTAATTTCCACGTCCATCAAAACCATTTGCTTTGATACCGCTGAAATCACGTACACGAGGTAACGCTGAAGTAATCAAACGATCCAAGAATTCATACATACGCTCACCACGTAAAGTTACTTTAGCACCAATAGGCATTCCTTTACGCAATTTAAAGGAAGCAACGTCTTTTTTAGAAATGGTCGCTAACGCTTTTTGACCGGTGATTTTAGTCAACTCATCAACCGCGTAATCTACTAATTTTTTATCAGATACCGCAGCACCTACACCTCGGCTAATTACAATTTTCTCAAGTTTAGGCACTTGCATTACATTTTTGTAACCGAATTCTTCTTTAAGAGCGGTGATAACACGACTCTTATATTCTTGTTTTAGTCTTGGAATATATGCCATAACTACAATACTTGATTAGATTTTTTTGAAAATCTTACTTTCTTATCTCCTTCAGACTTGAATCCAACTTTGGTAGCTTCTTTAGATTTAGGATCTACTAAAGCTAAGTTAGAAATATGAATAGGAGCTTCTTTCTTTACAATACCCCCTTGAGGATTTTGAGCGCTTGGTTTGGTGTGTTTAGAAACCATATTGACTCCTTCCACGATCGCTTTGTTATCCTCACGGATTACACGAACTACCTTGCCTTCAGCCCCTTTGTGGTCACCAGCAATGACTTTAACAACGTCGCCTGATTTAATTTTAATCTTTGTCATCTCTTGATCGAATTAAAGCACTTCAGGTGCCAATGATACAATTTTCATGAATTGCTTCTCACGAAGCTCTCGAGCAACCGGACCAAAAACACGCGTACCACGCATCTCACCTGCCGCATTCAACAATACACAAGCGTTATCATCAAAACGGATGTAAGAACCATCAGCACGACGTACTTCTTTTTTGGTACGTACAACAACTGCAGTGGAAACCGCACCTTTTTTAACGTTTCCGTTGGGTGTGGCATCTTTGATAGAAACTACAATTTTATCTCCAACAGAGGCATAACGACGTTTCGTTCCTCCTAACACGCGGATAGTTAGTACTTCCTTAGCACCTGTATTGTCCGCAACTTTTAATCTACTTTCCTGTTGTACCATGATTACTTCGCTCTTTCAATGATTTCAACTAATCTCCAACATTTGGTTTTACTCAACGGACGTGTTTCCATGATACGTACGGTATCGCCAATGTTACAGTCATTTTTTTCGTCGTGTGCAACATATTTCTTAGTTTTTAACACGAACTTACCATATAATGGGTGCTTTACTTTTTTAGTTTCAGCAACAACAATAGATTTTGCCATTTTGTTGCTAGTAACCACACCAATTCTTTCTTTTCTTAAATTTCTTTTTTCCATCATTCAGCGGATATTACAATTATTGTAACTCTCTTTTGCTTAATTCAGTCGCCAATCGAGCTACCGTTCTACGCATACTGCGAATTTGAAGCGGATTTTGGATTGGAGAAACGGCGTGAGCCATTTGTAAATCAGCGTAAGACTTTTTCATTTCACTAAGCTTTGCTTGCAACTCAGCTGTAGACAGATTGATAATTTCTGATTGTTTCATAATGTGATCTAATTATGCTTCGAAATCTCTAGCAACGACAAACTTAGTTTTAACGGGAAGTTTCTGAGCGGCCAAACGCAAAGCTTCTTTGGCTACTGATAGCGGCACTCCACCTACTTCAAACATGATTCTGCCTGGTTTAACAACGGCAGCCCAATATTCAACGGCACCTTTACCTTTACCCATACGTACTTCAAGGGGTTTCTTTGTAATTGGTTTATCCGGGAAGATCTTAATCCATAACTGTCCTTCACGCTTCATGTAACGGGTAGCAGCGATACGGGCAGCCTCGATTTGACGGGATGTTAAAAACGCTGAATCTAACGATTTAATTCCAAACATTCCGTTGGAAAGTACATGTCCACGTTGTGACACGCCTTTCATTTTACCTTTCTGTACCTTGCGGTATTTTGTTCTTTTAGGCTGTAACATTTTTCTTTAATTTAAAAAATTACTTTCTTTTACGGGCCCCTCCCGATTTACCGGATTTCCCATTACGGGGTGCATCCCCTTTACCACCAGCAGCTTGTTTTTTATCCATGCCTACTAATGGCGATAAATCGCGTTTTCCGTAAACTTCACCTTTCATGATCCATACTTTGATACCCATTCTACCGTAAGTAGTATGTGCTTCAGCCAAAGCGTAATCAATATCGGCTCTGAAAGTGGATAGAGGAATACGACCTTCTTTGAAATTTTCAGAACGTGCCATTTCAGCTCCATTCAATCGACCAGAAATCATAACTTTGATTCCTTCCGCATTCATACGCATGGCAGCCGCGATAGCCATTTTAATAGCTCTTCGGTATGAAATACGACTTTCGATTTGACGTGCAATACTAGAAGCTACTAGGAAAGCATCCAACTCGGGTCTTTTGATTTCAAAGATGTTGATTTGAACCTCTTTGTCCGTAATTTTCTTTAACTCCTCTTTCAACTTGTCTACCTCTTGACCGCCTTTACCAATGATGATACCAGGACGAGCCGTAGTGATAGTAACGGTTACAAGTTTTAAAGTGCGCTCGATAATTACTTTAGATACACTAGCTTTTGATAAACGCGCATGGATATACTTTCTGATTTTATAATCTTCAGCGATTTTGTCGCCGTAATCATTTCCACCATACCAGTTTGAATCCCATCCTCTGATGATACCAAGGCGATTTCCAATTGGATTTGTCTTTTGTCCCATACTGTTTATTAATTACTTTGTGTGTTATCTACTTGTCCTAACACGATAGTTACGTGGTTGGAACGTTTTCTGATTCTGTGTGCGCGACCTTGTGGAGCAGGACGTAATCGTTTTAACATTACACCCCCATCAACTTTGATCTCTTTTACAAATAAGCCTGCTTCTGCCACATTGCCTTCACTATTTTTCTGCTCCCAGTTATTGATGGCAGATAACAATAGTTTTTCCAATTTGCGTGAAGCTTCTTTTGAGCTGAATCTTAGAATACTAAGTGCTCTTTCCACTTTCTGACCTCTTACCAAGTCTGCTACTAAGCGCATTTTTCTAGGTGAAGTAGGGCAGTTATTTAACTTAGCAAAAGCCAAAGACTTATTCGCCTCTTTTCTTGCGTCTGCTGTATTTCTTTTACGAACTCCCATTTCTTCTTATTTTTTACCTTTATTTTTAGCTCCAGCATGACCTCTAAAGGATCTTGTTGGTGAAAATTCTCCTAATTTATGACCCACCATGTTCTCGGTAACATACACAGGAACGAATTGGCGACCATTGTGAACTGCGATAGTTTGTCCAACGAAGTCAGGCGTAATCATTGAGGCTCTTGACCAAGTCTTAACCACATTTTTATTGCCATTTTCAGCGTTTTCTAAAACTTTCTTTTCTAATTTATAGTGAACGTAAGGTCCTTTCTTTAATGAACGTGCCATGTCTATCTAATTATTTCTTTCTGCGTTCAACAATATACTTGTTACTTGGATTAACTAAAGAACGTGTTCTGTATCCTTTAGCTGGTAGACCTTTTCTAGAACGTGGGTGACCTCCAGAAGAACGTCCTTCACCACCTCCCATCGGGTGATCTACAGGGTTCATCGCTACTGGTCGTGTTCTTGGTCTTCTACCTAACCATCTGCTTCTACCTGCTTTACCAGATACAATTAACTGGTGGTCAGAGTTGGAAACTGCACCAATGGTAGCCATACAAGTCAACAAGATTAAACGAGTTTCTCCTGAAGGCATTTTGATCGTTGCATATTTACCATCACGAGCCATCAATTGGGCAAAAGTACCCGCTGAACGCGCAATAATAGCTCCCTGACCTGGACGTAATTCAATACATGAAATTACCGTTCCAAGAGGAATCTTACTTAATGGTAAAGTGTTTCCGATTTCAGGCGCAGCATTTTCACCTGATACTACTGTCTGACCTACTTGTAAACCATTTTGAGCAATGATGTAGGTTTTTTCTCCATCCGCATACGCTAATAATGCGATAAAGGCAGTTCGGTTTGGATCATACTCAATCGACTTAACGGTTGCAGGGATACCAAACTTAGTTCTTTTGAAATCGATAATACGATAACGTTGCTTGTGACCACCGCCTGTATAACGCATGGTCATTTTTCCTTGACTATTTCTACCTCCTGAGCTTTTTTTCGGTGCGATTAATGAACGCTCCGGCTTATCAGTTGTAATGGCGTCAAAACCATTGACAACTCTAAAACGCTGGCCAGGGGTAATAGGTTTTAATTTTCTAACTGACATTGTTTACTTAGTTATTAGGATAAAAATCAATTGTTTCACCTTCCTGTACTTGTACGATGGCTTTTTTGTACGAATTTGTTTTTCCTTGAATCAAACCACTTTTGGTATATTTAGTAGTGCGATCAGGACGAACATTCATCGTATTAACTTCAACAACGGTAACGCCATAAGCAGCCTCTACAGCTTTCTTGATCTGTACTTTGTTGGCTTTTTTATCTACAACGAAACCAAAACGATTAAAAAGCTCCCCGTCTTTGGTCACTTTTTCGGTAATGATAGGTTTAATGATGATACTCATGGCTCTGTTATTTACTTAAATTTTCTACAATTCCCGCTACAGAACTCTCTGTTAGCACTAAATTATTTGCATGTAATATGCCGTAAGCGCTTAATTCTGAAGAAGTTACAACCTTAGAGGCTTGTAAATTGCGTGACGACAAATATACATTATTATTTGTATCACCCAACACGAACAATGATTTTTTGTTCTCTAACCCTAAAGCATTCAATACACTAAGGAATTTTTTGGTGCTTGGTGTTTCAAAAGTGAAATCTTCCACAACAATCAAATTAGACTCTTTCGCTTTCATAGACAAAGCTGATTTACGCGCTAAACGCTTCAAGCCTTTGTTCAATTTGAAAGAATAGCTACGTGGACGAGGACCGAAAATTGTACCTCCACCTACGAATACAGGAGACTTAACACTACCTGCACGCGCTGTACCTGTTCCTTTTTGTTTTTTTATCTTGCGTGTACTACCAGCCACTTCATTGCGCTCTTTCGCTTTGTGTGTTCCTTGTCTTTGGTTAGCAAGGTATTGCTTAACATCAAGATATACCGCATGGTTGTTTGGCTCGATGCCAAATACAGCATCAGAAAGTTCTACTTTTCTGCCTGTATCTTTTCCGTTACTATCTAAAACTTTTACTTCCATTACTTCTGAATGATTACATACGAGTTTTTATGTCCAGGAACCGCACCTTTAACCACCAATAGGTTTTTGTCAGCTACGACTTTCAAAACTCTAAGATTTTGTACTTTAACATTTTGACCTCCCATTCTTCCGGCCATACGCATTCCTTTGAATACACGAGAAGGATACGATGAAGCACCCACAGACCCCGGTGCACGCAAACGGTTGTGCTGACCGTGTGTAGATTGTCCAACCCCACCAAATCCGTGACGTTTTACAACCCCTTGGAAACCTTTTCCTTTTGACACACCTTGTACATCGACAAATTCGCCTTCGCTGAAAACGTCAACTGTGATGTTATCACCAAGTTTATACTCCGTTTCAAAACCTTGGAATTCAACGACTTTTTTCTTAGCAGATGTCCCCGCTTTTTTAAAGTGACCTACGGCCGCTTTAGTGGCGTGTTTTTCTGTTTTGTCATCGAAACCAAGTTGCAACGCTTCATACCCGTCAACCTCTTTGGTTCTGACTTGGGTAACGACACATGGACCTGCTTCAATCACGGTACAGGGGATGTTTTTCCCGTTCTCGTCAAAGATGCTGGTCATGCCGATTTTTCTTCCAATTAACCCAGACATAAAAATTATTAATTAATTAAACATTGTTTAGCAATGGCAAGTAGCCATTTTTTTGAGCGTGCAAATATATAGATTAGAATCCATCAATCAAAATAATCTAAGTAATTATTTTTCAGGAAGTAATCAACCGATTTTAAACGACAATTTATTAAGAAATAAAATTGGCAAAAATATGTTGTAAGCCCCCGAAAACAAAAGGAATCAACGCAACTGTATTCATTTTTAAGCAGCCAGAGAGACGGGCAAATGCTTAAATAGTCATTCCTTAAAAAGCCACTATTTTAAATTTCGATTAAAATAGTGGTTTTATTTTTAGTGAAAAAGTTGAACAATAATTGTAACCAAAAAATAATTAGTTCTTTAATTTGGTTAAATCGGAGCTTTAGATTGT
>NZ_JAPZUB010000017.1 GCF_027533505.1 Flavobacterium sp. | reverse complement strand
TGTGGTTTGACGTTGATTGTAGTGTTTGAAATTCATGTCTAATCATCTGTAAATCAGATATAAATATACAAATTGCAACTCTTTTATGCAAGAAAAAACGTAAAAAAAAACCGTCTCAAGTTGTGAGACGGCTTCTTTTTTATACATGTAAAATTTCTTCTGGAATGAGTAAATTTTCATTGCGGAAACGAAGTACGACTTGAGCCACCGCGACTACATCTTTTTCGCAATAGGTAACGATGCGATCGATGTCTTTTTCCTTATAAAATACTTCGCCCACCTGACTTCCATCGATATCGTCTTTGGACGTGGGAATGCCTAAAATTTTGGATAATAATTTTAACGAAGTATAATGCTTATAATCGCCAAACTTCCATAATTCCATCGTGTCCAAATGGGGAATTTCCCAAGGTTTTTTTCCAAATAAATTCAATTTACTAGAAAGAGAAACACCATTGATGATCATCCTTCGCGCAATAAAAGGAATGTCAAACTCTTTGCTATTGTGCCCACATAACACATACTGCGGTCCATTAAAATGGTTGTTCAGCAGGTTATTAAAGGCTTGGAGTAATTCTTTTTCTTCTCCAAAAAAAGAAGTCACTCGAAAATTCCGAATGTCGCCTTTGATTTGAAAAAACCCAACAGAAATACACACGATTTTTCCAAATTCGGCCCAAATACCTGCCCGCTCATAAAACGCTTCAGGGGAAAATTCGTCCTTGCGCAGGTACTGCGTTTTTTGCTCCCAAAGCGCTTGCATTTCAGGATCCATTTGGGTGAAAAATTCTTCTTGGGGAACTGTTTCAATGTCGAGAAACAAGATGTGTTCTAATTTAATTTTATCTAACATGGCTTATAAATTTTAGCCGAAGGTACGTTATTTTTTGCATTTTTAAAACAACCGTTGTTGCGATTCCCCTTGCTCGTGAGTCAGCAGCCATTTCTTTCGCCATAAACCTCCAGCATATCCCGTCAAAGCGCCATTGGTGCCAATCACGCGATGACACGGTATAATTATCCAAAGCGGATTTTTCCCGTTGGCTGCTGCTACAGCCCGAATTGCTTTGGGATCGCCCAACTGCTGGGTTAATTGTTGGTAGGAAAGTGTTTTTCCATAGGGAATTTGAAGTAAGGCGCCCCAAACTTTTTGCTGAAACGCTGTGCCTGACGGATTGAGTTTTAATTGAAATTCGGTTCGTGTTCCTTCAAAATATTCTCTAAGTTGTTGCACTACATCCAAAAGTGTTGTTGGGATTTCAGCAGTCGCTTCGCCTTCATCGGCAATACAAATCGACTGAAGGCCTTCGGAATTCCCTGAAATTTTAGCAAATCCTAATGGAGTGGCTATGGTAACGGTTTCGATTGCGCTCATGGGCACAAAATACGAAAAAAATAAGGTGCGAATTCTTGCATTTTGTTACACTTGTTGCCTTATTTTACTGTGCCAAACCCATCATGTATTGCTCCAACGCCAACCGTTGTTCGGGCTTCATGTTTTTGGTTATGGCAAAATTCGCTTTCATGATGCTGTACTGTGACGGATCAACAATAGGCTCGGATTCTTCATTTAAAAAAGCAGCAATACTGGCATTTTTAGCTTTATATATGGCTACAATTTCCTGTATGCTGGGTCCTACCACTTTGGTGTCTAGTTTATGGCATGCCACACAGGTTCCTTCGCCTTCAAATAATGTTTTACCCTGTTCTGCTAGAGGAAAATCAGCCTTTGTTTTGGTTTTTTCCATCGTGGTTTCTGGATTGACTTCAGGGGCACTATTGTCGGTTTTCTTTGGGTCACCGCCACAGGATACCGCGATACAAGCAAGCGTTAGCATGCAAAACATTTGTGCTTTTTTCATGGCTATATTTTTTACACAGGTATACTTATTCATTTTTGTAATTTCAAGAATAATGAATTGACTATTGCTGACGCAACAATAGCGCGGCCTCCTTGGCAAAATAAGTCGAAATCAAACTCGCACCTGCTCTTTTGATACACATCAACTGCTCCATCATAATCTTATCGTGATCCAACCAACCGCGTTCGGCTGCCGCTTTAATCATGGCATATTCCCCAGAAACGTGGAAAACAGTCACAGGAACATTCACCGCATTTTTTACTTCACGCACGATATCCAAATAGGCAATTCCGGGTTTGACCATCACCATATCGGCGCCTTCTTCCACATCCCAAAGGGCTTCTTTTACCGCTTCAATACGGTTGGCATAATCCATTTGGTAGGTTTTTTTATCTTTAGGAACCACCACATCCGCTTCTTTTGGGGCGCTGTCTAGGGCGTCACGGAAGGGACCGTAAAACGCTGAAGCATATTTAGCGGAATAACTCATGATCCCCACATGATGAAATCCTGCTGCGTCCAATCCTTGACGTAGGCGCAACACACGTCCGTCCATCATGTCGCTGGGTGCCACAAAATCAGCTCCGGCTTCGGCATGCGAAACGGCCATTTTTACCAAGGCTTCATTGGTTTCATCGTTGGCAATATCGCCGTTTTTAATAATGCCATCATGACCATAAATGGAATAGGGATCCAAGGCCACATCAGGCATCACAATCATTTCGGGACAAGCGGCTTTGATGGCACGAATGGATCGCTGCATCAACCCCTCAGAATTCCAGGCTTCTTTGCCGGTGTTGTCTTTCAAACTTTCATCGACTTTCACATAAATATTAACCGCACGAATACCTAAAGCAAATAATTCTTTGACTTCTTCTACCGTTAAATCTAACGAACGGCGAAAAATTCCCGGCATGGATGGAATTTCCGAACGATAGTTTTCTCCTTCGGCAATGAACATGGGGAACATAAAATCGGCCGGACTTAATGTCGTTTCGCGAACTAAAGAACGAATGCTCTCGTTCACACGTAATCTTCTTCCTCTTTGTAATGGAAACATAATTTTTTAGTATTTAGCGGTTAGCTATTGGCTATTAGCTTTCAGCAATTAGCATAAAGTGACAACCCTTTTTATTTTGATAATTTATTTATTAAAGCATTCAACATTTTTTTGATTTCTTCCACTTGGAGTAAAAGTGAATTACTTGTTTGGCTATCGATAAATGCTAAATCTTTGCTCAATATTATTTGATATTCTAATTCATTAGCGGAGCCAAAAGCCATAATTAAAAATCGGGCAAAATCTTTATCGGTATTACGGCCACATCCTTCAGCGATATTCGTTGGAATAGAACTGGAAGATCTTTTCATTTGACTTGTTAATCCAAAAAGCTCTTCCTTTGGGTAATGATTTAAAACATGATAAATAGCTAATGTCAATTGGTGTGACTTTTCCCATACTGTCAATGTTCTGAAATCTTTCATTACTATAACTAACTTAACATTAAAAAATAATAAGAACTAATTGCTGATGGCTGAAAGCTAATCGCTAACCACCCAATCCACAGGTTTTTCCAACACATCAAGCAATCGCGCTTCCTCGCTACCTGCCTCCGGATGATGATCATACACCCATTGCACATGTGGCGGTAAACTCATCAAGATGGATTCGATACGCCCGTTGGTTTTGAGTCCGAATAACGTGCCTTTATCGTGAACCAAATTGAATTCGACATAACGGCCGCGGCGAATTTCCTGCCAAGTGCGTTGCGCCTCCGTATAGGGTAGATCTTTTCTACGTTCGACGATAGGACCATACGCTTGTAAAAAGCTGTTTCCAACTTCGGTCACAAAACCATACCAATCGTTCATGGAGTACTGTTCGTCGGCTTTTAAATAATCAAAAAACAAGCCGCCCACACCCCGTGCTTCTTTGCGATGGGCATTCCAAAAATAGGCATCACATTGTTTTTTATATTTGGGATAAAAGGAACTATCGTGGGCGTCACATGCGTTTTTACAGGTTTGGTGAAAATGGATTGCATCTTCGTCAAACAAATAATACGGCGTTAAATCCTGTCCGCCGCCAAACCAACTTTGCATCACTTCACCTTGGTCATCATACATTTCAAAATAGCGCCAATTGGCATGTACCGTAGGTACCATGGGATTTTTGGGATGTATAACCAAACTCAATCCACACGCAAAGAAATCGGCTTCTCCTACTTTAAACATTTGCTGTATCGATTCGGGCAATTTGCCATGAACCGCCGAAATATTCACACCGCCTTTTTCAAAAACGGGGCCGTTTTCAATAACGCGCGTTCGACCACCACCGCCTTCGGGTCGATCCCATAGATCTTCACGGAATTTTGCTACACCATCAATGGCCTCGAGACCGGAACAAATCTGGTCTTGAAGGGTATGGATATAGGATAGAAATTGTTCTTTCATAAAATTTAGTTTTCAGTCGCAGTATGCTGATACTGTTCACTGCCTACTGTACACTGCCTACTGTACACTGATTACTGTTCACTGCCTACTGTTCACTGCCTACTGTACACTGATTACTGCCCACTGCCTACTGATTATACTCCTTTACCGCTTCAATAAAGGCTTTGGCGTGATCAACTGGAATATTGGGTAGAATGCCGTGACCTAGATTTACGATATAGTTGTCTTTGCCAAATTCGTCAATCATTTCATGAACCATTTTCTTAATAGTCGGGATGGGCGACAACAAACGGCTTGGATCAAAATTTCCTTGAAGGGTAATATGTCCACCGGTTAAATAACGAGCATTTCGTGCAGAGCAGGTCCAATCTACTCCTAAAGCCGAAGCTTTGGATTTGGCCATTTCTCCTAAGGCGAACCAGCACCCTTTTCCGAACACGATTACTTTAGTGTCATCGGCTAAAGCCTCTACAATTTGGTTGCTATATTTCCATGAAAATTCTTGATAATCGGTAGGCGACAACATGCCCCCCCATGAATCAAAAATTTGTACGGCATTGACGCCTGCTTTTACCTTTTCTTTTAAGTATAAAATGGTAGTGTCGGTGATTTTCTGTAATAACGTATGTGTGGCCACGGGATTGGAGAAACAAAATCCTTTGGCTGTATCAAAACTTTTCGATCCTTTTCCTTCTACGGCATAACAGAAAATTGTCCAAGGTGAACCGGCGAAACCGATTAACGGTACCTCATCATTCAACATCTCTTTTGTCAATTTCACGGCATCCATAACATAGCCTAAGGTTTCCTGAATATTCGGCACAAAAACTTGGTCGACTTGCTCCATTGTGCGGATAGGATTCGGAATAATTGGTCCTAAATTGTCTTTTAATTCGACATGAATACCCATAGCGCGTGGCACAACCAAAATATCCGAGAACAAAATCGCGGCATCGGGTTGAACAATACGAATAGGTTGTACCGTGATTTCTGCCGCCAATTCGGGCGTTTCGCAACGGGTAAAAAAATCATATTTATCGCGAAGTGCACGGAATTCCGGTAAATAGCGTCCAGCTTGACGCATCATCCACACGGGTGGACGTTCTACTTTTTCATTGTTTAATGCACGTAAGAAAAGGTCGTTTTTAATCATAATTTATCGTTTAGCCGAATATGTTTTCAGCGTTTAAAATAGTCTATACTGAGTTGTAGCGTAGCCTCCACAGTGGGAATTGACGCTTTGTAAACATTTTGAGTGATCCCGTGTAATGCGGCAGCTGTTGTAGGGCCGATGCAAAAACAAGGAAGGTCCTCCAGCGTATTTTTTTCTAAAAAACTCTCCACACCCGACGGACTGAAAAACAGGATGCCGTGTAGGGGTGTTTCTATTTTTTCGGATTGATTTACCGTGGTATACACTACGATTTCACGTACATTTTTCCCATTAGCGATTAACATGGTGGGCAGCGTATCCAAACGGCGATTTCCACAAAAGAAATCGAAATCAGTGGCCTCCGATTCCAGCAGGTAAGTCGCTAAAGCTGCTGCCGTTTCAAACGAGGCACGCACTATAAATCCGGAGTCTTCCAATGCTTTTCGTGTTTTTTCACCTACACAAAAAACACTATGTTTTTCCGGTTGAAGGACAAGCTGTTGCTCCACGACACTTTTTACCGCTTGCTGGCTGGTAAACAGCAGCTTTTGTTGGGGTTCAAAAGTGGGAATGGACACCGGTTGTATCACAATCATCTCCTTTTCTATCACTTCAAATCCAGCATCTACCAACAATTGGCGTTGGTTTGAAGTCAGGATTTTGGTAGACAGGAGGGTTTTCATTTGCTGTAAGAACGTATATTCTTTTTATTTCTTCAATTGGGTTTTAATGCGTTCCATTAGGGCAGCCCCTCCATTATCTAGAATTTCTTTGGCACAATGGAATCCCAATTTTTTCCATTCATTAATGGGGAAATTGCGTTGAATTTCCAATTTTTCTTGACCGTCAATCGACAATAAAACACCATGAAACTGGATTTCGTCGTTGGCTTCATCGTATTTTGCTAAAGCTCCGATTGGTGCGGTACAACCTCCTTCCAGCGTTCGTAAAAATTGACGTTCGATGGCGGTACACACTTCGGTTTCTATATCATTCAATTGGGCTAAAGCTTCAAGGGCGTGGCTATCATTTTCCATGGCGACCACTACCATTGCTCCCTGTGCTGGCGCTGGAATCATCCAATCCAAAGCCAAATAGGTTTGTGGTTTCAAGTTGATGCGTTCCAATCCAGCGGCGGCAAAAACGGCTCCACTCCAAGCGTTGTCGTGTAATTTTTGCAGGCGCGTATTGACATTACCCCGTAAATCGACAACCGTATGTTGCGGATACCGATGCAACCATTGTGCTTGACGGCGTAAACTTCCTGTGGCAATAGTTGCGGGAGTCTCAAGGAATTCCGTTGAACCTTTATGCACCAAAATATCCAACACATTGGCACGTGGCAAAACCGCGGCTTGCACGATTCCTTGTGGTAAAGCGGTAGGGACATCTTTCATGGAATGCACAGCAATATCCACTTCGCCTTTGATCATGGCGATGTCTAATGTTTTGGTAAAAATTCCGGTGATTCCGAGTTCATAGAGCGGTTTATCCAACACCAAGTCGCCTTGGGATTTCACAGCAATGATTTCGGTGCGGTAACCCAAATCGTTCAGCTGTTTTTCTACCGTTTTGGCTTGCCAAAGAGCGAGTTCGCTGTCTCGGGTTCCGATGCGTAGGGTTTTACTCATCTTATTTTTCAGAGGATGCCAATTGGAACACTTTTTCGATCCACTCGATACTTTCATCGACGGGTGTGTTTTCATCTTTAAGATGATTGGCAAAATGGTTGGTAATTTTTTGTATGATGCGAGCGGTTATAATTTCCGCTTGTTCTTCGTCGAAATTGGACATTTTTTTGCGTTGCACATTCAATTCGCCTTCCTTAATCGCATTCAACTTAGCTTTCAAAGCATGAATGGTTGGCGCGAATTTACGTTGTTTGGTCCACGCGATAAACTCCTCTTTAATTTCTTCTATAATTGCTTCAGCCGCCGGAATATGTTGTTTGCGGTTTTCTAGAGTCTCGTCGGTGATTTGTGCTAATTGATCCATGTGTACCAAAGTTACCCCGGGAATTTCCATCACATTTTCATGTACATTTTTGGGAATGGATAAATCCAAAATCGTCAACGGCTTTTTTAGATTCAAAATCGCTTTGTCCACTGTTGGATTTTGAGCGCCTGTTGCCACGACCAATACATCGGCATTTTGAATTTCCAATTGCAAATCGGCGTAATCTTTGACGATAACATTCAATTTACGCGCTAAGCGTTCGGCTTTATCTTTGGTACGATTAATTAAAGTGATATGACTGTGTTTGGTGTGTTTCACCAAATTTTCACAGGTATTTCGCCCGATTTTACCCGTTCCAAAAAGCAAGATGTTTTTATTTGAAATATCTTCTACATTTTTGAAAATATAGTGCACTGCCGCAAAAGAAACGGAAGTAGCACCGGTAGAAATTTCAGTTTCCGTTTTTATTTTTTTACTGGCTTGAATTACGGAATTGACCAAACGCTCCAAAAAAGCATTCACCAATTGTTCTTCCTTACTTTGTGCAAAAGCAATTTTCAACTGACTGATAATTTCGAAGTCGCCTAAAATTTGGCTATCCAATCCGGTTCCCACGCGGAACATGTGGTTAATGGCATCAGCCCCTTTATATACGTAGGCTACTTTTTGAAACTCTTCGACCGTTCCGCGGCTATTCTCACA
Source organism: Flavobacterium sp. (assembly GCF_027533505.1). Taxonomy (GTDB): domain Bacteria; phylum Bacteroidota; class Bacteroidia; order Flavobacteriales; family Flavobacteriaceae; genus Flavobacterium. The sequence goes on along the minus strand of NZ_JAPZUB010000017.1, from coordinate 3,758 downwards.
CAACAATTTGATCAGTTGAAAAGGATGTTGGGCAAAACCATAAATCTCCGTTCGATTGCAAGTAGACGTTACAATTAACGACTCTATATTTTCTTCTTGTGCTTGTTGTAATAGCTTCGCTTGAGCCACCGCATCCAAACTAAAACGACCACGCGTCTCAGCATCGGCTTTCTTGTAGCTCAATCCAATTGCATAAAAGGAGGAATGTTTAATCTTAATTCCGTTTTCCATGTAGGGGCTCTTTCCTAAAAGTTCAACAAAGTTACGGGGTTACCAAATTTAAAAAATAACGCTCTAAGGACTTTTTATGTCGCTTGATGTAATTTCTAACACGATTCGAACTTTTTCCGTTATTTATTTTAAATTTGTACCAATCACGGGGCTTGACAACGACATTATGTAGATTCATTCTAAATAATAAGATTGCCTTCCGTTGGGTATCATATACGAAAAAATATCGCTATGGGTTCTTTAGAAGAAATAAAAATTGAAGAAGACTTTTTGTTGATTCGTTTTCAAAATGATGGAACGGAGAATTATCCTGTAAAACGCGCCGTGTCGCAAGGACTTATACAGTTCCATTTTGGGTTAAAGGGGAAAGCCAAATTCGTTTTCAACGATGGGAATTATGCGTTGGAGCTAAAGGAGGAAAAATCATTACTTTTTTATAATCCCCAAAAAGAATTGCCGATTCAATTGGAAGTTTCCCCCAATACGTGGTTGATTTCGATTTTGATTTCGATCAAAAAGCTACACAAATTATTTTCTTCCGACACTGAAAATATTCCGTTTCTGAGTGAGGAAAACATCGATAAGAAATATTATAAAGAACACAACATTAGTCCTTCGATGGCCATCGTGTTGAGTCAACTTTTTCATTACAATCTCAATCCTTCCATCAAAAATCTCTATTACAAAGGAAAGGGATATGAATTACTAAGTTTGTACTTTAACCGCTCGGAAGACCCGAATGCCGAACAGTGTCCGTTTTTGATTGATGAAGAGAATGTATTAAAAATCCGCAAGGCCAAAGAACTCGTAATTGCTAACATGGCCGAACCGCCCGGTTTGCAGGAATTGGCCGATCAAGTGGGTTTGAATTTGAAAAAATTAAAAATGGGGTTCAAACAAATCTACGGCGACACGGTCTACGGCTTTTTGTTTGATTACAAAATGGATTATGCCCGAAAACTATTGGATAGCGGTTCGTATAATGTCAATGAAGTAGGCCTCAAAGTGGGATACAGTACGGGAAGTCATTTTATAGCGGCGTTTAAGAAGAAATTTGGCACCACGCCCAAAAAATACTTGATGAGTTTACAAGTGAATCCCTAAAGCACAAATTCAAAAAAGAAGTTTTATAAAAATAAATTGCTACAAATGAAAGGAGTATTATTAGTCAATCTTGGTTCGCCTGAAAGTCCAACCCCAAAAGATGTGAAGCCGTATTTGGATGAATTTTTAATGGATAAATACGTTATTGACGTTCCTTATTTATTAAGAGCTTTGTTGGTACGCGGCATCATTTTACAAACCCGTCCCAAAAAATCGGCAGAGGCCTACAGTCAAATTTGGACCGATGAAGGTTCACCTCTGATTGTGATTTCCAAAAAAATGCACCAAAAAGTAGAAAAATTAGTTGACGTACCCGTAGCCTTGGCGATGCGTTATGGTACCATGACGATTCAAAAAGGGTTGCAAGAATTGAAAGACAAAGGCGTAACGGATGTGATGTTATTAGCGTTGTATCCACAATATGCGATGGCTTCTACAACCACTATTTGGGCCTTGGCGGACGAACTGCAACAAAAACATTTCCCCGAAATGACGATTACTAAAGTGCCTGCCTTTTACAACAAACCCGATTTCATCCAAGCCTTGGCCCATTCGATCAAAAACCATTTGGAAGGCTTTGAATACGACCATTTATTGTTCTCGTACCACGGCATCCCGAAACGTCATATTCGCAAAACCGATGTGACCAAATCGCATTGTACTATTGACAACAAATGCTGTGTCACGGCGTCTCCGGCACATGAATTTTGCTACCGTCACCAATGCTATGAAACGACGCGACAAGTAGTAGAGTTGTTGGGAATTCCTGAAGGAAAATACAGCCAAACCTTCCAATCGCGTTTGGCCGGTGACAAATGGTTAACGCCTTACACCGATGTCGAAATCAATAAAATGCCGAAGAAAGGGATCAAAAAATTGGCCGTAGTTACCCCAGCATTTGTCTCGGATTGTTTGGAAACTTTGGAGGAAATCGCCATGCGTGCCAACGAAGAATTTATCGAAAACGGTGGGGAGGAATTTTTTGCCGTTCCTTGTTTAAACGATGAAGACGAATGGTGTCAAGTGGTGGCCAATTGGGTTAAGGATTGGAGTAAATAATAAAGGTGTCGATTTTCAGATTTCAAGTTAAATAACCTGAAACCTGACACGAGGCTTCAGCCGACTGATGTAGCGAAGCGAAATAAACTTGAAACTTGAAACCATAAAAAATGGATCTCTACAACAACATCAAAGCCTTGCACTTGATTTTTGTGATTACGTGGTTCGCCGGACTCTTTTACATTGTCCGGTTATTTGTGTACCAAATTGAAGCGCAAAGCAAACCTTCTCCCGAAAAAGAAATCTTGGGGGCGCAATACAAAATCATGACCTATCGCTTGTGGTATATCATCACTTGGCCGAGTGCGGTGTTGGCGACGTTATTTGCCCTAACCTTACTTCATTTGAATCCAGAGTGGTTGTACATGCCTTGGATGCAAGTGAAACTGGGATTTGTTGTGCTTCTTTTGGCGTATCATTTCAAATGCCATCAAATTTACAAGCAGTTGCAAAACGATGACACCCGCTATTCTTCCAACTTTATGCGTTTATGGAACGAAGGCGCTACCATTATCCTTTTTGCCGTTGTGTTTTTAGTCATCTTAAAAAATGCCATCGACTGGATTTACGGAGTGGTGGGGATTATTGGATTCTCAATACTCATTATGCTCGGCTTCAAATTTTATAAGAATATTAGAAAGAAAAATAAGTCTTGATTGCAGTTTGCAGTAAACAGTAAACAGTAAACAGTAAACAGTATGCAGTATGCAGTAAACAGTATACAGTATACAGTATACGGTGTTCCGTTTGCAGTGTGCGCTTAGAAGTTTTATTACGTACTTTTCTAATATGATTTAACAACTATTTCTTTTTTATTATTAACGCCTAAAAATAGTATATATGCACAGATTTCAAGATTTATTAGCTTATCAGAAAGGGTTTGAACTCGCTATGGAAATTTTTGAAGTAACACGTTCATTCCCGAAAGAAGTAATGTATTCGTTAACGGACCAAATAAGACGAAGTTCGCGAAGTACCTGTTCAAATATCGCCGAAGCCTATCGAAAAAGAGGTTATCCAAAACATTTTATCAGTAAACTTTCGGATGCAGATACCGAAAATACCGAGACACAATGTTGGTTTGAATTTGCCCTAGCATGCGATTACATTGATCAAAAAACATTTACTTTGTTAGTTGCTAAAAGCAATGAAATTGGGAAATTGATTGGCTACATGATCATCCACCCGGAAAAGTTCGGAGCGAAAAAACTACCTTAGTAAAATTTTTCACTGAACACTGAACACTGAACACTGAACACTGAACACTGAACACTGAACACTGAACACTGAACACTGAACACTGAACACTGAACACTGAACACTGAACACTGAACACTGAACACTGAACACTGAACACTGAACAC